>NZ_JBIORY010000001.1:220000-875000 GCF_051714505.1 Enterococcus sp. AZ129 | reverse complement strand
CGCCGGTTCATTCTACAAAAGGCACGCCATCACTCATTAACGAGCTTTGACTTGTTGTAGGCACACGGTTTCAGGATCTATTTCACTCCCCTTCCGGGGTGCTTTTCACCTTTCCCTCACGGTACTGGTTCACTATCGGTCACTAGGGAGTATTTAGCCTTGCGGGATGGTCCCCGCGGATTCCGACGGAATTTCTCGTGTTCCGCCGTACTCAGGATCCTCCTAGGTGTTGTTAGCATTTCGTCTACGGGGCTTTCACCCTCTTTAGCGGAATTTTCCAAATCCTTCAACTATACTAACAGACTACCATATTGGAGTCCTACAACCCCAACAAGCAAGCTTGTTGGTTTGGGCTCTTCCCGTTTCGCTCGCCGCTACTCAGGGAATCGAATTTTCTTTCTCTTCCTGCAGGTACTAAGATGTTTCAGTTCTCTGCGTCTACCTCTAATCAGCTATGTATTCACTGAAAAGTAATATCCTATAAAAGATATTGGGTTCCCCCATTCGGAAATCTCTGGATCATAGCTTACTTACAGCTCCCCAAAGCATATCGGTGTTAGTCCCGTCCTTCATCGGCTCCTAGTGCCAAGGCATCCACCGTGCGCCCTTATTCACTTAACCTTATCAACCTTACGGTTGGGTCTTGATTACTTCTTCTAGCGATAGAAGGTTAATCAATAAATAAGCAATTGAACTTATTAAAAAACTCATTCAACGCGGTGTTCTCGGTTTGTTTTGATTCTTTTTACTTCAATATCCAGTTTTCAATGAACGAATCTGATAGCAAAAGCTATCAATGGAGCCTAGCGGGATCGAACCGCTGACCTCCTGCGTGCAAAGCAGGCGCTCTCCCAGCTGAGCTAAGGCCCCGAACTTATTTGATTGAGAGTAGACCTCTCAAAACTGAACAAAGTAAAGACGAAATGTGTATTTCCGTAATATTCCTTAGAAAGGAGGTGATCCAGCCGCACCTTCCGATACGGCTACCTTGTTACGACTTCACCCCAATCATCTATCCCACCTTAGGCGGCTGGCTCCAAAAAGGTTACCTCACCGACTTCGGGTGTTACAAACTCTCGTGGTGTGACGGGCGGTGTGTACAAGGCCCGGGAACGTATTCACCGCGGCGTGCTGATCCGCGATTACTAGCGATTCCGGCTTCATGCAGGCGAGTTGCAGCCTGCAATCCGAACTGAGAGAAGCTTTAAGAGATTTGCATGACCTCGCGGTCTAGCGACTCGTTGTACTTCCCATTGTAGCACGTGTGTAGCCCAGGTCATAAGGGGCATGATGATTTGACGTCATCCCCACCTTCCTCCGGTTTGTCACCGGCAGTCTCGCTAGAGTGCCCAACTAAATGATGGCAACTAACAATAAGGGTTGCGCTCGTTGCGGGACTTAACCCAACATCTCACGACACGAGCTGACGACAACCATGCACCACCTGTCACTTTGTCCCCGAAGGGAAAGCTCTATCTCTAGAGTGGTCAAAGGATGTCAAGACCTGGTAAGGTTCTTCGCGTTGCTTCGAATTAAACCACATGCTCCACCGCTTGTGCGGGCCCCCGTCAATTCCTTTGAGTTTCAACCTTGCGGTCGTACTCCCCAGGCGGAGTGCTTAATGCGTTTGCTGCAGCACTGAAGGGCGGAAACCCTCCAACACTTAGCACTCATCGTTTACGGCGTGGACTACCAGGGTATCTAATCCTGTTTGCTCCCCACGCTTTCGAGCCTCAGCGTCAGTTACAGACCAGAGAGCCGCCTTCGCCACTGGTGTTCCTCCATATATCTACGCATTTCACCGCTACACATGGAATTCCACTCTCCTCTTCTGCACTCAAGTCTCCCAGTTTCCAATGACCCTCCCCGGTTGAGCCGGGGGCTTTCACATCAGACTTAAGAAACCGCCTGCGCTCGCTTTACGCCCAATAAATCCGGACAACGCTTGCCACCTACGTATTACCGCGGCTGCTGGCACGTAGTTAGCCGTGGCTTTCTGGTTAGATACCGTCAGGGGACGTTCAGTTACTAACGTCCTTGTTCTTCTCTAACAACAGAGTTTTACGATCCGAAAACCTTCTTCACTCACGCGGCGTTGCTCGGTCAGACTTTCGTCCATTGCCGAAGATTCCCTACTGCTGCCTCCCGTAGGAGTCTGGGCCGTGTCTCAGTCCCAGTGTGGCCGATCACCCTCTCAGGTCGGCTATGCATCGTGGCCTTGGTGAGCCGTTACCTCACCAACTAGCTAATGCACCGCGGGTCCATCCATCAGCGACACCCGAAAGCGCCTTTCACTCTTATGCCATGCGGCATAAACTGTTATGCGGTATTAGCACCTGTTTCCAAGTGTTATCCCCCTCTGATGGGTAGGTTACCCACGTGTTACTCACCCGTCCGCCACTCCTCTTTCCAATTGAGTGCAAGCACTCGGGAGGAAAGAAGCGTTCGACTTGCATGTATTAGGCACGCCGCCAGCGTTCGTCCTGAGCCAGGATCAAACTCTCATAATAAAAGTTAGAACAATCTTGCGATTGTTAAGCTCAATTTGTTTGCTAGCATATTGCTTGCTTGTTAAAAATGTTTGTTGTCTTGAATTGAATCAAGACGCCCTACACATTTGGTTCGTCTATTCTTTGTTCAGTTTTCAAAGGTCTACGTTACCTCGCAGCAACTTTTATATCATAACAAACTTTCGTTTGAATGTCAAGAACTTTTTTAAAAGTTTTTTTCAAGTTGTTTTGCTCGGTTGTTGTTGTCTGTTGTGACAACTTCTATATCTTATCATTATCTCAGTTGTTTGTCAACAACTTTTTAAAACTTTTTTGTTATTTTATAACAAGTTTTTTTGATCAAATGATTGATTTAAAAGCAATCTCTTTAACGACTTTGTTATTCTAACATGTTATTTATCTTTTCGTCAAGAAAAATTTTTAACTTTTTAAAACTTTTTCTTAACGAACTGTTTGTCAGAACAGATATTAATATACCAAGGATTTTTCTAAAACGCAACTATTATTTTGCAGAAAAATAACATTTTTTCAATTTCGAACGATGAATATTTTCTGCAAAGAAAACATTCGTTTCTTTATCTTATAATCCCTTTTCTCTTACTGAAATGTTCGTTAATCATTCGTAAAAAAAAGCAACGTACTTTATTGTACGTTGCTCTCGTCTTTTATTCCAGCGATTGGAATAAAAATTCTAAAGATCGTTCCTTGATGTAATACGCTTTCTGCATCAATACGTCCTTTATAGTTTTCGACTAATTGTTTTGCAATCGATAGACCTAAGCCATTACCGCCTTTATTTCTTGCACGGGCTTTATCTACTCGGTAGAATCGATCAAATATTTTCTCCAAGTCTTCTTCAGTGATTCCTTCACCAAAATCTTGCACAGCTATTTCAAATTCATTCATCGTTCGAGAAATGGAAATATGCACTTCTTTTCGATCTGTTGAATATTTAATCGCATTATCTAATAGAATAATTAGCAATTGTTCAAAGTGATTACGATAGATTTTCAGCTCAACTTCGGTTGGTAAATCGTCATCTAATGTGATATGAAACTCAGGATAAACCAATTGGAAGTTATTAAATACTTGGTAGACTACTTGTTTAGCATCTGTTCGTTCATTTGCATATTGGGTGTCCACTTGTTCAGCGCGTGAAAGGTCAAGCATTTCTTGGACCAAACTCTTCATGCGACTAATTTCTTGTAAACTGGCCTTTAATGATTCATCTAAAATTTCAGGATCGTCTTTTCCCCAACGATTTAAAAGGTTTAAATGGCCTTCCATAATCGCAACGGGCGTTCTTAATTCATGGGAAACATCTTCAACAAACTGCTCTTGTTGTTCGATATAGCGTCTCATACGATCTAACATTTCATTAAAGATTTCCGAGATATCTGCTAACTCATCTCTCGTATTAATCTCCGGCATGTGGACATCTGATTGCGGGTCTTTGCGGATTGTATCCATCGTGTCTCTCAATACTTTTAATGGTTTTAAGAAATAAGAAGAGAGGATAAAACCTAAGACACTACTTACAATCAGAGAAATCACTTCTAAAACTACAAGTGTTAATAATAAATGATTACGAATTTCATAAAAAGAAGAAAGTTCATAAAACGCTTGAATATAGCCAATTTTTTCTCGTGTTTCTTTTGAAAAAATAGGTTCCACGGAATAAAAACCAGTTTTATCAAAAACGGTTCGAACAACAGGTAATTGTCGATCCAATTGTAATAACTTATCATATTCATTTTGTGTTTTAAAAACTAGCTTTTGGTTTGTGTCATACACAGATAAATAAAGTTCTGGTTGTCCTAGTTCAGATATGAAACTGTCCATTTCCATAAACGAACCTTCTACTGCTGTATGCTTATTATAGTAGTTTTCATCTCTTTCACTCGGCGTTTTTAAATAGTCAAAAACGTCTGTTACCGTTAAATTTTCATTGGCATTAGCTAATCGATTTGTTACTTCTGCAATCGTTGCTTCGACATTTTCCTTTTCTTTGGCAACAATAAGACTGACAGAAGACTTATAGGTAATCACCGCAAAAATGGTAAAAACTACAAATATAAAGAAAGAACTTGCGAAAGCCCACTTTATAGTTAAAGATGGGCCTTCCAGTTCTTTTTTAATCGTTCTTTTCATTAATTAGTTCTCACGAACGCATAACGTAGCCAGTTCCACGGACAGTTTGGATGTAGCTTTCTTCTCCAGGTACGTCAATTTTATTTCGTAAGTAGCGGATATACACATCCACAACGTTTGTTTCTACTTCTGTTTCATAGCCCCAAACTTTATTTAGTAACACATCACGTGCCAAGACAACATTCACGTTTTCCATTAGCGTTAATAGTAATTCGTATTCGCGTTTTGTTAATTCAATCATTTCAGAATTACGACGAACGACACGATTTTCTTTTTCAATTGTTAAGTCACGATATGTAATCGTTGTTTGTTTTGCAACGTTTTTATCGCCCTCAATATCAATACGACGAAGTAACGCACGTAAACGAGCTAACAATTCTTCAATTGCAAATGGTTTAACAATATAATCATCCGCTCCATGGTCTAAGCCAGAAACACGGTCAATTACTGAATCACGTGCAGTCATCATAATAATTGGTGTATTTTTCACTTGGCGAACACGGCGACATACTTCTAATCCATTTAATTCTGGTAACATCAAATCAAGAAGGATAGCATCCCATTCGTTGTTAAGAGCGGCTTCCAATCCTGTACGACCATTGTAGTGTACTTCTGTCGTATACCCCTCATGTTTTAATTCAAGCTCAACGAATCTCGCTAAGTTCTTTTCATCTTCAATAATTAAAATGTTGCTCATTTGATTAATTGTCCTTTCTCTTTAAAAGCTATACTCAAGCTCAACCTTTTTATTCCTTACTACTTATTAGAGAATTACTACTCAATCTGTCTGGTTCTTTTTTAAGCCACAGTAAAACCATGAGCATGGTGAGCCACACTCATGGTCTCCAGCATGTTTATTCTTCGTTGTACCAGCTGTAATGGTAGATTCCTTCTTTGTCTGTACGTTCGTACGTATGAGCACCGAAGTAATCACGTTGTGCTTGAATTAAATTCGCTGGTAAGCGATCTGAACGATAAGAATCGTAATAAGCAATTGCAGATGAGAATGTTGGTACAGGAACACCTGCTTGAACAGCAATCGCAACAACTTCACGAACGGCTTGTTGATATTTTTTCGTAATTTCTACAAAGTATTCATCTAACAACAAGTTTTCAAGTGCTGGATTTTTTTCATATGCATCGGTAATTTTTTGTAAGAATTGTGCACGGATAATACAACCTGCTCGCCAGATTTTTGCAATTTCACCAAATGGTAAATCCCATCCGTATTCTTCAGAAGCTGCACGGAGTTGTGCAAAACCTTGCGCATAACTCATTAATTTACTAAAGTATAATGCTTCGCGAATTTTTTCAATCAATTCTTTTTTATCGCCTGCAAAGTTAAAGGCTGCAGGTTTTGATAAAATGCCACTTGCTTTTACGCGTTCTTCTTTGTAAGCCGAAATAAAACGTGCAAATACTGATTCTGTAATTAATGGTAATGGTACGCCAAGATCTAACGCACTTTGGCTTGTCCATTTACCTGTTCCTTTGTTGCCTGCTGCATCAAGAATAACATCAACGATTGGTTGGTCGGTTCCTTCATCATCTTTACGTGTCAAAATGTCAGCCGTGATCTCAATAAGGTAACTGTCTAATTCGCCTTCGTTCCATTCTTTGAAAATCTCTGCCATTTCATCAACAGATAAACCTAAGATTTGTTTCATTAAATCGTAGGATTCAGCAATTAATTGCATGTCCCCATATTCAATCCCATTATGAACCATTTTTACATAATGTCCAGCACCATTTGGGCCAATGTAAGTCACACATGGTTCACCGTCTTCTGCTTTAGCTGAAATTTTTTCAAGAATTGGCGCAACTAACTCATACGCTTCTTTTTGTCCGCCAGGCATGATAGATGGTCCTTTCAAGGCTCCTTCTTCTCCGCCAGAAACGCCAGTACCAATAAAGTTAATTCCTGAGTTTGCTAGTTCTTCATTACGTCGCATTGTGTCTTTGAAGAACGTATTACCGCCATCAATTAAGATGTCGCCTTTATCAAGGTGTGGTAACAATTCTTGGATTGTCGCATCTGTTGCAGGTCCAGCTTTAACCATCAACATAATTCGACGAGGTTTTTCAATTGCATTCACAAATTCCTCAATTGAGTATGTTGCTTGAAAGTTTTTGTCAGGATGTTCTTCAACCACTTCTGTTGTTTTTGATCCTGTACGGTTATACAGCGCAACTGTATAGCCTCTGCTTTCAATGTTTAAAGCAAGATTTTTTCCCATGACAGCCATGCCGACTACGCCAAATTGTTGTTTTGTCATTTTATGACCTCCTATATTATAATCAACGAAAATTCTATGAGCATTCTCTTATAATCCTCACTATTATAACGCACTATCTTTCATATGAAAACAATATAGTGCCAATAAATTTCCAATTTCTTCATATTTTCTTAAAAAAATACAAATCCCCTAGGCTCCATGGTTAGCCTAGGGGATTCAACATTTCAAAAAATGTTTTTATGCTTATGCTTCTTTAGACATTACGTCTTTTCCATCGTAGTGACCACATGCTGGACATACGTGATGGCTTTTTTTCATTTCACCACAGTTTGAGCATGCATTTAAGCCTTTGATTGTTAATTTGTAGTGTGTGCGACGTTTTGCTTTTTTCGCTTTAGAAGTTCTTCTAGCTGGTACTGCCATTGTTGTTCCACCTCCTTGTAAAGATGCGTGTATTTACATACACAATATATTCCAACCTAGCTGTTATCTTCCTCTTCAGCATTATCGCCGAGTAATTCTGATAGTTTAGCCAGACGAGGATCCACTGTTTGTTCTGCTGCTTTCTGCTTACTTTCCAAATATGCTTCTTCTGAAATCACTTCCCAGTCATTGCCACTTGGCATTTCTTGACTGTTTTGTTCTCCTTCTGTAAGCACTTGAATTGGAATGGACAATAGAATGTTGTCTTCGACAGATTCATCTAAATCAATTGTTGGCTTGTCCAATAAAATAATCTCTTCAGCTGCAAATCGTTCATCTCTTGTATCCATTTGTTCTTTTGTCATAAAGACTTCATCGACCGTGATTTGCATTGGCAAAGCCACAGGTTCTAAAGAACGGGATGAAGGAACGGTTACAGTTACCTGAATAGTGTAATGAAGTAAATATTCTGATTTATTGACTGCTAATAAGCCTTCTACTTTGATTGGACTAACATCCAACAAGGTATCATCTCGTTGAAGAAGCTCTTCTTTAAGATGCAATGTTTCTGAAAACACTAGCGGCTCTTCTTTGTATTTATTTAATTCTAACAAAGACCACTTCATAATTATCACTCCTAAGCAACAAAAGCTATTATACAGGGGTATGAAAGCTTTGTCAATGAAATTTTCTTGACAGCCCTTTCTTATTTCCTGTTTTTCTTTCGTTTTTTTTATAATTGTTTTTCTGTTGAAGATAACTTAGCGCTTATTTAATTAAATAACAAAATTTTTGTGTGAAATAACATAAATAATTTAAAACTCAGACATAATTTTACTATTTGCGCCCAACTCTTTATTTACTGAATACGTGTTTTCTGAACATTTCGTACTACTGTCTTCTTTGTAAAAAAAGCTGAGACAAACTGACGAATCGGTTTGTCCCAGCTTTGCGTCCGAGTACATATTGCTTAGAATCAAATGATTGAATTAATTAGACTTAGATAGCTGTTGTTGCTCCGCGGTAAACAATACCACGACGAGGATCAACAGTAATCACTTCGTCATTATTAATTAATGATGTTGCATCTGCAGCACCTACGATAACTGGAATATTTTGCGCAATCGCTACAACAGCTGCATGAGAAGTTAAACCACCTTCTTCAACAACTAATGCTGATGCTTTTTCAATTGCAGGCATGTATTCTTTATCTGTTGTTTTTGTAACTAAAATAGCTCCTTCAGTCGCTTTAGCAACTGCTTCTTCAGCAGTTCCTGCCACAACGGCTTTTGCAATAATTGCTTCTTCGCCGACACCTTGACCTTGAACTAATTTAGAACCGATCATTTGAATTTTCATTAAGTTTGTTGTGCCTTTTTCGCCAACTGGAACACCAGCAGTGATAATGATTAAATCACCTTCTGAAGCATAACCTTCTTCTTGTGATACTTTTGAAGCTAAATTAAACATTTCATCTGTGCTTGATGGTTTGTCAGCAACTGTTGCGTAAACACCCCATGATAATGATAAGCTACGTGCTTTTTGTTCTGAGAACGTAATTGCAACGATATGTGCTTTTGGACGGTATTTAGAGATCATACGTGCTGTATGGCCTGATTCTGTTGCCGCAACGATTGTTTGGATACCCAAGTTACGTGCTGTATGGCCAACAGATTGTCCGATTGCTTCAGTCATATCTGTTTTGCTATATAATTTCAATGCGAATGAATCTTGGTTAACTAATGTTTCTTCTGTACGAACTGCAATACGAGCCATTGTTTGAACAGCTTCTAATGGGTAATCCCCTGCTGCAGTTTCGCCTGATAACATTACTGCATCTGTTCCATCGTAGATTGCGTTTGCTACGTCATTTGCTTCCGCACGTGTTGGACGTGGGTTACGTTGCATTGAATCTAACATTTGTGTTGCAGTGATAACTGGTTTACCTAAAGCATTACATTTTTTAATTAAAGCTTTTTGGACAACTGGAACATCTTCTGTTGGAATTTCAACACCCATGTCACCACGAGCAACCATTAAACCATCAGAAACTTTTAAGATTTCATCGATATTATCGATACCTTCTTGGTTTTCGATTTTAGGAATGATTTGGATGTGTGTTGCGTTTTCTTCTTCTAAAATTTTAGTGATTTCTAAAACGTCAGAAGCACGACGAACGAAGCTAGCTGCGATAAAGTCAATTCCTTGACCAATTCCGAAACGGATATCATTAGCATCTTTTTCAGTGATCCCTGGTAAGTTTACAGAAACGCCTGGTACGTTAACGCCTTTTTTGTTTTTCAAGACGCCTTCGTTTTTAACAACTGTTACGATTTCGTTTGCATCACGGTCGATATCAGTTACTTCTAAATCAATTAAACCATCATCTAAAAGAATGTGTGAACCTACGTTTACATCATTGATTAATTCTGGATAAGTGATTGAGAATTTTTCATTTGTTCCTAAAACTTCTGTCATAGAAATACGTACTGAGTCACCAATTTTCATTGTGATTGCGCCATTTTCCATGTCATTTGTGCGGATTTCAGGACCTTTTGTATCTAGTAAGATCGCTACGCGTTTCCCTGTAATTTTTACAGCTTCACGAATGTTTTTAATACGAGCACCATGCTCTTCGTAGTCACCATGTGAAAAGTTCAAACGGCAAACATTCATACCTGCATTAATTAAGTTTACTAGCATATCAACGGATTCACTAGCTGGTCCAATCGTACATACGATTTTCGTTTTTTTCATTACTAAAACGCTCCTATTCCAAATTTGTTTATACAAAGCTAATAAGATTAGCTAATATACAAGATTAAAAAGAAATTTCATGATTTAACTCATAAAGAGATAAATCTGGTTTGTGTTTATTGTTTTCTAACGTGTCAATAATATCAGCTGCAACTACTTGGTTATCTAACATACCGATACATAAACCGCCTTTACCTTCTTTTAGAAGTTCAACAGCATATGACCCAAATTTACTTGCTAATACACGGTCACGAGCACTTGGCGAGCCCCCACGAACCACGTGTCCTAAAATTGATACACGCGTATGGAAATCACCGTATTCAGAAAGTTTATCAGCAAATTCATTTCCGCCCATTACGCCTTCTGCTAAAATGATTAAGCAATGTTTTTTCCCGCGGTCGCGGCCTTCTTGAATACGTTTGGCAACGTTTTTCATATCAAAATCATGTTCAGGAATAATGATTTCATCTGCTCCACCAGCCACGCCTGACCACAATGCGATATCACCAGCGTTACGTCCCATTACTTCGATAACGAATGTACGAACATGAGAAGTCGCTGTATCACGAATTCGGTCAATTGATTCCAAAACAGTGTTAATCGCTGTATCAAAACCGATTGTGAAATCTGTTCCAGGAATATCATTATCAATTGTTCCAGGAATTCCAACAGCCGGGAAACCACGTTTTGTCAAAGCCATTGCGCCGTGATAAGAACCGTCTCCACCAATAACAACTAAGCCTTCAATACCGAATTTTTTCAATTGTTCGATTCCTTTTAATTGCCCTTCTTCAGTAGCAAATTCAGGATAACGAGCAGAGTACAAGAATGTTCCACCACGTTGAATCTTATCGCCAACGTCAGCAACATCTAAACGACGGATGTCGCCTGCGACTAAACCGGCAAATCCATAGTTAATACCGTAAACTTCGATTCCATCAAAAATACTTTTGCGTACGACTGCACGAATTGCAGCGTTCATTCCAGGGGCATCTCCCCCGCTGGTTAAAATACCAATGCGTTTCATTCGCTATTTCACCTCATATAATATACTTTCAACTGCCAAAAGAAACCTTTTCGCAAAAATTGATATACAAAAATATTACGTCATTCATTTTACCATTAAAGAACCAAAATGTCTTGAGTTAAGAAGAAAAAAATGAAAAAAGTTGAAAACAACTAGTATTTTTTACCGTAAATCATTTGAAAATGACGTTTTGCTCGCCTAAAACGTAAGCTAATTGTTGCTGACTAACGCTTGTATGAGCGACCCAATTTTCTTCATTTAATACTATTTTCTTACCTGTTTTTTCAAAATAGACAATCACTGGAATGTGTCCAGCGTGACGACTGAGTACCTCTTTCATTTTCTGAAAAACGTCCGTTTGTTCGACATCTTTTGTAATTCTGATAAAACACGTTTCGTCACTAATTGATGTTTCTACTTGTTGCGCTTTTTCTATTCGTTGAACCAATATTTGCAATTCTTGATTGTACGTACTGCGTTCCACTTTTCCTTCCACATAATAAACTTGCCCTTTCTCGACACTCTGTCTTAACTGGCGAAAAACAGTTGGGAACAACGTTAGTGAAATACTTCCTGTTGTATCATCCCCATCAACAAAGGCCATTTGTTCTCCCTTTTTGGTCCGAATCGTCCGAATGTTTTTGACATAAATCAATAATTTCGTGGGCTGATTTTCAACAAGTTCATGAACAAGTTGCGTTTGCTTGGCTAAGCGTGTTTTTTTGAACTCTTCTGTCGGATGTCCTGATAAATAAACCCCTAAATATTGTTCTTCTTGTTCTAGTCGCTCTTCTAGCGGATAATCGGCAATTTCTTCTTCCTTGGGCTTCAACGTTTCTAACAAATCCATACTACCACCGCTGAGAAGAATACTTTGGATATTACTCTCTAAACCTACCGCTAATTGACGGCGATTGGGCGCAATTTCGTCAAATGCACCGATGGCAATCAATGGTTCGATATTTTCAACTTTCAACCACTTACGGTCAATTCGCAAAAGAAACTCATCGAACGTTTTGTACGGTCCATTTTCTCGGCGTTCATTTAAAATATTTTGAATGAAGTCTCGGCGGATTCCTTTTAAAGAACTAAAACCAAATAAAATTTGCTGTTGCTGATTTAGGTAAAAGCTGTAGTGACTTTGGTTAATTGACGGCTGCAAAATCGTCTGCTTGTTTTTTCTAGCTTCGCCAATATATTCTTTAATTTTTGTTGGATTATGACGAACAGAATGCAACAATGCGACATAAAAAGCACTCGGATAATGAACCTTCAAGTAAGCCATTTGAAAACCAATAAAGGAATAGGCAAATGCATGCGAGCGGTTAAAGCCATAATTAGCAAAGCGCTCAATATAATCGTACACTTGGTTAGCTGTTTCTTTGGGATAGCCTTGTTGTAACGCACCATTAACAAAATGATTCCGTTCTTCATCTAGCACATCTTTTTTCTTTTTACTAATGGCTCGACGTAAAATGTCAGCTTGCCCTAAAGAGAAGCCAGCCATTTTCGCAGCAACTTGCATAATCTGCTCTTGGTAAACAATAATTCCGTACGTATTTTCTAAAATGGGGGCGAGACTAGGCTCTGGATAACTAATTTGTTCCAAGCCTTTTTTCCGGCGGATGAAAACATCAATATTTTGCATCGGACCAGGACGATACAGGGCATTGACAGCAGCAATATCTTCAATGCTAGTTGGCCCTAATTTTCTTAATACATTCCGAATTCCAGCAGATTCAAACTGGAAAACGCCACTTGTTTCCCCTTTTCTAAATAAAGCCAGCGTTGTTTCGTCATCTAATGGAATCTGATTTAAACGAATGGTTCGATTATAGACGCGTTTAACAGCTGTAAGGGTATCATCAATGATAGATAAATTTCTTAAGCCCAAGAAATCCATTTTCAGAAGACCAATTTTTTCAACATCATTCATAGTAAATTGGGTCAATAAAATTTCATTCGATCCTGGTTGTAACGGAACCAAATTCAAAAGATTTTCATCACTAATTACCACACCTGCTGCGTGCGTAGAAACATGGCGAGGCAATCCTTCTAGCTGAACAGCTGTTTTATAGAGCAATTGATTATTTGGTGAAAAATTGACCAATTCTTGCATCCGTTTTGACTCTTGGTATGCTTCTTCTAACGTAATTTTCAGCTTGTTGGGGACAGCTGCCGACCAACGATTCGCTTCACTCTGGGACAACCCGAAAACACGTGCAACGTCCCGTAAAACCATTTTCGCAGCCATCGTACCAAACGTGGCAATTTGCGCCATGTGATAATGACCATATTTTTGACTGACATAAGCTAAAACTTCCTCCCGCCGATTATCAGGAATATCTAAATCAATATCGGGCATCGTGTAGCGTTCTGGATTCAAAAAACGTTCAAAAAGCAAATCATATTTGATTGGATCTACATCTGTAATTGATAGCACATAGGACACTAAAGAGCCTGCAGCTGAACCTCGGCCAGCGCCTGTAACAATTTGATTGTTATGACAGAAGTCCATCACATCCCAAACGATTAAAAAGTAATCATCAAAGCCCATATTGTGAATGATGGTTAACTCTTTTTCTAATCGTTTTTGGTAAACTTCATTTAGATGAGGCACTCTTTCTGGTAATTTTTCTAAACACAATGTGCGTAAATAAGAACCAGCCGTTTGATTATCAGGCACAGGAAAATGCGGTAATAATTTTTGATGTAAAGGAATGTCAACTCGGCAATTTTCAGCTAGCTGAATCGTATTCTGGACCACTTCTGCACCAGCTATTTGAAGCATTTGTTCCATCGTCGTCTCTGCTTCACGCAAGTAATTCAGACCTTCTATTTCCGGTGTTTGGCTTGTAATATTCAATTGATTATTTTCTTTGATGCTCTCAAGAACAGTTACGGCAAAGCCTTCTTCCCTTGTTAAATGACGTACCTCTTGCAAAGCCACGCCAGGTAATTGTTCTCTTTGGTAAAAAGAAAAGAGCGCTGGATTGCGTTGTTGATTCATTGAAAAAGAATGTTCAACAAATAACGACTGGGGATCAAAATATGAAGCAAGTTGTTGGAAAGCGTGAACCGCTTGTTGTTCATCTTCAAAAAATGTTTGGGCGACTTCTCCTTTAGCTGACAAAGTCACGGCAAATAAATCACTTAATAAGGATTGATGTTCCGCTAAGTAAAAGGGACCCTCTGTTGTCATTTTGCTGCTAGATAGTTGCATTAATTGCTGATACCCTTTTAAATTTTTGGCAAATAAAAGCAACTCGGAATGCCCTTCTTTTTCTGCTGGGGTATATTCTAATCTTAAACCGATAATTGGTTGAATTCCCGCTTCTTGGCATGCTTCATAAAATTCAACCGCCCCATGCAAGACATTGATATCGGTAATCGCTAATGTTTGATAACCTAACGCTTTCGCTTGTTTTACATAGGAACGAATCCTAACCGTACTAGATAAAAGCGAATAGGAAGTAACGGTATGTAATTGTGGAAATGACATTGGACAGCTCCTTTTTGAATCCTTGCTATTTTTTGCCTCTTCTCTTATTTTCCTATCGCGGATTCTTTACTTTTAAAGAAAATATGCTAAACTAAGAGCTAGAAAAGAGGTGCTCATATGCGTTATCTTGTTGTATTTTTCTGGACCTTCGCATTAGGCCAAGTCGTTGGATATATCGGCGGTGCATTATCTGGTGGTTCATACGACTTTAAAATGACAACGATTCTATCGTTGGCAACAGCCGTTATTATTTTATTAATTGCACACTTTGCAGTACCGAAAGAAACCAAACCTGTTAAATAAGAAAAAACCAGTTACTAAAGTTATTGTAACTGGTTTTTTTATCTTTTCAACTGTTTAGAGCTTTTTATTTAAAACTTTTCGGAAATTAAAGAAGGACAACCCAATGTTTCCTAAAACGAAACAAGCGGTTACCAGAAAAACAGAAGAATAGCCAAAACCATGGGCAACTGTTGACCCTACCATCGGTCCTAAAACTTGACCGAAATTACTACACATCTGATTGTAACTATAAACTCTACTTACGCCCTCCGTTGGCGTTATTTTACTAATTAACGTATTAATTGATGGCATTAAAGCACCTGTTGAAAAACCTAAAAGGAATCGTAAAACACCTAACTGAAAAGGTGTTTGCACAAACGCCATGGGAATGTAACAAATAAAAGAAAGAATTAATCCGCCTAATAAAACTTTTTGGTTCCCAATGCGGTCCCCAATTTTTCCCAAAGTTGGAGAAGAAATAATTGCTGAAACGCCGGCAATCGAAACAATCAAACCACTAACAAATAATACATTCTCTGTATCGCCACTTAAAGATCGAATATATAGCGTTAAGATTGGGCTGATACTTGTAATTCCTAATTGTAAAATTAACGTAGTCACAAACAAACCAATCAATACTGAAACATGATCCATCTTACTAAAAATTTCTTTCGTCGTTAATAAATCCTTTTTCTCAACTGGTTGAAAATCTTCTTTAACTAAAAAGATAGTCAACAACGTTGTAATGAATAAAATAACACCGGTAATAATAAAGACATTTTCCATTCCAAACCACTGTGCCAACGCACCGCCAATCGATGGCGCAATTAACGTCCCAGCAATTGCACCTGTTGATAATGTTCCTAGAGCCCAGCCATTTTTCTCTTTTGGCGCCTGCGACGCAATCATCGCTGTTGCGTTAGGAATATAGCCGGATAAAATCCCGTTCATAAAACGCATAATCAGCAGCCAGTATACATTAGGGACAAACGCTAACGCCCCCATTGTGATCGTCATTCCTGCTGCAGCCCGAATCATCATAATTTTCCGACCTTTTCGATCAGCTAAATTTCCCCAAATCGGTGCAACAATCGCAGCAGCAAACGCCGTGACAGAAATTGCCAATCCAGAAAACAACTCTACTTGACTCTTAGGCGTCCCTAATTGTTCAACATATACTGGAATAAACGGCATAACTAAGCTAATACTCGCCCCTGTAAAAAAGCAACCAATCCATGCGACTAACAAATTCTGCTTCCATTTTATTTTCATACTTTTATCCACCTTATCACCTCTTCACCTACCACTATACTCTAAAAGAGTGAATCTCTCAAAAGAAAATTCTTTTAAAAAAAGTCTGACAGATCGGTCAAAACGACCAATCTGCCAGACTTCTTAACACTTGGGCTTAAGATAAACAGCTGAATAAATGCAACACCTTCAAAGCTAACCGCTGTTATCTTAGCCTCACTTCTGTTTACTATAAAATAGCTAAGATTACAAAGTTTAAGATAAACAACGCATCAATGACCCAAATAATTGGTGAAACTTCTTTGGCTTTTCCTTTGACTACTTTCACCACTGCATAACAGATGAACCCAGCAGCAATCCCATAAGAGATGCTATAACATAATCCCATGAAAATTGAAGCAAAAAATGCTGGAATCGCATCTTCTAAATCCGTCCAATTGATGTCTTTGAAAGAAGCTAACATCATAATTCCCACTAAAATTAACGCTGGAGCCGTAGCTTGTGCTGGTACAATAGCAATAAGTGGTGAAAAAAGACTACTTAGGGCAAATAGAATTGCTACCACTACCGATGTCAAACCTGTTCGACCACCCGCACCGATTCCTGCTGCACTTTCTACATAAGTTGTCGTATTCGATGTACCAAAAATCGCACCGATAGATGTTGCAATAGCATCTGCAAATAGAGCTTTGTCCATTTTAGTGCTGAAGCCCTTACTATCTTCTAAAGCTAATTCATCTTCTTTAGAGAAAATTCCTGTTCGACGTCCCGTACCGATAAATGTTCCAATTGTATCAAACGTATCTGATAAACTGAAGGCAATAATGGTCATTAAGACTTGAGGAATTTTTGAAGAATCACTAAACAATGACTGTAAGCCCTCAGCACCAAAAGCAGCGCCAAAAGTTGTACCTAATTCTTTAAATGAATTGCCCAACGAATTAGCATGCCAATCAACCGAAGCAGTGTCTACCACCCCCATTGGAATTGCGACTAACGTAGTAACCACAATGCCAATTAAAATAGCTCCACGAACATTCGTGACAACTAAAATCGTTGTTAAAACTAACCCAATTACCGCCAAAATAATGGCTGGATTATCAAAATTTCCTAAAGCGGGCACGATACTCGAACCATTCACAACACCATTTTGAGGTTCTGCTTGTACTGTGAAACTTAGTAAGCCAGCATTTTTCAACCCTACATAAGCGACAAAAATTCCAATCCCACCACCAATAGCATGTTGTAAACTCTCTGGAATTGCTTTAATAATCATTTTACGAATTTTTGTCACTGTAATCAAAATGTTAATCAAACCACAAATAAAAACCATTGCTAATGCTTGTTGCCAAGTATACCCCATCCCAAAAACGACCGTAAACGTGAAGAAAGCATTGAGTCCCATCCCCGGTGCTTGAGCGTAAGGTACATTAGCAAACAGCCCCATAATTAATGTACCGATGATTGAAGCAATAATGGTCGCTAAAAAAACAGCCTGAAAAGGCATCCCTGTTTCTGAAAGAATGGACGGATTAACAAATAAAATATAACTCATTGCAAAAAAGGTCGTAACCCCCGCCATTATTTCAGTTGATACCGTTGTCTTGTTTTCCTTTAATTTGAAAAACGTATTCATAATTGCACTTCTCTCCCTTAAAATCCATGTTTTCGAATAATTACTCTTTGATTATAAGAGAATCGCTATCTTTTTACAACAAAATATTAACTATTATATATATTTTTCTATATAACGTTCGTGTTTTGCTGATATAAAAAAAGAAAAAGCTTTACATTGCTTCTTCTTTTCCTAATAATTGGATTAGCCCAAACAACAGCATCTGTAGAAACATCATTAATAAAATAAACATTAATTTTTGAAGGGACCAGTCAAAAAAGATAATTTTCACTGTTTCAATTGGACTCATAAAAAGATAGACACTGTGTAATCGATCAAAACGTCCAACATAAATCGCCAAAGCAGACAAGAAATGAAGGCTGGCTTGAAAGACTACAATTGTTCTATAGCCGCAATAACTTTGCAATTTCTGGCTAACAGTTGTTACTGTTTTCATCCCTAAAAGCCCATATATAACAATCCCGCTAGTTAAGCAAACAAACGCCCACCAATCACCAATTTGGTTTGCAAAAATCGTATTAAAGCCTCGATAAATAGATAGCGTTTCTAAATGAAAAAAATCCGTAAATAGGTACGGCGCATTAGGATAAAAAATTAACCAAGCAAAACCTATCAACCAATCCCTTTTACGTTTTTCTGCGTTTAAAAGATAACTAAGTTCAATTGGAATATAGGCTAACAACACGTTCAACGCCATAAAATGAAAATGCGTAGCAAATAACCACATATAGATACAATAGATTAAGGTGATCACTCGTAAATAATTTCTAGAATTTTTCAAGATGCTCTGCGCTCCTTTTTCAAACGGTTTATTTTAGTGTAGCATACTTCTTAAGCTTTTTTTTAAACCTTATAAATGAACATGCTTCTCCCCTTGATAATCTTCGGTTTTATGCTAGACTGAGTAAAAGGCATTTAGGAGGAATTTTTACTTGAAAAAATTAATTGCTATTGATTTAGACGGCACAACATTAAATGCACAGTCTTTAATCAGTCCAAAAACCGAACAAACACTAAAAAAAGCGATTGACAACGGTCATTACGTCAGTATTGCCACTGGACGTCCCTATAGAATGAGTCATCAATTTTACCAACAACTTGGCCTAACGACCCCTATGGTTAACTTTAACGGCGCTTTAGTCCACATTCCAGAGAAAAAATGGGACTTGGAAAGCGAAGCCAATATTGAGCGTGACCTAGTCTTTGACATTTTGGCACAGAAAAAAGAATTACAATTAGATTTTGTTGCTGCTGAAAACAAAGAAACATTTTATATCGATACGTTAGATGGGTTCGATCCGAAATTTTTTGCTTCCAAAGCAACCTTAGATAATTTACTTACTGCTAAAAATTTACGAACAAATCCTACCTCAATGATGGTTCGGACCACACCAAACCAAGCTGAAAAAGTTGCTGATACATTGACAAAACAATATGGTGATTATATTGATGTCCGCACTTGGGGCGGTCCAATGCCTATTTTAGAAATGGTCGCAAAAGGAATTCAAAAAGCCCATGGCGTTGATCAAGTGGCGAACTTTTTATCTGTCAAACCAGCTGATATCATTGCTTTTGGCGATGAACATAATGACGAAGAAATGCTAAGTTATGCTGGTTGGGGTGTTGCTATGAACAATGCCACGGATAAAATTAAATCCGTAGCCAACGATGTCACTGAAAAAACAAATGATCAAGATGGTTTAGCAGATTACTTAGAAAATTATTTAGATCTATAAAAGGCTAAGATAAAAGTATTTCTTTAAAAAGAACTTGCTTTGGTTTAGCTGATAATCTTAAGATTACGAAAGTAGGGCATAAGTCGAAACGACTTATGCCCTACTTTCGTTTTTTTTATTCCTTCAATGAATTTTGAAACGTGCTGATTTTTTCAGCCAATCTTTGATAAGTAGTAAAAGACGGATGCTGTAGCTCTTGTTCTTCGTTAACGGATAAAGTTTGTTGTGTCGTAATGGCCTTTGTTAGTGCATCTACAAAATGAATAAAAGAATTGTTGGTTTGTTTATTGTATCCTGGTGAATAATATTTCGATTGACGATAAAAAGGCCGCAGGGCTGTTTCTGTGATTTTTTCCTGTTCATCTGAAAAGTATTCATCATAGCTGACATGTTTTATTTTCTGCTCTTCTGTTATCACTTGAAGTCGAGCGATTAGGCCATTGCCTAAATCTTCTGCGTAACCGATATACGTTTCTTTCGATGGCTCTTTTAGCCAAGTGTCCATCTCTGCTGCTAAAGGCATTAAACCTTCACGCGCAGAAGTTGATGAACCGCGTACCGTATAAAAATTACCTGTGACACGATTTTCGTCACGCATTTGTTTTTCTACATAAGTAATACCATTAACAACGGTGACTAACGTATCGTCTGTGCGCGTGTTGCTTGCTTGAAATTCAGGATAATCTGACAGGCGTTTGTTGACACCCGAATAGCGTGTGTCATAATAAGGGTCACTAGCAAACTCTGTAAACTCAACATTCAGAATCCGTTGCGTTTCAGGTTCCGTAATAATCTCTACAATGCCGTAATTTCCGCCAGTAAATACACCTTCATTTTTATAATAGTTACCCGTCATTAATCCCAAAGGCGGTTGATTGGACCAAAACATTTTTTCCTTTTTTTCTTCCGGTGTATATTTTGCTGGTGGGGTTGTCCCAAATGTCGTTTGTGTGGCCCCTGTAACCACTTCGTAAGTGTATTCATGAGAATCAAAAGTCAATTGATTAGCAATCAGTTCGTCATTTTTAGTCGGCGCTTGTTTTTCCACCGCAGAAGTCGTTTGATTGGTGACGGTAACTTGCTTCACTTGCTTTGTCTCTTGCGGACCACTTGTTGTTTGTTTCGTTGGCTCTTGATCTGGCGCACAACCAACCAAAATAAATAATCCGATAAAAACCAACATTCCTTTAATATGTTTCATTCACTTCTCTCCTTTTTATAAACGCTTAATTTCCTCTTATCTCCAGTGTAGCAAACATTTATAAACCAAAACTGACGGAAAAATGAATAAATAATAAACAAAAACGCTAAGTCTCCTGCAGCTTAAGAGACTTAGCGTTTTTTTATTTAATTGCTTGGCGCTTTTGGCGCAACCACTCTTCTTTAATGTGTTCAGATAGGCGAATCATTCGTTTACCAACTTCACTATATTGGTTAGTAGCTAAATTGGCTAAAGAAATTCGAACTGACCATTTGTCACTCCCGAAAGCATCCGCTTTTAAAAGCATTAATTTTTCTTTTTCTGCTAAAGAGGTTAATACTTTTGTGATCGTCCACGATTTCGTTAAATAACTTGAAAATTCTGGGCCATAACGTTTTTCTGTCCAATCTCTAAAGTTAATTTCACAATAATATGCTGTATTTAAACTTGCTAAAGGCTCTTCAATGCCTAAGGTGCGGAACAAGAGCTTTTCACGCGTATGACAAATATCCATCACTTCGTCTTTATATGCTTGACCGTCTTTTAACAAAGCATACAAACTAAATAAAGCCATCATCGCTTGCTGAATAGAAGAAAGTCCCGCTGCATGGTTCAACGCAATATCGCGGCTGTCTGCGACTAAGCGGCTGATAAAGTTAATTTGGCTTGTGTCTGCATTCAATGTAGCATAACGTGCCTGTAATTCAATTTTTCGAGCCACTGGCAATTCTTTTAATAATTGGTCAAAGATGTTCTCTTGGCTGACCGCAATGGTCCCCACACGCCAACCGGTAGCGCCAAAGTATTTAGAATAAGAATAGATACAGGCTGTATTGTAAGGTAACTCCGTAAATAGTGAACGGAAAGCTGGCACAAAGGTTCCGTAAACGTCATCTGTTAAAATCATTAACTTAGGGTTATCCACTGCAACGATTTGTTTGATTTGTTCAATGGTAGGTTTTCCCATAGCATTAGCAGTTGGATTGCTGGGATTTACGACAAAAACCGCTTTGATGGACGGGTCTTTTAGTTTATCAATTTCCTTGTTTGAGTATTGATACGTCGTTTTTCCATCAATGATCATTTGCTCTGCTTTGATTTTAACCACGTCAAAATCATAACGTGGTAGTTCTGGAATTTCTAGATAAGGAGCAAACGTTGGTAATAACAACGCAATACGATCACCTTTTTCTAGTAAATAATTATTTGCCAACGTATCAAACAAGTAACAAATCCCTGCTGTACCACCTTCAACGGCAAAAATATCAAACGGTTGTGCTTCGCTGGAAAATAATTCTTGATTTAAATAGGCTTTAATCGGTTGTTCACACGCCTTCAAGCAACGAACAGGATTCGGATAATTATCCCCAATCACATAGTCTAACATGGCATCTAACCACATTTCCTTATCCATCCCAAAATAGTTATGCTCTGCTGTCCAAATTTCTTGTAAGAAGGTTGCCCCTTTGCTTGGATTTTCTGCTAAAAAGTTTAAGAAGCGTTGCGTTCTACCAAAACTTGGCTGAATCATACCAGCCGTTTGTTCGCTCCCCTCTCTTAACGTTTCTTTTGTAGCAAATTGACCTAATAAAAAAAAGGCTTCCCTTGGTGTTGGCGCCGTCCAATTAGGATTGCCTCGCCCTGCATTTAACAATGTTTCTAAATTATGATTTTCTTCATGTAATTTCTTCTCTAAAAATAGACTTAATTCAAACGGACTAAGATTTTCTGTCAATTCATCACTTGTTATCATTTTATCCTCCTGAAGCACACGCGGTCATTTAGTATTTAGTATGTAGTCTATACTACTCTTCTACCTCCAGATGTCAACCATTTAAGCGGAATATTCTGACAATTAATAAAAAAGAAACAATCCTTTATAAAAAATAAAGGATTGCTTCTTTTTTGATGATTAACCAAAGAACCGTTGCATCTCAATTTTTGCTGATTGAACAGAATCAGAAGCATGGATTAAATTTTTGGTGACAGACAACCCATATTCCGCTCGTAAGGTGCCACTTTCAGCATCTAACGGATTCGTTGCTCCAACTAATTTACGCACTTTTTTAACCACATTGTCCCCTACAACGACCATCACAACCACTGGGCCACTTGTCATATAGGCTAATAATTCAGGGAAAAATAGTTCATCTTTTAAATGCTCATAGTGTTCCTTCACTGTTTCTACTGTTAGTCGTTCGAATTTAAGGTGCAATAAGTCAATACCTTTATCTTCAAAACGTTGAATGATTTTGCCAACTAACTTCCGTTCAACGCCATCTGGCTTAATAATTACTAAACTTGTTTCCTTCATTTTTTCCATCCCTTTCAAAACTTCCTTTTGCCCTTTCCCAAGGGGTAGCTACAGAATAAAATGAAAGCGGATACTTTGTCAATGATAAATTTTCTTTTCCTTTTGATTAAATAAAAAATTAAAGATTATTCACAAGATTTGTGAATTGTTCTTTCAGTTCTGTATTGCTTGTTTCTTTTAAAAACAAATAAGGTTGCTCCTCTACTGGCTGTTCTTTACTCACATAGACTTTGGCTTCACCATTCACTAAAGTAAATAAATAGACATGCTTCTGGGCAACTTGTGTCGCACTGTCAGAGTATACTGCCACCAGACAATAACCCCCTTCGCTGCCTGTTTCTGACCAATTTAACCAAATGGGATTGTTCCCAATAGCTGGTTGTATTTTAGGTTCATAACTCAATAAATCATCAGGCACTTGAATCGTGTAAAAAGCTACAGAGTGACCTGGTTGGTACGCTTGATAGTTCTGATTGCGTTCTTGACCCCAGGTTTCCATGTATTGTCCTAACTGTTTTGCTTTTTGCTGATTCCAAATCGTTCCTTCTTCTGTAACTAATTCAGTTAATTCTTGTGTTTGCGTTGTTTGCTCTAATTCCAACGCCGTGGTTTGACTAACTTCGGTTGCTGAAATCGCTCTTGTTTCTTCAGTATTTACATTGTTTGTTTGTACGGTTTGTACTTTCTGTGATTCCTCTTTCGATTTTTGCCAACCACAGCCGGATAAAACGCTTCCAAAAACTGCTATCATAATAATCCCGTTTAGTTTCATTCCTTAAACTCCTGTTTTTATTTTTATTCTATCGAAATAAACCTAAAATCTCAATCCCTTTCTTTGGATAGTTGAAAACCATTTGGGAACTAGTAATTCTCCACAATTATAGTCCTCTAGTAATTGTTGGTATTGCTGTTCCATAGTCCTGATTTCTTTTTCACCAAAGCTCAGTGCCCAAACTAAAGAATAGAGTCCTGCGTGAAAAGTATAAAGCTTTTGAAACTGCCAAAATAAGGTAGGAACTTTCCCAGCAAAATAACCTTGTAATTGACCATAAGCAAACAATGGCGAAACATTTCTTGAAAAAAATTGTAACTTGTAAAATTCTTCATAAGGATCCCCAAAATCCCATCGATTAAAATCAATCACACCGACCTGCCTAGTTGGCAAGTAAATAAAATTTCCTGCATGGAAATCTCCATGCTGATAAACTACAGGCCGTTGTTGCAATAACGGTAATTGTTTTTCTAAATATGAAATTATTGGCTGCTGGTACGGCATACAAAATTGAGATTCCTTATACTTATTTAGTTGGCTCTGCTTTTTTTCGTATAAATTTCGCGCAATCTCTCTTTGACTAATCCTTTCAGGCAACAAAAGCTTATGGATTTTGTTTAAATAGCGGCCCGCCTCTACGCCTAAGTTCAGTTGTCTTTTAGGAGAAAGAGCGGGTAAAACATCGCTTAAGTCTTCACCTTCTAGATACGTTAATAACATGTATCCTTGTTCACTTTCAGGAATAGGTGCACATAAAAAAGGTTTAGAACTAGGAAATCCTAACGCCGCTACTTTTTTGATAAATTGATATTCTTGTTGTTTAGCTAATAACTCTTCTTGTTGAAAAATTCGCAATAAAAAGGTTTCTTGATTTTTAGTAACTTTAAACTTTAAATCAGTTGACCAACCACGGTGAATAGCTTCAACTTTTTGCCATTGCTGAAACTCTGGAATCTTCTCAAACGCCCTCATTACTTTCGCCTCCATTTTCCTATTGGTTTTAGTATACCAAAGAAAAAAGGCTGGAGACAATTGGGGATAAATTGTCTCCAACCTTCACTGGTTATCGTTTTCTAGTTTTCCTTATATAAATCGTTCCACTCGTTACTAAGAAAGCTCCTCCTAAAATAATCCAGAAAGTACTAGGTACTTCTGCACCTGCTTTTGGTAATACTTTTTTGGGAAGCTGTTCTTGTTTCCCAATCATACTTTTATTAGAAAAAGCATGCGTACTTTCTGTTGATTTGGTTCCCTGATTTGCTGATGAATTCAGCGAATTATCTAAGGATGACTCACTAGTAGTTTTTCCAGCTTTGTCTGGGTTTTGGTTTTGGTTTTGGTCTTTTCCTTCGATTGGTCCTTCACTTGTTTTTGTTTCTTTGTCTTTATCTGGTTCGCCACTTGTATCTAGTTCTTTATCTTTATCTGGTTCGCCACTTGCATCTGGCTCTTTGTCTTTTTCTGGTTCGCCACTTGCATCTGGTTCTTTGTCTTTGTCTGGTTCTTCTACATGTGGTTGATTTATCTTGTGGTTATTTTCAAATAAAGCACCTAATTGTAGCAACGTTCGGTCTTCATTTAATGCACTATTAAATTGAATCCCCAAAGGCAGTCCTTCTTTTGAAACGTAAGTTGGTACACTTAATGCTGGATGTCCAAATAAATTTGCTTGTTGTGTAAACGGTGTATATGTGAACGCCGTCAGCCATTGGTCATAAATCAATTGTTTTTGTTCTGATGGTGACAATTGATCAATTTTTTCCATCTGTGCTGCATGTTCTGGTTTTAGTAACGGATTATCAATACTAGGTGCCGTGGCAGCTGTCGTTGGTGTTAATAAGATAGGATACTGTTGATAAAATTCGTCCATCGCTTGTGCTTGTAAAGCAATATCTGTCCAAGCCGCAGTTGTCTCTTCACTCATTATATTTTTTCCTGTTTGAAAAAGCGCCCATGTTAACAGTTCTACATCATTTCGTTCAAGCGGTCTTTTCAATTTCTGCCGCGCCATAAAATCGGCAATTCCTGCTGAGCCAGCAGCTACAGTATAATAATTTTTCATTAGACGTTCCCCATCAACAGGGTGCTTCACTTCAACCAATGTGTACCCTTGGTCTTTTAAAAAAGCAACAGCTTCAGCGACTGCCTCTTTTGCTTCGGCACTTACAGGCGTTCCGGCAGGGGATTCTGTTGTATAAGCAATGGGTTGCGCTTGACTTAAATGTCCCGCAGGAAGATCTTTTTTAGTTAATAAGGTTTCAAATAATGCATTTGTATCCGCCACGGTTCGACTTAAACCAAAGTGAATAGTTTGACCTTTTGCACTATTAGAATTGCCAATGATTACTCCTCTAGAAGGTTTCAAGCCTACGGTGCCTGTCCAAGAAGCAGGGATGCGGATAGAGCCACCAGCATCACTTCCAGAAGCAATGGGAACAAATGCCGCGGCGACACTAGCACCCGCTCCGCCTGAAGAACCACCTGAATAATGGTTAGGATTCCATGGATTGACGGAAACACCATATAACTTCGAATCTGAAATATTCTTCCAACCTAATTCTGGATAATTCGTTTGACCAATGATTATGAATCCGGCATTTTGTAGTGCTTTGACAAAGGTCGATGTCCCACCAGCTACTTGATCTTGGAGAAAACCAAAACCGTTCGTGTTGCTTTCACCTTTCAAGGATTGTCCTAACCCTTTTAGTAAGAGCGGCACACCTAGAAATGGTTGACCTGTATCTTGTAAAGCTTTTGCTTCTGTCAAAGCCGCTTCTTCTCGTAAAGTAATGACCGCATTTAATGTAGGATTTTCACGTTTAGTGATGGCCAACGCAATTTTTACTAATTCTTCGCTCGTCACCTTTTTTTCTCTTACTAAAGTTGCTAACTCCAGTGCAGTTGCTTTTTTATAATCTGCTTCTGAAAAAGCATTCTCTGCAGAAACAGCTTTTCCATCTGTATCACTATTTTGTATCTCATTTGTGGTTTCAGTGGTTACTGCAACCACATTTCGGCTACTGCTTTCGGCGATTGCCGAAGAGGATTCTTTTTCCTGCATCACCGTTTGGCTAGTAGTTTCAGATTCCAAGTTAGCTACCGTCTGACTGGTTTCTGTTGTTACTGATTCCGTCTCTGTTTGAACGGTTGTTTCTAGTATACTTTCTTGTGCCAACATTGGTACCCCTACCAGTGTTTGGCTAATTAATAAAATAATCCCTAACTTTTTGAACAAAATCGACTTCTTCATAAGTCACATCCTTTATCTATTAATACAGTTAAAAAATCTGTATTACTTATAGCATAAATGAAAGCGATTAAAAAGTAAAGTTCTCTTGAACATTCCCATGTTCAACTTTTAGGCTAGGTTCTTTTTATATGCTAAAATAGAATAGAAACGGAGGTTTTTTAATGGAATGGATTGAAATTAAGCACGCAACACAAAATAATTTGAAGAATATCTCTGTCAATATCCCTAAAAAGCAACTAACTGTTGTTACTGGACTTTCGGGTTCAGGAAAGTCCTCCTTAATATTTGACACATTAGCCGCTGAATCACGTCGTGAACTAAATGATACATTTAGTTCGTTTGTTCAAAATTACTTACCCAAATATGGTCGTCCAGAAGTTGAAAAAATCGAGAATCTTCCTGTTGCAATTGTCATTGACCAGAAAAAAGTAGCAGGTAATTCTCGTTCGACAGTGGGAACGTACACAGATATTTATACGTTTTTACGTTTGCTGTTTTCACGAGCAGGTTCTCCATTTGTTGGTTATTCAGATACTTTTTCGTTTAATCATCCGGATGGAAAATGTCCAACATGCGATGGCTTAGGAAAGATTACCGAAATCAATCTTCATCAGCTAGTTGATTATGACAAATCATTAAACGAAGGGCCTATCGATTTCCCCACATTTACAGTTGGCAACTGGCGGTGGAAGCGTTATGCCCATAGTGGTCTATTTGATTTGGATAAAAAAATCAAGGACTATTCTCCTGAAGAGTTAGCATTATTTTTATATGCTCCACAACAAAAACTAGCTAATCCACCCAAAGAGTGGCCTCATACAGCTTTGTATGAAGGAATCGTCCCGCGCATGCAACGTAGCATATTGCATACAGACGAAGGCAAACGTCATCAAAAATACCTTAATCACTTTGTTACCGTAAAAAGATGTCCTGATTGTTTAGGAAGTAGAGTCAATGAACGTGTTCGTAGCTGCAAAATTAATCAGAAAAGTATTGCTGATGCTGTTGACATGCCACTCACTGAATTACATTCTTTTATTCGTTCAATGGACCTATCCTTAATAAAAACTATTCAAGAAGAGCTACTTGTACGTCTAGAAGCATTAATTAATATCGGTCTCTCCTACCTCACATTAGGACGAGCAACTGAAACACTTTCTGGTGGTGAAGCACAGCGGATTAAAATTGCTAAGTATGTGAACAGCGCCTTAAATGATATTATGTATATTTTAGATGAACCAAGTGCTGGCTTACATCCAAAGGACATCGAACGGATCAGTCGTGCGTTGCTCAATTTAAAAAATAAAGGAAACACCGTGGTTCTCGTGGAACACAATCCACAATTAATTAGAGAAGCTGATTTTATCATCGATATAGGACCTTTCGCAGGCGAAAATGGTGGCCATGTCCAGTTTTCAGGAACGTATGACGCATTTTTAGCCTCCAAAACCTTGACTAGTCAAGCGCTTCAAGAGCCGCTCCCTTTAAACGACCAACCAAGAAAAGCAAGGAAGTCTTTATCAATCGAACATGCGACACTGCATAATTTAAACAATCTATCTGTCGAAGTTCCGTTAGGAGTTTTGACTGTTATTTGTGGGGTCGCCGGTTCAGGTAAATCATCATTAGCGGAAGAAATTTATCAAAAAGCCCAAGCTGATAATCAAGAAATTATTCATCTTTCACAAAAAAGCATTACCGCAAATTTACGATCCACACCAATGACCTATCTCAATATTTTTGATAAGGTCCGCAAACTGTTTGCGGAAGAAAATCATGTTAGTCCAGCTTTATTTAGCTATAATTCCAAAGGCGCCTGTCCTACTTGTAAGGGGAAAGGCATAATTGTCTCCGATATGTCTTTTATGGAGGATGTTACTAGTATTTGCGAAACCTGTCACGGAACGCGTTACAAAGAAGAGGTGCTTCATTATCTGTATAACGGAAAAAATATCGTTGAAGTACTAGCTTTAAGCGTTAAAGATGGCTATGATTTTTTCAAAGACCAGCCTTTTGCTCTTTCATTAAAAAATTTACTGGAAGTTGGCTTAAGCTACCTTAAACTCAATCAATCGCTCTCAACATTATCTGGTGGCGAATTGCAAAGGGTAAAATTAGCAGACACACTTCACCAAAAAAAAGCTATCTATTTAATGGATGAACCTACAGATGGCTTACACTTAATTGATATCCAACAAAGTCTTCAACTTTTCAATCGAATGGTAGAAGAAGGAAACAGCTTGATTTTATTAGAACATCACATTGACGTGATTAAAAGTGCTGACTGGTTGATTGAACTAGGTCCCGAAGGTGGAGAAAAAGGCGGACAGCTTCTTTTTACAGGAACACCAACAAATATGCTAAATTCCACTCATTCTATTACTAAAGGCTATCTGTAAAATAAAAAGTACAAACGGTGCAAGCAATGAGCACCGTTTGTACTTTTTCTATTTCAACCCAACTTCCATCTTCACAGGTTGGTGATCTGTATATTTAAATTGTTCGTCCTTTGTTTTCACGCTATGAACAGCCACATTATCAGAAACAATAAAACCATCAATTACATACACTTGGGATGTTTCATAAGAGCCAGTGTAAGGCTTATTAAGCACCCGCACGGTCGGTTGTTGATCATCATAAGCAAGTGAAAAATGTTTAGGTAAGTCTGCAGGATCAATTTCTCCTGGTGCCCAACCAGCTTCCCCTAGGTCAGGATATCGATGACTGCCTTTGAAAACTTGATTAAAGTCACCTCCAGCAATTACATAGTTTCCTTTAGCGTATTCTTGGGATAATACGTCAGCTAACTTTTTGCTTTGAGCAATCTTCCCTTCCCCATTGTCATAGGCTTCCAAATGTAAGTTAAAAACCACTAATTCTTTGTCTGTGCCTTTAATTGGAAAGCGCGTTTCTAGAAGCGCTCGTTTTAAGTTACTAATGCTAACGGGCCAACGAAAGGGATTGGGTAAAGCAATGCGTTTGGCCTCTGTTATTTTTTCATTTGATAATGTTAATAAACCACTTTCTACTCGTCCAATCGGCGGCCAAGGAATGGGCACATAATCTACCTTAAAATTATAAGCAAATGCGCTGTTCAGCTGTAGCTGTTTTTGTAATTCTTCCTCTTGATTGACTTCATAAGAACGTTGCGAGCGACGATCGACTTCTTGGAATAAGTAAATCATCGCTGGTAATTCTTTTAAGGTTTCTTCAATGCCTGTTAAATTCTGTTGGACCATTGCCTTATTAACTGGTTGGACAGTTTTGCCACCGTCCATAAAAAAATCTTCTGTTTGTCCTAGGCCAGCATAGCCTATGTTATACGTGACTAAAGAAATGGATTGCTTTTTTTCGATGGTTTGCTCTGAAAATTGTTTATTTATAGCAACTGGTTCAACCGCTCGTGGTCGAAACTCTCGGAAGGTTAAATATCCTATCAAAATTAAAGCTATGCTTAGAAGAAGGACCATCAAGCTACCGAGATATTTAAAAAACTTTTTCATTGATTCCGATGTTCCTTTCACATTATGTCAAACCAAAAGTAGCAATTATCTTCGTTGCTACTTCTTCTGGTGTCATGTTTGAATTATTTATTTTCGTTATTTTTACATTTGGAAATGTACTTTCTAGTTCACCTTCGTGGCTTACTAATCGATGTTCTTTGAAGGTATTGAGTAATTCTTTTCGAGAAAAGTCGACATCGCGTTTTGAAGGTTTTGCCTCTAGCCGCTCTGGATGAACATTTCGTTCTAGGCGGATTTCTGTTGAAGAGACGAGTTCGACGAAATAAACGGACTCATGTTTACTAAGAAAAATTTCTGATATTTCTTCTAAAAATTGAAAATCCTGTTCTTGATCAAAAGCAATCACCACTGTAAAAATAATGTTTTTTGTTGTATTTGTGGCTGGATTTTCGACAAAGGCATGAAAAAGTTCCTTTCTAACGGAATCAGACAATTGAAACGCACGTTCCGTATACCCAAGATAGTTTGCAAATAAGTCAATGGTTTGATGATTAAATAGTAATTTAGCATCTAACTGCTTTTCTAAAGCCTTGCCAACGGTCATTTTCCCGACAGCTTGGGCACCAATTAAAACGATTAAAGACATCAACTTCCCCTCCTCTAGCCTAATTTTTAGGTGGCTATCTTCTACTATATCACACTATATTACAACACCTTACAAAACTGTTCGGAAAATTTTCTGTTTTTTATTACAAAAAAAAGACAAAAGACTCTATAATGAGAGAGGACTCGATTGATTATAGATGAGATAGGTGACGGAGAATGGCAATAGAAAAATATTTTCAAACAATAGATGGCAGTCAAATTTTTTATCAAATTTTTGGCAAAGAAACAAATTACCCCCTTGTGTTACTTCATGGTAATGGCAATGATCATACTTTTTTTAATTATCAAATTTCTTATTTCTCCAAGGAGTATCAAGTTATTGCGGTGGATACCCGCGGACATGGACGTTCCACCAATACACAAAGTCAATTAACTTTTCCGCTTTTGGCAGAAGATTTAGCTGGTATTATTCAACAAGAACACTTAACAAAAATTAATTTATTGGGCTTTAGTGACGGAGCAAATATTGCCATGGTTTTTACCCATTTATATCCTGATTTCGTCAACAAACTCGTCTTAAATTCTGGAAATGTCACCATGTCTGGTCTAAAAAAATATGTAACGATTGCCACTTATTTTCAATATTGGTTTTGTCGTATTGGCGCCTTTTTTTCAAAAAAATTGCGCGCACGGCTCCCTATCGTGGCTCTGTTATTTGAAGATACTGGACTGACAAAACAAGATTTAGAACACATCCCCTGTCCTACTCTTGTTATTACTGGCAGTCGAGATTTAATTGCGCTTTCCCATTCACGGGCGATTGCTGATGCCATTCCTGCTGGCAAATTGGTCTTGGTAAATAAACAGGGTCATTTATTTGCCAAAAACTCACCAGATATTTTTAATAAAACAATCGAAAAATTCTTAAAGGAAATGAAGGTGTCTAAATGAAACAAATTATTCATTGGATCAAAACGCATACAGGATTACTAAAAACACTGTTTGTTATTGCGGTCTCAATTATTGTTGTTGCCCAACTTTTATCAATTGGTAAAACGATCTCATTTGAACAGTTAAAACAGATTTTTGATGAGATCCCGCTATGGAAATTGTTATTGATGATGGTTATCGGTTTAGTTTCCGTTACTCCGATGCTAAATTATGACTTAACATTAAATCGCATTTTAAACTTGAAAGTCTCAAAACGGGAACTCCTTGAATCTAGCTGGATTGTCAATACAATCAATAATATTGGTGGATTCGGTGGTTTGGTCAGCATGGGACTTCGTTCTGAATTTTATGGAAATAAAACAGAGGAAAAGAAAATTTTACCTGCGTTAACCCATATTTTACTTTTTGTGTTATCCGGTCTATCTATTTATAGTATTCTTTGCTTTTTCCTTGTTCAGTTTGATCCAAAGATGGCTTATTTACAGCAATATTGGATTTGGTTATTAGGTGGCGGTCTTTATTTCCCATTACTTTATCTTATTTTACATTTCCAAAAAAATAGTTCCTTTGGTAACCTCGATGCAAAAAATCGCTTATCTCTAGTTGTTTCTTCGTTTTTAGAATGGACAGGTGTTTTAATTACCTTTATCAGTATTGGTTACTTATTAGATGTACCGATTCCTTTAATTGATATTGTTCCTTTATATGTAGCAGCTTCGATTATTGGGATTGCTTCGATGATTCCAGGGGCTTTAGGTAGTTTTGATGTCATGATGATTTTAGGACTGAGCAACTTAGGTGTCGATCGTGAAATTATTGTTTTGTGGTTATTGCTCTATCGTTTATTCTATTATATTATCCCTTTCTTAATTGGCTGTTTGTTCTTTACAAAACACTTAAGCCAAAAATTGGATACTCATTATCGACAATTACTGAAACAAATTACTTTGGAAATTGCCCACAAATTGGAAGTGGTTTTACTTTATTTTTCAGGAATTATGATGGTGCTCCTAGCCACTATTCCAGAAGCCTTCACTCAAGTGCATTGGTTAAGAGATATTAACCCCTTCCGTTCACATATTATTATTCAAATTCCGAGTATTGTTTTAGGCTTTGCATTATTAATTATGGGACGTGGGATTGCTGATCGTGTTAAAAGAGCCTATTATCCAACGATTATTTTATTAATTGGTGCTATCTTGTATTCATTTGTTGTTGACTTTAGTATGTTTTCCATTTTCTATTTAGCTATTTTATTATTTATCGTTATTTTTTCAAAATCAGAATTGTACCGTGAACAACTGGTTTACTCTTGGGAGTGGATGACGATTGATGGGTTTATCTTTGGCTTGTTGACCTTATTATACCTAGTCATTGGTGTTTATAATTTACCGAACTTCCCACACCATCGTCATCATTTTGTGGAATTTTTCTTGTTCCCTTCCGAACGGATCTGGTTGTCAGGATTTATCGCTATCCTCTTAGTTATGAGTTTTAACTTTCTATTTGTTCGCTACCTCCAAGGGAAAAAACACCAAGTGGGTGAGTTTCCAGAAGATAGTATCTTGCATAATATCTTAACAACTTATGGCGGGAATATTGACAGTGAACTTGTCTTTCTTCATGATAAACAGGTTTTCTTATATCCCAAAGAAGAACCGACTGTCTTTTTACAATTCAACACCATTAATAATAAATGCGTTGTGATGGGCAATCCTTCGGGGAACAAAGAAGATTTTCCTGCGGCGATTGATGCATTCCTTAAAGAAACAGATCGTTTCGGCTATGTACCCGTCTTTTACGAAACCAATGAGGACAGCGTGATGTTACTACACGAATACGGCTACGAATTTATCAAAATGGGCGAAGAAGCCTTAGTTAATCTAGAAACATTTACGATGTCTGGGAAAAAATTCAAAGGTACCCGCGCAGTGTTTAATAAAATTACCAAAGCCGGCTATTCATTTGACGTACTCCAACCTCCTTTTAGTGCCGAACAAATGCACGAATTAAAAGCTATTTCGGATAGTTGGTTAGACAATCGAAAAGAAAAAGGCTTTTCACTAGGATTTTTCGATGAAGCGTATCTTCAAAGAAACCCAATTGCTGTTGTCCGAAATGCTGAAGGAGAAATGGTCTCTTTCGCTAATATCATTCCTAGTTACACAAATGAAGTTGGTACCATCGACTTGATGCGTCACCATAAAGAAAAAGCCCCTTCTGGAAGTATGGATTTCCTATTTATTCATTTATTTGAATATATGAAAACAGAAAATATTCATTATTTCAATTTAGGGATGGCTCCGTTAGCCAACGTTGGTCAATCAAGAAAAAGTTTTATTCAAGAACGGATTGCTGCGTTAATTTATGAATTTGGTTCAGAAATTTACTCCTTCCAAGGATTACGCGAATACAAGGAAAAATTTGCTAGCAAATGGCAACCCCGCTATACACTTTATTCTAAAAGTAGCTGGATTGTCTACGTGATGATCGCTTTACTCATTGTCGATCAAAAAAATATTGACTAACAAAAAGAAGCCCAATTAAGTATAAAAAGCTTGGCAACTTCACTGAAATTTAGTGAGGTTGCCAAGCTTTTTAATTTCTTTCATCTAGTTTTTCTTTAATCAAAAAGGCTGTTTCTTCGACAGATTTTGCGGTTACATCAATCACTGGGATACCATACTTCGCAAAAATTTCTTCGGCATAAGCTAATTCTTGTTCAATCCGTTCAACATTGGTATAACTGGTCTCATTACCTAAACCTAAGGAAGCCAACCGACTGCTACGAATCTGTCCTAATGCTTCTGGCGAACAAACTAAACCAATCATTTTTTGTGGATCCATTTCTTCCAAAATTGACGGCAATGGAACTTCTGGAATTAATGGTAAGTTAGAAACGCGGTAGCCTTGATTTGCTAAATACATACTGACTGGCGTTTTTGAGGTCCGCGAAACGCCTAACAACAATATATCAGAATCAAGAAACCCTTGAGGATTTTTGCCATCATCATATTTTACAGCAAATTCAATCGCTGAGATTTTATCAAAATAAGCACGATCTAGTTGGTGGCGTCGTCCAGGCTCTTCAATAGGATCTACTCCGGCTTTCGCTTGAATTAATTCAAAAAATGGCGCCATTAAATCTAAATATAACAACCCTGTTCGTTCACTAAATTCTTTCGCCGCTGTGATTAGTTGTTTACTGACTAATGTACTGACAACTAAGGCTTTATCTTTTAAGGCATCTTTTAAAATCTCTAATAATTCTTCTTCTGTTGTGACAAAAGAAAAATTGTATCGATTAAGAAAAGAAATATCTGGATATTGTGCGCTTGCTGCAGCTAACAATTTTTGTGATGTTTCTCCAAGTGAATCGGAAATAGTATAAACAATGATCTCTTTTTTCATAATTAAGCTCCCTTATCTATTTTGTGCGGCTTCTTTCGCTTGTTGCGTAATATAGGTTAAAATTTTCGTTTTCGTAATTTTTCCAATAACTTTTTTAGGATTTTCTTTTTCAACGACTGGCAAAGAATCCACTTCGTATTTTTGCAAAGTGTCAGCAGCTTCAAGAATAGTAAATTCTGGTGTGCAGGTTTTCACATGTGGCACTCTTGTCATACAAACAGCAACAGGTGTGCCATCAATATTTGTATTTAAAGAGGCCCGTAATAAATCTTTTCGTGACAAAACCCCTAATAATTCTTTTGCTTCATCCATGACATAAAGAGAACCGACATCATACATAAATAAGTTGGTAATCGCATCTCGAATTGAGGTGTCTTGGGCAACCATCAATGGTGGACTCATGATCTCCTGAACTTTTGTTTGAAAAACATCAAAAAAGAAAAAAGCCTCCATATTATCACTTTCGTAAGTATACCCAACTTTCGGACTTGCTTTTAAAATTCCTGAAAGTGTTAAAAAAGACAAATCAGAACGCAATGTCGCACGTGAAACGGTTAGTATGTCCGAAATGCGTTCACCACTAACTGGCTGATGCTCTTTTACAACAGCGATAATTTGCTCTTGTCGTTTACTTAATTTCATCATTTCCTCCTCAATTCCTCTTAAACAAATTGTGCATTCGCTTACAATTATACACATATTTATTGTTTTTTCAACATATTGACAAGAAACTTTTTCTATTGACAAACTTATTTCCGTCTATTATGATGTTTATTGAACATATAAGACACATATTAAACGGAGGTCACGCATGAAAAAGTTTATTTATTCTTTTAACGAAACACACAATGAAGGTAAAGAGACTCTTGGTGGTAAAGGGGCGAACTTGGCAGAAATGACACGCTTAGGTTTGCCGATTCCGCAAGGATTCACGATTACAACCCGTTGCTGTATGGACTATTTGGCAGATGCTACTTTCTTTGAAGAACACTTACAATCAGAAATTTTGAAAGCGGTTAAAAACCTAGAAACTGAAACAGGCAAATCTTTTACCGCGGACAATGAGATTCTCTTAGTTTCCGTTCGCAGTGGTGCTGCCTTCTCGATGCCTGGTATGATGGATACTATTTTAAATTTAGGTTTAAATGATCAACGTGTGAAAAAATTTGCGACCTTAACCTCTCCTGGTTTTGCTTTTGACTGTTATCGCCGACTTATTCAAATGTTTGGAGACGTCGTTTATCACATTCCCAAAGAATTATTTGACCAACAAAAAGAGCGCTTGGAACAAGAGCTAAACAAAAAAATTACCGCTTTTCAAGAAGAAGATCATTTTGCCTTGATTGTCCGCTACCAAGAAGTTTTCGAACAACATCAGGTGGTCTTCCCGCAAGACCCTGTCGCACAACTTTTTGAAGCAATCAAAGCTGTTTTTGATTCATGGAATAATCAACGTGCGGTGGTTTATCGAAACTTACATCATATTGCACATGATTTAGGTACAGCTGTCAACATTCAAGAAATGGTTTTCGGCAATCGTGGACTAGACAGTGGCACTGGCGTTGTTTTCACTAGAAATCCGGTCACAGGGGAAAATCAACTGTTTGGAGAGTTTCTTTTGAACGCGCAAGGAGAAGATGTAGTGGCTGGTATTCGGACGCCAGAACCCATTCGTCGTTTACGTTTGACTATGCCAAAAGTTTATCAAGATTTTCGCCATTACGCAGAACTGTTAGAATATCATTATCGTGACATGCAAGATATTGAATTTACCATTGAAAATGAAAAATTATATATTTTACAAACAAGAAACGGGAAACGAACCGCCGCAGCTACGGTTAAAATTGCTTTAGACTTAGCCAAAGAAAATCGCATTACTAAACAAGAAGCACTGTTGCGTGTGACACCTGATACGATTGATCAATTAATTCATCCCGTGTTTGATCAAGAGAAACGACAACACATGGAACGTTTAGCTATGGGACTTCCTGCTAGTCCTGGTGCAGCAAGTGGCCAAATTGTTTTTACAGCAGAAAAAGCTAAAGAACTGACCAATCTAGGAAAGAAAGTCATTCTTGTTCGTCAAGAAACTTCGCCAGAAGATATTGAAGGCATGGTTGTAAGCGAAGCAATTGTGACCAGTCGTGGCGGAATGACTTCTCATGCCGCTGTGGTGGCACGAGGAATGGGAACTTGCTGTGTGACTGGTTGTGAAAGTTTAACCGTCAATGAAGAAACCAAGCAACTACACTGCGGGCCACAGGTCATCTTAGAAGGAACAATCATTTCCGTCGATGGCTCAACGGGGGAAATTTATCTTGGCGAAATTCCCACAATTTCTGCTGATAATAACGATGACCTTCAAAAGCTCTTGTCTTGGGCAGATGCGTATGCTGATTTAACTGTTCGTGCCAATGCAGAAACTACACAAGATTTAGAGACTGCTATCCGTTTTGGCGCAGCGGGGATTGGTTTAGCACGAACAGAGCATATGTTTTTCGGTGAAGAGCGTGTCTTGGAAATGCGCCGCCTGATTTTAGCAGAGTCTGAAAAGGAAGCAACCTATGCGTTGGAGCAACTTCTTCATTTTCAACAGGAAGACTTTTATCAAATGCTGAAAGTAGTTCAAGACAAGCCCATGGTGGTCCGCTTGTTAGATCCGCCGATGCATGAGTTTTTACCTCATGAAAAGAATGATATTCAATTATTGGCGAAGCAACTACAACGGTTCCCGGTGACCATCGCCAAACAAATTGAACGGTTACAAGAAACCAATCCAATGTTGGGCCATCGTGGTTGTCGCTTAGGTGTGACCCAACCACAAATATACAAAATGCAAGTTACAGCCTTATTTACTAGTGCCATTCGATTAGTCAAAGAAGGAATTACTGTTTATCCAGAAGTGATGATTCCTCTAATCGCCGAAAAAGAAGAACTTCTCTATCTCAAACGCATTTTAAAAGAAACGATTGACGGTCTCTTTGAAGAACATAAAATGACTCCTTTCCCTTACGAAATCGGGACAATGATTGAACTACCTAGAGCTTGTCTGATTGCGGATCAGTTAGCAGAAGAAGCAGACTTTTTCAGCTTTGGAACAAATGATTTAACACAAATGACCTATGGCTTTTCTCGTGATGATATCGGTAAATTCATTAATACGTATCGGGAAAAGAAAATCATTACCCAAGATCCGTTTCAATCATTAGATCAAACAGGTGTTGGTCAATTGATTCAATTAGCTGTAGAGAAAGCGCGTCGCACTAAACCAAACATGAGTATTGGCGTATGTGGAGAAGTCGGTGGTGATCCGCAATCCATCACGTTTTTCCAAACACTTGGCCTAAACTACATCTCTTGCTCACCTTATCGGGTACCTATTGCGAAACTCGCAGCTGCCCAAGCCAAAATTTTAACCGAACCGGCTGTGACTGAAGAACAAATGGTCCTTCTTTAATTTAACGTGTGTAACAAATGATTCATCCTTACAAGATAAAAAGTGCTAGGAACATCAGTCGAAACGATTGATGTTCCTAGCACTAAATTTTAAGATCAATGATTGCACTCTGGTTATTTTCTTATAAACGCAGCATCTTTTGTCAAGGGGTCTGTTACATCTGATACATATCTTTCTACTTTCATATGCAAATCATATTTTTCTCTAAGTTCCGTAATACGGGTCATCATTGGAGAAGCGTGGTGTTTGTCTAATGCTTCCTGATCTGTCCAACTATCAATCAGCAGAACTGTTTCTTCATCGTCCATTGGAAAAAAGTATTCATAGCGACTATTCCCTTTTTCTGCACGGATTGCCTCTACAATTCCGCTGGCAATCATTTCTTTGGCAAATTCTCTTGCACCTCCATTTGTCCCACTATAATAAATATTTATAGTAATCGCCATCTGTCTTCCCCCCTAAATTTACTTGCCTTTTTACGTTCCCGACTGGAATTGAACCAGCGACCTACCGCTTAGGAGGCGGTTGCTCTATCCTACTGAGCTACGAGAACAATCTGTTTTAATTTTAGAAGTCTTCACTACATCTGTCAATAGACAAAAAGAAAGTATCCCGCATAAACAATTATGCGAGATACTTTCTTTCAGTGAAACACGTCGTTCGTTTATCTATTATTTTTTTTGCCGCCGATCAAGAATCATTTTTCCTAAATAATAAAGTCCTGTCGCAATAGCTATATATTGCCCAATTTTATTATTGCGTGCAACTTTTTCTTGTTTCGTTTTCGCCATTGTCCCCATCACCTTTCTAAAATAATTCTTTTTACATTTTTATTATAGTAGGTTCTGTCATTTTTTGCGAATAAACACACTTTTAAAAATAATCTTCTAAAATTGGCATGCCTTTGACTAAACGTTGGCCTAAACGTTGAACTGTCGTTGCATCTCCTTGCAAGCGTTCATAAAAAGATAACGTTTCTGCTGAACGATAGCCCAAGAATAGTTGCGTCCACGTTTGGATATCTGCTTTCAAAGCAGCAGTCCCTTCTTTTTCCACAGCACCTTTAGTCACTGTTGCTTTTCCTTGTTCGTCAATTGTGATTGTCCAAATACCTTCATTCCATGGCCCATAGGAATCTTCAATCTCTAAAGAATACGTTTCTTTTTCTCCTGATTGAAATGGATACTTTTCCAGAAATGTTTGTAACTCAACGATTCGTGCCATCATGTAAGGTAAAATTTTTACAGAAGCTGCTGGCGTTGGCATTAAATCATTTAAATCTTTTCCAGCAAAACCATTAATCCAATGGAACGATTGAACGGAACCATTATGTGAGCCAATAAACCCAGCTAAAGCTTTAAAAGCTGTATTAGTTAAATAGTTCCATTCTACGATTTCAAAGGTGCCAGCAGCTATCCGATAAATCACATAGCCTTCCGCTTTCCCTTCTGACGAATAATAAATCGCTTGATTATTTGGTTTACTTACACGATTCAGCGTATAATCCAACCACCAAGTTTCACGGATCACACCACCAGAGTGCGCTCTTTGATTTTCAAGGTATACGTCTTTAATGACCTCTTTACCGTCAGCCCAAGAAACTCGTTTAATGGTACCCGGAACTCGTTTAACACGTGGCCAGTCTTCCGTTTTAATTGTATACTCTGCTTGTTCAAATGTTTGTTCATAACCATATTGACGATAAAATGGATATGAAAACGGTGCTAAGTAAGAAAGGGCAACCTTTTGTTTCGCTAAATCAGCCAACATTTCTTTCATAATAGCAGAGATGCCGCCTTCACCACGATATTCTGGATAAGAAGCCACATAGCCAATTCCAGCCATGGGATAGCGGACACCATGGAAATTCACTTGAAAAGGTGTCGCCATCACTTGACTTGTTAATTGCTCATCAATTAGGAAGCCATAGCTTTGCGTATGTGACAACAATTTTTCAAAACGTTCTTGGCGTTCCGCCGTGGGTTCCTGATTAAAAGCATAGATGACAAGATCAAACATCTCTTTCATTTCTTCTTTGCCCATTTTTTTGACTCTTTTAGTTGTCATTTTCTTTCCTCCTCGCACATTGTATCAATTCATTTTATCACAGAAACGGTTCTCTCTCTAAAAGCCGTTATTTGCTGTCATTTCTTTGAACCAACGACCGCTTTTCTTAATGGTCCGTTTCGCATCATCATCTAAATCCACAGCAATGAAGCCGTAACGATTTTTATAGGCATTAAGCCAAGACCAGTTATCCATACACGTCCACATATGATATCCTTGAACATTACTACCTTCTTGAATCGCTTGATGCACCCATTTCAAGTGATCCTGCACGAATTCAATCCGATAATCATCTTCAATGACTCCTTGTTCATTGACAAAGCGTTCTTCTCCTTCTACGCCCATGCCATTTTCTGAAATGTAGCAGCGAATGTTGCCATAATTTTCTTTTAAATTCATTAATGTATCATAAATACCTTTTTCGTAGATTTCCCAGCCACGGTAAGGATTCATTTTTTTGCCAGGCATATCGTAGACATCATAAAAATCTTCTGGAAGTAAACCTTCTGGTCGTGTTTCAACAGGTGTTTCTTTTGCTTTGGCACGACGTGGTTGATAGTAGTTTACTCCTAATAAGTCCACAGTATTTTCAGCAATTATTGCTAAATCTTCTGGCGTTGTTTCTGGCAACAAGTCATTTGCTTTCGCCCAAGCAACCATATCTTCTGGAAAATGACCTTTAACAGCCGGGTCTAAAAACGAACGGTTAAAGAAACCATCGACAAATTTAGCCGCATTTACATCGGCTTCGTTGTGCTCATCACGAGGATAAGTCGGCGTTAAGTTTAAAATAATGCCAATTTCACCTGATAAGTTCATAGAGTGATAGACGGCAATCGCTTTGGCACTAGCTAAAGCTTCATGATAGAGTACTTGAATCCCTTCTTTTAGATTCACTTTATCAGGATAATGCCAGCCATAGAGATAACCACCTTCAACTGGTACAATTGGTTCATTGTGCGTAAACCATTTTTTCACGCGATCGCCAAACAATTCAAAACAGGTTTTGGCAAAGTCAACATACAAATCAACCACTTCACGGCTTTCCCAACCGCCTTTTTCTTGAAGTACCATCGGCATATCAAAATGATACAAGTTCATAAAGGGCTCAATCCCGTGTTCTAATAAATCATCAATCACTTGATTATAAAAATCAACTGCTGTTTGATTGACTTTTCCTGTTGTAGGATCTGGAATTAAACGGCTCCATTGAATGGATGTTCGAAAAGAGTTATGTCCCGTTTCTTTCATTAACTGAATATCTTCTTGGTATTTTTTATAAAATTGTGAGGTCTTATCTGGACCGACTTGTTGAAAAAATTTTTCTGGCGCTTCTTGATACCAAAAATCCCAAATGTTTTGACCTTTACCATCACCTTCAAAAACGCCTTCTGTTTGAGGACCGCTGGCTGCAGAACCCCACCAAAAATTTTCTGGAAATTGATATTTCATGTTGTTTGCTCCTTTACGATTTAATCATTAAAAAAAGGATTGAACCCTCCGTAAGAGTCCGGACGATTCAATCCTTCGATTTTTTACTCAGCTGCTTCTGCGGCTGCTTCTTGTTTCAAGTATTGATCTGTTGCTACTTTTACGAAAGGCATGTAGATCAAAATAGAAATCAATAAGTTAACAGCTGCTAAAACTCCGCCGGCGATACTCTTCGTGGCTAAAAATCCGCCAATAATTGGTGGTGTTACCCAAGGTGGCATAAAGGTTGCAGCTGGTACTAAACCAGTTGCTGTCGCCACATACGCAACAGTTACAAGAACCATTGGGACTAAAATGAATGGGATAAACATAATTGGGTTTAAAACAATTGGTAAACCGAACATGACTGGTTCATTAATATTAAATAGTCCTGGTGCTAAACTTAAGTTTGTAATGACTTTGTATGGTTTGTTACGACGACCTACGATAAAGATAGCAATTAACAGACCTAATGTTGCCCCTGTTCCACCTAAGTTTACAAATGAATCAAAGAAAGGTTTGTTTACAATATAAGGAATTGCTTTACCTGCTTCTAAAGCTTTAATGTTCGCATCAATCGCTGGTACGTTGATTGTTTGCATTAATGGGTCAACCATGTTGGCACCATGTAAACCAAAGAACCATAAGAATGGTGTAATGAAAGCTAACAATAATGCTGATGGGTAGCTGTTTGCAAGTCCCATAAATGGTTGTTGAACTGCTTCATAGAATGAAATAACGATATTGTCAATTCCTAAAGCAAATAGAATTGATGTAATTAAACTAAATAAACTGATTGTAATCATTGCTGGTAATAATGCCGCAAATGATTTTGCTACTGCTGGTGGTACACCATCAGGCATTTTGATAACTAATTTAGGATTGCCAGATAAACGTTGGAATAGTTCTCCTGAAATAAGTGCAATAATCAAAGCAATAAATAATCCAGTTGCGCCCATGCCTTCTAAGCCGCCAACTGCGAAGAATGAAGCTACAGAAACTGTACCGGCTGCAATGCCGTCTTTTCCATAAGATTTAACTAAATTGTGTGCTACTAAAAAGGCTACTAAAACGGCAAAGATTGCGAATGTACCGTTCCAAATGTTACCACCAAAGCTTTTCCAAATTGGTGCATCGTTATACATCATTGGGAAAATTTTGTTTAAAAAGTCCTCATATCCTGGAATTGGAATATTATTAATTAATACCGCCAAAGCCCCTAAAATCATTAATGGCATCGTTACGACAAACGCGTCACGAATTGCTACCAAGTGCCGTTGCGCTGCGATAACTGACGCTTTCGGCATAAAGTGTTTCTCCATCCATTGAACAAATCCGTCCATTGTTATTCCTCCTAATTAACGCTTTCTCAAGCGCGTTTTTCTTATAAGACGCATTGACAACGAGATTACTCGTTATCAATACGGCGATAAAGATCGATAATTTCTTTTGCTAAATCTGTAAATGCAATCGCAGTCATTAAATGATCTTGACTGTGCACTGTTAACAATGTTACTTGCATGTTATTGCCTTTTGCTTCTTCTGTTAACATTCCTGTTTGCGAATGATGTGCATGTACAAGTGATTCTTCTGCATCTGCAATTTTTTTGTCTGCTAATTCAAAATCCCCCGATTTTGCTGCGGCAATCGCTTCCATTGCATCGCTTTTAGCATTTCCGCCATACATGATTAAACCCATGATTGCTTCTAAGTTCTGTTGTCCGTCCATTACCTCTACCCCATTTTCTGCTCTAGTTTGATGATCCCATTAATGAAATTGCTTGATCTAAAACTTTTTCGCCATTCATCATGCCATAGTCCGCCATGTTAATTACATCTAAAGGAATCCCTTTTGGTTGTAATTTTTGTTCAAATTGCCCTTTCATGAAACGAACTTGTGGGCCTAATAATAAAACATTTACCTCTTTATTTTCCAAGTTTGTATCTGCTTCAGAAGCCGATACTGCAAAGATGTCTGCTTCCATGCCACGATCTTCTGCTGCTTTTTGCATTTTTGTTACTAATAAACTTGTGCTCATTCCTGCGGAACAAACTAACATAATTGTTTTTTTTGCCATTTTCCTTCATCTCCTAAATTCTCTTTGTTTTGCTTTACACCTTTATATAAGCAAGAAGCGTGCCAAGTTTTAACACATTGAAAACCTTGATATGACAACGTTTTCCAACATGGAAAGCGTGTACACACTAAAAATAAAACGATTACACACAGCTTTTTTGTGTGCGTTTCCAAAATAATAGGGCAACAAAAGAAAGTGAGTGATAAGTCGAAACGACTCATCGCTCACTTTCTAAAGCTGAAGAGAATCAACTGGACAAAAGCCGCTTTTTCCCTTTAAGCAGTTTCCATCATTTTAAGCATTTTATAAAACTGTTTCTTTTTAAAATAACTTAAAAAGATACCTAATACTGCGTCATTCAGTTTTTGTAACGCCCCATAAGAAACCATTGTTTCTGTATAACGCAGTTCACAGCTGTTTTCATCAATTGGCTGGAGCTCATACCGCACCGAGAAATCATTTTTAGTTGTGGATGTTCGAAATTGATAGGCCTTATTTTCTATAGCTTCTTCAATAACTATTTTCGCGCGACTATTTTTACTATATTCTTTGATGTATTCAAACTTACGCAACTGCTTTCTTGTAAGAGTTTTGCCTGTTTGCTTACGGATATCAAAAATAACAGAATTCATTAATTGCGTGTAAAATTCATCTGCTGAAATAGTTAATGTTTTCGTAATTTCCATTACCGTTTCACCTCATCCTTTGTCGCCTCTTCTTCAGCAACTTTTTTTCCTTTAAAAAACAGGTAACCACCAAGTCCAATGAAAAAAATCCCCGTTGTCAGACTTAATAAATCATAGTTTAAGGAGCTGGGATTCAACGAATACAAAACAATCAAGAAGCCAATACTACATAAAAATAATCCATTTCTAATCATTTTCATCCATCCTATCTTTTTAGACTACCGTTGCTTGGAAGTATAAAACGCCACCCCAAGGTTGTTCCTTAATCAGCTGTTTTGCAACTTGTGCAGCAGTTTCAGGGTCTCCTTCAACTTCAAAAAATAACTTAATACCATTCTTTTCTTTAAAAGTAAATGTTTCATTTCCCCCTTGATATGCCTCTAATAAAGTAATAATTTCCTCTTGCTTCATTGCACTTGCAATCGAAATCATGCCGCTCGCTCCTTTCTATACAAGTAATTGCTGTTTTTATTGCCTATTGCTCACTTTCGCCTAATGCAGGATCCATTTTGTTAGCAGCGATAACAAACGGTGTCCAAATCAAGAAAGTGACTACCATACATACCAACGCTACAATTGGTGCGCGCCAGTCGGCACCTGTCGCTAAGAAAGATAATAGCAACGGCGGTGTCACCCATGCGACTTGTTGAGAAACTGGGGCGACTAGCCCAAGATACGTTGCAACCCAGCCAATTGTAGTAGCAACTAATGGCGCAATTACAAATGGAATAAACATAATTGGATTCAGAACAACTGGTAAACCAAACATAATCGGTTCATTGATATTAAAGATTCCAGGCCCTAATGATAATTTACCGACTGTTAAATAATCTGCTCGTTTGGAGAATAACAAGATTGCAATAATTAGGACAATTGTACCGCCTGAACCACCAAACCAAGCAAAAGCATCAAACGAACCACGGACCCACATGTAGGCTTTACCGTCGTCAATAGCGGCTAAAACCGCAGCTGTTCCTGTTTTTCCTTCATAACCTTTTTGGAAAATATCAATATTGATTAATTGTGCTTGTCCCCAAATTCCTTCAAGAACTGGTGCCAAAACGTTTGGCCCATGAATACCAAAGAACCAGAAAATTTGAACAAAAACCGTTACGATTAACACAGCGCCTAGTCCTTGTGATAACCCAAGGAACGGTTCCGCGATATATTTTTGAATTAAGTCAATTAATAATTGACCGCCTGAAAGTTTTGACACCGTAAAGTTAATAATCGCTACGACATACAACGCGATTGTTGCTGGTAAAATTGCCGCAAACGCTTTTGAAACTGCTGGTGGTACAGAATCAGGCATTTTTATTGTTAAATCCGCTTGCATTAATTTACAAAAAATAATGGTTGATAAAGCGCCCATAATCATCACTGTAAAGAAAGCGTTACCATTTAGATGATTGAGATTTAACCAACCCCATGGATTGACAGTCAATTGATTATTAGCAATTGACGCACCAATTTCTGCCCCGTTAATTGCGTTGGCAATCTTTTCTGGCACTTTTACAGCTAATTCAGCTGTGTTATTTGGTGCAAAAGCAACACCTGAAATTAAGGTAGCTAAACTGACAATCCCACCAGCTAGCTCATTCACATTGTATGCTTTCGCTAAGTTATAGCCCCAAGAAAAAGCGAAAATCAAACCAGCGATAGCCAATGTACCATTCCAAACAAAACCATTAATCCCAATGATGACATTCAATACTGCAAAAATACCTTTGTCTGCTTCCAAACTTGCCGCATAAGTTGAGACAAACTCTTGGGGAAGATCTCGAATAATTGCGTTAATCATTACGGCGACTGATCCAGCCATTGTCGCAGGTAATGTACCAATAAAAGCATCCCTTAGTGCCACCAGATGTTTCTGTGCACCAATTTTTGCGGCAGTTGGTAAGATATATTTTTCCATCCATGCCATTAATCCGTTCATTTTTATTCCTCCTGTATCCATTTATATTTATTAAAAAGGCAGTAGCCTCATTAAACGAATGAATCGAGCGTACAAAATAAAACCTTTGGTAACATGCACTATCCTTATTTGCTATTCACTTTTCTTAAACCTTTTAATTACTTATCCCATTAATGAGATTGCTTGATCTAAAACTTTTTCGCCATTCATCATGCCATAGTCCGCCATGTTAATTACATCTAAAGGAATCCCTTTTGGTTGTAATTTTTGTTCAAATTGCCCTTTCATGAAACGAACTTGTGGACCTAAAAGTAAAACATTCACCTCTTTATTTTCCAAGTTTGTATCAGCTTCAGAAGCCGATACTGCAAAGATGTCTGCTTCCATGCCACGATCTTCTGCTGCTTTTTGCATTTTTGTTACTAATAAACTTGTGCTCATTCCTGCGGAACAAACTAACATAATTGTTTTTTTTGCCATTTTTTCTTCATCTCCTTAAAAATTATGACGTTATACACTTTATTTATAGCAATAATTGTGCCAAGTTTTTTCCTCATTAAAGTGCTGATATAACAGCTTTCACCATCAAAAAAAGCGTGCACACACTAAAAGAAAACGCTTACACACATGAAATTGTGTGTAATTTACAAAAAGAAAACATCAAGAAAAAAGAGAGCGTTTTCTTATTTCTTAATGTTTTTTTTATTTATTATTGTTTACTTTTAATTTCATTTTCTAAGAACATTTGGGTAACATGCGCAACTTCTGCTTCCGGGATCGTCACACGATACGCCCGTTCAATTAACATAAAATTCGTGCGTACGACATCGATTTCTAAACGATGTGTTTTAACATATTCCGCTAAGTTTGGAAAAGTTCTTGCTTCTTCTCCTTTAATTAAAGCATCTACCAGAAAAGCCAAATGAATCATGATTCCGGCATCCACCCCTGGTTCAACAATAATATGCATGTCTGTTTGTATTTGATGAACTGTTTTTTGTAACATGAGAATTAATTTTTGTAAGGAGTCCACAGAGGTAATGACGCCACTTAGTGAATGAACAATTGTATCAATCGCCACTTCATCACTAGCAATCCGTTTCAATACATTTAATTTTTCATCATCAAAAATATCATAGACGGAAAAGAAGGGAATATTTTGATATTCAACATCCACAGTTCCCGCAATGGCCTTAATTTCATATTCTTCCATCAAGTTGTCGATATGCTTTTTAAACGTTTCTCGTTCAATAAATTGCATTTGAATCAGTTCCACTTTTGTTTCATCAATAACGGGTAAGATTCGTTGGTATAGTTTTGCGGCAACCCCTTCTCCAGTAAAGCACGTCACGATTACTGCTTTTTTAACGTTTTGACGTTTTTGCAGACTAGAACGAAATTGTTCTCTCACAACGCTTTCAAAAGAAAGTTGAATATTTTGGTAAATGTCCTCTAAACTTCGTCCCACGCTTGCCATTCGAATAGCTTCTAAGACAATCATTGTGCTCGTCATTGTAATCGCCTTCGTTCGGATACCTGTTTCTTCAAACAACATATTTCCAAACGAATTTAATGAACCCATATCCGTCAGTAATAAAATCCCATTGTTTAACGATTCTTTTTGCGTAATTACTTGGTTTCGTAATTGTTCATACATTGTTTGAACTTCCATCGTTAACGGCATATTCATCGCTGTTCCGATTGACGTTCCTAAAAGTTCTTGGGCGGTTTTCAACATACTTGAGGCAGTAGAATCCCCATGCATTAAGACGAACACACCAACATTATTTTCTGGAGTTCTTTCTTCTTTACCGACATTAATAGATAAAAACATACTAATAAAGCCAATTTCATCGAAAGGAATCTCTATGTTGTTCTCTTCTTCAATAATAGAAGATAAATCTAAGGCTACTTGAAATTCTTTTTTCATGTTTTTACGGACATTATTTAAATCAGGATGGACAATCACGTGACCTTCTTTGACTCGTTCAATCGTACTTTGTAAATGAAGCGCAAAGGCAAAGCGTGCTGTTTCATTGTACGTGTGTTCCAAACGCTCTTCTGCGATATCATAAAGACGATTCGTTAAGTCCCAAATAGCTTCTGGTAGTAACTCCTTATGTAAAGAATGTTGGGTTAATTCTTCGACATAATTTTTAAAATACGCATTCATATCTTTAGAAATCAATTCTTCTAAATCAACATTTTCTAAGTCAGCTTCGGACAAATCAGCGACTTTTTCTTCGATTTCATTGTAAACCTGCATGTCTCTAGCTGGATCTTGCGACCAAACAATTTTGTTGGTACCTGGTTGGAAAGATAAATAATTACTTTTACTGTCGACAAATTGATCCAAGCGCTCAGGTACTTCTTTAATTTTTAATAATCCTTTTTGGACAGGTAACGACAAATCCCGTTTACGGATAACCAAGTGTTCTAAATTGTGCGTCCGATAATAAAGAAATGACTTAGCACAAACTAATTTTAAGTCCCGCTTCACCTGACCAATATTTCCTTCTGCATCGTATAACATAAAAGCCAAAACTGCTTCGCGTTCGATATCAATTTGTTGGCCCAAACGTGTTGCCTCTTGCTGAATAAATAACGAAATGATGGCATAACGCTCATCTAGCGTCCGTGCATCTAAAGATGGCAATGTAATCGACATCGGAATCCGCCGATTAAAAGTGGTTAAAAAGTTTTCTGAGGATTCCGTTGTCGCACCAATAATTTGAACAGAGGCTTCATAGGTTTGACCACTTTCTCCTAATGGACGGTACACGCCTTTATCAATAAACGTAAAGAGCATTTCTTGACCTTCTGGCGGTAAACGATGAATTTCATCTAAAAAGAGAATCCCGCCATCTGCTTTTGCCATTAAGCCTGGACTATCTTCATTCGCACCAGTATAGGCGCCTTTTTTTACGCCAAAGATATGACCAAATAATAATTGTGGGTTTTGTGCATAATCAGCACAATTAAAAGAGACAAAAGGGGCATCTTCATCTAAGGTTTTTGAATCAATAGCAAAACGGTACATACATTCAGCAAAAAGAGATTTCCCTGTTCCTGTTTTCCCAAAAATAATCGTATGCAAACCTCTTGGTGGATATAAAATAGCCGCCTTGGCCTGCTGAATACTCACTTTTAAAGAATCATTGGCACCTACTAATGTGTCAAAACTAACAGAGGTGGACTCATCTACATGGACTTGTTCTCCTTCATTGATTGTTGGCACTGAATAGATAACAGGACGTCCAGTACTTCTAGTAATTTTCTTTTCTTTGAATAATTCATTTAAATAACGGCTGGCATTACTGCGATCAATCATTAACTGTTCTGCTACCGCTCCTGCCGTTAAGCCAGTTTCATTTTTTTGAAGTAACGCTAAGATTTCTTCCTTCCGAGATTTCATGGAATCCTCCTCGATACAACGTTCTGCTTGAAGCTCGTAAAGCGTTATTTCTTCGCTTTACGAGCTCCTTTGTTTTTCGTGTTTTTCTTTTTGTTTTTCTTCTTTTTGCGTGTTTCTTGTGGTTCTTTGACAACAGAATTTACTGTTTCTGGTTTTCTTTCTTTCGTACTCTTTTTTTCTGAATACGTATCTTTGACTACGTTCTTTTTTTCTAGTTCATCTTTGGCTTTTGGCTGCTCATGAAGTGCACCATCATATAAAAAGATTTCCTGATAAGGAATGGCCAATTGTTTCATCAAACGTTGATAATCCCTTTTGGTGCCATCGTTGATAAACGTAATCACTGCCCCTTGTGCACCCATCCGGCCAACGCGACCAGAACGATGAATATAGCTCTCTTCGGTTAAAGGAACATCTACGTTTACGACGTAAGGGACCCCAGTGAAATCTAAGCCCCGTGCCGCAATATCCGTGGTTAATAACAACTTCACTCGTTCTGCTTTAAATTGATCGATCGCCAATTTACGCAACTGTTTACTTTGATCTGAAGCCAGACCAATAGCCGGCACATTCTCATAAACTAATTTTTCTTCTGCTGCACCTAAATCAGCAACTTGATTGAAAAAGACCATGCTTCTGAATGCTTCTGTATGGGCCAAACGACGTAAGTAATCAGCTTTTTTTCTTGGTGCTAACCGAATAAAGTAGTGGGCGACTTGACCTGCTGAAGTATCTTCTTCCGTCACATCAATCACCTGTAATTTTTGGCTTAAAGATTGCGCTTGATTCACGACACGATCAGCAGTCGCTGAATAAAAAACAAGTTGGTATTCGGTTGGTGTGTGTGTCAAAATTTGCTTGGTTAAACTTAGCTCTTCCTCTTGGAAAAGTTGATCAACTTCATCCATTACAATTGTTTTTAACAACTGAGCTTTGACTTTTTTGTTCTTCATTAACTCTAAAATCCGACCTGGCGTTCCGATTAACACTTCGGGACGTTTTTTTAACTTGTCAATCTGGCGTGAAACATTTGCCCCGCCGATTAACGTTTGAACCGTTAATTGAAGTGGTTTAGCCCAAGTCCGAGCAACTTCAGCAATTTGCATAGCTAATTCTTGAGACGGAGCAATAATCAACAATTGATTTCCCTGTCCTTTTTCAACAGTTAAGAGTAAAGGCAGCATGTAAGCAAGTGTTTTTCCAGTTCCTGTCGGCGAAATTCCTAAAACATTTTCTCCTTCGCGAAGGGGCGTAAAACTTTTTTCTTGAATTGTTGATGGTTCGTTAAAGCCAGAAGCTTGCCACTGTTCTTGCCAAGCCTCTGGAAGTTGTTCTAAAAATCTCATATTGTTCCTTTCCTATCGCCTAATTCTTATTTATCAGCATCAAAAATAATGCCGGCACTATGACGTAAATCAGTGACTACTTTATTGACATTTCGAGCAAGCTCAACCCATTCTTCATACTTGGTGCCCCAATACTTATCTGTTGGGTTATTTAAAACTGCTGCAAAATCACGGGCTTCTTCAATCATTGGATTATCGGCTACTTGAATATCTAAGACATCACGTTCTTCATGTGCGCGATCATGGTACTCAGCCGAAGAAATAGCATTGACACTATCTAAAATCAAGGTCCCGTTTTCAAAGTAAATTTCGGATGGCGCAAAAGAATCACTAATTTTCCCAGTATTTAACGTCACGTCAAACTGATCATAACGTAAAATAATTGTTCCTAAGCCATCGACACCTGTCGCAATTTTACTAGCAAAATAATGGCTTTCGTTTGGTACGCCAAACCAGCCCAAGGCTGCATAAACTAAATAAACGCCTAAATCTGCTAAGGCTCCCCCAGAAAAATGAGGAGAAAAAATATTTGGCTCTTTGCCTTCTAATACTTGATCATAGCGAGAAGAATATTTCATATACGTAAAATTCGCACCTAAAATTTGGTTTTTTAATGGCAATAATTCAGCAATTTTTTGGAAACTTTGCTCATGAATATTACGGGCCGCTTCAAAGAAATACACACGATTTTTATTCGCTAATTCAATAATTTCTGCCATCTCATCAGGTGTTGAAAAAGCTGGTTTTTCAACAATTACATTTTTTTTCGCTAAAATTGCTTGTTTCGCTTGTTCAAAATGTAATGAATTTGGTGAGGCAATATAAACCGTATCCATATGTGCAATACCAAAAAACGTCTCTAAATCAATTGCATATTCCACATCCCCATAGCGAGAACCAAATTCTTGTGCCGTTGCTAGTTTCCGAGAATAAACAGCCGTTAAATCGTACGCACCCGTTTCTAAAGCTGCTGCAACAAATTGATGACTAATCCAATTGGTACCAATTACGCCTAAATGTATCATAATCAAAAACCTCCATTTTTTGTTTATTTACTCTCTTTATAATAGTAATCTCTCGTACAAAAGTCACGTAATTACCCTGACTTAAAGCGCTAGGAATTCTTCAAGTTATTTATTAGGATCATCAAATGCCTGTAATAAATCAAAGGTTACCTGTGACTTAAGTTCAATCGTTGCTGGTGTTACGTGGCAATTGTAAGCAAGGACTTGCACACCTTGATCAATTGCAGCACCCACATTTTCAGCAAAGGCGGGTTGCATCTCTTGGTGAATCGTTGCTTGCTTAATTTCTTCAAATTGGACCACAAACAAAACGTAACAGCGGTAACCCGCTTTAGTTGCAGCCATTAGTTCAGTGACATGCTTCAAGCCACGAAGTGTTGGCGCGTCAGGAAAAGCACCGATGCCTTTATTTTCTAAAGTCATGCCTTTCACTTCGACAAAAGCTTGTTCGTCCGCATCCGTTTCCACTAGAAAATCAAATTTTGAATGTGCAAATCGTTGCTCACGTTTAACAGTTTGGATCGTACCAACTAAACCAGGAAGCACAATTTGACCATTTTTTAACGCTTCATTGACTAATGTATTCGGTACTTGGCTATCAATATTAATCCAAAAAGAACCTTTTTTTACTGCAATCAAATCGTAATCTGTTTTTCTTTTAGGCGATGGTTGATAACTAAGCGCCACAACAGCACCTGGTAAAAAAACTTCTTTCCCTCTGCCAGTATTTTTGACATGTGTGATTACTTCTTCATTCGTTTCCATTAAACGACAGTGTGCAATAAACCGATTGGGTCGTTCGATAAAATAAGCAAGTTGGACATTCGGGTACTTCATACACAGACTTCCTTTCTTACACACTATACCATAAAAAAACAAGGAAAAGTATAGACCAAAACCAACAATTTTACTATCTTGTGTCAATCATTAAATATTTGTCAATTCTCAGCGATTTAGTCGAATATTTTAGACAAGTTCTATATAATAAAGGTAACGAAGACGAATAAATGAAAATGAAGGTTAGGAGGAATTTCTTTGAAAAAACATTGGACTTTCTTGGTTGGTGCATCTTTACTTACTGGATTAGCAGGCTCTATCCTCTGGAAAAAAAATAAACAGCTCCCTTCCCCACAGGAGCTTCAACACAACTATACTGGGCATTGGTGGTTTGTGGACGTGAAGAAAGCCACGCAACACACCTTAGAAATCACCTCATCTTTCAATGTTTTCATTGATGGCAAACAAACGCATGCCTTGCTTGTTGAATTAACCCCTAAACGCTTAGTTATCTTAGACAAGTTAGGTTACCATTTAATCATTCAATGTGAAAATGGTGTCCCTGCAACGCTTTACGATGAAGCCGACGATGAAACCTACACACTAGAACGGGCCATTTACAATTAATAAATCACCCACGACACATAAAACGAAGTATGTGCGGTGGGTGATTTATTTTTTACATCCCTTGCAAAAGCATTCAGAAAGTTTTCTTACAACTTGAATATTATTAAATAGTCAAATGCGCCTTTTTCTGATAAACTTAGGATGATGTTTTTTTGAAAGGATGAGCCCCTATGACACCAAATCGCGAAGACTATTTAAAATTAATTTTTGAATTAGGTGGCGACGAAGTTAAAGTGAATAATAAACAAATTGTTTCTGGACTCGATGTTTCGGCAGCTTCGGTTAGTGAGATGATTTCAAAGTTAGTAAAAGAAGATTTGGTTGAGCATTCTCCTTATCAAGGGGTACAATTAACTGAAAAAGGCTTAAAAAAAGCGAGTACGTTAATTCGCAAACACCGAATCTGGGAAGTCTTTTTAGTAGAGCACTTAAATTACACTTGGAATGATGTGCACGAAGAGGCAGAAGTTTTAGAACATGTTACTTCACAGACGCTTGTGAACCGTTTAGCGGATTATTTAAATCATCCAGAATTTTGTCCACACGGTGGTGTTATTCCCGAAGATAATCAACCCATTCATGAGGAGAAACGCCAAACGTTAACAGACTACCCTGTTGGCACAAAAGTTCGGATTGCACGTGTCTTAGACGAAAAAGAATTACTGGATTATTTAGTTTCCATTGATTTAAATATTCAAGAAGAATATACGATTAAAGAAATTGCTGCATATGAAGGACCGATCACCATTTGTAATGAAAACAAAGAGCTATCCGTCAGCTTTAAAGCAGCAAACACAATTTTTGTTGAGCCGTTGATTAGAGAAAGTGAGGAAAACTAATGAATGAAAAAGTAGCATTATTTACTATTTTCGGGGGGACAGGTGATCTTGCCAAACGTAAATTGTATCCTTCCCTGTTCCGCTTATATAAAAAAGGATTATTAGCTGAGCGTTTTGCGGTGATTGGTACCGCACGTCGGGAATGGACAGACGAATACTATCGTGAAATCGTCCGTGAAACCATTCAAGACTTAAATCCCACGGCCGAAGAGGCAACTGAATTTTCTAGTCATTTCTATTACCAATCACATAATGTGAATGATACGGAACATTATAATACCTTAAAAGAATTATCTGATCGCCTAAATGAACAATACCACTTAGAAGGCAATCATGTTTACTATTTAGCTATGGCCCCTCAATTCTTTGGAACCATTGTTAATCACTTGAAATCACAACATATTATTTCGGAAGAAGGCTTTGATCGTCTAATTATCGAAAAGCCATTTGGTTCTGATTATGAATCTGCCTACGAATTAAATGAAGAAATTCGTGCTGCATTTCCTGAACAAGATATTTTCCGAATTGACCATTACTTAGGCAAAGAAATGATCCAAAATATTTCAGCCATTCGTTTTGCCAATAATATTTTTGAATCACAATGGAACAATCGTTACATTGATAATGTCCAAATCACCTTCGCTGAAAGCTTAGGTGTCGAGGATCGTGGCGGCTATTATGACCACAGTGGCGCACTAAAAGATATGGTTCAAAATCATATTTTACAAGTCGTTGCATTGCTTTCTATGGAGCCTCCTGTTGCTTTTTCTGAAAAAGAAATTCGGACTGAAAAAGTAAAAGCTTTACGTGCCATCCGCCTTTATTCTGAAGAAGAAGCCCTTCAAAATTTCGTGCGTGGACAATACGGCGAAGGTCAGCTAGCTGATCAAACATTTGCAGCCTATCGTGATGAACCGAATGTGGCAGAAACTTCATCCACTGAAACTTTTGTTGCTGGTAAATTTTTAATTGATAATTTCCGTTGGTCTGGCGTCCCTTTCTATGTTCGCACAGGTAAACGATTAACTGAAAAAGGCACACGCATTAACATCGTCTTTAAACAAGTACCTATTAATGTCTTCAAAGATGATACGTGTGAAGAATGCGATAAAACCGATTTACCACCGAATGTTTTAACTATCTATATCCAACCAACTGAAGGATTTTCATTAACCTTAAATGGAAAAGAAATCGGTCAAGGGTTCAATACAACTCCAGTGAAACTTGATTTCCGTCAAAGTGCCGAAATGACTGAAAATAGTCCAGAAGCATACGAAAAACTTCTATTAGACTGCCTAAATGGCGATAGTACAAACTTCTCTCATTGGGACGAAGTTGCCCAATCTTGGCGCATTGTTGACATTATTCGACATGCTTGGGATAAAACAGACGTTTCTTTCCCTAATTATGCCGCTGGCACAATGGGCCCGCAAGCTGCCTTCGACTTATTAGAAAAAGATGGCTTTACTTGGGAATGGCAACCAGATAACTGGTACCGTGACCGCGGTCAACTTGATCAATAAATAAGCCAAAAAAGATCCGCTAGTTAACGACTAGCGGATCTTTTTTCTTGTTTATTCGAATCCTTCAGCAACCGCTTCTGGATAATTTTCTTCAACAATGTGTGCACAACGGCCACAAAGTGTTGGTAATTTTTCATCTGAGCCGACATCTTGACGAACGGAACGACAACGGTCACACGTTTCGCCTTCTGCTTTTTCAACTAAAATAGCCATGTCTTCAAATTGAACAGCTTCACTAGGTGCTACTTCTTTTGATACTTCAAAGTCGGAAACAATTAGTAATTGAGCAATATCTGCATCAACAGCTGTCATTAATTGACGAATTTGTTCATTTGGATAAACGGTCACTTTGGCTTCTAACGATTTACCGATTAATTTAGAATGACGAGCTTCTTCCAACGCTTTTAAGACATTGTCACGGAAATCCATAAAGGCTGCCCATGTATCCATTAATTCTTCTTCATTAGTAAACGTTTCGTAACCTGGGAATTCAGCTAATTGCACATACTCTTCTTCTTCTTGTAAGAAACTCCAAATTTCTTCCGCTGTATGTGGAATAATTGGTGTCAATAATTTTGTTAACGAAACCAATGTTTGATAGAAAACAGTCTGCATACAACGACGTTGATAATCGTTTTCAGCTTCAATATAAACGACATCTTTCGCAAAGTCTAAATAGAAAGAAGATAGATCCACAGTTAAGAAGTTCATAACTGTCCGATAAATATGCATGAAATTATATTTTTCATAACCATTTTCACGGATTTCTTGAATGACTTGATTTAAACGAACCGTCATGTATTTATCTACAGAACGTAAATCAGCATAAGCTACAGTATGCTCAGCTGGATTAAAATCACTCGTATTCGCTAACAAGAAACGCATAGTATTACGGATTTTCCGGTACACTTCAGATACTTGGTTTAAGATATCCATTGAGACACGCACATCGGCTTCCGCGTCAACACTACTTACCCACAAGCGTAAGATATCTGCCCCCATTTGATTGATAACTTTTTCAGGTAAGATAGTATTGCCTAACGATTTACTCATCTTACGGCCTTCGCCATCGAGAACCATTCCTTGAGAAATGATTGATTTATAAGGCGCTACCCCATTGATAGCAACACTTGTTGTAATACTTGAGTTAAACCAACCACGATATTGGTCAGAACCTTCTAAATACATATCTGCTGGGAAAGTTAACTCTTCTCTTTCTCGTAAAACCCCTTCATGTGAAGAACCTGAGTCAAACCAAACGTCCATGATATCTGTTTCTTTAGTAAACTCGCCATTTGGTGAACCTGGATGTGTAAAGCCGGCTGGTAGTAACTCTTTTGCTTCACGCATAAACCAGATATTTGATCCATGTTCTGCAAATAAATTCGCTACATGTTCAATTGTTTCTGGCGTAATGATGGCTTCCCCATTTTCAGCATAGAAGATCGGTAATGGTACACCCCACGCTCTTTGGCGAGAGATTACCCAATCACCACGGTCACGAATCATATTATACAAACGTGTTTTTCCCCAAGGAATTAGCCAGTCAACTTTCTCAACTTCATCTAAAATATCTTGACGGAATTTAGAGATTGAAGCAAACCATTGTGGCGTTGCACGGTAAATAACTGGTTTTTTGGTACGCCAGTCATGTGGATAACTATGCGTAAAGAAATCTAATTTTAATAACGCGCCTTTTTCTTCTAATAACTCAGTAATCATTGGATTCGCTTTGTCATAGAAAACTCCTTCAAAACCAGGTGCTTCATCTGTAAAGACCCCTCGACTGTCAACAGGAGAAATAACAGGTAAATCATATTTACGGCTAACGATATAGTCATCTTCACCATGTCCTGGTGCGGTATGAACTAAGCCAGTCCCGGCATCTAGCGTCACGTGGTCGCCTAGCATAACAAGTGATGTTCGATCATAGAATGGATGTTGAGCTGTCATACGATCTAATTTTTCACCAGAAAATTCTCGCAAGACTTCTACTTCTTCCCAACCAATCGCTTCTTTAACGGTTGCTAATAAATCTTTAGCAATTACAAATTTACGACCGTCTGCCTTCACTTCAACATACGTAAAATCAGGATTAACTGAAATACCTAAGTTGGCTGGTAATGTCCAAGGGGTTGTCGTCCAGATGACGAAGGCTGTCTCGTTATCTAAAAGACCTTTACCATCGGCCACATTAAAAGCTACGTAAATAGAAGGTGATTTTACATCTTTGTATTCAATTTCTGCTTCTGCTAAAGAAGATTCACTTGAAGGAGACCAATAAATTGGTTTTAAGCCTTTATAAATATAGCCTTTTTCTGCCATCTTACCAAAAACACGAATTTCTGCTGCTTCATACTCTGGATCTAACGTAATGTATGGATGTTCCCAATCGCCTGACACACCTAAACGTTTAAAATCGTTACGTTGTTTATCGACTTGTGATAAGGCATACTCTTTACATTTTTCGCGATACTCAGCGACAGTCATTTCTTTACGTTTAACCCCTTTATTGGTTAACACTTGCTCAATTGGTAAACCATGAGTATCCCAACCAGGCACATAAGGAGAACGGAAACCAGACATTGATTTTGAACGAATAATAATATCTTTACTGATTTTATTCAAAGAATGTCCTAAATGAATATTTCCGTTTGCATACGGAGGGCCATCATGTAAAACAAAGGTTGGTTTTCCTTCGTTTAATTTTTGACGTTGTTCATATAAGCCTTTTTCTTCCCAGTCTTTTTGCCATTCTGCTTCACGGTTTGGCAAGTTCCCACGCATTGGAAAAGCTGTTTTTCCTAATTGCAATGTTTCTTTCATTTTCATATGCATTTGCCTCGCTTTCATTTTATCGATTTAATTGTGTTAGTTCATACTAAAGATGAACGATAGCTGATAAAAGTAGATAAAAAAAGAGTACTCCATCCCAAGGGACGAAGTACTCGTGTTACCACCCAAATTCAAAGTAGAGTTGCCCCTACTTTCTCTGAAATTGATAACGGTAATTATCCGGCAGTTCCTACTCAAGTGTTCAGAACTGCATCTAGGATAGAGGATCTGTTTAATGCCAGTGTCTGTCAAACTTTCACTATCATTGACTCGCTGCTAAGAATAAACATTAAACGTTCTGTTCTATCTATTTTGATTCTTCTTCAATTGTTTCTTCAGTGACTTCAATTACAGGCTTTTTTTCTACTACAGCATCTGTGTTCTCTTCAGAGTTTACAACAGTTTCATTTTCGTTGTCAAGGTCTTGTTCATCAAGAATTTCCTTAACTGCTGTATGTTTGTCTCCGACATAACTAGAAAAAGGCTTTAAAATCTCTTCCCACTCTTCACTCTTTACTTGCTCTAATTGAGTTTCAAGCATTAAGCTTAAGCGTTGATGGAAGACACGTGTTTTCTTCTTCAAGTCTTCTGTTTCCCCAGCTAATTGACGGGCACGTTCAATTGCTTCTGCTAAGATTTGTGTTGATTTCGCTTCAGCATCTGCAATCATTGCATTTGATTTACGTTCAGCTTCTACCAAGGTTTCTTTGGCTTGGTTATCTGCCGAAGTGATAATCATTTCTGATTCTTTATTGGCACTTGATTTCACTTTATCAGCGGTATCTTGTGCAACAATAATTGATTGATTCAATGCATCTTTCAATTCATTGAAGTATTGTAATTTTTCTTCTGCGTGTTTTAATGATTTCTCAAGTTCACGATTTTTTTGTAATGCATCTTCATAATCACGTGTGACTTGATCTAAAAAGTCATCTACATCGTCTTGGTTATAGCCTCTCATTTTTGTTGAGAAGTCTTTGTTTTGAATATCTAATGGAGTTAATGCCATATTCCTTCACCTCTTTGGATTATTTTTGTAAAACCCCTTATGAACACATTCTCATACTAATCCTGAAATAGCAAATATCTTACTTTTTTTATTATACACAACTTCGTCTGAATGAACAGCCAAAATGGTTTTCTTAAACAAAAGTTCGAGATTATTTTCTCAATACCCCTAAGAGGACACGAAATTTTTCTTTCTTTGTTTTTCCTTCTAATTCTTGAATCTGAAGGCGCCCAAATCCTCGTATCGAAACAATATCTAATAAGTCTAAAGCAAAATCTGGTCGTGTCGTTTCTGTCCAATTGACTTTTACTTTACCAGATTCGATCAATTGTTTTGATCGCTGCCTTGAAATATTAAATACGGCGGAAATCACACTATCCAGCCGCAAAGAGCTCATAGTCGTTCGCTCTTCTTGCCAACCATCCTTCGGTATCAAAATTTGTGTATAATCCCGCTCTTCTAAGCGAACAGTAATTTTACCAATTTTGTCGACTTGGTTAACAACGAAGCCAGCTACTTCTTGTGCTATAAAAACCTGCCACTTATCACCATCGGAAATAATATCTCCAAAGGCTTCCCTACGAACCCCAACATTCATCAAGGTGCCTAAAATTTTCCCATGAGATAATGTCGCAAATTTAGATGGATAAATAATTTCAAATAATACAACACCAAAATCTGTCTCTTCTGGTATGTAATACGCTGGATAAATCAAGCAGCGTTTTCGTTCTGCTTGCTCATAACCACCATAAAAAGTAAACGATAAATCACTGTTTTGTCGAATCAACGTTTCCAAAATATACGCCTGTCTAGGATCAAGAAAGTCTGTCAAATAAGGCGCGTATTGCATCTCCACTTGCTCTAGCCAATCCCCGACAGTGTCCATAAAAGGATGTTCATCTTTGCGGAAATGTTGATACACATTTGCGTTCATAGATAAATCATCCTTTCTAAAAGTTATTAATAAACAATAGCTCGTAAAATGACTGCTAAGCCACCCGCTGCTAGGTTAAGGACAATAATCCCTACCATTACGTTAAATCCAACCATTCCAATCCTTAAATTCAAACGGTCAAACAAACTTAAGTATGGTTCACAAATTCTAGAGAGCAAACGCCCGAAAGCAGAATCATATGCTCCTGGAAACCATGAAAGTAGCGCGTAAATCACTAGTAATCCTGAATAGATTTGAACGCCTTTGTATAATAGAGTAATCAGTGTTGCGATAATAACACCTCCCTAAGGCTTAGAAATCAAAGAATTGTTTGTTGGCTAAAGATTGTGCTGTCGCACTATCAATTTCCATATTCGCTGGTGTGCATAAGAAGATTTCATTGCCAACGCGCTGAATATCTCCGTCTAAAGCATACACAGTACCAGTTAAGAAATCAACGATGCGTCGTGCTTGGTCTTCTTCTACTAATGTAAAATTAACTAGCACAGCTTCTTCAGCAAATAAATGTTTCGCAATGCTCATTGCTTCTGAATACACACGTGGTTCAATAATAGTAATTTTATGTGTTTTTGCATTGGCGGTGCTTTCTTGTGCTCGTCTTGTATTCGTAGTCGCTGATTGATTAGAACTACGCATAGAAACCACTTTTTTCTCTGTGTAAGCAGCTTGTTGTGTGTCTCTTTCTTGATGCGCTTCAGCAGAACGATAGCGTGCAGAAGGTTTTTCAACTACAGGCTCACTTTGTTGTGTATAAGCTGGCTGATTGTAACTTTCCTGTTGTTGAACAGGGCGTTGTGGTTTAGGCCGAGCTGCACGACGCGGTGGTTCATTAACTGCTTTGCGCTCTTCATATTCTTCGTAGTTATCATAATAATCATCTTCTTCGCCAGATAAGCCAAAAAAGCTCGATAACGCATCCTTGTTAAAAATTGACATAAATTCCTCTCCTTTACGCATCTCTGAATAACGCTGTTCCGATTCGTATAAAAGTTGCACCTTCTTCAACTGCGATTGGGAAATCGTTACTCATTCCCATGCTAAGTTCTGTACAAGGAGCAAAAGATAAATGTTTCTCATTTACGGTCATTTGCAGCTCTTTTAATTCTCTAAATGTTGCATGTAATACTTCTTCACTTGCCCCAAAAGGTGCCATAGTCATTAGACCGACGATTTGAATTTTGTCCAAATCAGCAAGTTCTTGAATGAAAGGTAAGACGTCTTCTTTACGAAAGCCGTGCTTGCTTTCTTCCCCAGTTATATTCACTTCAACAAAACAACGAATAACTTTCGTTGCTCTTTTTTGAATTTCTTTGGCTAGACTCAGACTATCTAATGCATGAAAATAATCTATCTCATTAATAATTAATTTTACCTTCCTACGTTGTAAATTACCAATTAAATGCCACTGAATATCATTAAATTTTTCCAATCCAGCTTTCTTTTCTAGTAACTTATCTACTCGGTTTTCAGCTAAATTCTGGACACCAAGCTGAACAAGCTCTGCTGCTTCCTCAATTCCTACTGATTTAGTGACGCCAATCATTGTCACATCAGCAACAGAGCGCTGTGAGCTTTTGCATGCTAGCTGAAGTTGATTATTAATATTTGTTAAGTTTTCAGCTATCATTTCTAATCGATGCTCCTTATCGTTTTCTGCGGAAAAATGGTGGCGTACTTAATTCGTCATCATTGTGATTTGGTTCTTCACGGTGGAATGTATCAAATTCTTTTTTGTCTACTTGTTCTAATGAAGATTCGTCAACTTTTGGACGTGTATTTTGTTCTCTGCGAATATCCCAATCGCCAAAAGCACTTGCTTCTTCTTGTGATTTTGGTTGATCCATTTCCACAGATTGAGTTGTTTGTTGCATTGGTTGAACCGCTTGTCTTGTTTGACGGTGCGGTTTTCTATCCTTTTTTGATTCATCAATACCTGTAGCGATTACTGTTACACGAATTTCGTCGCCTAAATCTTCGTTGATTGATGTACCTAGGATGATGTTCACATCACCTGAAGCAGCATTTGTAACGATATCTGAAGCATCTTGTGCTTCAAACAAGGTCATGTCTAAGCCACCAGTAATGTTTAATAAGACTTGTTCCGCACCATCGATTGATGTTTCTAACAATGGTGAAGAAATAGCTTTTTTCGTTGCTTCAATTACGCGTTCTTCGCCGCTCGCTACACCAATCCCCATTAAAGCTGTTCCTTGGTTTTCCATCACTGTTTTCACGTCAGCAAAGTCCAAGTTTACGTAACCTGGTGCAGTGATTAAATCTGAAATCCCTTGAACACCTTGACGTAATACATTATCAGCTTCTCTAAATGCTTCAAGCATTGGCGTTTTCTTGTCAACGACTTCTAATAAGCGGTTGTTTGAGATAATTAATAGTGTATCAACGTTTTCTTTTAATAAAGCAATTCCTTCAGCGGCAAAACGACCACGTTTTGGACCTTCAAAACTAAATGGACGAGTTACTACACCAACTGTTAAAGCGCCTAATTCTTTAGCGATTTTTGCAACTACTGGCGCAGCACCTGTACCAGTTCCGCCACCCATACCAGCAGTAATGAAAATCATATCCGCGCCTTGTAATGATTCTGAAATCACTTGTTCACTTTCTTCTGCAGCTTTTTGGCCAACTTCAGGTTGTGAACCGGCACCTAAACCACGAGTGTATTTAGGGCCTAATTGAATCACTGTTTCTGCTTTTGAATGTTTTAATGCTTGAACGTCTGTATTGGCTGTGATAAATTCCACGCCTTTAACGTTTTCTTCGATCATACGGTTTACAGCGTTTCCGCCGCCGCCACCTACACCGATAACTTTAATGACTGCACCGTTGTTAATGTTATTGTCTAATGAAAATTCCATGATATCGTATCCTCCTGTTTGTGTGATTAGTCGAAAATGTTCGAGAAGAAGTCTTTGATTTTGCCTGTCACTTTTTCACCAGACTCACGTTCGTTGAATTCTTCGTATTCTTCTTGAGGCTGTTCAGCATATGTGTCATAGCGAACTTCTTGTTGGACAGCGACTGATTGTGCTGGTTTCGATTTTTCACCAGGGATTGCATATTTGGCAATGTGATAAATATCGTTTAGTTGCGCTGAATATTCCACAATGCTAATGACATTAGCAAAGACTGGGTTACGTAAGCCCATGTGATTTGGTACGTATAGTTTTACGTTGGCTTCAAAAATCTCTTGCGCCAAATCGACAATACCTGGCATACTAGCGGCGCCACCAGTTAACACAACGCCTCCAGGTAATTCAAACGCATCAATTTCATCCAGAACTTCTTTTGATTTTCTCAAAATTTGTTCCACACGCGCTTCAATAATTTCTGAAAGGTAACGTTCGTCCACTCTTACAGGCTCTGACTTACCGATAACATCAACAGGAAACTCTTCGTTTGCTGAAGTTCTTTCTGGATAAGCATCCCCATAATTAATTTTTAAGGCTTCGGCGTTGTTAAAAGAAGTATTCAATACGATTGAGATATCTTTCGTGATGAACTCGCCGCCTTCTTGGTTAACATGAGTAAATTTCAATTGTTTGTCGTGGATAACAGATGTCGTTGTTTGACCGCCACCCATATCAATGACAATTGTTCCAAAGTCTTTTTCGCCATCTGTTAAAATTGTTTCTGTTAAAGCAAGCGGTGTAATCACTAATTCGTTAATTCCTAAGCCAGCTTTTTCAACACATTTACGGATGTTATGGATGATTGTTTTTGGTCCAGTATAGACAACGCCAAACATCTCCATGCGAACGCCAAGCATTCCACGTGGGTCTTTGATGCCTTCAAAGCCGTCGACGGTAAAGTCTTGCGGTAAGATTGCAACAATTTGACGTTCAGGAGGAGTTGAACGAACCAAAGCTGCAGATGCGACGTTGCGCACATCCTCATCTGTAATTTCTTTTGATTCACTGCTAACAGCTATCATTCCTTGACAGCTTTCTACTTCTAATAAATTCGCTGGTAATCCAACATTTACGCTTTTAATTTGAATGCCGGCTTTTTCTTCGGCTTGTCGAACGGCCCGTTGGATTGCTTGAACTGTTTGATCAATATCGACGACAATTCCTCGATTCAAACCGTCTGATTTTGCATTTCCAACGCCGATGATGTTCATTTGACCTTCAATATATTCAGCGACAACTACTTTGACAGAAGTTGTACCAATATCGAGGCCTACATACATTCCTGTTTTTGCCATGAACGGAATTCCTCCTCCTATTAATTCCAATATCTAAGCGGACAAAGGCGTCCGTTTAACTATCTCTTTTTTAGTATTATTCACTTCTTCCAATTTTACCATAAAAATGGGGGTTTTAGAAAGCAGATTATACGAATTTGTTCGTTAATTTTTGAAACATTTTTGTAAAAAACTTATTCTGCTTGTTGCACTTCTTGATTTTCTCCATTTGTCGGCGTACCGTTATTCGCTTCATCCGTTGCTACACCTGCATTTGGGTCCACAACTTCTTGATTTCCAACCGCTGAATCTTCGGAAACTTCACTGCCCGTTTCTTCACTTTCTTTTTCATACGGATAAGAAAAAATGCCGACTTCCATATCAACGATTCCAGGTTTGTCCATTTGCTCGGCTACTTGTGAATAATAAGCCATTTTTTCACTTAAATCAGAAATATTAACAATCACTCGATTTCCATCATTCATATAGACATTAATCAAGTCTTTATTGGTTTTGGATGGTGCATATTTAATTTCTGAAATTCCTTGTTTAATTTCTTGAGGTAATTTGTTGTAAGAGGCCATTAATTCAGGGATTAATTTATCCTCTTTGAAATTCTCAAAAATTGGTTTGCCACTTTCAGCAGCTTTGGTGGTTTCCGCCAAAGTTTTACCATTCTCTAAAATCGGATGATAGCCGCCTTTAGTCGCAGCAAGAGCGACAATTTGATACTCTTGAATATCAATTTTAAATGAATTAATACCATTTAACTTAATGTTCGCCTTTTTTATAATTGGAAACTTTTTCTGAATATTTGCAGAAAAATAATTTCTATTTGAATACTGCTCCCATAAGCCACTGCCCGTTTCAAGTTTTGACTGCTGAATAATCGCTTGACTCTCCACACTTTTGTTACCTGAAACTGTTACTTCACTCAATCGACTAAGAGGCGAAACAAAATACAATGCCACTAAAATGGCTGTCCCTAAACAAGTTAAAATAAAGGCTAAACGCCTATATAAGCGCTTGTTCCGTGTTTTCTTAACGTTCGGTAAACGATCTGCAAAATGCTCCTCTTCTTCCACTGTTTCTTGTGGAAGATGTTGTTGAGGCTCTTCTTGACTTTGTTCTTGTAAAGTGATGGTGACTTCTGCTTGTTCGTTTTCACCTTTTGAAGCAGCTTCTTCCGCTTGCTTCTTCAAATATTCTTGGTTTTGTTTTTGCCAAGGTGTCAGTTCAGGTTGAGACTCTTCCGATTTTTTTGGAGGTAATGGTTTTCTTTTTTTGAATATATCGTTCTCGTTACTAATCTTCCACACCTCCTATCTCAGACTAACGTTTTCACAACTTGATACAAACGATCACTTGCATCTGGGATGCCTTCCCCTTTGGACGCCGTTGCCATCTGTTGTCTTTTTTCATTGTTTAATAAAATATCATCAATTGCCGCAACTAAACGAGCGCCGGTCAATTCTGCATCTGGAATCATTTCAACAGCACCAACTTTTACTAAGCTTTGCGCGTTTTTCGTTTGATGATCATTCGTGACGTAAGGACTCGGAATTAAAATTGCTGGTAATCCTAATGCGGTGAACTCCGCAATTGAGGTTGCTCCTGCACGTCCCACCATTAAATCGGTATTAGCCATCACTTCAACCATTTTATCAATATACGGTTGCACACTTATGTTTGTCAATTTCTTTTCAGAAAGCTTTAGACTTTCTTGAAGTTCCTGATAATATCTTTCTCCTGAAGCGTATAAAACTTGATACTCTCTCTCTTCAAACAAAGGAAAGGCCTGTTCAAACGCTTGATTAATTTTCAAGGCGCCACGACTTCCGCCAAATAAAACCACCGTTTTCTTTGCTGGATCCAAGCCAAACTCTGATAAAATAGCTGACTTTTCCACCGTTACGACTTCTTGTCCCCGCGGGTTCCCTGTTAAAATTGTTTTTTCTTTCGGGAAAAAACTAGCGACATCCGGAAAACAAATCGCAATTTTATCCACATAACGACTTAAAAATTTATTTGTCATTCCAGGGATACTATTTTGTTCATGAATAATTGTCGGTATTTTTAATTGGTGAGCCGCATAAACTACTGCACCAGAAACATAACCGCCTGTACCAATGACCACATCTGGTTGAAATTCACGAATAATTTTTTTTGCTTTATTAATGCTTGTTAAAAATAAATAAATTGTTTTAAAATTTTGAGGACTTAGCGAACGCTTGAATCCTTGAATTTTAATCGTTTTAAATGGAATTTTCGCCTTTGGCACAATTTGACTTTCTAAACCATTTTCTGTTCCCACATACAAGAATTCTGTTGCAGGTGCTTCTTTTTTGACGTGTTCGACGAAGGATAACGCAGGATAGATATGCCCACCTGTGCCACCACCAGTTACTAGTATCTTCATTTTCTCACATTTCACTTTCTTTTAATTGTTGAACAGCTTGCATAAAGGCTTCCCCGCGTACTTCAAAATTCGGGTATTGGTCCCAACTTGCGCAAGCAGGTGATAGTAAAATAGTATCATCTTTTCCCGAATAATCAAAGGCAATGGTAACCGCCGTTTGAACATTTTCAGCAAATAAAATTGTTTCAATGTTCGCTTTTTTAGCAGCTTCCGCCAATTTTTCTTTAGTTTCTCCAAATAAAACAATTGCTTTGAGTCCCAGCAGAGCAGGAACCAATTCATCAAATGAGTTACCGCGATCCAAGCCACCCGCAAGTAAAAGTAGCTTTTGGTTGTCAAACCCACTTAACGCCATCTCTGTAGCTAAAATATTGGTTGCTTTTGAATCGTTATAAAAACGTCTTTGCTGAACTTCGCCAACAAATTGCGTTCGATGGGGAACGCCTGAAAAGTTTGTCAAAGTTTGTCTAATCTGAACATTCGATACATTTTTTAATTTAGCTACACAAATCGCTGCGAGTGCATTTTCAATATTGTGACTGCCAGGAATCCCTAACTCATCGGCGGGCATAATATATTCTTCATTAAAATATAATTTCCCCTCTAAAAGATAAGCCCCTTCTACTGCTTCTTTCGTTGAAAAAGGCAATACGTTGGCCGCTGTGGTTTTGGCTAACGTTTGAAGCTCTACTTGATTCCAATTTAAAATCAAGGTGTCCTCTGCGGTCATGTTTTTTTGAATGGCCCATTTTGCAGCAACATATTCTTTCCGCGAACCATGATAATCCAAGTGTGCTTCAAAAATATTTGTAATTACTGCAATTTGTGGGTGAAACGTCTCAATTCCCATTAACTGAAAACTAGAAAGTTCCATCACAAGATCATCCTTGGCCGTTGCTTCTTGAGCCACCGTACTCGCTGGAAAACCAATATTTCCCGCCAAACGTGCCTCACCAGCCGTTCTGTCAGCGTTTAGCAGTAAACCAATCATCGTGGTCGTGGTTGTTTTACCATTGGTGCCCGTAATGCCGACAATTGGACATTCGGCAATTTGACCTGCTAATTCCACCTCAGTTATGATAGGAATTTTCCGAGTTAGTGCTTCTGCCACAAGTGGATTTGTATAAGGAATACCAGGATTTTTAACGATTAGTTCAAATTCTTCATCCAACAATTCAATTGGATGCCCTCCTGTAACAACACGAATACCCAAGGTTAATAAATCTTGGGCGTCAGGGTTTTGATCAAATTGTTTTGCGTCATTAACGGTAACGAGCGCACCTAACTCATGTAAGAGTTTCGCTGCGCTGACACCACTTTTAGCTAGTCCTAAAACCAACACTTTTTTGTTTTGATAGGTTGTTATTTTTTTCATTGTCAATTTCCCCTTTGATAGATTAGAAAAGAATCCATAATGTGATTCCTGAACAGATTAAACCGACAGACCAAAAGACAAAATCAATTTTCCATTCAGACCAACCACACATTTCAAAATGGTGATGAATTGGTGACATTTTAAAAATCCGTCGACCAAATAATTTAAATGAAGCAACTTGTAAAATAACACTTGCTGTTTCACAAACGTAGACAAGTCCAATTAAAAGTAGCGTCCATTCTTGATGCAAAATAATTGAAATTGCTGCTAACAATCCACCTAATGCTAATGAACCAACATCACCCATGAAGATTTTTGCTGGTTTTCTATTATAAGGGAAAAAGCCAATCAGCCCACCAATCACACTTAGGCAGATAATCACAACATCAAATTGTTGTTGTTTCCAGGCAATAATTGCATAAGTACCAAATGAAATTGTTCCTAAACCAGCAACTAAGCCATCAATCCCATCTGTCAAATTCACGGCATTAGAAAAACCGACTAACCAAAAAATAATAAACACGCCATAAAAAATACCTAACGGAACTTCTGCTACTCCAAACAAATCTAAGGTTTCTGAAAAGCCTTCACTTCGATAAACAAAGTAGAAAACCAACCCACCAAAAATTTGACCAATTAATTTTTGACGAGAATTCAAGCCCATGTTCCGTTTTTTAAAGACTTTAATGAAATCATCTAAATAACCTAGCAAACCGTATAATACTAAAATAAATAGAATAATTAGTAGAGACGGCGTAAATTGGTGGAAAAACAACCCCATTGCTAATGAAGTAATCAAGCTGGCTACAAGGAAAACGACTCCCCCCATTGTAGGGGTACCTGTTTTCACGCTATGCCAAGTCGGGCCATCTTCACGAGTAACCTGCCCTTGTTTTTTCATTTGAAAATAGCCAATGAATAGTGGCATTACGCTCACTGTAATGGCAAAACTCACCACTATGGGAATAAAAATCTGTGTCCACTCCATGTTATCTCTCCTAATTATTCTACGTTATTATTCTGTGCCTTCTAAAGTCACGGTTAATTTTTTCTCCGTAATTTCAGTTTCAGCAGCGATACTTTGTTTCGTCACATAGCCTTCACCTTTAAACTCGACAGTCAAACCTAATAGATCGCCAAACTTGGTAACATCGCTCTTCGACCAGCCGGTTAAATCAGGCATATAGTTCGTTCCATTTGTGATCAAAATCAATTTCTGATTAGGCATTAATGTTTGACCAGACGGCGTTGATTGTTTTTTGATTTTTTCACCATCACCGATAATCACAGGATCCACCCCGTTCACTTTGGCATTGGCCAACGCTTCCGCTGGTGTCATGTTTTTATAATCAGCAACTGTGACTTTATCAGAAGCTACTTTCGTTGTTTCCGGATCTGTCTCTTTAATGTCTAACGCTAATTTCATTAATGGGTTTGCAATTGCCGCCATTGCTTCTGAAGGCGAACCTGATTTTGCTTGTCTAAGTGTAATATACAAAACATATTCAGGATTATCCGCTGGGACCATTTCCACTACAGAAGACAAGACTTGACTTGCTCCATCAACGTACCCTTTACCATCTGAAATCTGGGCAGTTCCTGTTTTGGCAGCAACATGATAGCCTGGTACTTTATAAATATCATACGCAATCCCGTAAGTCGGGTCTTCAACAGTATCAATCATGTACGTACGAATCTGTTGAGCTGTTTGCGCTTTGATTGGGGTTCCTACGATTTGTGGTTCCGTAATCGTTTCTTTTCCTGTATTTTTGTCAACAATTTTGCTGATGTAATGAGGTTGCAACATTGAACCGTCATTTGCAATAGCTGAGAAACCTTTCATCATTTGGAAATTAGTAACCGTAATTGCTTGACCAAATGCCGACATTGCTCTATCTACAAAGTTTGTTCCTGGCAATTTACCAGCAGATTCACCACTTAAACCTGAATGCGTGCTCGTACCAAAACCAAATTTTTTCAAATATTCCATCCATTTTTCATCACCCATTTTTTGTTCTAGTTTTACCATACCAATATTACTAGACCAAGAAATGGCTTGACGATAATTCAAATATTCTTTGCCGTTCAACCGAGTGTAGTCATGGTCATTCACAGTTACATCCCCAACTTGAATTCCACCAACACGATTGAATAATTCATTAGGATTAAACTGTCCTTGTTCCATAGAAGCAGCTGTTGTAAATAATTTGATTGTTGAGCCTGGTTCATAAGGACTTTCAACTAATAGGTTCTGCCACGTACCATTATCGTCTAACCCTTGTTTCGTTTCAGGATTAAATGTTGGCCGTTGAGACATGGCAACAATTTCGCCTGTTTTTGCTTCCATTAACATGGCAGTCATGGAAACTGGTTCATATTTTTCATTAACTTGCGTCATTAAATCTTCTAAGGTATTTTGCAAGCGACTATCCAGCGTTGTGTAAATATCTTGACCATCCACTGCTTTTTTCTCTTCCGCCACAGTTCCTGGTAAGGCATTGCCGTAAATATCTTTTTCAAAATACACACGGCCATCGGTTCCGCTTAAAATATCATTATAGGTCTGTTCTAGTCCCATCGCACCTACTAAGCCTTCTTTATCATCATCTGGATTGGCTGCTTTTGTATAGCCAATAAAGTGAGAAGCAAACTGCCCATTGGGATATAATCTGGCTGGATGTTCATTGAAATAAACACCTGAGATTTTTTTCTTTTTCAAATCTGCTTCAATTTTTTGGCGTGTTTCCAAGGTGATGTTTTGACCACCCGTACCAAATTCCACTTGATATTGTGTTGACCCATCTTCATGGATCCCATTATTCAAGTATTTCAATGCTGTTTTTTTGTCTAGTTTGGTATATTTCGCTAAAATTTCAGCAATATCATCGAAGTCTTTTTTCTCCGCATAAAGCTTTTCATTATTTTGTCCCGTATATTTTTTTGATAATACGACATATAACGAATAGGAAGTAGCATCTTCTGCGATTGGATTACCATATCGATCTAAAATTGATCCTCGCTTAGCTTTTACCACTTGGCTTCCTTCATATAGAGAAGCTGTTTTTTCCTTTAGTGATACACCTGCTACTTTGCCTGTTGCCACAATGTATGTCGTTCTAAAGGCAAATAAAAAGAACAATCCAATACTCGTAGCGAATAAAATGATGCCTACTTTTTTACGATTGTTCATCGGATTTAAGTTTTTCTTTTTCATGAATTGTTTAAATTTATGTCTTTTACTCATTATTTAACAGTCCTAACATTGTCGCCGTTATTTTCTAGTCCTTGTTTTTTAGCGACATCTTTGATTCTATCTGATTTAGAAAGTTCGCTTCTTTCTTGTTCCAATTTCAAAGCGTTATCTTCCTTTTCTTTAATGACTGCTTGTGTTTCTGTAATATCGTTCATGGTTTGGACAATTGTCGTTCTTACTTGAATTGTCGCAATTGCAATACCAATCGTTGCACAAACTAATACAACACCGATTAATTTTTCTAGTAAAGAGACATTTTTTAGTTTCTTTTTGGGTAATAGAGTGGGGACAGGTAGTGTTTCCTCTTGCATTTTTCTGTCTTGCTCTGTTGCCACAGTTGGCTGATCCATTTCTGGTGCTTCATAATGGAAATCATTTACTTTCTTCAATTCAGCCATGTGTCTACCCCTCTCTCTATCTAGATTTTATTTTTTCGGCAATGCGTAACTTCGCACTTCGTGAACGATTATTCTCAGATAACTCACTGTCACTTGGTAAAATTGGTTTTCTGGTAATTACTTTTAATTCTGGTTGAAATTCTTCTGGTACCACTGGAATGCCTGGTGGCAAATCTTGTACCGTACTGTATTCTTTAAACATTGTTTTAACAATACGATCTTCTAACGAATGGAACGTAATCACACTGATTCTGCCATTTTTCGCTAGCAAATCAATTGCTTGTTCTAGCGACTCTTCAACTGCCCCTAATTCATCATTAACGGCAATGCGAATTGCCTGGAAAATTCGTTTTGCAGGATGTCCACCTTTGCGTCTTGCTGGAGCTGGAATCGCCGTCTTAATAATCTCAACGAGTTCACCTGTTGTTTCAATTGGTTGCTTTTCGCGAACACGTTCAATTTCTCGAGCAATCTGTTTCGAAAATTTCTCTTCCCCATAACGAAAGAAAATTTTTACTAACTCACTATAGCTATACGTATTCACCACTTCGCGAGCCGTCAAGGGTGCGTCTTGATCCATGCGCATATCTAAGGGCGCGTCTTGATGATAGCTAAAACCACGTTCTGCTTCATCTAATTGTGGTGAAGAAACACCTAGATCGTATAGAATCCCATCAACGTGGAACACCCCGTGTTCTGCCAATTCTTCTTTAATATTTCTAAAATTTGATTTGATGAAGGTCACTTGACCTTTGTCTACATATTTCTGCAAACGAGTCTTAGCATGTGCCAACGCTTTTTGGTCTTGATCAAAGGCATATAAATGACCGTGCTCATTCAATTGTGTCAGTAAGTATTCACTATGTCCGGCACCACCGAGTGTGCAATCTACGTATACGCCATCCGGCTTCACTTGTAATCCATCCACTGTTTCTTTTAAAAGAACGGTGTAATGGCGAAATTCTTCAGTCATCATTTGCCTCATTCCTAAAATCCAAAATCAATCATTGTTTCTGCTAATTCATCAAAGTTTTCTTCAGCTTCATCAGAGAATGCATGCCAACGTTCGTCACTCCAAATTTCAATTCGGTTAGAGACGCCGATAACAACACAGCCTTTTTCTAAACTGGCATGTGTTCGTAAATTCGCCGGAATATTGATACGACCTTGCTTATCAATCTCACATTCTGTTGCAGCGGAATAAAAGAATCGTACAAAGGTACGTGCATCTTTCTTAGCTAAGGGCATTTCTTGAAGTTTTGCTTCAAGTTGTGACCATTCATTTAAAGGATAACCAAATAAACAGCCATCCATCCCTCTCGTTACCACAAATTTTTCACCAAGTTCCTCACGAAACTTTGATGGAACGATTAGGCGGCCTTTGGCATCAATATTATGTTGGTATTCACCCATAAGCATAGCCAATACACCCGCTTTTCCACTTGATAGAACAAGTCTACCACATCCCACCACTTTCTACCACTATAAATCTAAAAACTTCTATTTTTTAACTGTTATTTAAAATTTCTGTAATATTTACAGGGTTTTATGTAACAAGCATCACCCAACAAAAAATGTTATTATAACAAGGTTTTTACTATGTTTTTTATAAAATAACCCCACAAATAACAAAAAAACCCCACGGAGTGGGGAGTTGTGGGGGACATTTTCCCACAGCGTATTTCCCCTATTGTCTCCACGCTTTATTACAGTAGATAATGACTGATATTTAGCAAGATAAGCAACACATACAACACAAACGTTAGTAAAAACGTCAACCGCCAAAACATCTTGAAATATCGTCTATATAAAATCTCTCCATAATAATAAGCTTGAAACAGGGCAACAGCGACTCCTAATAACAAAATAGAAATCACAAAATACGGCATAATCGATTCATCATAACTATCTTTGGATAACTCATGGATCCCTATGAATAAAAACGGAATGGCCAAATCCGGTGCTTTTATTTTCCAACGTTCCGTTAGGGAAAAAGTGGACACGAGAAAATTGCACGCAAAGAGCACAATTACCGGAAAAATATACCAAAATAACATTATTGCCGAAAACGACACCATTCTCTCAACAAATCCTTTCATTCCACCTGCTATAACTATACTTCATCAACGTTACACAGATGTTTCATTTCGTTTAAATATATGTGCTAAAAGCCCTTTTTGCTTGCTTTTTCATATAAAAAACGGATTACTTATCAAACCATTTTCAAAACGAGGCCTCACCTATCGCGGCCACTTATTTTTGAATGTTTTTTATAAGCTTTTCTTCTCGTATTGTGTCATACTTCTATTATAATGGATTTAGAACAAAAAATGTTGATTCGGGGTGAATCTTTTGATTAATTATTTATTATTGAAAAATGACTATTTTGAACCTTGTTCACCAGACGATGAAGCCCTAAGTTGGATTTCGGTAGAATCTCCTACAGAAGAAGAAATCGAGCGTCTCGTCAATCAATACCACTTACCAACAGATTATCTTACCGGCGTTTTAGATGATGAAGAAAATGCTCGAGTGGAAGGTTTCCGCCACGAAAAATTACAAACGCCTACGTTACTTTTATTTCGTTATCCCAAAGCTAGTATCAGTCCTAGTGGCTATCTGCAAGTAGAAACGGTGCCGATTGCTTTAATCGCAACCGTCGATAACAAACTAATTACTGTTAGCAATGGGCCTAACGACATCGTTCATGGGATTCAAAAAGAGGCGTTCACCCATCAAGATCTTTCTATTGAGAAGGCCTTAATTTTAGCCCTTTCATGGAAGATGGCCCTTTCCTTCAATAAAAACTTACAAGCACTTATCCAACAAACCAACAAACTTGAAGGAGAGCTCCAAGTAGCCACAGAAAATAGTCAATTGTATCAGATTATGGACATTCAAAAAAGTCTAGTTTATTTCGAAGCAGCTTTAACGGATAATTTAAAAGTATTAAAACGTTTATATAGCGCTGAAATTTTTAATCATCCAGAAAAACATTTGCCATTTTTAAGGGATATTTTGATTGAACTAGAACAAGGACTAAATACGACTAAAATACAACTAAAATTAGTTGATAACATTAGTAATACCTTTTCAGCAATCGTTTCAAATAACTTAAATAATGTCATGAAAATTTTAACATCCTTAACAATTGTCCTGACCATTCCGACCATCATCGGAGGAATTTACGGCATGAATGTGAAACTCCCTTTTGCAGAGCATGAATATTCCTTTTGGATTATTTTTGCTATCACTACCTTAATCTGCGTAATTAGTATTCGAATTTTAAAGAAAAAGAATCTCTTATAACTTTAGGTTGCTGTTTTCAGGAAAAGGTTGTACACTATTAGCAGAAATTAAAAAGGACGTGTCATTTATGAACGACAAAGAACAAAGTCGCTTTTCAAAAATCACGAAAGTCGTGGTTTGGCTAATGCTGATCGCAATTGTAGGTTCAACTGTTTTAACAGCAATTCTTAGTCTTTAAACTGGAGAACTTTTTCACACATTAAAAGTAAAAAAAACAGCCCCTTCAATTGATAGCAGGGGCTGTTTTTTTACTCGCTCAAATAGAGCGGCTATTTTTTCGCCATCGCCAACAGCTCTTGTGCATGTTCAATGGTTAATTTCGTAATTTCACTTCCTGCGAGCATACGCGCAATTTCGTTTACTCGCTCTTTTTCAGATAAAATTCGGACGCTTGTTTCTGTCCGACCCGCCACAATTTCTTTTTCAATAAAATAATGTTCATCAGCAACGGCCGCCACTTGTGGCAAGTGCGTGATACACAACACCTGCGAATTTTCTGAAATTTGATAAATTTTATCGGCAATCGCCTGTGCTACTCGACCACTGACTCCTGTATCCACTTCATCAAAAACAATACTAGTGATCCCTTGCGTTTGAGAAAAGATTGTTTTCATAGCCAACATCACTCGCGAAAGTTCTCCGCCAGAAGCCACCCGAACTAACGGTTTTAATGGTTCCCCTGGGTTAGTAGTAATATAAAATTCTACTCCGTCTAAGCCATTTTCTTGTAAATGCTCAAGTTCTGTAAAGCGGACTTCAAATTCCGTTCGCTCCAAATACAGTTCTTTTAATTCGGTTAAAATTTGTTGTTCGAGCTCTTTGGCTAGGCGCTTTCGTTCTTTTCGTAAAGTCAACGCTTGTTGATGAGCGGCTTGTTGTCTCTCTGCAAGCAACGCTTCTAAGTCACCTGTACCACCTTCCAAAAAATCAGCCTCTGCTAACTCTTTGGTAATTTCTTCATAGTAAGATAAAATCGTTTCGATCGAATCACCATATTTACGTTTCATTTGACGGATTAATTCCAAACGATTTTCTACTTCATTCAAGCGACCTTCGTCTAGTTCTAAGCCATCAATCAACCTAGAAAGATCTCCACTAGCTTCTTGTAGTAAGTAGTAGGCATTTTGAACAGTATCTGACAATGATTTATATTCTGGATCAAGGGATTCAATCGAAGCGAGTTCATTCATACTTGTTCCGATTTTATCCAAACTACTATCGTCTTCACCATTTAGCGCAGCATAACTAATCGTCAGTGCATCAGCAATCTTTTGAAAATTGTTCAGTTTATTGCGTTCTTCTAGCAATTGTTCTTCTTCACCAGCCACTAACTGTGCACTAGCAATTTCATCACTTTGAAAATGAAGCATGTCCATTCTTTGGGCAAACTCTTTTTCATTTTTTTGTCGCTTTCTGACTTTGGCTTCGAGTGCGCGATACTCTTGATACGCCTGTGTATATTTTTCTTTGACTGCTAAAAGTTTTTTCCCACCAAATTCATCTAACATATCAATATGGCGTTCACTTTGCATCAATTCTTGATGTTCGTTTTGGCCATGAATATCTACTAAATATTCCCCAATTCTTTTTAAATTAGTAATGTTGACAATCCGTCCGTTGACACGGCAAACATTTTTACCAGAAGCGGAAATATCTCGTTGAATCACTAAAGAATCTTCTTCTGTTTCAATACCTAATTCTTCTAATAATTGCTTTAATTCTTGACTTTTCGGCATTGAAAAAAGTCCTTCTAAGGTGCATTTATTTGCTCCTTGACGAATATAGTCACTGGAGCCACGTCCGCCTGTGAGTAATCCCATTGCATCAATAATGATGGATTTCCCCGCACCCGTTTCTCCCGTTAAAACGGTCATACCCATTTGAAACTCTAATTGTAACGAAGAGATAATCGCAAAATTTTTCACGGAAAGTTCTTGTAACATCTTGTTCACCTCATTCTTTATAGATAGCTTAACAGCTCTTTATGAAGTTTTTCTGCCGCCTCCTCAGTTCGTGCAATCATGAGGACACTATCATCATCGTTGATGACGGCAAAAAGTTTCTCTTGGTAATTCTTTTCGATTAAACTACCACACGCCGCTGCATTGCCAGGAATGGTTCGTAATACGACATATTTTTCCATTTGTTCTGCAGCTACAAAGGCATCTTTTAAAAGCTTTGCAAGTTTAGCACTCGTATTAGCTTGTGTCTCTAATGGAAGGCTATATCGATAACCCCCTTCTGCAGAAGGAACTTTAATTAGTTTCATATCTTTAATATCGCGAGAAATTGTTGCTTGTGTTACAGCTACGCCCTTTTCTTGTAAGTAGTTGACAAAATCTTCTTGCTTTTGAATATTTTTTTCAGTCAATAAACGTGTAATTAAACGGTGTCTATCTTGCTTTCTCATGGCGCCGCTCTCCTTTTCAGTTTACTCTTGCCCTCATCATAGCTTATTTTTATGCATTTTAAAAGATGAATTACTAGATTTATACAAAAAAGAAGCTTTCACCCGTAGGCGTCCACTTCTTTCTTCTAACTTTTCTCATCATTCCGCTAATTTTTGATGCGCATGCGCGACAACTTCTTCAATGGATTCTGTCGCTTGATAGGATCCTTCTCCCTCAACAGAAACTAAATGTGCCAAAAATTCAATGTTTCCTTCGCCACCAGTGATTGGTGAAAAATCCAAGTTTTTCACATCATAACCGTTATTCATGGCAAAGCGTGTAATTTCCTCCACAACCATTTGATGGGTTTCTGGATCACGCACGATTCCTTTTTTCCCAACAAACTCTTTGCCAGCTTCGAATTGTGGCTTAATTAACGCCACCACACTACCACCTTTTTTCAAAATATCATGAAGAGGTGGCAAAATTAAGCGTAATGAAATAAAGGAAACATCAATCGTTGCAATATCCGGCACCCCTTCGGTGAAATCTTCAGGTTTACTATAGCGAAAATTGGTACGTTCCATTACCACCACGCGTTCATCTTGCCGAATTTTCCATGCTAGTTGGTTATAGCCAACATCTAAAGCGTAACTCAAACGAGCCCCATTTTGTAAAGCGACATCGGTAAAACCACCTGTGGAGGAACCAATATCTAGCATTGTTTTACCTTGAACGTTGATTGCAAAAACATTTAGTGCCTTCTCTAGTTTTAAGCCCCCACGAGAAACATAAGGCATTACTTGGCCCTTAGTATGTAAGGGTGTCTCCACAGAAATTTTTTCCCCTGGTTTATCTAAACGTTCATTTTTATCATTGTAAACCAAACCAGCCATCACGCTGCGTTTGGCTTTTTCTCGTGTTTCAAATAGTCCTTGATTAAACGCCAAGACATCGACGCGTTCTTTTTTCATAAGTGCCTTCTTTCTATCTCAATTGTAACTGAGTTAACAAGTTTGCTAAATGTTCTTCTGAAAAGTTGGGAACATTTGCTTTGATTTTTTCTAAAACAGCGCTGCCTTCTGCTAATTGATGTGTTAGCGCATCTTTCGCGCCAGCAATCCCTAGAAGAGCTGGATACGTACTTTTATTCAACGCTTCATCTCGGCCTACTTTTTTACCTAAATCTGCTTCTGTACTTGTGGCATCTAATAAGTCATCACGAATTTGAAAAGCCAAGCCATAGTGATGCGCAAACTGTGTCAGTAAACCAATGACTTCTTCTGTTTGATTGGCTAATACGCCCCCAGCAATTAAGGCGAATTCAATTAGCGCTCCGGTTTTCTTTTCATGAACAGCCGCTAACTCTTCTAAAGTCAAGCTGACTTTTTCTCCTTCAATATCACCCATTTGGCCGGCAACCATGCCTTGATTCCCCGCTGCCTTTGCCAGTTGTTGCATCAGTAAAACTTTTTCACTTAAGCCTAATTGGCTCAAAGAAAGTAACTGAAATGCGCCTGTTAATAAGCCGTCCCCAGCTAAAATGGCAGTCGCTTCACCAAACACTTTGTGATTGGTTGGTTTGCCACGACGTAAATCATCATCATCCATTGCTGGTAAATCATCATGAATTAATGAATACGTATGAATCATCTCTAAAGAGGCAGCCACTTGATAGTCTTGCGTTTCCATCTCTTTTTGAAAAGCGGCCACTGTTGTTAGCACTAATAGCGGGCGTAATCGTTTGCCACCTGCGTGCATTGAGTAGAGCATTGCTTCTTTCAAACGCTCATTTTCAGTATATTCTGCGATAAAATCGACCATGACTTTTTCAACCAACGGTAAATGCTGTTGACTAAAATTCGTCATTACGCTTCCTCGCTCTCTTCAAAAACAATTTCTTCATTGTTTTCTGTCATCATTTTCGTTAAAGTTTTTTCCGCTTTTTCCAATGTATCTTGACATTGTTTACTTAATGCCATGCCCTCTTGAAAGGCAGCTAAGGCTTCTTCCAAAGGAACATCTCCTCGTTCTAAGCGCTGAACGATTTCTTCTAAGGCATTTAATGATTCTTCAAACGTTTTTTCTTTTGCTGGCATGTTAAAACTCCTCTTTTTTCGCTGTTATTGTTTCGACGTTTGCTTGAACTGTACCGTCAGCATAATGAATCGTTAATTGATCTGCTGGCTGTAACTCGGTAACAGTTTTAACGACACGGTCCTCTTTTGTAGTATAACTATATCCTCGACCCATAATTTTGAGTGGGCTGAGTAAGTCTAATTGTTGAACAGCAGACGTGAATTGCTTTTGTTTGTTTAGGAACAATTGTGTCATTTGTGTTTGCAAGTTTCGTTGTAAAAATGCCAATTGTTGCTGACTTTCTCTTAATTGTCCCTTTGGTGTCTGTTGTTGCAATTGAGCGATAATTCCTTGGGCTTGACGTTGTTTTTGGTGATGAATTGTTGTCATTGCTTGGAAAAGACGTTGCGTCATTCGATCTAATTTAATCGTTTGACCTTCATAAAGCCGCTCAGGTTGCTTAAACACATAAGAGTTTTGTAGTCGTTGGAAACGTTCTGTTCGTTGTTGCAAGAGATATAAAAAGCTTTGTTCTAAACGACTACGCCGTTCACTAATTCTTAATAGTTCTTCATTTAAAACTGGTACCGCTAGTTCCGCCGCTGCAGTTGGCGTTGCTGCACGAACATCTGCTACCATATCGGCAATTGTCACATCTGTTTCGTGACCAACCGATGAAATAATCGGTGTGGTGGCAGCATGAATGGCTCGAGCCACTTTTTCTTCATTAAATGGCCATAAATCCTCGATTGAACCACCGCCACGGCCGATGATCATCGTATCAAAATCGCCTTGCGCATCGGCTCGCTGAATGTTCCGCACAATGTCATCCGCCGCCTGCTCGCCTTGGACCAAGGTTGGAAAAAGGACCAGTTGTGCAATCGGATACCGTCTTTTGACTGTCGTAATGATATCCCGAATGACAGCACCACTAGGACTTGTAACCACAGCGATTCGTTTGGGATAACGAGGCAACTGTTGTTTAGGCCCTTCAAAAAGTCCTTCTTTTCCTAGTTTTTCTCTTAATTCTGCCAATGCTTGATAAAGTGCACCTACACCATCTGGTTCCATATGTTCAATATAAATTTGATAGGAGCCGCTGTTTTCATAAAGCGAAATCCGCCCCACCACCATGACTTTCATGCCTTCTTTTGGTTGAAACTTCAATTTTTGAAAGGCTGATTTAAACATAATTGCAGAAATCTTCGCATGGTCATCTTTTAAACTGAAGTACTGATGCGCGTTCGCTCGGAAGCGAAAGTTCGAAATTTCACCTGTTAAATAGACACGTCCTAAGTAAGGGTCTGCATCAAATTTACGTTTTAAATACTTCGTTAAGGCTGTTACTGTTAAATACTGTTGCGTCATTTTTTCACCTTACTTTTGTTTTTTTGCTGTCTCGACTGTTTGATACATTAACATGGTAATCGTCATTGGGCCAACACCTTTGGGAACTGGTGTGATATAGCTTGCAATTTCAGAAACTTCATCGAATGCTACATCACCAATCAGTTTTCCTTCTTGATTGCGATTCATACCCACATCAATCACTACCGCACCTGGTTTCACGAACTCTTTGGTGACAAAATGCCCGCGTCCAATTGCTACAACTAAAATATCCGCTTCTTTTGCAACTTCTGCTAAATGTTCAGTTTTAGAATGGGCAATCGTCACGGTCGCATTTTTCATTAACAATAATTGTGCCATTGGCTTGCCAACAATATTACTTCGACCAATAACCACCGCACGTTTACCTGTTAAATCAATATCATAGGCTTCAAACATCTTCATAATTCCATACGGCGTGCAAGGAATCATTTCAGGTTTGCCTACAAACAAACGGCCTAAATTCATTGGATGGAACCCATCTACATCTTTTTTGGGATCAATCGCTAATAAAATCTTTTCTTCATCAATATGTTTTGGCAAAGGTAGTTGCACAAGAATGCCATGAAAGCGTGAATCTTGATTATATTTGTCAATCTCAGCCAATAATTCTTCTTCTGAAATAGTTTCTGGCAGTTTTTCGACCTTTGACAGAATGCCAATTTTGGCTGCTGCACGTTCTTTATTTCTCACATACGTTTGGCTGGCAGGATTTTCCCCAACTAATAAAACAACTAATCCTGGTTGGATGCCTTGTTGTGTCATCTTTTCTACATCTTTTTGAATCTCTGCTTGCATTTGATCTGCTAATTCACGACCGTTAATTACTGTACTCATTCCTTCGCTCCCTCTATTGTTTCTTTACTTCTTTAATAGTATTTATTTTAGCATATAACCCAGTATCTTAACACCAGTTAGATAGTAAAAAAAGATTCAGAGCTTACGCCTCTGAATCAATTTCTTTCATTACATTTGATAACACACCATTAACAAATTTACGTGAACGGTCGTCGCTGTATTTTTTACTTAACTCGACGGCTTCATTTAATGCCACAATGTTTGGCACATCTGAAACGTATAGCATTTCAAAAATAGCTAAACGTAAAATAACAATATCTATTTTTGCTAAGCGTTGCATAGACCAGTTATTACCTAAATGGTTCGTAATCACTTCGTCTAGTTCTGCTTTGCGGCTACACACACCGCCGACAAGTAAATCTAAATACGTAGGGACTAGGTCTTCGCCATCTTCACTGACGATTTCCCGATTATCATAAGCCAATGCATAATCAATGGCATCTTGTTTGGTTAAATCAGCATTAAAATCTAAAGGAAAAAGGGCTTGGAGCGCTTTTTCACGAATCTCGTGACGGGTTAATTCTGTTTTACTCATTCTCTTCTCCATCTTCATCTTCTGGGAATAATTCATTTAAGTCTGGTTGAGGGATTTTTTCAGGTACTACCGCTACAACATGAATATTCACTTCAACTAAATCAATATCTGTCATAAATAAGACTTGTTGTTTCACACGGTCTTGCATTTCTAACGCAACTTTTGGTACAGAAACACCGTAGTTCAAGTAACAATAGATATCGACTTTTAAGCCTTCTTCTTCTGTTCGTAAATATACACCTTTGCCGTGTGCTGCACGGCCTAATAATTCATTCACATTATTGGCGAACGTGCCACGCATCCCATAAACGCCCTCTACTTTTGAAGCAGCGATTCCGATAATTACTTCAATGACTTCAGGAGCGATCACGATTTCTCCTAAAGAATCGTTTGCATTGATTACAAGATTTTTTTCTTCTGACATTTGGTTGTCCTCCTTATCTATTACGCACAAAATCGTTAAATAAACGATTTATTTGATGAATCACTAAGTCTCTTAAGGATTCTCTTTTAAGCAACGGATGATTCTTAAAAATTAAAACAACACTGGTTTCTTCAGTTAGTTGTGAAAGAACGTCCAAATTTTGCTTATCAATACTCGTTCTTAGTTTATCATTAATTAGCCTATTTCGCTACCAGAAAAGCTAAGTTCTGACTAAAAGAACAGATAATTTCTTGTCATAAATTTCTAATTCAAGGCTTTAGACGTAAAAATAAGAAAGACCAAGTAATTTTGGCTTTCTTATTTTTACGTCTTTATTCTTCAGGATAACGTTCCATTAGTTTCGTCCGATGCTTTTGCATAATCATTTCTAAAGAGATGTCATATTTATCCGCTAAAATAAATAAATTATCCAACACATCGCCTAACTCTTCCGTTAAGTTTTCCAGATTCTCTTCATCCGCCAAAACTGTTTCATCCGGTCGATCACGGCCAATTTCAATTGTCCGAATGGCTCGACACACTTCGCCGACTTCTTCTGTTAAAAAGTCGGAACGAATAAACGGATCATATTGATACCAGTTACGTTTTTTATAAAACGCGCTAATAAATCGCTGATACTCTTGGATATCCATGTTCTCCCAACCTTTATAAAATGATTAATTCTTTTGGCGCATGTGTTAATACACGATTACCTTCAGCAGTAATTAATAAATCGTCCTCAATACGCACGCCGCCAATTCCTGGCAAATAAATTCCAGGTTCGTCCGTAATCACATTCCCTGGTACAAATTGTTTATCTGCTCGGAATGAAACATTTGGTCCTTCATGAATTTCTAACCCAATGCCATGACCAGTGCTGTGACCAAACGCATCGCCATAGCCATAGGAAGCAATATGATCCCGTGCAATCGCATCTAATTGAATGCCCGTCAACCCAGGTTTAGCTTCTGCTAACACTTTTAATTGTGCTTCTAAAACAATGTCATAAATTTCTTTTAGTTTTGGCTGAATACTACCAATGGCAAATGTCCGTGTCATATCAGAAACATAGCCTTCATAATAACAACCGAAATCCAAAGTGATTAACTCACCTTTTTCGATGACTTTATGGCTAGCAACGCCATGTGGCATCGCTGAACGTAGACCGCTGGCCACAATTGTCTCAAAAGAAACACCACTGGCTCCTTTTGAACGCATGAAGAAATCTAATTGATTAGCCACTTCAATCTCTGTCATTCCAGGTTTAATCATCTCTAAGACAAAGGCAAATCCTTGATCCGCGATGGCACACGCTTTTTCAATAATCGCTACTTCTTCTTCATCTTTCACTTCTCTTAATTCTTCAATCAAACCCATTACAGGAACTAATTCACATGGTAAAATTTCTTCCAATAAGCTATAATCAGCGAAACTAACTTGCGTTTCTTCAAAAGCTAAATTATCTAATTGCAAACGTTCAGCTAAATCTGCTACTTCGTCAAAAATATGTCCTGTGTTTTTAACGATAGTAAAACCAGTTGCTTGTTCCGCAGCTTGTTCCGTATAACGAAAATCCGTTACAAAAAAAGCTTTATCTAATGTAATCATTGCCAAGCCTGTTGTCCCAGTAAAATTGGTTAAATAACGTAAATTATACGGACTTGTCACTAAAAATCCTTGTAAATTATTTTCTTTCATTAACTCCCGTAACTTTTCGACTCTTGCCATCATTGGTTCGACCTTCTTTCTTTTTTCTCATTTTTCATTATAGCAAATTTACTTCAGAAAAGCATGAATCACCAAAAAACTTCATCGAGAAAGTTTACTGAAAATTTTACCTTTCCTTATTTTTTGCTTAACACTTTTGTAGTAAACTAATTTAGCGACTTCAAGGAGGAAATTATGAACGTTTATTTATTTTTGGCACTATTTTTCATTATTATCGGCATTTTAAGCTATAGTTTTTTTATTGAACCTAACTGCTTAGTCATACACAAAAATCAAATTAAAGTAACAGAATCAGGGAAAACCTTACGGATTGTTCAACTCTCTGATATTCATTTAAAAAAGAATTATTCTGTGAAGGCCTTAAAACAGATTGTTGAAAAAACAAATACATTACAACCAGACATAGTCGTTTTTACAGGAGACTTATTTGATGATTATGCCCGTTTCGGTATCGAAATTCAGGATGAAGTGAGTCAACTTTTCCGTAAAATTAACGCCCCTTATGGCAAATTCGCTATTTATGGCAACCACGAGTATAGCGGCTTAGATACCAGTTTTTACGAAACAATCTTAGAAGCTGCCGACTTTACCGTACTAAAAAACACGGGCAAATTACTGCCTGTCTCACACCGTATCTCCTTGTACGTCGCTGGTTTAGAAGATTCGTTATATGGACAAACCGACTTAGCTGCAGCTTTAGTCAACCGCCCTACTGGAACGCCCACTCTGCTACTAACCCATGAGCCAGATGTCGCAGACTCAGCAGTCAACAAAAACATTGACCTCATTTTAGCAGGACATAGTCACGGCGGACAGATTCGCTTACCTTTTTTCACTTACAAAAATCAGCTTGCTAAAAAATATACACATGGGCTTTATCATTTAGAAGATGAAACGCCGCTAATTGTTCACCCAGGAATCGGAACCACTAAAATCAGCGCACGCTTCGGTGTCTTACCAACAATTGAACTGATTGAGTTAACTATTTAACTATGCATTAAAAAGACCGCCCCACGTTAGAGAAAAATTCTCACGTTGGACGGTCTTTGATTATGTTCGATTAATGATGAAAATCTTGCTCGTGATCTTCTTCTACTTTCGCTTTTCCTAGCGTATAAAATTTGCTGCCATTTAACCCGAGAATAAATAGCACAACCACTAGTAAAAGAATTGATAAAGATAACAATAAGGTCTGCAAGCCATCGCCATGCGCAACCATTAATTGACGTAAAATTGCGGTTAAACAAATTAAAATCAAATAACGAATCGGAATATGGTGTCCTTCTTGAATATAGCGAAGAATCATCATAATAAACTCAAATAACATAAAGAATGAAATAATTTCTTGCATGATAACTGAAAAATTATCCGGCGTCATTGGCTTCATGAGATATGTAGCGAGGTCAACTAAATAACTAGCCATAAATACTAATAAGAAAACTCCTAAAATCCCTAATACAATATCCAAAATCAAATTCACGTACTTCTTTACTACACTAAAATTCTTCTGCATAATACCCTTCTTTCTTTTGACTCAATTATTTTATAACATGCTTGTTATTACATTAAATATATCATCAATTAACCTTGTCAGACAAGCAGTTAAACCCAATGTGAGATTTTTTTTATTTTGAGATCTTCCTTTATTTTCCGGCTAACCCTTTATGCAAGACAAAAAAAGCTGAATCCGCAGATTCAGCTTTTTAATCGTATTAGTTAGCTACTGGATAAACTGATACTTTAAGATTTATTTTTTCTAATAATCTCTAACTTTCTTCAACACTTATAAAATAGGCATTTGTATTAAATTCTATGTTCTGATAGTTTCTATATTTTCTTAAAGAGTATGGTCAAAGTATGGTCATTTCATACCTAGACGAATAAAAATAATCTTAATATAATATAGTTAACTACTATCGAGGAGTTGATTTCTATGAAGCCAAATTATGTAGGAACAATTCATAAAATCAAGGTGTTAACCACTTATCCAGAAATGTTAGTCCGCTTTTCTTTGCAGACTCAAAAAGAAACTATCAACTGCATTATTTCTAAAAAAGAATTGGTGGATGAATTACTTATGTTACCTGATGGCACAGAACTTGCTGTTTATGGTAGGTATAATCAAAAAAGGCAACTAGTTGTGGTGAAAATGTGTGTGCGGAAAATACAAAAAACTATTCCTTAAAAGGAATAGTTTTTATTTTTACATATATTGTTCTACATGTTCAATTTCTTTTTGTAATTCTTTTTCATCGTACTTATCATACTTACCAGCTTCATGTGCAATCTTTTTAATTTCATGCATAGCTCTTTTCTCAACAAGCCATTTTTTCATACTATGTTTTTTTGCATCTTCATTTAGAGAATCTAATTCTTCTAAATTTGAATCCAGTTTGTTCAAAACATCTGCAATTTTTACTAATGCTTTTGCTTCTTTTTCTTCATAGTTTGACATAATAGATAACACTCCTTAAGTATTTGATACTTTAAGTCTACTCCTCTATTATTTTATTTGCAAATAGAATATATGAGATTGAACTAACTCAAAATAATAGAATTAAATTATAATTTAGTTACTTTGTCAAGTAAATTATATTTACCTATTAAAATTATTTTGTTAGAATATTATTGAATAGTAACATACAGATAAAGGAGGTAATTTATTTGCGTAATGTAAAGGAGTATGCAAAATTCTTTTTGAAAAAAGATATTATTGAATCTCCTAATACTTTTGACGGAAATATGAAACTTCAAAAACTTTTATTTTTTGCAAATTTGATTAATTACTCTATGCATAAGAAATTACTTTTCAAAGAAGATATGCTTGCTTTTGAAAATGGTACTGTAATAGAAGAAGTGCGCCAAAAATATAAGAATGAGTATTATTCTTTTATGAACGAGTCTAAACAATTTGTACCAAACTTTACTGAACAAGAATATGAAGTTTTAGATAAAACTGTCAGCATTTTTGGAAAACTCTCTGCAAAAGACTTATCTAACTTAAACCATGAATTTGATTTTTGGAATGTTCGATTTGAGAATTCAACTTTAAACAATGGATTTCATGATAAAAATTTAGCAAAAATTACAAAAACTGATATTTCTAAAGAAATATATAAAATAACTAGTATATTAGATACTTATAATCAAAATTTTGTTAATTCAGATGAAACATACGAAGTTATTAATGGTATAACTTTTTATTATAATCCACGCGAAATTAGTTTAGAAAGTATATTACCTCAGTTAGAAACATTTTCTGTACTACCAGATACTACTGATGACACTTATTCTATATACCTAGAAAACGGAGATCTGGTGATTGTTTAATGGTAGCTGTAGGAGAAGCTTATTTGGGTAAAATAAGTTATTTAGATGGAGTAATGCCTTCATACTATAGACCCTATCTCGTTGTCGAAGTATTAACTAATGGAATATATGTATTAAACGTTTCATCTTCAAAAGGTAAAGAAACTAAACTTTTATATGCTTCAAATTATGAACTAACAAAATTTAATCCTCCTTTTGTAAAACCTAGTTTTGTAAAATTGGATTCCAAAACATTCATTCCTGATCAAGATTTACAAACATTAAAATTACTAAGCAATGGACAAAAATTAAATTCTAGAGATTTAAATAATATCTTAGCCCAATTTAAAAGCTTTTCATAAAGAAAAGCTTTTTTATAAACTTTTAAAATCATTATCTTTAATTAACCAAATATTTTGAAAAGGAGAATTATTAATGGAAATATTTAAGCAAAAAATTATAAAATTTTGTACAGAAAATAAAATATTTGAACTAGCAAAAAATTGCAGTTCAAAAAAACATGATTATACAGAGAAAGAAATATTGGCTCTCTCTGATTGGAACCATATAAAAAATTATTTATGTGATTTAAATTCTGACTTATTCGCTATATTTCGTTCTAAATATGGAAGAATGCGACATAAAGGTGATGATGGTTTAAATGCCATTGTTTCTCCTATTAATTATGAACTTTCTTCTTTAATAGACTACATTACAAATTTAACAGTAAACAATTATGAAGAGCTTTCTTAAAAAACTCTACAAAAAAAGACCACCTTATCATGAAAAGTGGTCTTTTTTTGAATTCAATATTTTTTATGTAAAAAAAGCCGCCTCATTGGGGTAAGGCGACAAGAGGTAGTAATAAAATGAAAAATAAAATTGTTTGGTAAATATATTTTACCGCTTTCTTTTTTAAATTTCAAGTTTTCATTTTACAAAACAATTGTATTTTATTTATAATTCGAATATACAATTGTATTAAAAACACCTACTAAACATACACAACTTGGGGAAGTATTGTGCGTCTTCAGTAGGTGTTTTCTATATACACAAGATAATTTCGTTTTAACTACTATGATAAATTCGAACCATCAACCTAATGGTCATGAGCCGTTTGCTCTAACTAGCTAAGCTAACAATTTTTAAATAAAAAATAACAGATCCTTTAACATGTAAAGAATCTGTTTAGAAAAAAGAGTATGACATAAATCCTTGTCTTAAGTTTAACACAAAGACCCTAATCTAAACTAGGGTCTTTTTATTGATACATCGATAATAGTTTCTCATAACTAATTACTGTTTTTTCTTTTTTGTTTTTTGGCTTAGAACTGTCTATAATATTAATTACTGCTGAATTAATTAATAAAACAGCTATTATACCACTTCTAATTTCTTTTCTGTAAATAAATGATACTTTCTGTCCTTCTTCAAACTGTTTACTTTTATCTGATGGTATAACTTCTTTCCATTTTCCAAATCCCATATGATGATCTCCTTTCGTTTTCAACATTCAGAGCCTATCAATTTAATCTTATAAAAAAAACGTTCCAATTAAATTGGAACGTTTTACCAAAACCTTTATTATGCTTTAAAAATATTAACAGCTTGCATACCGCGCTGTCCTTCTTCAATATCAAAAGTTACTGCTTGTCCTTCTTCTAATGACTTAAAACCATCCGCTTGAATTGCTGAAAAATGAGCAAATACATCATTACCATCTTCACCTGTAATAAATCCAAAACCTTTGTCTGAGTTAAACCACTTTACTGTACCGTTGTTCATATATGTTTCCTCCTTGTGCATACCCTGTATGCGATTTGTTGCAAAAAATATTTGATAAGCAAAAGGAGAATTATAGTCTTATGTATAGCGCTCTCGTTACATGTCAAAATTGATTACTTATTTATAATACCATACTATTTCCTATAAAGCAAATGAATGTATTAAAACATGATGGACCAATACTATAAAAAGGTTATAATCCATCTACTCTAGACATGAAATATAAATATACGATACAAAAACCCCCTTGCACAATTATGATACAAGGGGCCTGTAGTCTTTTACTACAAGTAATTGCTTTATTATTCTAGCAAATTAGTTTTGTTAATTCAACCAATAAAACTATTCACAACTTATTAACAAAATTGTGTTTGGCTTTAAATTAGAACTGGGATATTAAGGAATATCGCTAAAGTAGCTGTACTACAATTTTCCACTTATTTAAAAGGAAACTGTTCTCAAGTAATAGTAGCTTAGAAATAGGCTAATTCTATTTTTTATTAGGATAAATTCCGTACACATTATCCTTTTCATAAATTCAAGCTTAACCTTGTTATAAAAAAAGAAAATCGGTTATGATTAACAAGTAAAATCTAAAAAAACACCTACCGCACAGACAACTGCTTGGGGAAGTACGTGCATCTGTGGTAGGTGTTTTCTTATGTAATACAATAGCTTTAAACTAAGCTACGTATGAGTAAAATTAAAATGCACCTATCTTAGGACTTGGGAAAAGATAGGTGCACCCTTCTTGTATTATTAATAAAAGAAGGTCATACTATGAATTTATTAAAAGGTAACTATATTTTAAACCTATTTATTCTAAATTTCAACAATAAAAAGCACCCTATCAATCATTGATAGAGTGTGAACGAGAAATTTAATAATGTACCAAATGTAAGGATATTATAAAAAAATTTGAGAGATTTTTCAATACTTCTATGATTAGAAATTTTATTTACTCTCTTTACCAATTCTGTACCCAAAAGAAAAACAACTTAATGCCAATGCGATTATTGAAAGTATGACCGCTAACATATCAATCACTCCAATTTATGCATATTCTAATAACCAGTTCCCCAAGTATTATTTGGATCACCATCATTTGGACCAACAGGAATGTAAATTCTTGTTCCGTTTGAATCTGTTCCACCTAACCAAACATAGCCGTCAGCTACATGGACTGAATCATATCTAAATTGCGCACCTTTTGGCCAGATACCATATACTGGCGCATACAGACTAGGTGAGCCAGTACGTAACACAATCCCTTCATTTACGTCAATAGTGAATATTTTAGCTGGTCTAGGTTTGCTATTTTCCCACAATTCCGCAATATCTCCATCGTTCGCATAACCTAATAATTTACCGCTATTTTCAATCCGATATAGATTTTTACGACCGTCTAATTTCTGTGTGATTGTACCAACTTGTGTCCATAAAGTGTTTGCATTAATATGTTGTTCGATTAGCGCATCTGGATTTTTATAGATCGTTGTAAAGCGAACATTCTGCCCTACTTTATACTTTGGTTTATTTGGTTTTCCGGGGTTTACAATAACATCGTGACCATCTTCAGGTAACCCAGTTTGTAAGTCTTGTGCTAATTGTGCTTTACTAATTCCCCAACTTGCTAAATAGCCATATGGGTCGGTATGATCACCCCACCAAGTTTTAGACACCCAATCGTGCGATACAATTCCGTATCCTGTACCATCATCTAAATCAAATGTTGCGCCGATTTGAGTTGCTAAATCGCGAATCAAATTAACATAGGCTGCATAGTCTTTCTTGAACGTTTCTTTGTTATTCGTTCGAGCTAATTCGATTTGTGCATAGGCTTTTGCATTCGCTGTTGGTCCTGCGCCCCATTGGATTTGACCAGCTGGCGCTAACTGTTTCACTCGACCACCAGAACCAACAAAATATGAAACATAAGCATTTTGCCAATTTCGTTTCATATATGCCGTTTCATTATCTAAACTGTTTGGACCAACATTATTTCCATTTCCTGACTCATGCAATACAATCAATTCGTTAGTTGCATATCCAGGGAAATAACCGCCAAAATTGATTGGGTCTTGTTCAATCTGGTAAGCATCTACATTAATTGTAGGTATAAAAAATAGAGCGATTAACGCTCCAATTAAAATTTTCTTTTTCATTTTTTTGCTCCTTTCAATTCTATTATGTCATGTTCCGCTTCTTGCATTCGACCCTCTAATTTAAAGGTTCTTTCAATTATCCCATTATGTTTTTCTACTTTCTTTTCTAGCTGTTCAATTCTGTAAGCTGTCAAATTGGCGCTAGCTACAACTCCAATAAACGCGCCAATTGTGCTGCCTACTAATCCTATAACAGCGACAACAATTTCATTTGACAAAATAATTCCTCCAATAATAAAAACCGCTTAGCCTTTGCTAAACGGTTTTCCTGTCATTTTTGTAAATTCATCTTCTGTTATACAAAGTGGTACAAATTCTGCAACTTGTTCATCTGTAAAACAGCCCCAGTCATACATCATTTTAATGTCATCAAATGTAAACATTTTATTCCACTCCTTCTTCTAATTTTTCGTTAATTTCTTTTACCTGATTGGTTAATTGATTAATCGCAAGCATTGATTTTGCACTAATTTGCGCAAAATTATCTGCTTTTTTCGTTACTTCTGAAAGCTCTTTTTTTAAATTCACGTCATTAACCATGAGTTTTGAATTCAATTGTTTTAATTCCGCATTTTCGGCTTGTAATACCTCAATGTCGGTTGGTGGTGCTGGCTCTGGTTCTGGCACATTGTCAGGATCATATATTAAGCTTGTTCCGTCCCAACGATAATTAAAGAAATCTGTTGGTTCTTTTTCTACTTCAAGTTCAATCTTATTCGGTTGTTTCATTGTGGAATATCCATCTAGATAACCTTGAATATCATCAATCCAAATTTTCATGTTCTCTTTCCTCCTAGTATTCATAAATCGCACTTAACGCAAACATTTTACTGCCTGAACCAGCCGTATCACTAGAAGAGGCATTCATATCATTACCTGTAATTTTAGTATCCTTAATATATAAATATTTCCGTACTAAATTAGTATAGTATCCATGTAATAGGAAAATAACGCCTCCAGAACCTGGGTTCTGTGCATGCTGTTTAGGAATAACGAAAAAGTGATAACATGCGCCGTTCAAAATTCCTTCTTTTGTGTATTCTTGCCACTGCAAAATCCAACCATTCTCGCACTGTGAAAGTGGCTTAGATGGCACTTGACCGTTTCCTGCAGCTCCCCCATACCATGCACCTGTCCACAACGGTTCTTTTTTGGTGATTTTTTGATATGCTTTGTCCGCATCTATTTTCTTTAGATACGATTCAAGCCCATCAATTGCGGCAGTATGTGTTTTAAGATAAATTGGTTTTCCTTTTTCTTTTAATTGAACAATATCTGTTGTTGTCATTACACTTCCCCTACCTTTTCAAACGTAATTGCTGGCAATCCATCTAGCTTTGTTTTATCTTCTTTAGACATCAAGCCATTTTTTATTGAGGTTGCAACGTCTGTCGTTGTTGCATTTTGCCCTGCTGGACCTTGCGGACCAACGTCTCCTTTATCTCCTTTTGGACCTTGTGGCCCTGGGTCTCCCTTTTCACCTTTTAATACTTCTGGTTTCCCTTCCACGGCATTCCAATGTGTTTGAGGAAATACCTGTGTTCCTCCTTGTTTTACTTTAACAATGTCTGTCATTGCACTTCGCCTACTTTCTCAAACGTAATATCAGGTATTCTGTCAATGGCTTCTTGGACTTTTTGGTCGACATATTGTTGATTCACTCCGCCACCACCAGTTGCTGAAATCACACCATCTTCTGAAATAGAAATATTCGCTCCAGCAGTATAACCTTTCAACTCTTCCAGTTTCGATTTTAGTTCAGTGGTAAAATTTTGATCTGTTTGTTTTACCGCAGACAACGTGCCGTCTTCTGCAATTTCTAACAGTTGGCCAACCTTTATTCCGCCCAATTCGTCTGTAGTAGCGATTGGAAGAATATACACGCCTCCCTCGCCATTTGACAATCGTTGAAACATTTCAGAAGTGATAATACCGTCTGTTTCTTCTGTTGCGTAAGGAAGTTCTGTCAGTGCATTTTCTAAGCCTAGATCTGCTTTAGTGATAATTACTGCCCCAGTGTATCCATTAACAGATAATACTTTTGATTGACCCGCAATAATTTTTTCTAATCCTCGAACAGCAGATACATGTGTTATAGGATAAAACTGACGTTCCACACCATTTTCTTCGGTTTCCATCATGCGTTTTGCTTTAACCACTTATTTCACCCACTTTTTCAAACACATAAGTGTTCTGTTTTGTATCATCAACTGTTGCGATAACCAATGCCCCATCGGTCACAGAATAATCAACTGTTCCAACAATTTCTGTTTCATGATTCAGCGAGAAAGCATCATCTTGTAAAATAATCAAGTCACTTATTTCGCCATATTCTAACATATACAAACGTTTTTCTAATTTCTGATACAAATATTCCATATCTGCCAATAAACGTTCAGAAATTGAATTATGGCGCACTCCTTGAATATCGATACGTGCATCCATTAGTTCGGCTAACATTGTTCCGCCTGGATCAACAGTTTTTAAAATATCTTTGATTGATTCAAACCATGAAGTGAAATCTGTTTTTTGCGCATCTCGCCATGCTTCAAACTCTTCTTTTCTAGCATTCATCCAATCAGTAAAATCGTCTTTGTTTTCGTTGATAAAAGCGGTCATGTCTGCGATTAAATCTTCAATGGACTGCCAATAAGAACCCATTTCACCTTCTGTTTTAGAAGCAGCATTTATTACGAAATAAGAAAAATTCTGCGTTGTGCCGATTAAATTATCGCCTTTGTAAATACTAAAATAAGCTTCTTGTCTGTGTAACGACTGCATAGAATATTCATCAAAGGTATACTGAATAATCCCCTTTTTAGCATCTATAATTTTTGCTAAACGTTGAATCGGGAATTTATTATTAATAACTGACTCTAAAAAAACTTTGCAGAGACTTAAGTCTAACGGCAAAGCATTTTCTACAATATTTACTTCTAAGACTTCTGTGTTCTTATTCCCTTGCCGTACATTAATAATACCGACATAGTTGTATGGTTCGGTTGTACTTAGCGTTGCTTGCCATTTAACCATTTGTGCACTCCTTTTTAAAAATTAATTACATCACGTGGATTGATTCGTTGCCACTGTGCGCCTTTCCACACTTCAAAATGAAGATGAATACCTTTAGCAAGCCCAGTGGAACCCATTATTCCAACACGTGAATTGGTCGTTACTTTATCGCCTATAGCTAAATCAACAGAATTTAAGTGACCGTAATAGGTCCAATAACCATCATCGTGTTTAATGACAACATAATTTCCTCCAGTTCCATCATAAGTGACGGTTTCAACTGTGCCGCTACGTGCCACATAAACAGGTGGCGTACTTCCAGCAGGAACTGAAGCAATATCAATTCCACCATGAATAACGTTCGTTCCCCAGCCAATTTGATCCCATTCTTGTGTAATCGTATAGCTAGATCGTACAGGGTTCATCCACGTTGGATTACTGGGTTGCAACCCATGCAATTTGTTATACCAGTAAATCGCCATATCAATCCGCTCTGGATGAGTAACTGCTGGTCGCTCAAAGTTGGCTTCAAACGCCAACGTAGCTGTTCCTATATCTGTTAATGCTTTAAATTGTGCAACGGAATATGGATAAGCAGAAGTAGGAATATACTGACCGTTGTGCATATGCCAGTCCAGTAATTGAAGTTGCGTATTAATGTTTCGATAGTCACCACTAATACCAGCTTGTGCTAATAAACGTTGAACATATGCACGACCACTTTCACCAGCTACAGGTGATGTCCATTGAACTAAGCCATAGCCAGGACCGCCACCACCTTCGTCAATGTCTGGCATAATGCCTGATTCTTGTTCCATATTTCCTAAAATACCTGCAGTTGCTTGTTCGCTATAACCTTTAGATTTTAAGAACTGCCAAACTGCCCAAGCGTTTTTCTCTTTTTCAGTAGACAATTCTGGAGGTGTACCGCCACCGCCACCAGTACCGCTTCCTGGAATAAGTTCTTGACCTTTTAAAATTATTTTATCCACATATATCGTAGAAGAACTATCCTTACCGACAAAATAAAAATCATTTCCTAAATGATATTGCTGTCCTCCCGCAAGCGCTATTCCAGTACCTTTTCGATTAGAAAAACCGATAATATTTGTCTTTGGATCATCACCTATTATGAGAAGAGAATTACCATCTTTTATAACTGGATTTCCGTTTTCATCTCTTAAATCAGGAAAAGGATTTCCCTTTGTTCCCATTGAACCAACGTGATTAGCCCCATTCCAAAACTCCATTCCTTTTTTGGTTAACTGCATAATTTTTTTACTGTTATTTCTGATTTCTAACAAACCATTTACTAATCTCAATACATCGCCTGTTTTGTTAAAAGAGTTCTGAAATACATTTGCATCGATAATTCCTGTTTTAATAAAGTTCGCATTAAACTTACCATCTAAAGTCCATGCTGTAGAAAATGGACCTTGCCAGCCTTTAGAAGAAAAACCTATACCACTTTTATTAATTCTTAGTACTAATTTTGCTTTTTCTAATTTAGCATTATCACAGAAAAATAAATCTGTAGGTCTGTTTTTTGGCCACCAAATCACGTGACCACCATCATTTCCTGAAATAATATTTGTCACAACATCAATAAAATTACTTGCATATTGTTTACCTGTGTAACCTTTTAATGTTTCAGCAATTTCTTGCTTTTGTTTCTCAAAAAACGTGTATTTTGTATCTCCTGCTTCTAAGGATTCTACTCTTTCAGCTAAAGAATCATAAACAATTTTTGTTACTTGTGCAGTGATTTTTATATTATATCTTTCATGAAAAACATCAAACGTATCAAATAAACCAATTGTTCGAAACGATTTAAATCGTTTTGCTAAAGCTGAATCTTCCATTTTTCTTATATTTAATTCAATGGATACTTTAGGTTTGTCACAATTAGGATTTAGTGAAGAGAAATATTTTTTTGCAACGTTGTTTAAACTAGTTTGATTCGTAACTCCTTGTTCTTCTGTAAATTGCACATATTCTGAATAAATCTCTCCATCATAATGATTAATATAGGGAGAATCCACTTTATTCCCGTATATTCTTTCGGTTTGCCCTTCGTTATTCTGAACATCTGCATATGGAAAAACTCTTGTTAACAAACCATCAAAATTAATATCTACTTTTAATCCTGACAGATTTTTTCTATATCTAAACGTTGTAACATGGTCTTTTCCTCGTCTATTCAATAAAGAAAGTTTAAATGGTTCATGTTTCATTTCGCCGCCATAAATTTGGTTGAAAGAACCATCTATCCCTTTTATGCACTGCAAAGGATTTGTCACTTCAATTTTTGTAGAGCCAACACGAGTAATATCACTAAATAATCGAATATCACTTTGTTGGTCCATTGCTTTTTCTAAACGTTCCATTGCTTCTTCACATGTGGCTCGTTCAAACGTTAATTTTTTAACCGCACGATTTCCTAATTTCATTGTTCGAGATTTTGCATAAACATATAAAACGCCTGTAGCCATATCTTTGTAATGATTATAGATATAAAAAATATGGTAATTATCTTCTACATTAGGCTTACATTTTATTTGATAATTATGATTTTCTAATTGCTCTGAATACTTAGCATTAATTGGAAAAGCTAATTCAGCAGTATAAGCTCCATTTCCTTCTTCTGTCACCAAACACTTTTTACAATCAGCAAGAACGCCAATTCCTCCCGCTTCAAAATCGGTATCTGTTGGACTATATAAAATAGGCTTCATATCTTTGTTTGCCACCTCGGTTCTAAACTAATCTTTTTTACATTACTACTCCAAGTAATATGGTTTTCTCCTGCATCTAAATAAGGATACATTTGATTGTTCAATAACTTTTTATGTTCATTTACTAAGATTCCATCTACTTCTCGGTATGTTTCCATCACATCAGGATCAGAATCAATAATAATATCTGATGTAACGTTAGAAAATTTTGTTTCTCTTCCGTTAATTGAAATAGTTATATTGCCAGAGCCATATATTTTAATCTTAGGATAAGAAATATAACGTTCTGGATTAAAAATAGAACCTTGCTTATCAAGATAAATTGGATGCATACCGAAAACATTTTTCTTAAATGGAGCAATACTCAGATCAAACGAAAAAGGAACTCCTCTTAATGTCTGAGAAGTCCCTTCAAAATTAGGTTCATTTATTACAATTGCTTGGTAAATATAACTAGGGTCCCAATAAGCTACAAAATCTACATACTCGCCTTTGGTATCTAGTGCTTCAGTGATTAAATCTTCATAATGCTGAATACGATCCATAGTAGGTGATAAATAAAAACACTCCAAGGTTTGTTCTACATTGGTATAGTAACCACCATCATTGACAGCTAGTTTATTTAATCCTGAAACTTCTTCAAGAGTAAACACTCTTTTTGCTTTTTTCTTTTTTGGTCTTTCAGTAATAAATGCATTAAACTCTTTGCTCCAATGATTTCCTAATTTAAACCAACCATCTAACATATTATCACCCACCAAATACTTCTTTATTTTTTAAATCAACAAATTTATAGGTCAAATATTCTGCAATTTGATCCAATGTCTCTTTTGGTAAATTCCCGTAAGCTGTTAAATGTAAATGAATTTCATCACTTGCTTGTTGTTTAGATAAACTTTTATCTACCGCTGTTTGGATATAGCTCATTAACTTATCTAACGGTGCGACAGCTTCTTTTCCAGCTTCACCGCCACCTAACAACTTATTTCCAGAAGCGCCAAAGATTGTTGGCTTAGTTAAAATCCCTCCATCAGCAAACCATTTCACATCAATACCTGATGGATAAGAAATATTTTTACCAAATATCTTTTTCGAACTCCATTTCAAATCAAAATGAGGCATTGGTGGTAGTTCAATTTTTGGAAATTTTAATCTTAAAGATTTAAAAATATTTTTTACAGCATTTACTTTGTCCTCGAAAGAACCAAATAAAAAGCTAGTAACTGTCTTAACTGAAGAAGATAAGATTTTAAATGCCGAATCAGCAGGATCTGAAAAACGTGCCCAAAATTCAGTCCACCATTTCTGTAGCCTATCCCATTGTTTTGAGAACCATTCTGTTATTGAACCCCAATTTTTTATCACAGCAATTACTCCTGCAATAATTCCTGTTACAGCAATAAGTGCTAAAGTGACTGGTCCGCCTAATATTCCTACTAAAGCAGTTAATGCACCTGCAACTCCAGCTAAAATTCCTACTATTGTTCCTACACCTAAAAAAGCCGCTATAAAAGTTTTAACTGGCCCTGGTAAATTTTGAAAGCTTTTAAGAATTTCTGTTAATCCTAATAATAATGGTTGCAATGCAAGAGCTAACTCTTCTCCTATTGGTACTAATGCTAGCTTTAAATCATTCCATGCACCTTGCATTTTTTGACTAGTCGTTGTCGTATCTTCATTTAATTTATCTGCTGCTCCTTGAACATCCTCATAACCACCTTTAACACTCATTAGAGAAGTTAATACTTTTAGACTATTATCTTCTCCTAGAGCACTCCAGACAGTGGAAGCTAAAGATAATGCCTCAGTTTTATTCTCCATCTCACCTAAATCAGTAAGAAGTGACTGGATAACTTCTGCTTGAGAAGCTCCACCATTTTTAAATGATTCAAACAATTCTTTTGATTTTTGAGAGAATGAATCAATATTTTCTTCAATTCTCCCATCTGTTAAAGAAATTCCTATTTCCTTAACAACATCATTTACTTTATCTAAGTTGTATGCTCCATTTCGAGTACCATTTTCTAAAATTTGGAAAGTTTCAGAAGCAGTGAAGCCCATTTGAGCCCATAATTGAGAATACTCTGCCATATTATCGCCAACTTCATCTGCCCATGTACTTCCATTTCTTTGAAGTGCTACTGTAATCATGTCTAAGGCATGCTTTCCAGTAATTCCATAGTTTTCTTGCATTGCTGCAACACCACGAATTGTTTCTTTTAAATCTACTTCAAAAGTATTTTCTAACACTTTGGCATCTTGAACTAACTGACTTAAATCTTGATTGCTCATATCCCCAAGATTTTTAGACACTAAAGCAACAGCATCTGCTGCTTCTGACATATCCTCAAATAAACCACTACGAAAAACATCTGTTAATGCTTGTTCGTATTTTTTAGCAGATGCCGTGCCTGCTACCCCCATAGAAGCGTTTAATTTCTTTTGAGCATCTTCTACTTCTGTAAAAGCTTCAATTGTTTTTCCAGCCATATCTTTGGCTTTATCAGACATACCGCTTAAAGCTTCTCCTGCATCTAACAAATTTCCTTTACCTATTTTGTCATCGATTTCTTCTAAAGTATCACCAATTTTATCTAAAGCATCATCTGCTTTATTTGCATCACTTTTTAAACCGTTCAAATCAGAAGAAATTTTTTGTACAGAGTTCCCATCATCAATGGAATCTAACGTTTGTTTCATTTTATTAATATCTACAGTTTGACCTAATGCAGCCCTGCCGATTTTATTTAATGCATTTTCTAGTTGAGAAGAATTGGCTTTTCCTTCTTTAATTGCGGCTACTAAGCGAGTACCTAAAACATCCGAAAAATCATTTATATCCGTTCCTGTAGCTTCAAAAAATGTAGATAAGCGTTGCGTATTTTGAGCTAGTTTTTCTTGTTCCACTTTCATACTTGATAATTGGCCTTTATACCCGTTTAAAGCACCTTCAGTTTCCTCGATTTCTCGTTTAAACTTCCGATACTGCTCTTCACCAATTTCTCCAGATTTAAATTGCCGTTCAACATCTGCTTGAGCACCTTTCAAAGCATCTAGCTTATTCGTGGTTAATTCTATTTGTCGAGAAAGCAATTCTTGTTTTTGCGATAATAGTTCTACATTATTTGGATTTAACTTTAAAAGTCGCTCGACATCTTTTAATTCCTTTGATACATTTACCGATTGATCAACAATACTTTTCAAACCACTTGTAACGCCTTTTGTATCCGCATCAAGCGCAATTGTAATACCCGAGATTTTTTTCTTCGCCATAAATTCTCCTCCTTTCTAAAATGCATCAAAATCTGCCTGAGTTGCTTTTCTTGTTTTAATTTTTGGTTCTGATTTTTCCTGATGATTATCTATCCATTCTTGAACAAAATCTAAACATGCTCCTATTTCCATTAATTGCATTTCCTCGTTAGATAATCCTACTTGTTTACAAATAAAAAGAAATGACTCCGTGGTGAGTACTTCATCACTAGAAGCCATTTCATCATTTACTTTTTTTTTGATTGAATACTATGTGAAATTAATTCTTGAAGTTCATTGGCAAAATCTGACAAAGGTAAAGAATCTAAACTTTCTAACCAAGTAATTGGATCTGGAATACTTGAATCTGCTGCTTTGGCGAATGTCCATACAAAATTATACAACAAAGTTAATTCAACTCGTTTTAAATCATCATATGAGATATTCGTTAACTCAAACTCCCCATCCTCATTTTGATTGTCTAATGCTTTTGCCAAAGTTAATAAATCAGCAAAAAAATCGCTCCCAAACTGCATTTTATACCGTAAAGGAGTAGCTGCATTAGAAGCCAACCTGATTTTAGTCGTGCCAATTTCAATAGTTTTTTCCATGATTAAGCAGCTGCTCCTTTTTCATAAACTTTTGTAAACCATTTATCGTAAACACCTGATGGAGTATCGGGACGTGTTTTGGTTTTTACTGCTTTATCTGAAGGACGTGGGCCAGCACTAAACGTTAGCTCAGAAGTGTTTGGATCGCCAGAATCTTTTGTTGTAGAGCCAATAGTTGGTCTATTTGCAGTGCAATAATATAACACATGGCGAGTTGCTGTTTTATCTCCTTCAAATTGGAACATTAACGCAAAAGGAGAGGTTTCAGCATTTGCATACTCTGTTTGAACTTTATCCGCATCATCTACTTTTTCTCCTAAAATTTCCACTGCAAAATCTTCAGGGATTCTAGCGCATGTATATGTTCCGTCATATCCTTGATTGTTTGGAGAAGTATAGTAATCTACATTATCTGCTTTAAATTTGATTAAATCTCCTGAAGGCTCAATAGACAATTCAACCGCCCCAGGAAAACGAACAGGTGTACCATAAGTAATTTCCCCTGTTTCTGGATTTAACATTGCTTTTGCATAATATACGTTTTCTAAGCCAAACTCTACACGATTTTTTTCAGGACTTCCTACTCTTTCTTTTTGTGCCATTTTTCTTCACCTCTTATTAAATTGTAATTTCATATGCTTTTAAATACATCTGTTCAGATGCTAGATACGTTTCGTAAGTATCAAATGGAATTTTTGCTGTGTTCAGCAATTCCTCTAATTTATTTTCTTCACGAATATTTTTCGTGTTCGTATATAGTTCAATGACAATCTCTGTTTTTTTACAATAGACTGCATTGTCTGCAAAAAAATTAGTACTTGTATTTTCGTAATAAAGTAAATAGGGCAACTCTGGAACTTGCCCAGGTTGCCATTCACGATATGAAATTGGTAATTCCATTTTGTCTAATAACTGTTTCAATTCTTTTAAAGTCATTGTTACGTCAATCTCCTAACCAATTCTTTTTCTAAAGAAGCGATAGCCTTTTCTTCCGCAGCTTCTATATGCGGTTTAGCGACTACCTGGCCGACTTTTCGACCACCCCTCTTTAATGCATGCCCATTTTCTAATAAATGAGTCAAACGATAGGTTGGATCATTTTGATAAATTACTTGTTTTGTTGGCCCTTGTTTTTTCTTTCGCCAATTCCGTGCATATTTTCCTGAACGTTTTGGACTATTTTGCTTCAATTCTTGAAGCGTTTCTTTCGCTACTATTTCAGTAGCTTCTCCTACGTTGGTTTCAACTTCTTCCGTGTATTCTCGAACCATCTTACTGATTTCTTTAGAAAGTTCACTAATATGGATTGCCTTAGCCATTAGCATCACCTAAGCTCAAACGACAAACCACTTCAAGTTCTTCGTAACTCTTTTGGTACGTGCGAATAATTTTGTATTTTTTCTCTTCAAATTCAAGATAGTTTTCTCCAGAATATTCATAAGGATGAATAATAAATAAATGAATATTTTCTATTCCATTTTGGCCAGCTTGATAAAATTCTCCTCTACTGACGTTTTCTTTACAAGCCATGACAGGAGTACGCTTATACTTTGGTATCTGATTGCCTATATCATCACTTGTAAAGCCATCATTTTCTAGAAGAACAATATCTAAATCCCATGTTCTATCCATTTTTATTCTCCTTTTCAGAAAGTACTAGATTATGCAAACGAAATTGTAAATTTCTAGGAAGAATACCTTCTCCTCTGGAGCGATAACGCCAAGCAGAATAATCCACAATAAACATCACATGAAGTTCATTATCTAAATCAATGGATACTCCTTGTTCTGTTTGCAATTCGCTGACGACACTTTCAATAATCGTTGATAAATAAGTATCACGATTTTTTGACATAATTCCTAAATTTACTTTTAATAACTCTAGTGTTTGATCACTCATATTTATCACCTAATAAAAAGAGGGAACTATTCTGTTCCCTCTAATAATTTTAGTAACTCTTTTTTGCTAACATTGTTTTTATACTCGATGCCTTTTTCGTCAAGAATAGTTTTTAATTCAGGAATAGTCAGTTTACTTAATGAAGTTTCTGCCAGTCTTGACTCTGGCATTGTTACTCCCCCGCTGGATCTAATGTTACTTCTACAAACGCTTCTGGAAGAACTGGTTTACCGTCATAACGTCCTAATCCTCGAACAGCCGTTTGATCCTCTCTGAATTTATAGTGACCTGACATATCAACTCGAACAGATTCACGTTCTACTAAAGTATATTTATCAAATACACCAAACAAAATTTTATCTTGTGGTAAGTAATTATTGAAAACTACTTTTAATCCTAAGAAATTAGGTTCAGCCAAGTTTGGTAATTGAACAACATCTACCCCATTAGAATTTACATGTAATGTTAACGTTGCAATTCGATTATAATAAGTTTGTCGATGCATTACTGCAACGATTTCTCCTGTGGCATCTTCCCCTGTATCAATTAAGCCCAATACTGGAATCAATTCTTCATACGTTGGTTTTTTCGTTACTTTATTTTTACCAGGAATTTTAGGAAGAATACCATCTGGTTGTTTATCATCTTTCCCTGTTCCTGTAACAATTGCTTTATCTAATCCTTTTGCGATAGAGCGTGCAATTCGTTTCGTTAAATAACCATCTAAATTAATAACAGAATCCTCTAACAGAGAATTATCAATATAGACAATTCGACCAATTTTGAATCCATCAAATTCAACTGCTGTTAATTTAGAATCATCCTCTTCTGGTAATGCGCCTCGCATTTCTAACCAAGTAGCTTCGCTAGTATCTACATCTAAAATTAATTTCACACGTCCTTTGGCAATCACTTTATCTACTAATGGATAAAGAGTGGTAAAATCACCAATGCGCTCACGAATACGATTAACAATAATATCTGGAATAATCAATTCTGCGCCGCTTGGTCCATCAGGCAATACTTGACCGTTTGCACGCATTTGTAATCTTTCACGTAATTCATCATAAAATTCTTTTACATCTGAACGTTCATGATAATCCATAAGATTTTTGTTTCGAGTTTCTTTTTTATCTCCCATTTTTCTTTCTTCTCCTTTACCTGTTGGTTTCTTTTCATTTAATCCGTCTAATTCTTCTTGTAAGGAACGAATTTCTTCCTCTAATTCTTTTTTTTGTTGATCATGAGGCTCTTTTTCTTCGTTGAATTTATTCACTTCATCTTCAACCGCTTGTTGTTCTTCTTCCGTTTCTGCTTCTTCAATTGCAGCCTCTAAATTCTTTTCTCGTGTTTTAAATTCAGCATCTTTTTCTTCTAATGATCGAAGTAATTCTGTTTTACTAGTAATTTTTCTTTGTAGCATAATTTGTTTTAATGCCATGATTAATTCCCCCTATTTTTTAATTGGCTCAATAATTTTTTACGCCATTGCTTTGTTTGTTTTTCACGGTATTGTTCTAATTGTGTATGTCTAGCTTGTACACCTGTATCTTCATATGCAGGAAACGTTACGACTGAAACCTCATGGAGATCGATTTCTTTCAATAGCCATTTAACCGTGCCATCTTCTCTCCAATCTGTTTCTTCATTCAGAATATTAAAGCCAAACGAGCATTGATCAACATCTCCTCGTTTCACACGTTCATAGAGATTTAGGGCATCTGAATCATTTTCATTAATAGTAATTTGTCCCCACAAACCTCTAGAATCAACGCTTAACTTTAATGTTCCTGATTTATTTCTACCTAAAACCAAAGTGGTTTCATGATTGGTCAACGCTCGTATATCATTGCTCAAAGAGCCGTTAAATGCTTCTGGTGAAATTTCTTCAAAAGCACCTGGCCAAAGTTCCGTTTCTTGATTAAAAACAGCGAAATAACCTTCAATGATTTTTTCCCCTGAAGTTTCTTCTCTGGTAGAAAAAGTCGTTGCCATAGAACGTGTTTGATTTTCTTTTACAGTCAATCAGAGTCACCTCCCTTAAGTTTACTTTGTTCTCCAATCATTCCTTGAGGAATAAAGTTTTCTAAAATAATTAGCTCATCTAAACCAGGCTTAGGTGAATCTCCTATCATATTCAAGACATCATTCCCTGTATAGATTCCTCGAATATACAAATTCATCCCAATTTCCGCTAATTCTTTCGTGTCATAAGCCAATAAACTCTTAGAATTGCATTTAAAATACCAATTCGGATTTTCAAGCAAGCCCTTCGTTAACGTCTGTTGAAAAATATCTGCAATAGCTTTAATTCTTGTACGAACAAAATTGTTATACTCATCTTTATCAAATGAACCAACGCCCAAAATAAATGCTGGAACATCTAATAAAGCTGCTACTGTTTTTTTGTCTATTTCCACTGATTCATTAATCGCAATATCTTTTAAAGATAATGGCTTTACTTGTTGGACATCTAATAGTTCTGCTGGAATAACCCAAGGTTCACCTGGTCTAGATTCTCCTAAATATTTTTCTTTAATTTGATTTCTTCCTGCTTCACTTGCAAGATTTTCATTCATTGCATCTACTTTCACAATAACATTCGGCATATATTGCCCACTCATAAATGATTTTTTTGTTGCATTTGCTTGTCGTAAATTATAGGTAATATCCCTTAAAGGGATTCGATAACCCGTTCCTTTCCATGGTTGTTCTGGATCAGGATTAATTGCAAAATGTAAGACTTCATCTGGTGAATAAGTCGTTGAACCATATTTCACAGAATAGCCATCTTCAAGTTCAATAAAGCTAACTTTAGATGGTTTCAAGGGTCTTAATTCATGAATAAAACCATCTTTCATTTCGGGAAAGACAATAGCATTTCCATCGCCAGGCAATAACATAGAATAAACAATGTTATAGACCCAATTTTTTCTAGTCATATATGAATAAGGTTCAATATCAATTTTTCTAGATAGTTCATTTTTCACACGAACATCGCCATTTTTTGAATTTTCCATTAAATGAATGGTCATTCCCGATACCAAATCGGCTATTTTTTGACAAGCAGTTTTTACTTCTGGATTATCTGAAAGTCTTGTATAGCCTGGTACTAATATTTCTCGAGAAATATCAGACATAAAAAAACCAACCGTAGGATCACTTGAGCCTGATGGTTGGGGAATTTTTGGTTCTGAACGTATTTTATTTGCTTTTTTTCTCTTTTTTGCCACAATAATCATCCTTTACTATTTAATATTTACGATTTAACCACTCTGTTCCGACATTTCCATAAGCCATATCTTCCAACATCTGGCAACAGCTAAATACACTCGCATCGAATAAATCGATACGTTGTACCCCACCATCACCATCTAGTTTATCGTACTGAATCATATCATCAGTTTTTTCAATCGCTCGCACATTCTGAACACAATATTCGTAGGCATCGGAATGTAAGTAATAGAACTGTTTATTTTTGACTTTCACCTCGATATGACGGAAGCCTTCTGATTTCTTATAAAAGTATTGTGGTTGATCTTTAATTTTAAATCCTGCTTTTTTCATTTTAAAAAAGAACTCTCGACCAAACTTTTTATCAAAACCAACAAGTTTAATTTTGAAGCCTTTTTGTTTCATAGAAATAAACCAATTAACAATATCATCATGTAAAACGGTAGGCGTGTTACTCATCGTTAACCAACCATCTTCTTTCCAACCAAATAAAGGAATACCATCTTCTTCTGCTTTCTTTACTGCTGCTAATTTCGGGAAAAAGGCATGCGTAATACAAATATCTATTCCTTTATATGAGCTGTATAAAGCACCTGCCGTTAAATCATGTAGTTTTGATAAGTCCGCACCGCCGTACCAAACAATAGGTAATCTTGCTAAATCATCTAATGTCCAATCGTATTGCATATCCGAACTTCTAAACTCATTAATATCGAAATAGGCATCCATTGCATTCGTAAAGACATTCAGCGTTTTATTTAAAAACTCTGTTTTTAATTGTGGTTCATTCATTGCTTGTGAAGCATCATCCAATAACTCTTCTAAAGTAACTGTGACATTAATGGACGGTGTACACATTTCTAAAACTTCAGGATCATCAATTGTGGTAATTTCTCCTTTACTATTTAAAATATTCCCTTCTTCATCTTGATCTGCTTTGCAAATAAAAATGAAATAAGAGTCATACGCAGAATCAGTAATTGACCCATTCAATACCTTCTGTAAAGTTTTTAAACGATTGGCTAAAAATCCATCAGGAATATCACCTGCCGTTGAAATACCTATCAATAATTTATTACGATAAGCTTTCATCGCATTTTTCATCAACGTGTACTTTTTAGCTCCTGCTCTTTTCCAAGAATGCAATTCATCTAATACCAAACAATTACAGTTTAAAGAGTCCAATTTATCTTCTTGGTTAGCAATTGCATAGATTTCACTTGTCCCATCTCCAAAATTAATTGAAATCGAATGTTCTTGATTGTTATCACGTATTCGTAATTTCTCGACATCCTCTTTCAATTCGTTCACATTATCCACTAAAAAATTAAAACACTCTAGTGTTTGTTTAACTGAATTTGCGACAATATAAGCTTTTGAACCAGAACGTCTATCTAAAATACTCTTTGCTTCAGTTAGCGCCGCACTAAATGCTGTTTTCCCTTGTTTTCGAGGCAAAAAAATAAGCGCTTCTTTAAACCGCCGAATATCTGAATCTTTTTCAAAAAAACCAAATAGATTCACACAGACAAATTTTTGCCAGTCTGTTAACAATAATGGTTGTCCTTTATAACTTATACCATTTCTATCTTCTCCTTGGACATGATGAATCGTTCCTTCAATTAAATTAATGACAAAATCAAATTGTTCTTGCCTAAAATCAATATCTGTTCGTGTTAAGTCTTTCAAAAACCTTTCGCAGGCTAGCCTTCTATCTAAATTTGCTAATATTTTACAATCAACAATTGCCCGTGCATAATTTAAAGCTGTTTCAAAATGCTTAGATGTAATTTTCGATAAATCCATCAAATCACATCATTTGTTGCTCTAAAAGTTTAGCAAAAGCTGATTTTTCTTTTTTCGGCACTTCTACTTCAGCTTGATAGGTTCTAGCGTTTAACATCAACCGATCTGAATACGTACCTATATCTTTTCTGAGGTTTTCTAAACTTGCTAAAATAGGTGACTTCTTCCCACCACTTTTTTCTGTTTCCAAAATAATTTCATACCCTTGTTCTTCAAATTCACGGCTTAAATAGTTATATTGATAAACCATATCTGCATAAACCTCAATAATTTGATTGTATTGTGGCTTATACGTTCCTAATTCTTTCATATACTTGATTGTACGTTTTTTAATGCTTTCTCGTTTTGGAATTTTTTTAGCCAAGTTGTCACCTCCTCAAACTAAGATATATTACTGCGAAAAAAAAGGCTTTTTTCTGCACGGTTTTGACGACTAAAAATAACGCTAAGCGTTGATATTTAAACATTTTTTATTCAGGAAAAAATTTTTTCAAAATCCTCTCGCTATTGGAAAAAGTTCCCATAACCGTTTTCCCTAAGCTCTTTTTCATTTTTCAAAAGGAGGGGGGCTTCAAGCGTTCACTTTTCCATTTTTCAAATTCTTTCCTTCGTTTTCTTTGCCAATACAACCCTTCTCCGATAATTTTGTTGTTTTCTCTATCGTGAAAAGTATTATGCCTTTGATGCGTTAAAGGTAATAGATTCCAATCAACATATGCTAGTTCAGGATATTCTTTTCTTGGGTAGATGTGATGGACCATTTCAGCTTTTACACTTAAACCATATCTTTTACTTTCTTGACATTCATATTGATATTGTCTCAGGATTCTATTCTTTTTCTTTATCCACTTTTTATTTCTATAGAAGTGTTCATTGTCTATCTCTTTTGATTCGCTTATTTCTGTATCAATAATGTTATGAATGAAATCATACGTAAAAGTTTCAATTGCTATATCTTCTGTTTTAAATTGTGGCAAAGCACCTAATACAGTTGGTTGTTTAGATACAGATGTATCTATTAATATTTTTTTCCCTCCTATCCCATCAGCTCTACCATGTGTAACAATTGCTTTAGGATACAGCCGTTGTATTTCTTTTGCAGTACTACAAGAAGAAGCAACTATTGTATATCTGCCATCTTCAACATAATCACGTAAGGTTTTGCTTTTCAATCTGTTCCCCTCCCCTTCCCTTATATTATTTACCTCACATACTTCTCTATATTCTCTTGTATATGCTTATCTTTCCAACTACCATACCCACAATAAACAAGCTTACACGCATCAATTTCTTTCGGCGTGGCTTCTCTTGTCATTTCGACAATGGATGCATTTTTCTTTATCTGCACAGACATTACAACACGTACTGAATCAGTTGAACGGTTCGGCTGTGGATATTTATGTGTTAACGATACATACCAATAGCTTTTCATGTTCTCTCTCCTAATTGTTTTTATGTATATTTGTTTATTGTAAGACAAACACTTTAATTCCTGTTATACTCACTGAAAGACAGCAACTCCTTTTTGCTTCATGTAACACTTCCAGTTATTTCAAAACATAATCTGCTGTCTGGCCACTAGATATTTTATCTGGTGGTTCTTCATGTGAAAACAATCCAAATATCCGACAAAACTTGACAGCTGTGTTACACTTGTTTTAGGTAGCACTCTTTCATAATAGCTAAAGTTCATAAACTACAAGTGACACGAGATTTTCACTAACGCTACCTAGCCACTAGATCCCATTTCTAGTGGCTTTTTTTGTACAAAAAATAAGTTTTGATGTGAATAAACGCTCTTTTATTCTTTATTCTTATTTGATATAATTTTTTTAGGTAGCAACTCCTTTTTGTAAATAGCAACCAACAAAAATTTTGCACGAATGCTACCTAGCCACTAGATCCCATAGTCTAGTGGCTTTTTTATGTACGAAAAAAGACCACTCATTTATATTGAGTAGCCTGCTTTAATTCTTTTTTCAAACGATTTAGTTTTTTTGCATCTTCTTGCTTAATGATTTCAAATAACTTAAACATAACAATACCTCCAAACAAAAAGAGGCACTTTTAAGCTAGTGCCTCACGTGAATGTAGCAGAAACATCTATTGACGATTCTTTTATTTAAGTAGCAAAGCTACCTATTGGCGTGACAGGAATCGAACCTGCCTCTTATCTCGCTATATGCTCGTTGCATCCCAGATGCTTCACGCCAACGAAAGGATTTTTATACTATGCCATTATTGAGATTGCCTACCGTAATCTCAATATCGCTGGCAAGGATTTGCACCTTGCATGATTAGATTTACCCGATGGGCCAAAGCCCTACATACGAACTTATACGTTGTTCCAACGTCTAATCTCACGTACGAGCGTCTACCTGTTCCACCACAGCGATAAATCACTCACAAACCTGTAGAAAAAAGAGAGAGGAATTGCACCCCATTTCTTTATTTTTGAGAACGTCTGATTTGTGAGTGATCATTGCAACTTACATAGCGCTATCTTGACAAGTGCTTTCAGCGTACGTCTACGTGTAAGTTTTATGCCAAGTTTATTGCAATATTTGCTACCTAGACTAAACGAGACAGAAAGAACTGGACTTTCCACATCCTTATTCTTTATTTTTTTGTAGGTAGCCTCCAAAGATAAGCGAAACGGAGCTAAGATAGGTAATGCATGCCTTACCCTCGTCTCCTTATCTTTCGACACTACCATAATAACATCTAAATATTGATAAAAACCGCCAACTTTCCGCCAAAAAACCGCCAAAAATTTTATTTATATGCAATTATTTTTCCATTTCGATACGCTTCGGCAAATTCAATTAAAGCCTCTGATTTCATTCGTTGAATACTTCTTTCGGAATATCCAACTTCCCTAGCTATCTTGTAATTAGAGTAATGGTCCTGCACACAGAAACTATAATGCAAAATTTGTCTGCTAGTTAGGCTTAATGCCATAAGCGCAGATAAAATTGCGTCTCTTTCTGCTTCTGCATCTGCTAATTGTACTAGCGCATCTTCTGCTTTGTTCCCATGACTTTGGCTTTTAGGCATATCTGTAATAATTGGTGATTTTAAATCTATCAAAGAGCGACCAGCTATTCGCTCTAAACGTCTAAAATTCTTCAACACATTTCTAGCATTCGCTTTTGTTTGTCGAAAATCTACTTCTTTTAGCAATTGAATCAAGTGAAATCGCTCCTTTTGTGGTATAATAACTATGTCGAAAATATTACTCACAGTCGGAGCAATCCGGCTTTTTTTATTTACTTTTATTGAAATTTCTTATTTCATCATGATATAATATAGACAACTCAATTCATCTTGAGTGATGTCATCTGGAAAAACTCGACTAGAAAAAACTAGTTGAGTTTTTCTATTTATGGTAAAATATTTTTATTGTGACCAATGTTTGGGGTAAAGTAACCTCACATATCACAAGCTACCACTTTTCTGGTAAAATATTCTTCTTAGTCAACCAGTGGTCGGTTGGCTTTTTTGTTTTTGTGCTCTACTTAAGAAACGTTATCCCATAGGTCCATTTGAGGTAAATAACCTTCATCTTTTAACAAGTTGTAAATAAACAATCTACCTTTCTGCGTCCACTTCGTACTCATCACTACTTTAACTGTATTATCAGATTGCTTAATTTCGCTTGTATGAGATTTAGTATATCCACAATTCATATGCTTTTTGTAAAGCAACCATTGTCCGCTAACTTTTCGTTGTACGCCTAATTGATGTAATAGTTTATTTAATTGGATAGCCGACATGCCATAATCTGCTGCAATTTGAGAAGTCGTGACTGTATCTTTTGAAGCTAAAATTGTTTCAAGATAGGTGATTTTGGGTTCATACTCAACTACTTTTTGTTCAAGCATCATTTTTTCTTCTTCCAAGTCAGCAGCTAACCGCAGGGCTTCCGCAAACGAACTTGGAACATTCGTATAGCTACCTGTTTTCCTAATTTGCGGTAAGACCTCTTCCATAACCCACTCTTCAAATTGCTCGGCATTTGGAAGATTAGATTTTATTACTAGTCTGTAAATATCAGATTCAGGAATAACTTTAAACGATTGACGACGACCTAGCGAATCGCTACCCCATGTTTTTATAGCTTTTTTACAATGTTTGTTAGTAGCATCACTTGGATTTTTATAACCTAATGTTTTAGCGACATCATTTGCTACGAAATATGGAACTTCATTTATAAGCATTGTTCGCACTTCTTGTTGTCCAAAATTAAAAATTTGTGGTGTATTCATTTCCTTTATCTCCCTTCTTCATCTGCATACTCCTTTACTTCAATCAAATCTCTCTTCATAAACCAAAACACTTCACCATTATCAAATTTAATCAATAAAGCGAATACTTTTCCATCCACTTTATCAATACACTCGCCGATTTGTCCTTTCGGAACAATACTGCTATATCTAGTTTTGTATTTCATCTACAATTTCCCCCGTAATCACTAATAGCGAACCTATTAGGGCGCTCATACTATTTTTAGTAAATATTAATTCAATTTCGTCGGTAGCATTTGAACGTAAGCCTATGATTTCACGCTTAGCAATAATTTTATATTCGCCATTTTCTAATTTCTCTATTCTTAATGATTCTTCTGAAAAATTATTAACACTCTTTGCTATAACTTCTATTGCCATCTATTCTTCCTCCACCTTCACAGCAAACGGCCAATAGCGCTCATCAATTGCTTTGATTTGATTTTCTGTTAACGTATCCACATTTTCCTTACATATCGTAAAATCAATTGTTCCCGCTAAATTTAAAAAAGTATATCCTATGTTGGTCGCCCCTTTGTCTGATAATAAAACGTGATATAATGGTTCCTTCTCGACTTCGTATCCGTTAGCTAATGCATCAACGAATAAATCTCTATTCGACTTAAACCATAAAGAAAATTCATCATCTGGTATTTCTTGTGAAAAAGAATCTGCGGAACTAATAATATCAACTTTATCAGAACCCATTCCTAAACTTTCTTCGATAAAATCAGTAGCAGTTTTAGGTAATACAGCTTTTTTCGGTTCGTCTAGTTGTTTTGCTAAGCTAATTGCTCTTTCGTTGGCATAGTCAGCACCTTTCAAATAATCAAGGCTACATGTAGAAACTTCTAAACATCCTAACTCTTCAATCAATTCTTGTTTATTCATCGCTGTTCCTCCTAATCGTATTCGATTTCAGTATCGTAACTGTTATAAATAACGTTTACATGCTCGTTTACTTCTTCATCTTTCTTTAGCCAATATGGCCGTTTTCCATTTCTCAGAGGTATTCCAATTCCATCGATGAAAGTTTCGTTATTATGCACAACGTTAAACGTGATATACTGTGCTATTTCTTCTAAAGTTTCATAGTCATAAAAGAACTGACGAAATTCTGCAAACCATTCTTCGTTAAAAAATTCTGGATCAAGCTCCACTTTGACTTTGTCACGTCTTACTAATTCAATGTTAAATTGTTTCATTCTGCTTCCTCCTCTACAAAATCAACAATCTCCACGCCTACAATATAATCTTTCAAGCATTCCCACTCATCTTCAACTAATATTTCATCTTTTTTGTCATTTTTCAAAGTCATTGCGAACCACTCGCCACCTTCAACATCTGTGCCAAGTAATCTAAAATTGACTGGATTTTCTTTAAATTTCATATCATATAAATCGTCTGCGTCTATATCTAATACGTCTAAACCTTTGCAGTTACCACTTTTTACAAAAGTTACATGTCCTTTATAGTCCCATTGTTGGAAACTTACCTTGATTGTATGCAGTCCCCAAAAAATATTTGGATCATAATTTTTCATTTTTCTTCCTCCTTTAAAATAGCTAGAATTTTTTTCGCTTTTTCTTTATCAGATGTATAAAATAAGCTATGCTCTTTGCCATCAACACCTTCAAACCAGACTGCCTTTTTTTTATTTAAAAAAAACCAATCTGCCACTGCTTGAATAGCCTCATCTGTAATTACTCGACGATAATTTACATCCATCAAGCCGTCTTTGGCTTTACCAAGATAAATATCTCCACTTAATAACGCTGTTACTAAATGTAATTTTTCATAAGCCATTTGTTATTCCTCCAACCTAAAAAGTTAATGATAAAATGAATGCACTATTTCTTGACAACCGTTTAAAAACTCTTCTAATTGATTGTATTCAGAATCTGACCAATCTTCAGTAAAATCATTAATATCTGTAGAAGTCGTTCCATAACCAGTATCTCTAATTTCTACATGATTCGTGACCCCTTCACGTTCTACTTCAAAGGTAATTGTTGAAGAATCAAAATCATGTACAAAATTTTTAATATAAATCATTTTCTTCCTCTCCTTTTTCTAAATAAGCAATAAGTAACTCTCTAATGGTTTCTTCTGACAGACAAATATTTTCATCATGATAATAATCGCTAAACTTGAAACCCATTTTTTACATTCCTTTCCTTATACTCAGCTACTTTCTGTTCATACATGGCTATTTCTTCGCTAGTCGCTTTAATTAAACGAGTTACTTCAAAACCAGCTCCATGTAAACAATATACTTTTTCTCCTACCCATTGATACCAATTTCCCCATGCCAAGTCTGGTAACTTGCTACTTATACAATCTTCCTCCCAAACTTGTTGTTCTATGATTTTTTTAACTTTTCCAAATGCAGGTGAATTTGCATCGACTAATTTATAGACCTGTCCAACTTCAACCATTCGATTCATTTTCTTCACTCTCTTTCATAAACACTAACCAGTGCGTTTTCGCTCTTTTATTGCCGTATAATGGCTCATAGTCAATTATGCTTAATATTTCAGATAGCTTGATTTGGTCCTCATTCCATTTGAAAACTAATATCCCGTTAGGCTTTAAGACTCTCATACACTCAGAAAAACCTTTTTGAATATCTTCTTTCCAAGTTTGCTCATTCAACTTCCCATATTTTTTGACCAACCAGCTGTTATTACCAGCTTTCAATAAATGCGGAGGGTCAAATACTACATGATAAAACGAATTATCCTCAAAAGGCATCTTTCTAAAATCTGCAACAATGTTAGGATTAACATCAACAATATGTCCACTCTCTAATTTTTCGTAATGCTTTCTGTTATCCATAAACAAAACTTGGTCGTTTTGCTTATCAAACCAAAACATTCTGCTACCACAGCATACATCAAGTATTTTTTTCATCATTTCAAAGGAGTAAAGAATTCTTTATGGTCGACCAAACCTCCACTCCTTTCTTTTGTTTATTTAAAGTACAATTATTCTTTCAACCGTTTTGGGCTTCAAAATAACATCGCCAATTCTTACAAACTTATTTCTGTATGTGACATCATTAAGCAAGTTAATTAAGTTACCAAGTTTTTTTTTGTTTATTTCAGTATCATACGTAGTCATCATAAATGTTCTGTTATTTACAAAAATTCTAATTTTTATTATTTCCATCATTGACACTCCTAATCTCAGCTAACTTTTTCGCAACATTCTGTCCGCTTTTGTTACATAACGGACAAGAAGTTGCTTTTGAATGACCGAATCTATCTTTTTCCCAGACAATCATCTGTCCCTTGCATTTTATACATACCATCGCTTTTACCTCGCTTACTGTATGTGCCGTTTGCAATAGCTTTTTCTTTTAGTCTACGTTTTTTCTTCTTGATTTTAGATTTAGTTTTACCCATTAACTTTTACCGCCTTCGTTAAATCAAATCCTAAAGCATTTGGATGTCCTTCCACTTCTTCTGGTTTTACATGGTAAACATCTGTTTCGATATTAAAGCCTCCAACTTCGGCAGCTTTTCTTAACACATGACCATTCCAGCTTTTTCGATAGCCTGTTTTTTTATTTGCTTTAGGACTTACACAACTTCTTGCACCTTCTGCAGTTGCTTCACACGGCAAAACAAATAACGCTTTGTTTTGTTCGTCTAAATATAATTGAACCCATTCTGGTTTGTTCAAGCGTTGTACTACTGGACCACTTAAAGCCAGACCGCTTTTTGAGATCGTTAAACATTCCTCTGCTTTCACTCCAAAATTCCCTGAAATAAGTAACGTTGCTGTATTTAAATTAAATTTCATGTGTTTTGTCTCCTTCGTTTCTTTTGTTTTAATTTGCTTGGATAGATATTTTTTACTAACAATGATTTGATTGTTAGAATCTGTTATCATTTCTTCCTCATCTTGATGTACATGACAAACTTTGACTAACACCGCATTATCATAGACTTTTTGTACTGTTCCATGTAAAGCGTGCTGAAAGCGATTGTGAGGAATAATTTCATAGGTTTTGCCAATATCAATTTTCATTTATATCCTCCAAACTCATAATTTCAATTTCTGTTCGTGCTCGCATGCTATACAGCTTTTGGCAAACCATCACAGCAATTTGACCATCATTTTTATATAAAATACCTTCAGCAGCATCTGTCACTGCTTTAAAATAATTGTCTAAATCAGGCTTTTTGTCGCAATATTTCCGCTCTAATTCCACTTCTAAGCGTTTCTGTTTATTGCTTAGAGCTGATTTAGGCGGATGGATGTAAAACGTCACATGTGCGAAAACTGGCCCTTTTTCAATCAACTTTGCTCTTGATTTACGAAGATAATTTTTTACTTGATTTTTGTATTCTTTCATCGCTCGATCTTCGTACGTTTGAACATAATTTCCGCGCCTTGCGAATCTTGGGCGACTTTGTGGCTTAGGCTCAATCGGTAGAATAATTCGCATCTTTTCCACCTCGAACCTTACAAATCGGCTTCTTTGACGAATACTCCGTTTACCATTTCCCCTTGGCGATTTTTGATTTCGCTATATGCTTGATTTAGGCATTCGTATAAGTCCATGTTATTTTGCATAGCGAGAATAATTAACGTCACAACCACATCACCAATACCATCTCTTAGGTCGTTTTCATTGTTTCTTGCCAATGCAGCCCCAACTTCTCCAACTTCCTCAATCACTTTTAGCATTTGCTTTTCAGGTTCTGCTTTATCTAAATGCTTTTCTTTCGCCCATTCTTCCACTAATTTAACTAATTCATCCATGTTTTATCCTCCCAAAAATTCTTGCATTTGTCTTTCAAATTCAGCTTGTTCTTCTGGTGATAGCTTTTCTTCTTCACCGTTTGCTTGATTCATCCATTCAGGCACCTTTTCTTGCCGAACAGGTTTATTTTGATAGCTACTGATCCCTGTATTTTTTTTGCTTGTTTCTTTAAATGCTTTCTGCGCTTCCATTGCTTCTTCAAGCGTGGTTATGCTTTTATCTTTCCAATTCGCAAAAATTTTATCCACATATGATTTTAGCCATCTCATATCTACGCTGTACTCATAAGCCTGTTTAACAGCATACAAAACTAGCTCTGGACCCCATTCTCTAATCCATGGGCTTAAAGCACCTTTCAACAAGTTATTAGGCTGTTGTCCCCAATGGCTTTGAATAAACTCATACACACCGACATCTTCTTCATGATTATTTATGTTTGTGTTTTCGTTTATATTTATGTTTTGTTTATGTTTATATAATGTGCTACTGTTGCGCAACTGTGTTGTACACTTTTCCGCTACTGTTTCGCTACTACTTTGTAAACTGTCTTGTACACTCTCTTGTAAACTATTTGACGTAGAAAGTTTACGTACATCTTCTTGTAAACTTCCTTGTACACTATTTGATATATAAAGTTTACATATATGGTAAGAAGTTGCTTTTCTTCCATTGGTTTGAAAATCAATTAATCCTAGTTGTTTTAATACATTTCGATTTTTATTTATTCCTTGGCGTGAAAGACCAGCTAGAGTTTCAAGCGTTTGATTACTTGCCGTAAACCACTCACTCCATCTTGTTTTATTGTTTATGCTCATCAATGCGCGCCATAAAGCAATTTGCCCAGATGAAAGTCCCTGATTGTACATTAAATAATCGTCAAACGCTAAAATCTGCTTAATATAGTCCATCATCGCACCTCCCTAGATAAGAGGGGAAAATCCCCTCTCGGTTTGTTTGCTATTAAAATGGTAAATCATCATTAGAAATATCAATTTCTGTTCCTTCAAAAGGAGGATTAGAATCATCAAACAGCTCTTCTTGTTTTTCCACACTTTCTGGCATTAATGAAGAAACTTTATTTCCTAATCGTTCAATAAATTCTTTTGCTTTCATTTGATTAATTTTTTCAAGTTCATTAATTCCATAAGCTTTTATAACTTCTTCTCGAGAAAGATTATTTGCCTTAGCAATTATATCGGCTAATGAATATACTTCATCTATTTGTTCTTTTGTAATCAACGGGACAGCATTCTGTTGTCCTTTAGATTTTCCAAGAAGCATATTAGCAGCTTGTTTCATCGCTTCTTGTTTTGCATTTTTTGCTAACCATTCCACATAAGAAGCATCTTCTTGAACGATGTCTCCCAGAGTACGCCCTTTATGTTTACCAAATGTAACTTTCATTAATCGAGCATCTTGTTCATTCATCGTTTCCGTTTGTTCTCTTTGAACAAATTCTTGTAAATCTTCCATATCTTGAGTAAATACTTCGGATAGGCTCACAATCGTTAACGTAGCATCAATTTGTGCACGTTTTTTTGCCATCTTCAGGCAGGTATTAGCCAAAGTAAATGGATCTTGTTTGATATATTTTTTCTCTTTCGTGTTGCAATGTCCCATGCCCTCAGTAATCTTCTGTCCATTTTTAGACAACGTACACTTGATTGTATAAGCGAAAAAACCGTTATCATAATCTTGAATCCGTTCAATTTCTTCATATTCACTTGTTACTCCAAATAGCATCTGAATCTTTTCTGCACCTGGCTTTAATAACGTAGGTTTATTTGTTCCTGGAATCAATCCGAAATCTTGTCCACTCTTTAGATTCTCTTGCACTACTGTTTGAAAATTAGATATTGCTTGTAATTGTTGTGTCACTTTACTTAAATCTGCATCCATTACCATATCCATAGAATGGTTTTGATTTATAATTTCTGTTGTCATTTTACTTAGCCCCTATCGGATTTGAATTGATTTTGTTCGAACTAATTCTGCACCCTCAACTTCTCCATGTTTCAATTCTTCTTTCAACGCCTTTTTATCTACTTTAGGAGGTTGCGGAATTAAAAAGCCTGACGGAATTAATTTTTCATCAGTAATTTTTACCGAAGCTTGGTTATTCCGAATACTTACATTAAATAATTCCCCTTTAATTTTTGTTTTACCAACTTTTTCCATTTCCTGTTGCAAATATCCTTTAAGGTTATCGACACTAGTTGAAAGCGCCTTTTTTCGTGCTTGTAATCGTTTAATTTCCGTATCCACAATTGACGACGTGCTTTCAAGTTCTTTAATTACTTTCGCTGTATTTTCAACCTTTAAATCGATAGAATCGTTAATACTATCTAACGTATCTTTCAAAGTGCCATCGTCAAGCTCTTCAGCAAGTGATAATACTTTTAAATAATCATTACTAAGTTCATAGAGTGTTGGCATAATTATCTTCCTCCTCATCGTATTCCCACGTTGGCTCTAACACTTCTTTTTCTTCGGACGGCTCTTGTTTTGCCCCTAACGAATCAAATTCAGGCATTACAATCCCTCCCAAAATAGTTTTATTTTTTCATCTTCCAATTCGATATAATCGACACCTTGCATTTGTAATTGATCTAAAAATAATTTTGTAGCTCCTTTACTGCTTACCACACAACTTGTATTACCGTAAGATGCTGATGTTCGTATTGATTGGACAATGTTATTCTGTGCGTTTGCTAGCATTAATTCGTAAATGTCGTTGCCTAAGCCTCTTACTTCAATCACTTAAACTCACCTCGAGAAATTTTCGATAATATATCTATCAAATCGTTTGGATCATCTGTGACAAAAGTATGTTTATTTTTAGCTGTAGTTTCTGTTTCAATACCGTACATTTCTTTCAAATGATGATGCATTGGACAATCACAATCTAATTCAGCTAGTGCTTCTTTTACTTGGGTGTATTGGCTATGTGCAGCGATAGCTACCATCGCATCTTCTCCAATTTGGGCTATTGTTGCTTCTCCTTCTAAATCAATAGCAGCTAAAGATAAACCTATATCCTCTTTCTGGCATTCTTTTGCTAGTTTCTTAATCAATTTTTGAATTTTGTCGTTCATTTTGGTATACTCTCCTTAACATAATATTTTTATTTGCCCTTAATCGTCTGCAAACGATTGGGGCTCTTTTTGTACTATACTTAATCTTTCTGGGTAAACACCTTCATCAAATGAAACATATGGATATTCTTCAAGCAATTTTCTAAAGACTTCCGCTTGTGTTTCTCCAATCACGTATGTTTCTCTACTAGCTTCACCCACAGCTACATACATTTTTTATCGCCTCCTTTTTTAGAGTATTGATACTTGGCCTCGTCCCAATCAAAAAACCAACGTATAAAGATTGGTACAATGAATATGGTCACTACTACCACTGAAAATTGACTTTTCAAGAACGCACCTAGTGCAATCATCACTAAAAATGCTCCTATCAGTCGAGCTTCACGTATCGCTTTCATGGTTAACCTCCTATAATTTTTTTGATATAATTTAGTTGAAAGTGAGGTGATTAATTATGAATATCTCTTTTTGAAAGTTTTCGAACCAATCATCCCTTAATCATTCAAGCCTTGTCTTATACTTTTAAAGTAGTAGGCGCAATTGGTATATTCACTATTATTAAATTGGTTCTTTACTTTAATATTGGTCAAGACTATGAAACGATAACTGTAAAATACTATCCTGATGAAACAGAAATTTTAACCATTCAAAAAGATGGATATGATATTTTTAGAGAAATCAATCTCGACCCAGAAAATAAGTTTTCAGAGCACAGAAAGTTCGTCATAGGACCTCAAGATAAAAAAATGACTAATATTTCTTTGTGCATTGGTACTGGTGAATTTAAAGAATCCGATATCCAATTGTATAAAACTGTTCATAAAGACTTTGAATTAAGTCCTCAAGTATATTTACTTGTGCGAGCTCCCATTACGGAGAATATTCCAGCAGCTAAAATGACTTTTGAAACTAACTATAAAAAAGGTGAGTTATTGTTCACTTCTAATCTCAAATCTGGAATAAATGACCGTACTACGTTGGAAGTAAAAAGAACTATATTAAGCTTTTTAGCTGATTAATTATCAAGCTTAATCGCCAAATAGATAGCTATAATTACTAAAATTCCCAAGACTATAAATCCTTTCCAAAACTCTGGATTGATTAAAAAATTAAACATTAGCTTCTATCCTTTCGTTGTTCTTGATAAAATTTTTTAAAGCGAGGTGTCAAAGTGTTTTTTGTGATTAAACGAGCTTCCGATAAAAAATACTATTTTTTGATTAAAACTGAAGAAAATGAAATAATCGCATCAAGCAAAACTTACTACTACAAATCTTCTGTTTTAGAAATCATTGAATCCATTAAGAATGATATGAATCCAAAAGCAATCATTGTTGATACTACTTTTAACTGAGGATAAGTTAGGCTTATCCTTTTATTTTTATTTACTGATCTAGCTCACTTCTTTAAACATATCTCCGTTTCCATTAGCCATATCAATTCTTGCTTGTAATTCCAAGTCAGGCTTCCATTTAGGAATTAGAGTTAATGATTCTTCATATCGAACTTTTGGAATATCTACATAAGAGGCTACATCGAATAATGCTTTCAATTGTTTATAGCAATTACTAAATGCTGATTGCTTAATACTTGAATCCTTATAAGCCAATGTTTTTTTGCCACCTAATACTTTGATAACAGTTGATGAAACTAGGCCTTGTATCTTTCGTTGTTGGCTTCTATTAATTGTTGTTTCTGTTTCTAGCTTATCTAAACGTTGATTTACAAGAGTCAATCCACGTTCATGTTTTAACGCAGCTTCTAATAACAATTCTGTGTTATTAATCGGTAAGTTTGATTGAGTTTTAAGCAGTTCCTCCATTTGGTTAAAAGCTTCAATGTATTTCAGTTTGAATGAATCTGCTTTTTTCCCAGTGAATCCAAATGCAATAAAAGAAAAGCCATTTCGATTCATGTAGTACAATCTTTGTTTTCTACCTCTTGAATCTTTGTATTCTCCTTCAGCAAACATGTTTTGGTAATGAGCCGAATTTTCGGCCGATTGAATTTTAGACTCTATTGCTTCAATAACATGCTTATGTTGTTTTTCAAATACTTCAGCAACTTGTAAACTAGTTGTTACTGCTTGTTGGTTTTTCATAATTACTAGATTCTCCATCTTCTTTCCCCCTTTAAATTTCAAAAGTTTCTTTTAGAAATCTTTGTAATTCAGATCGTTCAATCCGAATATCCTGATTACTCCATTGTTGAATTTTTAAACCTTTTGAAATCCAATTATTCAATTTTTCATCGCCAATCTCTAAAATCTTTCTTACTTGCGATTTGTTAGGATATGGCGGTAATTCAATGGTTTTAGTCAATAAATTCAAACGATTTTCAATTTCTTTTAATACTATGAAAGTAATGTTATTTGCTAATTCGTTTTGAACCATTTCATCAGGAATGTTTAGCTGCATAAGTTACATCTCCTAAGCTAGTTGATTTGTTACTTTTCTATTTCTAAATTAATACCCAAAATCTCTTCAATTTGTTTTAATCTTTCAATCGGTTTACGATGTTCATTTAAAATATCTTGTAGATAAGCCATTGAAATTTTCATTCGACGTGCCAATTCTCGTTGGCTCCATTTCTTTTCAATAAGGGCAATTTGTACTTGTTGTTTTAAAGTCATTAGTAGCCACCTCCTCCTACTACTCAATTGATAATATTCAATTATTTTTGTCAAATCTATTGACAGCTAATTGACAATAGTACATAATGTAAGCATAAGAAATACAGCACACAAAAAGTGAGCTTTACTTATGTCTGGGGAGACAATTCAGTTTTTGTTTTGCTTTTTGTATGCCATAAATTACTTGCTTACAAAACATAGTATAATTGACTATTATCAATTTGTCAATGACTTATTTGTACAATTGTCAATTTCTTTGTTTTAAAGCCGAAAGGTCTGATATCATGCTATTAGATAGAGTTAAGTTATTGGCAAACGAGAAAAAAATGACCGTTGCCGAGTTAGAAAGAAAATTAAATTTTGCACAGGGAAGTATAAGTAAGTGGTCAAAACAATCTCCTTCTAGCGAAAGATTGCAAAAAGTAGCTGATTTTTTTGATGTCAGCGCAGATTATCTTTTAGGTCGTACAGATAAACGCCGATATTACGATTTAACTGAAAAAGATGAAAAAGACATCCAAAGAGAATTAGAATTGATTATCGAAAATATGAAAAATTCTGAAGCAATTGCTTTCTCTAAAGATACAGAAGAACTTTCTCCCGAAGCACGTGCTGCAATTCTTTCTTCTATTGAAGAATCTTTACGTATCGGAAAAGCTCTTGCCAAGAAGAAGTTCACTCCTAAAAAATATCGTGGTAATCAACAGTAACAAATAGGAGGAATTGTCATATGCTTTTATCAGAAGTGCCGTATGAAATTGAGAAACTAAAAAAACAATATGGGACTAATGATCCATTCAAAATAGCTGAAAAGAGAGGTATTACTATTCTATATGGCTATTTTGGTGAGGAAGTATATGGTTTTTACACCAAAAATCATCGATGTAAATTTATCCATTTAAATGCAGAATTACCTTATCAAAAAATGCTTTTTGTTTGTGGTCATGAACTGTCTCATGCTATTTTCCATCCAAATGATAATACGGCACGAATGACTGCAGACAGTTTTTCTTCTACTTCTAAAATAGAAGCTCAAGCAAATTGCGGAGCAACACACCTTTTAATAGATGGTTCACATTTAAACGAATTATGCTATCCTACTAAGTTGGATATTTTAAATTACTATGGATTACCATTAGAAATGGAAATATATTTATAAATAATAAAAATCAGTTTTGTAGATGATTTTTATATAAATATTTTTAAGAAATGAGGAATTATTAAATGAAAAAAGTTTCTTTAGTATTTTTGTCATTATTACTTCTTACTGCATGTTCTGGAAACAAAGAAGAGGAAAAAAATTCTAGTATCTCATCTACTAAAATAAGTTCTGTAAAAAAAGAAGCAACTATAAAAGAAAAACATACTAGTAGCTCGAATATTAATAATACCAATATTACAAAATTCCAGGAGTACCTTCAAACAAATCCACAAGATTTTGAAAGCTTTGTGGATCAGTATTATTCAATTACTCCAACTACAGACCAATCGAAAGTATTTTCAGAATTAATTAAAGGAAAATCTTTTACATTCACAGGTACCGTAATTGAACCTATGGGTAAAAGAGTTGCCGTTATTGCCAATAATAAATTTTCTAATGAAACATGGACTAATTCAATTTCTTCTAGCCCTTTAGCTTCTTATGTAATATTTGTAAAAGACCTAAATAATACAAAAGATTTTAAAACTGGTGATAAGGTAAAATTCACTGGAATAATGAGTTCTGCTGGTGCAAATCTTAATTCTGTTCATGCCCAATGGGATATGAATAACGGAACAATGGAAAAAATATAAAGACTAGCCTCCGGGCTTTTCTTAAAAAACAAAAAACGAACACACGTTCTCGAAAAGAGGTTTTATAAATGGCAATGATAAAACAATATCAAAAGAAAAATGGTGAAAAAGCATGGTACTTCAAAACATATCTTGGTACCGATCCGCTAACTGGAAAAAAGAAGTATACAACTAAGAGAGGATTTCGCACTCAAAAAGAGGCTAAAATTGCATTAGCAAGGTTAGAAATGGAAATTCAAAAAAATGGCATTCCCTCTTCCACTAATATAATATTCCAAAAAGTAGCATTTATGTGGCTAGAAAATTATAAAAATACCGTAAAAGAAAGTAGCTACTCTCGAACAGAAATAATCTTCAGAAAACACATACTACCTTCATTTGGAAAAATTGAAATATCAAAAATTTCAACTGCTTATTGTCAGAAAATCGTGAATACATGGCATTCCAAAGGTAGTTCAAAACAATATCCCCTTTTTATAAATTATATTAATCAAGTCTTCAAATTTGCTATTAACATAGGAGTTACCAATCAAAACCCAGTGATTAATGTAATAGTTCCTAAAAATCAAGATATTATTACATCAGAAAAGAAAATTAAATTCTATACAAAAGATCAACTTCAAATATTTTTAAAAAGTATTGAACAAAGCGAAAGTACCTACATTACAATAAGAGATTATACATTATTCAGATTATTAGCTTTTAGTGGATGTAGGATAGGGGAGTTGTTAGCTCTTACTTGGGACGATTTAAACATTAAAACTGGTGAACTACAAATCAACAAAACAATTGCTAAATCTGACCATTATTATGTATCAAATACTCCAAAAACAAAAAAATCAAACAGAACACTAATATTAGATGCAAAAACAATAACTATCTTAAAAAAATGGAAATTAGAGCAAAAAAAATATCTTCTTAAACTTGGTTATACACAACCCTCACGTATTTTCACCAATGAAGAAAATGAATTTACAATAAATCAAGCTATTACAGATAGATACAATATTTATCGTAAAAAGGCTAACTTACCAAACATTGGGCTTCACGGATTTAGACACACGCATGCATCTTTATTATACTATGCTGGTGCAGATCATAAAGAAGTTCAGGAACGATTAGGACATGCAAACATAAAAACAACTTTAGATACTTATACACATCTAACAAATGATGGAAAAGAAAAAACTACCGAAAAACTATCAAAATACATCGGCTTTTAACTAGTATGGTCAAAAGTATGGTCAAATATTTTTTAAACCAACAAAAAAAGCCCAAACCTTTGATAAACAAAGGTTTGAGCTATTACACTAGTTAGCTACTGGATAAACTGATACTTGTTTTTTGTCGCGGCCTTTACGTTCGAAACGTACCACACCGTCAACTTTTGCAAATAACGTATCGTCGCCACCGATTCCAACGTTCACACCTGGATAAATTTTAGTTCCGCGTTGACGGTATAAAATTGAACCACCTGTAACTGTTTGGCCATCAGCACTTTTAGCGCCTAATCGTTTAGATTCAGAGTCACGGCCGTTTGATGTAGAACCGCCACCTTTTTTATGGGCAAATAATTGTAAATTCATAGTCAATAACATAGTCTGCACCTCCTATTTCTCAGTGATTGTTTTTATTTGAATAAATTCAGTATTTTCGTTCTCTATTGATTGTAAACCTAATAAAAGATTTTCTAATAGAATTTGGGCAATATTTTTTTGTTCCTGATTGACAGTTGTTAACATCTCGACATAAAGGTAGCCACCTTCTACATCATCAACTTCCACAATCGGTTCAAAACCTGCTAAGGCATCAATCCCATTGACTGTGCTAATTGCTAAGGCAGAAACTGCCGCGCAAACCACATCGCTGCCATAAGGACCTGCTTCAGCATGCCCGGTTAATTCGAATGAAACGATTCGGCCGGAGCCTGTTCGTTTAAAAGAACCTTTAATCATTGATAGGCCTTCTTTCCTGTCAACAAGAGAGATTAAGCGTTGATTGCTTCGATCATAACTTTTGTATACGGTTGACGGTGACCTTGTTTACGGTGAGAGTGTTTTTTAGGTTTGTATTGGAAAGTCACGACTTTCTTTTGTTTGCCGTGTTTTTCAACAGTTCCTTCAACAGTTGCGCCTGCAACAGTTGGCGCACCAACTTTTGTAGATTCGCCACCTACTAAGATAACTTCGTCAAAAACAACTTTCTCGCCAGCCTCAACGTTTAATTTTTCAACGTAGATTGCTTGACCTACTTCAACTTTCACTTGTTTACCACCAGTTTTGATAATTGCGTACATGCTATACAGCACCTCCTTCTTCTAGACTTAGACTCGCCATCCCAAGTGATGATTACTCATACTTAAAAACTTGTTCTGTGCGGTTGTAGCTGTGGAGACCACAATTACAACACTAACTATAATAACAGAACCAGAAAACCTCGTCAATATAAACTCTCTATTTTCTTCACTTTCTCTCTCCAAAAAAACTTCTTCTGTTATTTAAATTTCCGATTGACTTTCTAACACTACTTCCATTATAATTAGCTTTGTTGTGTTACAACTATTGTCATAGTAGCTCAGCAGGATAGAGCATCCGCCTTCTAAGCGGACGGTCGGGGGTTCGAATCCCTCCTGTGACGTAACGATAACAAAAGCGCCTCTTAGAAACCAAGGTTTCTAAGAGGCGCTTTTGTTATCCCAAGTTCATCCTAACCTAGTTTAACTTTCTACCAACTTGAAGTACCTCCACCTCCGCCAAAACTCCCACCTCCGAAACTGTCACCGGAGCCATCATCAGAAGAACCCTCGTTGCTTGTAACCCACCAATCATGACGATTCGCATACATACTGGTCTTTTTTAGTTGCCTGTCAGAACGTGAACTTGCTAGAAATTTAGCAATAGACACATTTCCATAAGCAAAACGCATATCATAGTATTCAGGATACGTAGTCTTAATAAATCTTATCGGATAGAAGGATTTTGAAGCTTTTTTGTTGGTAATCTTTTTTTCTCTAATTTTTTTCCGCAATAATTTTTTTTCAATTTTATATTGCTGGTTGTCTAAATCGTTTGCTAATTGTTTTAATGATTTTGATTTTTCTGAACTTACTTGCTGGATATCTTTTAAAAACCTACGGATCATAGAATCCAGATGCAATCTATTTTGTAAGCCAACACCTATTGATTTTATATAACCAAATAAGAAAAAGACCAGAATCAAAAAATAGACCAGACTAACCATGGGTACTAAAGAGTCTTCGTCTTCTAAAAATGTCAGAATCTCTGTGATTAGTGTGAAAACTGTCGAAGTAAACGACTGCTCTGATAAACTAACTTGAACATAAATAATCAGAGTCACGGATACCAAAAAAGGATGTTTTAATAAAATCGAAAGAGGAAACAAAATAATTTTTAGGTAAGCAGGTATTAAGTTATCATTAATTCCACTAATCCGACACGCAGGCAGTTTCGTTTCTGGAACTTTTTCCCAATACACTTCACCTATCCAAAAACGCGGTAAATAGATCCATGGTTGATTCACCTTCCAAAAAAAAGCACACATAGAAGAGCTTCTTAAATCTTTCCACTGTGCAACATAATTATAAATAAATTTCTTTGGTGTCACCTCGCCAAATGCAAAATCCATATCATAGTATGCGGGAATTATTATCTCTTTTTTCGAATTTTCAGGATATAAAATATTTTTCTCCAAACGCTCCTTGGCAGCTTTAAATTCAACCGATTGTTCTCCTAAAACAATTGACTCAGAGGAAATACCGCCATTATAAAACATAGCTACATCTTCCTTATAGCGGTTTGCCATGTCAACTAGAGCCAAGCGGGCACTAAGTTCTTTCCCCGCATTACGTAATTCCCATAAAAAATACAACATAACAATAATAAAAACTATAATTAGCCAAGGCTTTAACGACCTTCCTATTCCTAATAAATATAACCAAATTTTCTGCAAAAAACTAATCTTAGGTAGCGAGGTCGTTTTAGACATAGTATCAGTAGTAAGTAGTTCCTTAATCCGAGTGGTGACAATATGTATTCCTGCATTAAAATCCTTTAATTTATAAAAATCTTTCACGGTACTATCTGTTATTTCATCGGTTAAACTATCTGGGATTATCTCTTCAAGCCCATAGCCTACTTCAAGTCTTGCTTGCCTGTCTTTGACAGATACTAAGTAAATCACTCCATTATTATAAAGTTTATTTCCGATACCTAATTTATTACCTATTTGATTAGTAAAGCTTTCAATCGTTTCGTTTTCAGGAACTTGCTCAACTGTGATAACCATTAGTTGTGGTTTCGTTTCCGTCTTACTAAGTTCTTGATTAATTTTTTGTACATTATTAATGACTTCTTCGTTCAAAATTTGTGCATTATCTGAAACAAAAAGATGATTTTGATTAATTTTTACTACGACATCGTCTGTTGGAGCTGAATAAGTCCTTTCAAATCGTTTTAAGAAACTCATTCCCAAATAGATCCCTATTAAAAGAACAGCTAGATAAACTAAATTCTTCATTATAATACTTTTTACTTTTGTTTTTCGATACTCCCCCACGCTCATTTGTAATTTTATCCCTACTTTATTTTTCCCATACACTGATTTTTTCTCCCTTCCACTCCTACCGAATATTCTAGCTCTGATTTTCCACAGAGCTAAATAAATTTTTTTGTATTAAAAATTTATTTTCTTAATAGTTAGTATACCGAATATAGACGTTCAAATCTTTATCTTTTTAACTAAACTTCTGTTAACACGCAAAAAAAGAACGTAACGCTTAGTTGATAAGCGTTACGTTCTTTTCAGATAACTAGTTAAACAAACACAAGAATAGTGATTTTTACAGCTCGTTTTCCAAAATCTCAATTCGCTCATCAAAACTCAACTCTTGATAGATTTGATGGAGCATCCACATGTACCCATACGGATCAACAAACAATGAATTTTTGAGCGCTCCTTCCATCATTTCAGTAATAGGCTGTACTTCTTGACAACCGTTTTCCATTGCCAGTTGATGTGTCTCTTCAATATTTTCTACTGTTATATTAAACCAGATAGTATTGGGATGTTCTTGGGTTGGTGCTTTTAACCCATATTCTTCATTGGCATCTAACATGTGAAACCTCGTGCCATAAAGTTGAAAAACCGCTTCATTCATTCCGATAGGGTATTCGGTTGCTTCCACTACCTCTATTTCAAACACCTTTTTATATAAGGCAAGCGCCTTAAGGCTATCACTAACAATAAAATCGATTTCTGTCCCTTTAATCATTTGTTTTTCCTCCTTCAAAGCTACTAACTGTTGATTAATTTTTTTAATCTTTTGCTCCTCCATTTGAATTAAATGTCGCGATTGATCTCGTTTTCTTAACAAAATAGTTTCCAAAAAAGAAGCATCCTTAAGTTTTCTCAAAGTTTCCGCCATCTCTTCAACTTTAAACCCTGAATCTCTTAACAGTAAAATTTGTTTCAATAAAGGAATTTGATGTGCACTATAATAGCGATATCCTGTTTTTTTATCAATTTCATTTGGAACAAAAATTCCTGCTTTTTCATAATGACGCAGCATCCGTGGGGAAATATCCATTAACTTGGCAAATTGCCCAATTTGATACATAGAGTCTCCTTTTCATTCAATTGATATTCTTATCATAAACCTTGACACCATGTGAAAGTCAATGAAAAAGTTTCTATTCATACATTTCTATTTTATTTGAATATTCCCGTGATCTTTCTCTAGTTATTCAGAAGTATATTGAGGGGTGAAATTTTGGAATTAAAAAAAACGATTTCCAACAAAATAATGATTATTTTAATTGCAATTATCGTTGCAATCTTTGCAATGGGATGGATTCTACCTATTGGCATCGATAAAGTAACTAGGTTAAGTTACCGAGAATACTTATTTAGTACATATACTGTATTTACACAATTTGGCTTTCTAATGTTTTCGTTTCTAGTCTCTTTCTTTATTAATAAAGAGTACTCAGGAAAAACAATTTTATTTTATCGTATGATGCATACCAATAGCCTTACTTTTTATATAAAAAAAGTTTTGACACTTACGGTAGAGACCCTAGGCAGTATTCTAGTTCTGTTATTTATCGTTTCCTTTATTTTTATGGATTTTTCTGTAATTCTGCAAATGTTTTTTTTATTATCGATGATTTCAATTCAGTATATTTTAATTGTTGCGTTGATCAGTTTTTTATCTGCTAACGTTCTTTTATCTATCGGTTTTAGCATACTCTATTGGATTACAACAGTACTTTTTGTTGCAATTGGTGGATTTTTACGTTTTTTTGCAATATTTGATGCTTCAAACGAATTATATCTAAACGTCCAGAATTTTTTAGAAGGCTCAGAAAACTCAATTAGTTTTGACCACAATTTATTGATTATCTTGTATATTATAGTTCTAACAGTCATCGCGCTGGCTATTGCAAGGGTAAATAATAAACGTTGGCTAAGACTAGGAGTATAAACGACACCCACTTCGCAGATAGGATTCATCTACTTATTCGAGACAATAGATTAAATCAAATACAACTAGTTGAAACTAAAAAAGTATCAATTTTGATACGCCCCAAACTGATATTTTTCTAAACTTTGGGGCGTGTAATCAAAATACAAGCTTCTTAGTGTGGCACTGGATATTTCACCGCATTTTTCTTCAACTTTTCTTCGATAATTTCGTCCAAATCAAACCCTAAATTATCAGCCATCATGTAGGAGTAAATGAGAACATCAGCCAATTCTTCTTTGATTCGTTCTTCTTGTTTGATGCCTTCTTCTGCTGTTTTCCATTGAAAAAGTTCTAACAATTCTGCCGCTTCTAAACAAATTGAGAGCGCCAAATCTTTTTCATTATGGTGGGGGCGCCAATTTCTTTCATCACGAAATTGATTAATTTTTGCCATTGTATCCATCTGTTCCCCTGCTTTCTTATTCATTTGATGGCAACTGAAACCCATCGAACGTTTCACCATCATAGTATTTTAATAACTGCTCTGTAGACAGTAATGAGGAGGTTATTTCTTCCTCTTCAACAACTGCTTGATTCTCTTCTCTATACAATAAATAAGCCTGTAAAAGCTGTTGGTAAAGTTTTATTCGTGAAGAGGCTTCCGCTGAAAGAAACGTTAATTCTTTTAAGTGTCCGCGATAGACAGGCAAATCATCAACAAATTCGATTGGTAATTCTACTACAGTTAACTGAAATTCTTCAAAGACTTCTTCGTACATCTGCCATTCCTTCTTTCTGTCGATATTGTTTTGGGGTCATGCCCATTTCTTCTTTAAAACGTTTATAAAAAAAGGCTTTGTCTTGATAGCCGATTCGTTCAACAATCGTTTGAATCGATAAATCTGTTTGCTTCAAGTAGTTTTTCGCCAATTGGATTCGATAGGCTAAGACAATTTCCGTAAACGTTTTGTTTGTCTTGTCTTTTAAAAAATTCGATAAGTAATTCGGATGAAAATGAAATTTAGCGGCGACTTCTGCTAAAGTGACATGCGCAATCTGTTGCTCAATATACGCTAAAATCACCTCAACACGTTGATGATTCGACAAATAATTATCTTGCATCTTTAAAGCTTCTCTAGGCAGTTGACCTAGTTCCACCACCAGCAAAACAAAGGCCGCTTTGGTCACTTTATTATTAAAATAGGCCATTTTCACAATTTGTTTCAGTAATAATAGCGAATAGACGTGAACATCCGAATTTGGCTGGCTGGCAAAAACAAAATATCGAGGAATGTTTTCAAATTCACTGCTAGCAATTTCTGTAAAAAAACGATACATGACTGGTTCTTCCGCCAGCTGGTTTAAGAGCGTATCAAGAAAATAGTGCTTTTTAAAATAAAATATAATCATAGACATTCCTTGCCCCTGATAGCTAACCGAGGTGGCCTCATTGACAATCATGACTTGGCCAGCCGAAAACGAACACCTTTGTTGATCCAAATAAGCATAGCCGTCTTGCTCTAAACAATAGAGCATCCGAATAAATCCTTTCGGAACGTCAATGGTTTCCGAAGATGCCAACATAAAGCCCGCAATTTCTCGATGCGGATTTTCCTTAAATTGCGCTACTTCATTCTCAAGAGCATTGGTAGTGGTTAAATAACAATCTAAGGTCTCTAAAAACTGATAAAATGCTGCATATTGCTCTTCTTTGCTTGCCAATTAATCACCTCATAATCCAACACTTTTTACTTTACTCCCTCTATTTTTTTCTTTGGCGTTTCCTTCTATACTAGATACATGGTAACACGAAAAAAGAGATTCAACAGTTTTTAGGAGGAATTTTTTATGAAAATTAGTTTTATCGGTGCTGGAAATATGGCATCCGCTATTGCCAAAGGTGCGCTAAAAAAGCAATTTATTGCCGCAGAAAACCTTTATTTTTATGATATTCAAGTCGAAAAAACCGCCGCTTTTGCACAAGAAATTGGTGCACACGCGGTTGCTTCACCACAAGAAGCCATTGCAGTAGCTGACTTAGTTATTTTAGCGGTGAAACCGCAATTCGTTCAAGCAGCTTTACTTGAAGCAAAAGAAGCAATTTTAGACAAGCAACCGTTAATTGTTTCCATTGCAGCAGGTACGACTATTGCAGAATTATATCAACTGTTTGAGACTACCCAACCGCTTCGTCTTGTTCGTGTGATGCCCAATATGAATGCATTAATTGGCGCAGGTGCAGCAGCTGTCTGTGGTAACGCTTTTGCATCCCCTGAAGACATCCAGACTGTTTTATCGTTGTTTCGAGCAGTTGGCCAAGCCTGGGAATTAGAGGAACAGTATTTTTCGATTTTTACTGCTATTGCAGGTAGCACTCCTGCGTATGCTTTCTTATTTATTGATTCGATTGCCCGAGCAGCCGTTAAAAATGGTATGAACAAAGAGTTGGCCTTAGAAATTGCCACACAAGCTGTACTAGGCAGCGCTCAAACTTTGGCAAATAGCACAGAGAATCCTTGGACTTTAATCGACCAAGTCAGTTCTCCTGGTGGAACCACGGTTGCTGGGATTGTCGAATTAGAAAACAATGCGTTTATTTCAACAGTCATCAAAGGGATTGAGGCCACCATCCTTCGGGATCAAGAATTAGCCAAACAAGACTGATAAGAATAATTACATGAGCGAATAAATAAGAAAAAGCGCTGAAAATTCAGCGCTTTTTCTTATTTTAGTTGAATGAGTAAGCCAAAATGATCACTGACTATCGGTGTTTTCCTACCATCAAAAATTACTTCATATTTTCGTACGTGCCACTGTTTTGGAACAAATGCGTAGTCAATCCGCAAGGCTGCTTCATTTTCTTCCCAGCCATCTATTTTTTTCTCTACTGTCGCTTCACCGCTTGTCTCTTCCGCTACAACAAATGCATCTTGAATCGGCAAGTAACTATTTTCCACTAATTGATAGCCAGTTGTACCAGCTGGGTTGTTTAAATCGCCTAAAATGACTAACGGTTGTTGCCCCATCGCTAAGTATTTCTCTAATTGTAGCCATTCATAGGCAAAACCTGTACAGGGTGTTTCCCACCAAGAAAAGTGACCAGAGACAACAGTAAGCGTACCTTTTGAACTCTCTGTCTCCGCTACTAAGATTTTTCTTGTTCGATAATTCGTTGGTTCTTGGCTTTCTGAAATAAGGAGAGCTTCACTAGTCAACGGACATTTCGAAAGTAGTGCGTTCCCTTCTTCATAAATAGCGTAACCAATGTGGCTCATTTCCCAACTCCAATAATAGTGTTGGCCTTTTTCAGCTAGATATTGAACGATCAGATATGCAAAATTATCTTCATGGATCGGCGTTTGGGTCGCTATGGGACAAAAAGTAGTTAATTGTTCTAACGGCACTTTCTTGGAAGCGACTTTCTGATTCACTTCTTGTAAGGCAATTATTTCACTTTCAGAAGATAAAATCACCTTGGCAATCTCCTCTAATTTTTTTAATGGTTCTTCTTCTAACCAGCTATGAGTATTGATTGTTAAAAGATTCATCTTTTCCCCTTCTCTTACATGTTATTAGGTCGGGCACAATCAATAATTGTGCCCGACCTAATCATTTAAATTTCAATCTGTCCGATCACAGTTCCCGCAGTGGTGGTTCCTAGTTGATGAATAACTACTTGTTCCACTTTGTCGCTGTTTGTAAAAGCGACAATAATCGTTGTTTCTTTGCCAGCTTGTTCAATCACATCCAAGTTCATTTTAGCTAGTTTCGTCCCAGCTTTCAATGATTGTCCTTCTTTAACAAAAGATTCAAAAGCAGGTGTTGCCATTTCAACTGTATCAATTCCCATATGGACAAGTACTTCGATGCCTTCTTCTGTTTGTAGCCCAATTGCATGTTTGCTTGGGAAAACACTTAGGACTTTCCCCGAAATTGGTGCCACCACCTCTCCTTCTAGAGGCTTAACTGCAAATCCATCCCCCATCATTTTTTGTGAAAAGACAGGATCATTGACTTGCGCCATTGGAATAACTTCCCCTGTCGCCACAGCCACGAAATCTTTTTTCTTGCCTAAGAAATTCGTCGTTGGCGTTCCTGCTGTACTTTCTACTATAACCGGTTCTGGAATGTCAACGCCGGAAGCTAATAAATCTTCAATATCGGATTTTAAAACATCGGCTTTTGGTCCATAAACGGCTTGAACGCCATTATCTTTCACAATCAAGCCCATTGCACCTGCCCGTTTCCACGCCTCTTCCGAACCAACTTTTTCTCGATCCTTTACACTGACACGTAAGCGTGTCATACACGCATCAACTTCTTTGATATTTTGTTTACCACCAAGTAAGTAGACAATTTGCGCGATTTGCTGATCGACGACGCCTGAACCAGCCGCGCCAGATGCGATTTCTTCGCCGTTATCATTGTCATAGTTTCCATTTCTTCCAGGTGTTGCGTAATTAAATTTTTTAATTAAGAAATTCGCTAAGAAATAAGTGACAACACCAAAAATGATGACCATTAAAACAAAATTGATTAAATCGCCACCTAAACCAGCTTTTATTGCTAGCGGTGTTCTTGTTAACAATTCAATATTTCCAAACGAATGCACACGCAATGGTAAAATATCAGCCATTGCAAAAGCAGCACCTTGGATCACGGCATAAATCACATAAAGCGGCACTGCAGCAAACATAAACATGAATTCTAACGGCTCTGTCACACCAGTTAAGAAAACAGCTAAAGCAGCAGAAAAATACATTGATTTATATTTAGCTTTTTTATCTGCATCGACATTACGATACATCGCCAAAGCCATCCCCATTAAAATCCCTGAAGAACCAATCATTTGGCCTACTTTGAATCTAGCTGGTGTCCAATTTTCTAAGACAAACTGATACTTGCTCATATCACCAGCGCCTTTAAGATTCACTAAGTCTGTTGCCCAAGCCAACCATAAAGGATCTTGACCAAAGACTTGGGTTCCAGCTTGTGCGCCAGATAAAATTTCATACGTTCCACCTAATTGTGTATAGTTGATTGGAATCGTCAACATATGATGTAACCCAAAAGGTAATAACAAACGTTCCAACGTTCCATATAAGAATGGCGCTAAAATAGGTGCACTATCTTGAGATTGCGCAATCCATAACCCAAAATTATTAATTCCCGCTTGAATATTTGGCCAAATAAGTGCTAATGCAATTGAGACAATTGTTGACCACAAAATAACGACAAATGGGACAAACCGTTTACCATTAAAAAATGATAGCGCATCTGGTAATTTCCGATAATTGTAATACTTGTTGTAAGCCATCGCACCGACAAAACCAGCAATAATCCCTACAAAAACACCCATATTTAATGCCGGAGCTTCTAAGACACTTGTAAAGAATCCCTTCACCATAATCTTGGTGCCAAATAAGGTATGCGTGAAAGCTTGTTCATCTGCCAACATTTCATTTGTTACACCAAAAATGGCTCCAGTAATACGGTTGATTAAAACAAAAGAAATCCCCGCTGCAAATGCTCCACCTGCACGATCTTTGGCCCAACTGCCACCTATTGCTAACGCAAATAGTAAATGTAAGTTGCCAATAATTGCCCAACCGATACTCTCCAGAACTCCGCCTGTTGTTACTAACAAACCTAAATTAGGATCGATTAAGGGAAGCGATTTCCCAATACTAATCATTAAACCCGCTGCGGGCATTACTGCCACAACGACCATTAAAGCTTTCCCGAATTTTTGCCAAAACTCAAAACTAAACATTTTTTTCATTCCTGCCACTCCTTACGCAATCGGTTTCGTTATGTTGCCATTATATACTCCTGTTTCCTTTTTGTAAATGCTTTAATTTCAAAAATATTGTGGAAAACAACTCCCTACTACTTAATCCCTTTTTATTTTGTCTTTTAATAAAGCAAATAAAGCTCCTTCTATCCTACCTTTGTTTCAGCTTTTATTCATAAGATTACACTTTTTAAGCATTGACTATTGACTAATGCAATCGGTTGCGTTTATGATAGACCTATCAATAAAATCACTGAGGGGGATTCTCATGAAACAAATCAAACGTTTATTCCAAATTGATCCTTGGAAAATCCGTACTACACACTTAGATAAAGAAAATTTACGTTTACAAGAATCATTAACAAGCATTGGCAACGGCTATATGGGGATGCGGGGAAATTTTGAAGAACACTATTCTGGCGACCACCATCAAGGAACCTATTTAGCAGGTGTTTGGTATCCAGACAAAACACGTGTTGGTTGGTGGAAAAATGGTTATCCTGAATATTTTGGTAAAGTGATTAACGCAATTAATTTCATCGCAATGGACTTACAAATTGATGGACAAACAATTGATTTAGCCACTACACCTTACGAAGATTTTTCTTTAGAATTAGACATGCAAAACGGGGTTCTTTCTCGGCAATTCACCATCCAAACACCGAAGAATAAAGTGCGCTTCTCTTTTGAACGTTTTTTAAGCTTAGAAAAAAAAGAAGCGGCTTACATCCACTTAACAATTGAAATGCTGGAAGGTACAGGCACAATCACTCTTCACTCAAAATTGGATGGCGATGTTCAAAATGAAGACAGCAATTATGAAGAACATTTTTGGGAAGAAAGAGCTATTGAAACACAAGAAACACTTGGCTTTGTTACAACTAAGACCATTCCTAACAACTTTGAAATAGAGCGTTTTACAGTGACTGCAGGCATGCGCCATTTCATCGATGGAGCCTCTGTTGTGCCTACATATACACAACAGCCCTTGGCTTTAACCGCAGAATTGACGGTGTCTTTAAACGAAGGCGAAACGACCGCTATCACAAAAGAAGTGCTTGTCGTTACCAGTCGTGATGTGCCAGAAACGCAACAAATCACACGAGTAAACGAATTATTTTCAGAAATGACTACCTTGTACCCTGAAGCAAAAGCTGGGCAAGCTGCCGCTTGGGCAAAACGTTGGCAATTAGCTGATGTTGTTATTGAAGGAGATGATGAAGCCCAACAAGGCATTCGTTTTAATCTTTTCCAACTTTTCTCAACCTACTATGGCGAAGACGATCGTTTAAATATCGGACCAAAAGGCTTTACTGGCGAAAAATATGGTGGTGCCACATATTGGGATACTGAAGCATATGCTGTCCCACTTTACTTGGCGTTGGCTAAGCCCGAAGTTACTAAAAATCTACTGAAATATCGCCACAATCAATTGCCTCAAGCCATTCATAATGCCCAACAACAAGGGTTAAAGGGTGCGCTTTACCCAATGGTTACTTTTACTGGTGTCGAATGTCATAATGAGTGGGAAATCACTTTTGAAGAGATTCACAGAAATGGTGCGATTGCTTATGCGATTTATAATTATGTCAACTATACAGGAGACGAAGATTATCTAAAAGATGCTGGTCTAGAAGTGCTTGTGGCAATTGCTCGTTTTTGGGCGGATCGGGTCCACTTCTCCCAACGTCATAACCAATATATGATTCATGGCGTAACGGGGCCAAATGAATATGAAAATAATATCAACAATAACTGGTATACCAATACCATCGCTGCGTGGGTTCTACGTTACACCCGTGAGTCTTATTTAAAATTCCAAGAAGAAACAACGCTCAAAATTGCAGACGACGAATTAGCTAAATGGGCAGACATTGTAGAAAATATGTACTTCCCAGTGGATAATGAATTAGGCATTTTTGTACAACATGACACTTTCTTAGATAAAGATTTAATGCCTGTTTCTGATTTACCACTTAGTGAGCTGCCTTTAAATCAACATTGGTCATGGGATAAAATTTTGCGGTCTTGTTTCATTAAACAAGCCGATGTTCTTCAAGGAATTTATTTCTTTAATGACGCCTTTTCTTTAGAAGAAAAACGCCGGAACTTTAACTTTTACGAACCAATGACTGTCCATGAATCTTCCCTTTCACCAAGCATTCATGCTGTGTTAGCTGCTGAATTAGGTATGGAAGAAAAAGCAGTGGAAATGTATCAACGAACAGCGCGCCTTGACTTAGATAATTACAATAATGATACAGAAGATGGCTTACACATTACCTCAATGACTGGTAGTTGGCTAGCGATTGTGCAAGGTTTTGCCCAAATGAAAACGGACCATCAACAACTAAAATTTGCACCCTTTTTACCAGCGACATGGACAGCCTACTCGTTCCACATTAATTACCGGAATCGTTTACTATTTGTTGAAGTTGCAGCAGACCAAGTGGCCTTCACTTTACTCGACGGCCCTGCAATTCCATTAACTGTTTACGATCAAAAATACACATTAAAAGATCGATTAGTTTTACCGATCAGAAAGGAAGAAGTTCATGTTTAAAGGCGTTTTGTTTGATTTAGATGGCGTTATTACTGATACAGCAGAATTTCATTACCACGCTTGGAAAAAATTAGGGAACGAAATTGGAATTTCCATTGACCGTGTTTTCAACGAACAATTGAAAGGTGTAAGCCGTGAAGATTCTCTGCAGTTACTGTTAAAATACGGAAAAAAAGAAGGCACGTTTTCTTCTGAAGAATTTGCCCAGTTAGCGCGACGGAAAAACGATTATTACTTGGAAATGATCCAAGCGATTACGCCTGAAGATGTCTACCCAGGAATTCTTTCTTTATTAACGGAATTACGTGAAGCCAATATTAAAATCGCCTTGGCTTCTGCAAGTAAAAATGGGCCTTTCCTTTTAGAAAAAATGCAATTGACGCCCCTTTTTGATGCCATTGCTAATCCAGCAGACGTTCAGGCAGGCAAACCCGCTCCAGATATTTTCATTTTAGCTGCGAAAGAAATTGATTTGACACCAGCAGAATGTCTTGGCATTGAAGATGCCAAAGCTGGGATTCAAGCGATTCTTGCTAGTGGAGCGCAACCTGTTGGCGTTGGCCGCAAAGAAGAGTTAGGCGAAGGGTTGCCCATCGTGCCAGAGACGAGCGCTTTAACGTTTGATTACTTAAAAAAAGTGTGGCTTGATCATGAAGGATAATCGTATCACCGTAACCGATATTCCAAACACAAACTTAAAGAAAATTACTTTGAAGAACGACTTTTTAGAAGTCGTTCTTCTCAATTATGGCGCGCGCCTCCATCAACTTTTGATGCCAAACAAAAATAATCATTGGGAAAATATCCTTTTATCGTATGATTCGTATCAAGATGTATTAAAGGATCAAAGCTTTTTTGGCGCCACTGTTGGACCAGTTGCTGGACGCATTCGTAATGGCCATTGGCAAAATGGAATATTAGAACAAAATAGCGACAATCATCATATCCATGGTGGCTCAAAGGGGTGGTCTTTTCAATATTGGACAGTCGAACCCTTTGAAAAAAAGGATATCATTGGCGTTGCTTTTCATTTAACCGACACCATTTCTGGCTATCCTGGACCAATTGAGGCCACCATCACCTACCAGCTAGAGGATAATCATTTACGAATGATCAGTACTGGACGGAGTAAACAGGAAACACTTTTTAATCCTACGAACCACGCCTACTTTAATTTATCTGGCGATGGAAAGTTAGACATTCTGTCACATTTGCTATCTTTGAACTGTCAAGGTATGTTAGAATTAGACGATAATAAGCTGCCTACTGGACAGATTTTACCAGCTTCTGAACTATCCATACGTTTTAATGAACTGACACCTATCGAAACAATCCTCCAACGCTATCCAACTGGGTTAGATGATGTTTTCTCCTTAGTTGGCTCTGACTTAAGACAGCCACAACTATGCTTACAAGAACCTACTTCTGGAAGAAAAATGACGATAGCAACAACGAACCAAAGTATGGTATTATTTTCTACGACTGGTTTTGAGGCTCCATTTTCTATTAATGGACAAGCGATGCATTCAAACTATGGCTTAGCAATTGAACCACATGAGTATCCAGACATTGTTCATCATCCTCAGTGGGGCTCTATTTTATTACCAGCTAATAAAAAGCAAACCTACCAAACGGTTTATCAATTTAACCTTCTATAATCACTAAGAAAGGCGTGGCAAAAATGGCAATTACAGTAAAAGATGTCGCTAAGAAAGCGGGGGTTGCAACTTCAACCGTTTCGCGTGTCATTAACGATCATCCAAGTATTTCTGAATCGACAAAAAAGAAAGTGCGAAAAGTCATGGATGATTTAGGCTATGTGCCAAATATGACGGCACGGAATTTGGGTAAACGAATTTCAAGTGCCATTGGCGTAATTTTACCTCCTTTAGATTCGAAAGAACGGTTAGGGAATCCATTTTATTTAGAAATTATGGAAGCCATCAATGAGGAAGCCCGTCTTTATGATATGACTACTGCTATTGCAACTGCCAAAAGTTTTGATGTACTATTGGAAAACGTTAAAAGAATGCACCTTCAAAAACAAGTGGACGGTTTTATTCTTGTGTATTCAGATAGTAAGGACCCCGTCATTGATTACTTATACGAAAACAACATTCCCTTTACTTTAATTGGTCAACCTTACCAACATGAAACGGAAATAGTTTACGTGGATAATGATAATCAATTATTAGGGAAACAAGCGACGGAATTTTTAATTGAAAACGGCCATAAAAATATTTTATTTGTGACCAATACAACGCATGAAAGTTTGTACTTTGAACGTTACTTTGGTTATCAAAAAGCAATGATGATGCAAGGATTAACTGTTTTACCAAGCGTTGCGTTAGAAAAACCTGAAGATTACATGGCTTTCGATGATATTCTTCATCAAAATAATGCCACGGCGTTGGTGGTGATTGATGATATCTTTGCTTTGCGGACGATGCAACTTGCGCAAATCTATGGTTATCAAGTTCCTGAAACGTTATCCATTATTAGTTTTAACAACTCAATCTTTTCAACATTGACACATCCTTATCTAACAAGCATTGACATCGACACGTCAGAATTAGGTCGAATGGCGATGAAAAAATTATATGAATTAATCCATGAAGAATTGACGAATGGTGTCCGTCTCGTTATTCCTCACAAATTAATTAAGCGTGAAACAGTTATTCCTATTCATTAAAAAAGAAGCGTAAGCAGTTTAACACTGCTTACGCTTCTTTCTATGTGTACGCTCTTATTCGTATGTATTACTTTTATAAAATAACTTTTTGCGAAATTTTTTTCCAAAACGTTTCTTCTTTTGCATCAAATTGAGCTGGTTCCCCGTCAGACAATTTTTCATTTAATAATGATAATTTTTCTTGATGTTTTGCATACTCATCTTTTTTTATTAGCTCTAAACGATACGCACGATCCAAGATCGACTCTCGATAGTTAACATTCATTTTCGTTGCCTTCGCCATTTCTTACATTCCTTCCCAAAATAAATTTTCATTTTTTCGTTAAATTCTTCTATAATTATAACAAAAATATCAGAAAAATAAATATGAAACAAACGATAATTGCGAAAATTTTGTTTTTTCATGCAATTATCGTTCGATTATTTAAGAAATTAAAATTATTAACCAATAATTAATCAATCAGCAAACGCATTAAATGAACATCTAAAAATTCACCTTGGTCTGTTTTGGCGCCCCGAGGCATAATTGCCTCTGTTTCAAAACCTAATTTTTTATAGACATGAATCGCTCGTTGATTACGATCCTGTACCGTTAATTCCAAGCGACGAATAACATGACTTTCATGCGCCCAGCGAATAAGTTCTTCCATCAAGATACTGCCCAGTCCATAGCCCCAGTACTGTTTTAAAATACTAATGCCGATTTCACCAATATGCTCCATCCGCTTTTTAGAAGAAGCAGACACAGATGCGGTCCCAATGATCGCTTCTCCCGCTAATGCCACCAATAAAACATTATTTGGCGATTCATAGAGTGTTGCTAGATTTTCAGCCAATTCTGTTGTCGACATAGCCATTCCTCGCTCATCCATTACCAAATAGGGCGTTTCACTCCCAATTTTTGACATCACAGATAGTAATTGATCCGCATCAGTAGGCACTGCTTCTCGAATAGAAAATGTTTGTTCAGACATATTCGCGAGCCTCCCACGTTTTCAGAATCTCTGCTATTCTTTCTTCTGCCAATGGACCAGTTCCGCGGAATTCAAGAACTCTCTTGTCAGCTTCTTGAGAATCTTTATTTAAAATAATTTCTAAATAATCTTCTGGCAATTCTTCTTCAATCAAGCTGCCCCATTCTACAACGGATAGCCCATCTCCTTCAAAATACTCATCTAACCCTAATTCATCCGCACCCTCTTCAACACGGTAAACATCCATATGGTATAACGGAAGTCGTCCTTGTGGATATTCGCGGATAATCGTATAGGTGGGACTTTTAATCATTTGGGAAATGCCTAATCCTAAAGCAATCCCTTTCGTCATTGTCGTCTTACCGGCCCCTAAATCACCAGTCAGGACAATTACATCACCAGCTTGTGCCTTTTGTCCAATGATTTTAGCAATTGCTTCTGTTTCCAATGGATTGTTCAGGACAATATTCATTTTTTTGCCTCCCATCTGCAAGAATCTATGTATGAAAGTATACCGAAAATTCAATAAGTTGACTAGTGGCAGCTTCAAAAAAATAAAGTTGAGGCCCAAGTGTCCTGGGAACCTCAACTTCTACTTTGCTTATTTATCATGCTTCGACATAGTTAATTAGTCGTTCATTAATGTTTGAGCAGCTGTAATGATTGATAATTTATAAACATCTTCTTCGTTTGCACCACGTGATAAGTCAGAAACTGGTTTGTTCAATCCTTGTAAGATTGGGCCAATTGCTTCAAAGTTACCTAAACGTTGAGCAATTTTGTAGCCAATATTTCCTGATTGTAAATCTGGGAATACAAAGACTGTTGCTTCTCCAGCAACTTTTGAGTTGGGCGCTTTTAATTGTGCAACAGAAGATACATAAGAAGCATCAAATTGTAATTCACCATCAATCGCATATTCAGGTGCTAATTCTTGCGCAATTTTTGTAGCTTCAGCAACTTTTGTTACTTCTGGTGCTTTTGCAGAACCTTTTGTTGAAAAACTTAACAATGAAACTTTTGGTTCAATGTCAAATAATTCAGCTGTTTTGGCACTATCAACAGCAATTTCAGCTAATTCTTGTGCAGTTGGGTTCACGTTAATCGCGCAGTCTGAGAATAAATATCTTTCTTGGTCACGACCACGAATCATTAAGAAAGCACCACTTGTACGGCTCACGCCTGGTTTTGTTTTAATGATTTGTAACGCAGGGCGAACTGTATCACCTGTTGAGTGGATAGCACCACTAACCATACCATCAGCAATACCCATGTAAGTTAACATAGTACCGAAATAGTTGACATCTTTTAAGATTTTTTCAGCATCTTCTTTAGTAGCTTTTCCATTACGGCGTTCAACAAATGCTTCGACCATTTCATCCCATTTTTCATAATCATTTGGGTTGATAATAATAAAGTTTGATGTGTTGATTCCACGAGCCATAGCAGCATTTGCGATATCTGTTGGATCACCAATTAAGATTGGTTCTACTAATTCATCAGATTTTAAGCGGGCAGCAGCACCTAAGATTCTAGGATCTGTTGCTTCAGGGAAAACAATTTTGATATTACGGCGTACGACTTTAAATTTTAAGCTATCGAATAATTCCACGATAAACCCTCCAGTTTTATATTTACAAAATCCATCATACACTATTCTCAAAGAAAATAACAGTTTTTTCTAGCTGTATTAGTCAAAAAAACCAATAATCCGATAAACTTTTCACAAACTAACTCTTCTACACTACAACAGATTGCGCTGTTACATTACACTGTTTCAGGAAGTTGCCAATCAATCGGCGTTTCCCCTAAGCGTTCTAGAGCGGCATTCGCTTGAGAAAACGGACGTGAGCCAAAAAAACCACGATGTGCTGACAATGGACTTGGATGTGGCGATTTGATAATCACATGCCGAGTCGTATCAATCATTTTAATTTTTTCTTGAGCTGGACGTCCCCATAAAATGAAAACAACAGGTTTTTCACGCTCATTCAACTTTTCGATAATGACATCTGTCAGTTGCTCCCACCCTTTACCTCGATGGGAATAGGCTTGACCTGCCCGAACGGTCAACACAGTATTTAATAATAACACGCCTTGTTTAGCCCAGCTTTCTAAAAAGCCATGGTTGACGGGTTGGTACCCTAAATCAGCTTGTAATTCTTTGTAAATATTCGCAAGAGATGGCGGCACTTTCACACCTGGCTGGACAGAGAAACTTAGTCCGTGTGCTTGATTGGGTCCATGATATGGGTCTTGTCCCAAAATTACTACTTTTACTTCTTCAAAAGGGGTTAGTTCTAACGCTGAAAATAAATGATACATATCTGGATAAATCGTTTGTGTCTGATATTCTTTTTTCAAAAATTCCCGCAATTCTTGATAATATGGTTTTTCAAATTCAGCAGATAAAACGGTTTGCCAACTATTGTGAATAATTTCTTTCATAATGCTCACTCCTTCGCTCTCTAAGCATAACGAATTTCTCCAAACCTGACAAGAAATTTCTGGGTACTTTCTCTTGGAAAAACGTGGTAAACTATAGGTAAGCTTTAAATAGATAATGAGGTGTAGAGAATCGATGATTAAATTAATTGCTTCAGATATGGATGGAACACTTTTAGATGCAAAAATGAGCATCACAAATGATAACGCTTCAGCAATTCGCGAAGCGGAACGTTTAGGAATCGAATTTATGGTTGCTACTGGCCGCGCATATACCGAAGCGAAACCCGCGTTAGAAGAAGCTGGAATTGACTGCGCCATGATTACTTTAAACGGCGCCCAAGTGTTCGACAAAGATGGACACTCACTTTTCACGGCTGGGATCGAAAAAGAAACAGTAACAGAAGTACTAACTATTTTGAGTCAACACAATGTTTACTATGAAATCTCTACAAATAAAGGTATTTTTTCTGAACATCAAGAAAAAAGAATTGAAAACTTTGCCGCTCATATTGCAGAATCCATGCCCCATTTAACTTATAAAGTGGCGATTGCCATGGCTTCAGCACACCTATCTTTATTGCATATTACCTATGTTGATCGTTTAGACGATATTTTAAAAGATGATTCGATTGAAGTCCTTAAAATTATTGGCTTCAGTATGGATGGGCCGAAAGTATTAGGTCCTGCTGGGATGGAAGTAGAAGAACTAGATGATTTGGTTGTCACCTCTTCTGCGCTTAATAATATTGAAATTAACCACCGCCTAGCACAAAAAGGGATTGCGGTTGCGCGCGTCGCTAAAGAACGTGGGATTCCCGCTGAACAAGTCATGACTATTGGTGATAATTTAAATGACGTCAGCATGATTCAATGGGCTGGGGTAAGTTTTGCAATGGGCAATGCCGAACTGGAATTAAAAGAATACGCTAAATATGAAACAGCCACTAATTTAGAAAATGGTGTTGGCGAAGCCATCCTGCGTGCAATAAGAGAAGATTTGTAATAAGCACTACCAGTTACAGCACTCATTTATATATAGAAAGGAGATCGTGTCGTGTCTGAATTTTTTATTCAAGAACAACAGTTAGGAAAAGTTACGCGAACCATCGTGAAAGACCAAGCAGGCCGTTCACTTTTTCTATTGGTGGGGCGCTGGGGCACACGAGGAGATGCGCTTTCTTTATATGCAATGAACGGAGAAATTTTAGCCAGTATTAAACAAGTTTCTTGGACTTTTGGCACACGATTTGAGTTATATCAGCGTTTTGAAAAAGTGGGTACTCTACGAAAACTGTTCAATTTGAATGCTGATTTCTATTATGTTCAAGGCCTTCATTGGGCAGTTGTTGGGGATATCAAAGCGCACCAATATTCAATTTATCAAGTCCATAAAAAAATTATGTCAATGGATAAAACCATGCTTTGTACAGGCGACTATTTTGTTTTAACTGTTGCCAATGATGAGGACGCACCGTTGTGCATCTGCATAGCAGCTGTCCTTGACTACTGGTTATATAATAAGAAAAAACAAAAAACTTCCGATGATTTTGGATTAGATTTTGATCCTTTAACGGATTAATGAAAAATAACGAAGAGGTCGGGACAGAAGTGTTTAACTCCGAGAAATAAGAAGGAATTTCCGAAAATTTTTCTATAATTTTTGGAGAATTTCGGCTTATTTCCGAAGGAGTTGCTTCTGTCCCCGCCGTTTATCAGATTTTGAGCGTGGAGCAAAAATCCAAAGTGATTTTTGTCCCACGCTCTTCGTTATTTTTACACTTCTTTTTGCATATGATTGTATAAGTGACCACTAATAGTCATTGTTGTGACATCTTTAAAGCCTTTGCTTGCGTATAACTTTCTCGCCCCTGGATTGTCAAAATCAACATTTAGACCCAAGGCTTGCTTCCCGCTAGCTTTGGCTACTTCAGGTAAAGCATCTAATAACTTAGAACCAATTCCCATTCCGCGGAAACGTTCATCCACAGAAATCGTGTCTAAATACCATTCATTAGGCAAGGTTTCTTCTTCAATAAATAGCCGAACATCTTCTGCTAAGCCATGTTTTTTAAAGACTTCTCTTAAAGGTTCATCAATAATCTTTTCATCTTCTGCAGGATAGCCGACAGCAATCCCTGCAACTTCACCTGCATGTTCATAAACTAAAATTCGTTGATAGCCATAGCGATAGGTTGGATACGCCGTTGCCTCTGCTAACAGGTCAATCATTTGTTCTTCTGAGACTTCTTCTAAAATTGGTAACTCCATATCTTTTAAAATAACTAAGACCAGCCGAGCAATCGCTTGACCGTCTTCTTTTGTTGCCGAGCGAATCATTGTAATTCTCCTTTACATTTAACTAAAAAAGAACTGGCTACTATCATTACTGACTTAGCCAATTCCTTTTATCTTGTCTTTAGTATAACAAATTTATTATTGAATTTCTACTGTAACCTGACGTCGTCCCCAAAGACGGCATTGGTCTACTGAATCAAAATGAACATCAATAATATTTCCTTGAATAGCGCCACCTGTATCCCCAGCAATAGCAAAGCCATAACCAGAGACTTTCACTAATGAACCTAGAGGAATTACACTTGGATCGACTGCAACTACATTGCTTTGTTTACTTAAGTCAATACCAGTAGCACTTAGATTACTTGCACCAGCTTCGCGCCAAGAATAAGCAGTTGATTCCATCTGAAGCACACGACCAGAGCCAGTTCCTGGTGTTGATGATTCGCCTGTCGATGATTCTGTCGTTGATGACGATTCGGATGAACTAGCTGAACTTGAAGATTCAGTGCTACTGCTTTCCGTACTTGTAGAAGAGCTTGATGCTTGACTGCTTGACTCTTCAGCAGCTTCGGCTTCTAGTTTAGCCGCCGCATCTGCTTGCGCTTGTTTGTCGGCAGCTGCTTGTTTCTTCGCTGCTTCTGCTTTGGCAGTTTCTGCCGCACGTTTTTTCTGTGCCTCAGCTGCTGCTTTTTCGCTGACTAAGCGTTGTTGCTCTTTCTGTTTGTCTGTCGAAATTTGAGCCAATAATTCTTCATTATCCGCCATTTTTTCTTTTAACTCAGAGACTTTATTATTCATTGAAGAAGCTTCAACTTGTAATTTCTCTTCATTTTGTTTTAAAGTTGTTTGCGTATTTTCAACTTTTTCTTGTAATGCAGCTAACTTTTCTTTTTCGCTAGTTAAGCTTTCAATCTTTTCCCGTTCAAAGTTTTGTAAAACGGTCATGGCGTAGGCCCGATTAAAGAAATCTGATAAATTTTCTGCATCTAATAAGGCTTGCCAAGTACGTTGGTCGCCATTTAATTGAATATCCTTCATACGATCGCCAACAGCTTCTTTACGACGAGAAATATTTTTTTCTGTTTTTTCTATTTCCTCTTTCGAAGTTTTCAACGTATCTTCCGCTTTTGAAATTTGCGTTTTTAAACGTTCGATTTCCGCATATTTAGCATTTACATCGTCTAAGGCTGAATTGATTTCTTTACTAATTAACTCCCCAGATTGTTTCGCTTGCGCTTCTTTTTCTTGCAACGAATCAAGTGATTCTGCTGCAGCAGCGACTGGAAGTCCAAAATTGATAAGCATCATTGTTGTTAAAAATGGTATCAACTTTTTAACCTTCACTAAATCCAACACCTTTCCTAACTTATCTAAAACACCTACTCATTATACTAGTCAGGAGGGCTTGTTTTATTTCAATCATGTTACAATTTGTTACAATTTAAATGCGACTCTTTTTTTATCCTGCGTTTATTCATTAGTCCATTTCTATCTCAATTCTTTAAGAATTTCTTAAGACGCCTTAAAAACTAGCTTTTGACGATTTTTCTTTTTTTCATCTCATTAGACCATTGATTGAAATATTTTGTAATATTTTTTGTTAATTATTGGCCCTTTTTCTTCAAATCTTCTAAGAGATGCCGAACTTCTTTGGAATTTTTAATGTTTTTTAAAGTTAGTTTTGGGTAATTGTTAATAAAACGACGTTGTTGGAAATTTAACCGATTTTGGAAATGCTCTTTTTTGGTTCGTTCTTTTAACTTCTGCCAATCAGCTGTAGCGATTTCCATTTTTGTGTTCAACCGTTGCTTAAATTCTTGTTGGTTCGTTTCCAACGTTTGGCCCATCTCGGTAATAAGTTTTTTGAAACCTTGCATGTTCAGCAACGTATAAATTAAGTCAAGCCCCATTACAATCACTATGCAAAGGGCTAAGTAGTTGCCAAAGGTTGCTTGTAAAAAGCTGACAACTTTGGCGATTTCTGGTTGAATAACTTTGACAATCAAGACACAACCCAATCCCCAAAAAAGAGAAACCGGTAAAGCCACACGACCGTTTAAATTAAAAGGTACATCATGATAATCCCACCAAGAGGCATGGAACAGTTTTTCCAAGCCATAACTAGTGACATATTCTAAAATTGTCACTAAAACAGCCGATCCGATATACAATACCAAGAGATTGTTTTCAAAGGGTTCCACAAAATAGAGAACGCTTAAGACCCCAAATCCATAAATAGGACAATAGGGCCCTACCAAAAATCCTCGATAAACAAATTTTTTAGCTTTTAATGAACAATACACCGTTTCCCATAACCAACCGATAAAGGAATAAATAAAAAATAACAAAATAATCTGACTCATTTTTTCCATGTTTCTACCACTCTCCACTTCTTTACTCTTTTCTTCTATTTTACCAGAAGTTGAGAAAATGTAGCGAACAACTTTCTTTCATTGAAAGATTAGGCTACAATGAGAGCAGCAAAGGGAGGAATCTTATGTTTGGTTTATTGAAATACGCAAAAAATTATCGAAAACAAATTATCCTCGGTCCAGTCTTCAAATTTTTAGAAGCTTGTTTCGAGTTAGTCTTGCCCTTATTCATGGCTCACTTAGTCGATGTCGGTATTCGTCAAAACGACCGACAGACTGTCATAGAAATGGCCCTCTGGATGCTTGTTATGTCGTTAGTTGGTTTATTTTTTGTCATGATTTGTCAATATTATGCTTCAGTCGCTTCGCAAGGTTTTGGGACGGAGCTAAGAAATCAATTAATGAAAAAAATTAATCAGCTTTCACACAAAGAATTGAATAGTTTTGGTACAGATACCCTCATCACTCGGATCACAAACGATATCAACCAGCTTCAATTGGCTTTAGCGATGTTTATTCGGTTGGTCATTCGGACACCTTTTTTAAGTATCGGTTCTGTGGTCATGGCTTTTTACATTGACGTGCAGATGGGCTTTCTTTTCCTATTACTTTTACCAATTTTTAGCCTTATTCTCTTTATTATCATTAAAGTGACTGTGCCTTTATATCAAAAAGTCCAAGAATATTTGGATCGGTTAAACCGTCAAATCAGCCAAAACTTAAGCGGTGTCCGTGTGATCCGTGCGTTTGCTAGAAAGGAAACAGAGCAACGACATGTTGATAAAGCTTCAGATGATTTAGGCGATATTTACATTCGTGTATCGAATGTCTCTGCTTTATTAACGCCTTTAACCACTTTGATTATGAATGTTGGAATTTTATTTTTACTTTATTTTAGTGGCTTAAAAGTTTCTTTTGGTTCTCTGCAACAAGGGGAAGTTTTAGCCTTGATCAATTATATGAATCAAATGATGCTCGCTTTAATTGTTGCTTCTAATCTCGTGGTAATTTTTACGCGAGCCGCCGCTTCCGCAAACCGTGTCAATGAGGTTTTAACTGTAGAAAGTCAGTTAACAGATACACCAGAATCAGCAAAAACATCTCCACAATTTGGTGATATTACCTTTGACCATGTAGATTTTCGCTATGAACCAGAGGCCGGTTTGGCTTTGGAAAATATCAATTTTACGATTCCTAAAGGCTCAATTCTCGGCATCACGGGACCTACCGGCAGCGGGAAAAGTACCTTAACCCAACTCATTCCCAGATTTTATGATGTGAGTGCAGGAAACCTTTTTATTAATGGTGTAAATGTGCGCGATTGGCCGCTCTTTACTTTACGCCAACAAGTTGCAAGTGTTCCACAAACTGCCGTCTTATTTACAGGGACTATTCGAGAAAACTTACAATGGGGCAAACCAAATGCAACTGATGAAGACTGTTGGGAAGCATTAGCTATCGCCCAATGTAAAGAATTTGTTGAACAATTAGACCAAGGGTTAGACACGCCTGTTAACGAAGGCGGAAAAAACTTTTCTGGTGGACAAAGACAACGGTTGACCATTGCCCGTGCCTTGATTAGGAAACCGCATTTACTTATTTTAGATGATTCCTTGAGTGCCCTCGACTATCAAACAGATTTGAATCTGCGCCGTGCTTTACAAAAAGAACGAGCAGAGACAACCGTTATTTTAATTTCACAACGCGTGAGTTCGATTGCTACGGCGAATCAAATTTTAGTCCTAGATAGTGGAAAAGTCGCTGGCCTTGGCACCCACGAAGAATTACTTACTTCTTCTAAAGAGTATCAAGAAATCGTTGCGTCACAGGAGGAGGATACCCATGCAAACTAAAAAAATTCATTTTGGTGCCTTCTCACGTTTTAAGCCGTATTTACTACGCTATCCAAAAGAAATTATTGGCGCCTTAATCCTAGGAATTCTCAGTGGTTTTTCGACTGTCCTCATGACTTATTATATAGGTAAATCCGTTGATACAATGGTTGGTAAAGGACAAGTCAATGCTGCGCAACTCATCAAAATTTTAGGTTTATTAGCAGGGATTTTACTCGTAACCGTTCTAAGTCAATGGCTGATTCAACGTCTCGGTAATCGCGTGTCTTATTTATCGACCACACAGCTGAGAAAAGATGCCTTTGCCCATTTAAATCAATTACCGTTAAGTTATTATGACCAAACATCACACGGAAATATCGTCAGTCGCTTTACCAACGATATTGACAATATTTCAATGGCTTGCTCGGCTGTCTTCAACCAATTATTTTCCGGCATGGCCACCGTCGTTGTTGCTTTGCTCTTTATGATTCGGCTAAGTCCCCTGCTCACATTAGTGGTTCTTATCAGTACGCCGATTATTTTTATTGTAAACTGGCTTGTTGCAAAAGCTTCACAAAAAAACTTTGCTGCACAACAAACGATTGTTGGTGAAATTTCCGGCTTCGTTTCAGAAATGGTTGGCAACCAAAAAATTGTTAAAGCCTTTCAACAAGAACAAGCTACGCAAGAAACATTTGAAGCATTGAATCAAACGTTGTATGAAAAAGGACAGAAGGCTCAGTTTTCTTCTTCCTTAACCAACCCACTTTCTCGATTTATCGACCATTTATCTTACTTATCGATTGGATTAGTCGGTGGCTTGTTAGTTTTAAGTGGCAATCCTTTAGTCACAGTTGGTGTTATTTCCAGTTTCACCATTTACTCTAGTCAGTTTTCTAAACCTTTTATTGAACTCTCAGGAATCACCAACCAAATCCAAGCAGCCTTAGCTGGATTGGAACGTACCTTTGATATGATGGATCAACCAGTTGAACGTCCTGATGCCCCGAACGCAATTGTTTTGAAAGAAGCGCGAGGCCGTGTTGAATTTAAAGACGTTGATTTTTCTTACACGCCGACGCGACCTTTAATCGAAAACTTTAATTTAATTGCTGAACCAGGAGAAACAATTGCCATTGTTGGACGAACTGGTGCGGGTAAATCAACATTAGTGAATTTGTTAATGCGCTTTTACGAGGTCGACCATGGTCAAATTACGGTTGATACTCACGACATTACTCAAATTACTCGGGACAGCTTACGAAAAAGTTTTGGTATGGTTCTCCAAGATACTTGGCTATTCGATAGTTCCATTCGGGAAAATTTAACGTACGGAAATCCCGAAGCCTCTGACGAAGAAATTATAGAAGCCATGAAAAAAGCCCATATTTTTGATTTCGTCATGCGTTTACCTCAAGGACTAGATACCGAGATTGGTTCCCAAGGCATTAAAATTTCTGAAGGACAACGACAATTAATGACTATTGCACGCACGATGATTAGTAATCCGCCAATGCTTATTTTAGATGAAGCGACCAGTTCAGTTGATACGTTGACCGAGCAAAAAATTCAGGATGCTTTTTTACAAATGATGACTGGCCGGACCAGTTTTGTTATTGCCCATCGCTTAGCAACAATCAAAAGTGCTGAAAAAATTCTAGTTATGGACAATGGTCAAGTAGTTGAAATTGGCACCCATGACGAATTATTGCAAAAAGAACAGGGTTATTATCGTGACCTTTACGAAGCACAGTTTAATCAAAAAGCACAATAAAAAAGAGTCACTTTTCTGGGATGATGAAAAGTGACTCTTTTAATTTTAAATTTATTGATCTAATTCAGATAATGGCTTTCCAAATAAACGTTTAAAGGGAATTTTATTGCCTAAATAATAAGTGGCAATTACTTGAATAGGAAAGAAAATAACTGTTTTAATTAAGCGTGGCACCCACCAAGCAAAATTTGCTAGATTGACGCCATACATTAAACTTAACCACAAAGGAGTTAAAATGATATTAATTAAAACGGTGACCAACAATGTCGCCAAAATCACTCGTTGCCATGTCATTTCTTTCTTATAATAGAAATAACCATAAATAGCACCAGCCAAAAAGGCATTTAAAGTAAACCCAGGAAAATAGCCTGCCTTTGGAAAAAGCAACATTCCTACCACATCAGCCACCGCCGTGCCGATTCCAGCCCAAAAAGGTCCGAAAATCATCCCAATCAATGATTCTGGGATAAACGTGAAACTGATTTTTAAAAACGTTGTTTCATACGCAAAAAAGCGTGAAAAGACAACGACCACCGCAATGAGTACGCCCATTAACGCAATGGATTTTGTGCCAAATTTTTTCTTTGTCATTTTTAGCATCTCCTCTAAGAGCTGCTACATGACGAACCATGCAGCGAATGCGAAAACAAAACCGCGAACATTAAAAAGCTGAACGTGTTGTTCTGATGATAAGCAAAGTAAGAACCTTTGCTTTCTAGCAACACACTGTTTATGTTCTTCGTCCAAAAGGCAACATCCCATCCTTTTAGCACTTAACGCTTTGTCTCCTACTCTGTTATTTTATTTGGACAAAAGTCCTCATAAAATATACCACAAAATAGTCAAAATAACCATTAAGGTTCTCTAAAAAGCTAACGGTCGACGATCCCCTTCATGGATAACCTCACGGAAGTCCGCAAACCCCGCCTCGACACCTCTCAAAAGAATTTCAGCACTGCCGATATTGGTCGCTAAAGGAATTTCATAGACATCACTTAGACGAATCAAAGCCGTCACGTCTGGTTCATGCGGTTGCGCGGAAAGAGGATCTCTTAAAAAAATAACTAAATCAATGTTGTCTTCCGATATCATTGCGCCAATCTGTTGATCCCCACCTAATGGCCCCGATTTAAAGCAATGCACGGGTAAGCCAGTTGCTTCCATCACTTTCATGCCTGTCGTTCCCGTTGCATACAATTCATGTTTTTCTAAAATATGTTTATAAGCGGTTGCTAGTTTGATCATTAATGTTTTTTTACGATCATGAGCGATTAAAGCGATTTTCATGTTATCCAACTCCTGTCTTTGTTATATTATAACAAAAGTTTATCGATAAATCCGCTGAGAGTGTTTGCCCTTTGTCACCTTGACGAAAAAGTCTTCTTTTTCTTGTGCAACTCTCCCTTGCCGAAAGATAGCGTTTTCATTTAAACTATGAGTAACAAATCAAAAAGAAAAGAGTGACGTATCAAATGGTGGAAATGGCGCTTAGAAATGTGTATAAAAAATATGACAATGCAGAACATTATTCTGTTACAGATTTTAACTTAGAAATTACAGACCGTGAATTTATCGTCTTTGTCGGACCTTCTGGTTGCGGTAAATCAACAACATTGCGCATGATTGCTGGCTTAGAAGATATTACTGAAGGTGAATTATCAATTGGGGACAAAGTCATGAATGACGTTGCACCGAAAGATCGTGATATTGCCATGGTTTTCCAAAACTATGCGCTTTACCCGCATATGACTGTTTTTGATAACATGGCCTTTGGTTTAAAACTAAGAAAATATGATAAAGCTGAAATTAAAAAACGGGTGGAAAATGCTGCGGATATTCTGGGCTTAACAGAGTACTTACAACGTAAACCTGCGGCGCTTTCTGGTGGACAACGCCAACGTGTTGCACTTGGCCGGGCAATTGTCCGTGATGCCAAAGTCTTTTTAATGGATGAACCTTTATCAAACTTGGATGCAAAATTACGTGTAGCCATGCGTGCTGAAATCGCTAAACTACACCAACGTTTAGAAACTACGACAATTTATGTGACACATGACCAAACCGAAGCGATGACCATGGCTGATCGAATCGTAATTATGAAAGATGGCTTTATTCAACAAATTGGTTCACCAAAAGAAGTTTACAATACACCAAAAAATATGTTCGTAGCTGGGTTCATCGGCTCACCTGCCATGAATTTCTTCAAAGTTACCTTAAACAATGGGGTTATTTCTAACCAACATGGCTTAAAGCTAGCAATTCCTGAAGGAAGAAACAAAGAGCTTGTTGAACATGGTTATGAAGGCAAAAAATTAATTTTCGGTATTCGTCCAGAAGATATTCATAGCGAACAAGTGGCTTTAACGGCAATGAAAGATGCAGTGATTAAATCTGAAGTCGTTGTTTCTGAATTATTAGGGGCTGAATCCATGCTTTATACAAAAATTGGTGATACAGAGTTTATCTCAAAAGTAGATGCTCGTGACTTCCACCATCCTGGTGAAATGATTGACTTAGCTTTTGATATTAACAAAGGACATTTCTTCGACCCTCAAACAGAAGAAGTCATTAAATAAAAAAATCTCGAGGCATCCGTAATTGTGACGGATGCCTCGATTGTTTCTCTTTATGCTAATTTAACCTTCTTTTTTATCACTTTGGGTTGTTTCGCTTCTGTAAAAGTTGGAATATCTACATGTTTACTTAAGGTACTTGCTAAAAAGTAGGCAATACTGAAATCCACTAAACTATGAATTAATCCACCAACGCCCATCAAAAGAAAAATAGAATACATGAAGCCGGCTGTATAATAGGTTCCTGGCAAGTTGCCCATTGTGTAAAATACAGAAACAACCACTAGCTCGGCAGCGGAATGAATCACTCCAATTCCCACGTTAAACAACTGTAATTTCCCATTTAATAAAGTGAATTTCCCCTCTTTATTGATTAAAATTTCTGGATGCTTTTGTAAAATCACTGCGCCAATGACTGCAAAAATCAAATGAGATAAGGCCCGCAAAGCAATAATCGGTGTTGCGGATAAGAAAAAACCAAAACCTGTTCCTAGACTAACTGCAATTGCCACCACTGGAGAAATAAACATGGCAATAAAAACTGGGACGTGACTTGCTAACGTAAAACTGGCTGGACCAATGGTAATTCTTGGCATAACCATTGGAATGATAATCCCCATTGCAATTAAAAGTGCTGAAATTGTTAAACGTTTTACTGAGTTTGTTTTCATTAAAACTGCCTCCTAAAGGTGTCATGACACCTTTTGTTTTTCTCAAGTGTAGCTGAACAGCCGCAATGTGTCAAGACACATAAAAGAACTTTCTGTTATTTCTCATAAATAACAGAAAGTTCTTTTTTATACTGGTTTATTTTTTTCTAAAGCATTACTTAAACGAGCGAATTCTTCTAAAGACAATGTTTCACCACGTCTAGAAGGATCGATTTCTGCTTCAGCCAGGCTTTCTTTTAGCCAAGCCACCGTTTGTTCATCTTTCCCATAAAAATGCGTTAAGTTATTCCACAATGTTTTACGTCTTAATTGGAAACTGGCTTTGGTTAGTTTGAAAAATTCTTTTTCATTGGTCACTGTCACCGCTGGTGTAGCACGGCGCGTCAATTTAATAATCGCCGAGTCAACATTGGGCTGCGGCACAAAAACCGTTTTTGGCACAATAAAGGCGACACTTGCTTCCATAAAATATTGGACAGCAATTGATAATGAGCCATAAGCTTTCGTTCCTGGTTTAGCAGCAATTCGATCAGCGACCTCTTTTTGCATCATCACAACCATTTCGGCTACATCTAAAGAAGATTCTAAAAAATGCATCATAATTGGCGTAGTAATATAGTAAGGTAGGTTCGCTACCACTTTAATCGGATACTTCTCTTGAAAAACTTGGTTGGTTGTCTCGACCAAATCAGCTTTTAAAACATCCTGATGTACCACTGTTACATTATCATAGCGACTTAAGGTATCCGCTAAGACAGGAATCAAGCGATCATCAATCTCAAAAGCCACAACTTGTGCCGCGTTCATCGCTAATTGCTCTGTTAATGCACCAATTCCAGGCCCGACTTCGACAACATTTGTCTGCTGATTGATTCCCGCTGTTTCTACAATTTTTCTTAAAATATTAGGCTCTGTCAAAAAATTTTGACCTAAACTCTTTTTAAATGAAAATCCATGTTTTTTTAGTATTTCTTTGGTTCTGGATGGTGTGGCAATTTCTTTATAGTCCGTCACGCTTGTTCCTCCATGTAGTTATTCTTCGTTTGCAAGTTCTTTTAAAATACGTGTCATGCTTTCTTTCAATTCTGCTTCTGTAATCCGAAACATGCTTAACCGTTTGACTAACTGTTTGCTATTTGTATAGCCAATTCTTAGGTCATCTCCTAATAATTCACGGTATTTTTTGGCATTTGCTCCCGCTATTAAACCATATTCAACTAGTGTTTGTCTAGGAATTTCTTGATAGTCTTCATCAGCTTGAACAGGTGTTACGACTTTTTTTAAGGCTTCAATAATTGCTTCATCACTAGCATGTTCAACCCCTAGGCTACCTCCATTTTTTTTAGGCACTGCGACTTTTCTTGATAAAAAAGCATGCTTTGCATCAGGAACGACTTCCATTATTGTTTTACGAATTTTTTCGCCCGAATAATCTGGATCTGTAAAAATAATCACGCCTCTCGTTTCTTGTGCGTGTTCAATTTGTGTCAAAATTTCATCATTGATAGCAGAGCCAATCGTTTCAATCGTATCCGCTGCAACTACCTCTTGAATGCGGCGTGTGTCGTCTTTTCCTTCAACGACAATGATTTCTGCAACTTTCATTTTTTCTTTCATTTATCTATCCGAAACAAGCGATGAGCGTTGACTCTCGTTTGTTCTGCCACTTCTTCAAAGGTTAGTTGTCGTAATTCAGCAATTTTTTCCACTACGTATCGTGTATAGCCTGGTTCATTCCGTTTACCACGATAAGGAACAGGGGCTAAATAGGGTGCATCTGTTTCCACCAACATTCGTTCAAGTGGTACCGCCATCGCCGCTTCTTGAACATCCAACGCCTTTTTAAACGTTACGACGCCACTAAAAGAAATATGCAAACCTAAATCTAAAAATTTCTTCATCCACTCGGCATCGCCACTGAAACTATGCATGATTCCACCAATATCTGAAATTTTTTCATCTTTTAAAATTCGATAGGTATCTTCTAATGCCTCTCTCGTATGCACACTAAACGGTAAATTCATTTCCCGAGCAATCGCAATTTGACGGCGAAAGACTTTTTCTTGCACCTCTTTAGGATCCTCCATCCAGTAATAATCAAGACCGATTTCACCTAATGCGACAATTTTTGGCAACGTTAATTGTTCTTGTAATCGTCGTTCAACCTCTGGCGTATAGCTATCCGCTTCTGTTGGATGCCAACCAATGATACTATAAATATTGGCATATTCCTGACTAAGTAAAAGAGATTTTTCAATCGTTGGTTCATCAAAACCGACCACGGCCATCTCTGTAACACCCAATTCTTGGGCATGTGCAATCGTTTCTGGAATATCATCATTAAATTGTTCTGCATTCAAATGTGTATGTGTATCAAAAATCATTATGATTGCCTCCTTTATCTCCTCTCTACTTTATCATATTTCTTGAAAAATCTGAATGACTAGGCGACAAGATTCGCCATTTCCTCATAAACAGCGCTTGCATTTATGCTAAAAGTAACGTATACTATTCAGTCATGTTATTAAAAGGAGGAATCTCCATGACCGATGAAAAAATTTATGAACAACAGCATTTAACAACGGTTTATCATGAGCTGCAAGCGGCTAAAAAAGTTTACGAAGAGCAATTGGCGAACACAATGAAAGATGGCAAACATATGCTAGAGGAATTTGGTCGCGATTCTAAGCTGAATTTTGATAGTTATGCCGATAATCTAGAGACGTTTGCCATGTTGGAAATGAAGAACCGTGAAATTGATCAGTGGAACTTAAAAAATGAAGCAACGGCTAAAAATTTAGACAAAGTGAAACGCCTATTACAAGTTCCTTATTTTGGCAAAATTGGCGTGACTTTTGAAGACAGCCCTGAAGAGCCAGAAAACTTTTATATTGGCGTAAACGATTTTACTTCTTTAGAAGAAGAAACGCGCATTCACGATTGGCGCTCACCGATTGCTTCGTTATTTTATGACAATGTTTTAGGGAAAACAGCCTACATGGCACATCAACAAACCATTCCTGTACAACTTGATTTGAAAAGACAGTTAATTATTGAAAAAGATCAATTAATCAACTATTTTGACACAACCATTGCGATTCAAGATGATGTGTTATTGCATTCTTTAGAAGAAGATGCTTCTCCTTATATGAAGGACATTACGACAACCATTCAACAAGAACAAAATCAAATAATTCGTGACGAAACGCAGCCACTCCTACTAGTCAACGGGATTGCTGGTAGTGGGAAAACGTCTGCGATTATGCAACGGATTGCTTATTTACTTTATCAACATCGAGCAGAAATTACAGCGGATAATATTTTATTACTTTCACCAAATTCAACATTTATTGATTATATTTCTCAAGTTTTACCGAATTTAGGCGAACGAAATCCCTTGAATTTGACTCTTTTACAATTTTTGCGCTTCACTACCAAAGAAGCATGGCCAATGGAAGAAGAAACGGACTATTTCGAACGCATTACTCGCTCTGAGGCAACGGAGCAAGAGCACGTTATTCGTTCAAAAGAATTTGCAACGTTTCTTTTAAGCAATCCTGAAAAAGCGGTTGTGCAGCCACATTTTTTCCGTCCTTTAACTTTTAAAAAGCAGACCTTATTTACTTCAGAAACAATTTTTAAACTTTATCAAGAAACACCAGCTGACTTGAGTATTCGCCAACGAATTTCAGCCACAAAAGAAAAGTTAACCAGTCTTTGGACACGGTACTTATTAAAACAAGCCCATTCTAAAAAAATGTTGGATCAATTCCAAGATTTAACAGAAGCTGAACAAGTTCGTTATTTTGGCACAGTGATTACCGAAGATAATGAAAAACATCTGGCTGATTTTGCTTTAAAACGTTTGAAGAAAAAATATCTCTCTGTCACTGCCGCTATCAAAAATGATGCTTGGCTAGATCAATGGGCCTTTTTTGAAACGTTTTATTCTTTATTCACTGGAAAATCGTATCAAAAAGAGACAGCTGTTTTCACAGCCGATGAAATTGTGGCCCTTATTTTGGTGAAACATGCATTTATTGAAAACCTCGCCAACCAGCAAATGGCTTTTATCCTAGTCGATGAAGTCCAAGATTATACAGAAGCCCAATTATTATTACTGCTGACACTTTTCCCTAAAGCTAGTTTTACTTTAGCTGGTGATGAAAATCAAGCCATTTTTAATACAGCCATTGAATTTTCTGAAGCTCATGATTTATTGGTTAACGAAACCAGCCGTTCTGTTGGAACCTATCAATTATTAAACAGTTACCGTTCAAGTAAAGAAATTACACGACTCTTCCAAACATTAGGCACTCAACCAGAGCAATTAACCATTGTGCCCATCCGGCATGATGGAGAAAAGCCGACATTTATTCCTTGTGACTCTGCGTCTGACTATCTTAAAGCAATCGTAACTTCCATTACAACTTTTGATCCGAAAGAAAGCACCGCCATTATTACTAAAACTTTTGCAGAAAAAGAACAATTAACAAAAGAACTTAGTGCTTCTCTTTCATTGGAAGAACATCCGTCACTGCAAGTTTTATCAATTGATATGGCAAAAGGTCTAGAATTTGATAATGTAATTCTTCATAACCCAAATGTTAATCGTTATTCCGACAATAAACGAGATAAAAAAATCCTGTATACTGCTATTTCTCGTGGAATGAAACGGGTCGTTTTACCTTATACCGGCACACTTTCTGAATGGTTTACACCTTACTTGGCAGCCCAGTAACTGAGACTTAAGGCGGATTTTATTTTTAGAAAAACCACTTATAATAGACGAGTAGGCACTGCTTTTTAATTAGCAGACCTACTCGTTTGTTGTCTCTTAAGTTGAGAGGAGCGTGATAAGGTGAAACAATCACCTGATTTAGAAAATTTTTTAAAAACCTCTATCCAAAAAAATGTAACTATTGAGCGAAAACAACAAAACCAAACCATTTGGCACTGGCTACTGCTTATTTTATTTGGCTTGCTAACCTTTGGCTCACTGACACAGCAGTTACTCCTAATTGGCTTGTTTACACTTATTGCCGCTATTGTTAAAGGTCCCTTAATGCTCGTCTGGGGAACCATCTATTCGGCGTTAGTGGCTTTGTTTCCACCTTTCGCTTTAGTTCTATCTTTACTTTTTTTTATAATTAATTTAGGCACCGTTATGAAAAGTTGGCGGATTACTTTAACAAGTGCTTACTTTTATCTAGTTCCTTTAGGTTTTAGTCTCTTGAAAACGACCGACTGGGTATCAACGCCTTATTTCCTGACAGGCTTGGCTTTGTTAAGTATTTTAGGGCTGCATTTTATATTAGAGTGGCTCTATAAAAATAATAGCTTAGGCCGTTTACTCACGTGGCAAATTATTAGTGTCCCTTTTTCACTCTTACTGATCATTTTACCAAGTCGCCTAACGAAAGTCCGTTTTGGTAAAAAACGAATACCTAAAAAAGTGAAACTCTAAAATAGAAAAGCCTAGGAAAAATCGCAAATGATTTTTTCTAGGCTTTTCTTCGATTCTTTTAATTTAAAAATTCGTTTATTTTCGATTTTAGGACGTCGATAATATTATTTACTTCTATATCGCCACTTTCTATTTTTTTCCACAAAACAAAGCCCCAAATAATTATATTTATCGTAACTAAAGCACCAATAATACGTTTATTCCTAGCAGATGTATAGGCCTTTCTCCATTTTGGATCATTTTTACGTCTTTTTAAAAATTCATAAGTATGATAAGCCATCAAACTTCCCCCACATCAAATCACTTTTCTTCTAGTATACAGTAAATATCCACCCGCATAGCGGGTGGCTTTTTAATAGCCCTAGAAGGGCTCGCTACCTGCTGCTCCCTTTAAGGGAGCTTTTTTTAGAGACCGCCAACCGCTACCATTCTATTCTTATCTAGTTGTTACTTACTAAATGGATCTCTATACTCTCTTTTGTTTATACTATCCCTTACTCGATCTTCTGCTTCTTGTTCTCGTATATACTTAGCTATCGTTTTTTGGTTCAGACCTACAGTGCTCACATAATAGCCTTTTGACCAAAATGATCTATTCCCATAATTATATTTTAAATTCGCATGACGTTCATGAATGATTACTGCACTTCTTCCTTTTAAGAAACCCATGAATCCTGATACACTCAACTTCGGCGGGATTCTTACCAACATATGGATATGGTCAGGCATTGCATGAGCTTCAATGATTTCGACTTCTTTCATTTCACACAATTTTCTCAGTATTTTTCCAATATCCTGCCTTAACTGACCATAGATTACTTTTCTTCTATATTTTGGTGTAAATACAAGATGGTACTTACAATTCCAACGAGTATGTGCTAAACTTTTATCGTCGTTCGACATACAAAAACTCCTTTCGATTAGATAACGGTTGGTAGCCTTTATCTATTATATCGAAAGGAGTTTTTATCGCTAAAGCTCTGAGCTCCACGCGCAGTACGCGTGGTTTTTTTGTCGAAATCTCTTTAGAGATTTCAACTGACTAAAGTCATTAAAAAAAGTAGTAAAGATAAAAGGTTACAATTCACCTTTTATCTTTACCACTTATGCTTTTATGCGATTCCTGCACCATTTGGCATTTCTTTTGGTGCTTCAACAATTTGAAGTTTACCTTCTGGTGATTCAGCTGAAAGAATCATTCCTTGGCTAATTTGACCACGCATTTTTCTTGGTTTTAAGTTAGCCACAATGACTACTTTTTTGCCAATTAGCGCAGCTGGATCTGGATAAAATTCAGCAATACCTGAAAGAATTTGACGATGGTTTTCATCTCCAGCATCTAAACGGAATTGCAATAATTTATCTGCTCCTTTGACTTTTTTACAGTCAATAACTTCGGCAACTTTTAATTCCACTTTATCGAAATCATCGTACTTAATTTGCTTTTCTTTCGTTGAAACCAACGTTGTTTCTTCTGGATTCCATTTAATATCCTCTTCTGTAGCACTTTCGCTTTGGGACATTTTCTTTTGAATATACGTCACTTCTGTTTCAATTTCTAAACGTGGGAAAATAGGTGTTCCTTTACTTGTTACTGTTACGTCTGTTGGGAACTCACCAAAATGAATATTTTCCATGTTCATTGTTTCTGGATCTAAGCCTAATTGTTCGAAAATTTTCCCTGGTGTTTCTGTCATGACTGGTTGCAATAAGATTGCCACAATTCGTAAGCTTTCCGCTAAATGGATCATAACACTTTCTAATTCGTTGCGTTTCTCTTCTTCTTTAGCCAATACCCAAGGCGCTGTTTCATCAATATATTTATTGGCACGAGAAACTAGCGTCCAGATTTCTGCAATGGCCGTGTTAAATTCCATTTTTTCCATTGCTTCATGATATTTTCCAATAACATTCGCCGCAGTTGTCGATAGTTCACTATCAAATGGGGTAACTTTTGAAGCATAGGCTGGTACTTTGCCATCACAATATTTATTAATCATCGCAATTGTTCGATTCAACAAGTTTCCTAAGTCATTAGCTAAATCATAATTTAAGCGAGAAACGAAATCTTCTGGTGTAAAGACGCCATCACTACCAAATGGAATTGCTCGTAATAAATAATAACGTAACGCATCTAGACCGTAGCGTTCTACTAACATTTCAGGGTAAACAACATTTCCTTTAGATTTAGACATTTTTCCGTCTTTCATCAATAACCAACCATGTCCAAAGACTTTTTTCGGTAATGGTAAATCCAAGGCCATTAACATAATTGGCCAATAAATCGTATGGAAACGCACGATTTCTTTCCCAACCATTTGCACGTTCGCAGGCCAATATTTTTGGAATAATGAATCATCTTCTGAACCATAACCTAGTGCTGTAATATAGTTTGATAACGCATCAATCCATACGTAAACCACATGTTTTGGATCATTTTTTAATGGAATTCCCCAAGAGAAAGTCGTTCTTGAAACGGCTAAATCTTCTAATCCTGGTTTGATGAAGTTATTTAGCATCTCATTTTTACGAGATTCTGGTTGAATAAATTCTGGATGTTCTTCGTAATATTGTACCAAGCGATCCGCATATTTACTCATGCGGAAGAAATAGGATTCTTCTTTAACTAATTCGACTTCGTGACCACTTGGTGCTTTCCCACCAATGACATTGCCTTCATCGTCACGATATACTTCAGCTAATTGTGTTTCAGTGAAAAATTCTTCATCAGAAACTGAATACCAACCTTCATATTCTCCAAGGTAGATATCTCCTTGTTCTACTAAACGATCAAAAATTCGTTGCACGGCTGCCATGTGATAATCATCCGTTGTCCGAATAAATTTATCATAGCTGATATCTAATGTTTTCCATAATTTTTGAACATCTGCTGCCATTTTATCAACGTACTCTTTTGGTGTCACATTCAACTCAGCAGCTTTTTTTTCAATTTTTTGGCCATGTTCATCCACACCTGTTAAATAAAATACATCAAAACCCATTAAACGCTTGTAACGGGCCATTGCATCGCAGGCGATTGTTGTATATGAATTCCCAATATGTAACTTCCCACTTGGGTAATAAATTGGGGTGGTAATATAAAATGTTTCTTTCTGTGACATACAGAAAAAACCTCCTTTAGTCATTTTCCTAAACCCTCAGGATTTACTCCTAAACAGTATACCATAATTAGACATTATTAAACTATATTTCTTGTCGGTTTTCTCTTGAAAATGAAGAAAATGCCAGAAAGAAAAGAGAGAAACACCTGTCTATTTGACAAGTATTCCTCTCTTTTTTCGTTCACTTTTATTCTTTTGTCTCGAAACGAACGATACTATGGTGTCGTCCATAAAAGAAATAAATAGCCAAACCAATCACTACGGCTATGCCAAATACTTGCCAAGTAGCTAAAGACAATTGGAACATCAAAGCCGCGCAAACCACAATTGAAATTAATGGTAGAACCGGCACAAGCGGCACTTTAAATTCACCTGCTTGCGGTTCTCCTTTCATTGTCCGTAATTTGATAATTCCTAAAGCGAGAAACATCAGATAAAAGAGTGTCACGATATTTGTAAGTTCAGCCAACATCTCCATTGGAACAACACCAGCAAAAACCATTGCTAAAAATCCAGCTACATAGGTTGCATTCTTAGGTGTGTGCCGCTTCTCATCAATTTTGCTCATAAACTGCGGCAGTAATCCATCTTTACTAATCGCATAAATCACACGGGCTAAACTGTACATCATCGCAATCGTCACTGTTAATAAGGTTAAAATAGCGCCAACTGAAATGATTGTCGCAATTGCGCCATGATTAATGAAGCGCATCGCAAAAGCCACCGGATCCTTGACCCCTAAATCCGTAAATGGAACAATTCCAGTTAAAACTAACGTAACAACAATATATAACAATGTTGAAATAATAATGGAACCAATAATCCCTTTTGGAATATCTTTTTTCGGATTCTTCACTTCCTCCGCGGCCATGCTGACCGCATCAAACCCTAGAAAGGCAAAGAAAACTAAAGCAGCACCACTGAAAACGCCTGAAAAACCATAAGGAATAAATGGTTGCCAGTTCGTTGGTTTCACATAAAAGATCCCAACGAGAACAAATAATAAAATAATCCCAAACTTCACGAAAACCATTAAGTTATTTAAACGTAACGCTGTTTTCGCTTCTAAAGATACCCAAAAAGTTACGGCTACAACGACCAACATGGCAATCAAATCAATATATGTACCATTTGTTGGATTATAAGCGCCACTTAACGCTTGCGGTAAAGAAAAACCTAAGCTATCCAAAAAGCCATGAACATAGCCTGACCAACCTGAAGCAACGGATGAAACCGCCAAGAAAAACTCACAAATAATCATCCAACCAGTCATCCAAGCCACAATTTCTCCAAAGACCACATACATGTAGGCATACGGCCCACCAATGACCGGAATACGTGATGCAAATTCTGCATAGCATAAACCAGATAAAATAATCGCGGCTGCTGCTACCAGAAATGATAAGACGAGCCCTGGACCTGCATAGCGTTCCGCTGCGACACCTGTCACAACAAAAATCCCTGTTCCTACTACAGCCCCAATTCCTAGAAAAATTAAGTCCATCGTCTTAAGATTTTTTTTCATCCCACCACTGTCATTGACAGGCACAGTGATTTCTTTTTTTCTGAAAATAGACATATGTTTACCCCCGTAAAAAAAATAAGCGTAAATAAACTATTTACGCTTTCATATACCCTAAAAGAATACCACCTAGAATAACAAAAATGCAACCAAAAATAACATAAAACATTTCTTTTTTTGATTTTCTTTCGCCTAAAAGGAAGATGCCCCCAAGAGTCGAAATAATAATCCCCATTTGTGATAAAGAGAAGCTAATAGCTAAGCCAATTTCACGCATGGTTAATAACATACAAATATTTCCTAAGCCCCAAAGCAGACCCGTCGTCATATTCATCCAAACAAAACGATCAACTTTGACTTTTTTGAAGGCAAAGAAACTAGCCCCCACTAACATACCAATACTTTGTGGCAAAATAATTCCCCACGGATCTAAACCAGTGGCATTAATAATGATGGTATAGACACCATACCCAACTGTTGAGAAAATCAAGGCCCGAATCCCTTTATTAAAATCTAACATACTATTTGAGGTTTTCGGTTGACTGTCATCATCTTGTCGAGCTGTTAAATACACCCCAAAAACTAAAAAGGCTAAAGCGATAAAGCCCACAACAAAGTCTTTTGTTTTTGTCCATTCATGGAAAAAAACAGCCCCTGCAACGGTATTAACAACTAACTGCATCCCAGTTGAAATTGGTAAGCCAACTGAAACGCCCATATATTTCATGCTATGAAATTGTTGATTCTGTCCCAAACTCCAGAATAAACCAGATATAAATCCAACAATTAATGTGGCTGTCGTCAACGTAGGCTGGATGACAAAAAAGACAACAATTGAAAATAGTAATGCGCCGATTGTCATACCTAACGTTTGTTGATTGGCGCTTCCACCAATTTTACCGCTGACTAAACCAATACTGCCCCACGCAATCATGGGCACTAAAGCGATAAGTAAACTCATAATATTCTCCTAACAAATTTATTTCATTTCATTCTAACAATAAAAACGTTTTCTAAACAACTAAGAAGAGTAAGAGAAGTTAGCAAGAAAGTTTTAATAAATAAAAAAAGGCCTATCACCTCTTTAATTTGCTGATAGACCTACTTTTTATTTCACTTCATTATAATAACTGAGGGAAGGGAAAAACAATGTCATCGTCGTCCCTTGCCCTTCTGTCGATTCGACTGTTAAATCATGACCTAACTTTTTCGCTAAGCTATGAGCCAAATACAGACCAAGACCAGTCGAATGCTGTTCGCTTTTTCGCCCGTTTTCACCAGTAAATCCTTTATCGAAAATGCGTCGTTGATCTTGCGTCGGAATGCCAATCCCAGAATCTTTTAAAGATAAATAAATACCTTGTTTATTTTTGGAAATTAGAACCGTAATCGTACCGCCTTCTGGCGTATACTTGACTGCATTACTTAATAATTGGCGGAAAATAAAAATGACCCATTTTCGGTCGGTTAAAACCGCTTCATCTTCTCCTTCAATTGAGAATTGCAATCTTTTTTGGATAAAATAATTTGCTTGCGTACGAACAACAGATTGCACAATTTCTTTTAAAGAATATTCTTGAAGTAAATAATCTCGAGAAAAGCTGTCCAATCTAGCATAATATAGGACTTGCTCGACATATTCATCAATTTTCCCTAACTCATTTTCCAATAGATAATATTTTTTCTCTGGAATATCATCTTCGACAGATTGTACCAGTAACGTGATAGCCGCTAGGGGGACTTTGATTTCATGAACCCAAGAGTCAATGTAATCTTTTTGGTCCTGTTGGTTGTTAATTGCTTGCTGCATGGTTTGTTGGTGCTCTTGCAATAAACCGTTAATATACGTTTGGACAAGTAGTTCTTCTTCTTTTTCTGCTGTATTCAAATATTCTTGTAAAGAAGGCGGCTCTTTTTCCGTTGCCAACGAAAGCCACCACTTACGTTTTAAATAATAATCAATTGTTAAAAATAGCGATAAAAAAACACTTTGCAGTAAAAAGATATAGCCAACCACTGTCCAATCTAAGCGGACATTAGGAGCCAACCATAAAATAAAACAAGTTAAGAACAGAAAAAATAACCAACCAATTAGTAATAACCAGCGATCTTTTAAATACTTTAGAATGGTCATTGTCTACTCCTATCTAGGGCACCATATAACCGACGCCCACTTTGGTTTCAATATAGCCAGCAATCCCTGCTTGCTCAATTTTTTTTCGTAAACGATTGATATTTACCGTCAACGTATTGTCATCCACAAAACGTTCATCGTCCCATAAAGCGCGCAATAGTTTTTCACGTGTTAAAATTTTTCCGTGCTTTTTCATTAAAAGATACAGTAATCGGTATTCATTTTTACTTAAATCGATCATTTCGCCTTTGATTTCCATTCGTCCATTGTCCACATTTAAAGTAATGCCATTATGTGAAAGCACTTCACTATCCGTATCGGAATAGTTATAAGAGCGGCGCAACAAAGCATTGATTTTAGCAATTAAAACATCTATCTGGAACGGTTTTGTAACAAAATCATCCGCGCCCATGTTCATCGCCATAATCATATCCATATTGGTACTACGACTCGAAATAAAAATAATTGGTACTTTAGAAACTTCACGAATTTTTTGACACCAATAGTACCCATCGTAAACAGGTAAATTAATATCCATCAAGACTAATTGGGGATTCTCCTCTTGAAAATCATCCAATACATCATTAAAATCGGTTGTTCCAATCGTTTCAAATTGCCATTTTTGTAATTCCTCGCTAATTAATTCTCGAATGGTTGTTTCATCTTCGACAATCATGATTTTAGCCATGCAATCCCACCTCTTTTATTTCTAAATTTTCATCTTTCTTATCCTAACAAACTTCATTCTTTTTGGATATAGGACTTTATGATGATTTTTACACTATTTCAAAAATAGGCGCTAATAATTCCCATTCTGATAACATGATGAATTTACCAACAAAAGCAAAAATACCATCTAATAATAACACAGACATATTAATTCCTAATACAATAGAAGCTTTTTCGACAATTGGCATGGACTTTTTATTTTTCAAAATAAGATATAAAACAAAGTTTGTTCCATAAGTAAAAACTGTTAACAACACAATTAACTCAATCATTTTACCACTTCCTATTTTGGACTTTTCATTTTTCCTTCAATAATTGCTACTCTTAATTATAGCATAATCTTATAAAAAAATCGGCAGAGTCCTAACCCTTAAGATAAACAACAGAATAGAAGCAGCCTCTTTGGAACTCGCAAGAATCGAGCCTTTTTTAAGAGTTGAAGGTCTTGATCCTTAAAAGACAAGCCCTTCAACTCTAGTATGTTCCATGTATTGGAATTGATACCAACGTAACGAAGTGTAGTCGATCAGACAACCTCAGTTTTTCTAATGATTATATTTGTCATACACTTCTTTTAACTGGTTTAAATCTATTTTTTTCATTTGGTACAATTTTTTGGTCACTTCATTTGCTCTAGCTGGATTTGAGTCAGATAAATAACGTTTCAGTTCAGGATTGCCTGTTTGCCAACTGACCCCAAATTGATCTTCCATCCAGCCACACGGCCATTCTTTCCCTTTAGCAGTCACTTGTTGCCATAGCCGATCTATTTCCTCCTGATTTTCACAATCAATATAAATGGAGAAAGCCATGGTAAAATCAAAATCATGTTTATCTCGTGCATCCATTACTCGAAACGGTTGCTCCTGTAATGTGAAAAGTGCTTGAGCAACGTTCCCATCTTCATATTCAACTTTTTCAATTATTTCGCCTGGACCGAAAATCGCCAACCATTCTGATAGAGCTTTGGCTGCTTCGCCATATTTTTCATTAGCAAACATAAAGGTTGGTACAATTGTTTGTTCTTTTCCCGAAAAAGACACTTGCCAAGAGACACCAAATTTGTCCACTACCCAACCATATAAAGGACTAAAAGGATATTCCCCAAAAGGCATCAATATCTGTCCATCTGCTGTTAAATTTTTCCACAACGTTTCTGTTTGTGATAATGTTTTACATTCAACAAAAAATGAACTAGCTGGCGTAAAGGAAAATTCTGGTCCGCCATTTAAACCAATGATTGTTTGGTTCGCCAAGGTAAATTCAATGGTCATTAATGATGTTCCTTGAGGTTGGTGCTCCTCATTAACGTAGTTCGTTTTACTTAGAATCGCACCTTTTTCAAAGATTGTTGTATAGAAGTTAGCAGCTTCTTCCGCTTGTGTGTCAAACCATAAACAAGGTGAAAATTTAGGCATTGTGGTTCCCTCCTTCGTTTTCTTTAGTGTAGTCAAAGATTGATAAATAAACAAAGAGAACGTTTTAGTATTTATTCATTTCCGTCTGATAGAATCGATAAATTGCTTGTTTTACTTCTTGAAGCAAGGAGGATTTTAAATGTCCCCGTGTCAAAAAATAAAAGGAACGCCAGTACTTTTCACCTAACGTTTGGAAGGGGATTTTTTCAGTAATCGCCTTTCTTGAAAGCAACGATTGCCCCATGCCCAATTCCAACATTTTAACAATCATTTCATTATTTTTAACCGTCATGAGTGTTGGGCTTTGATTACTTTCTTCTAAATACTGTTGGGTATAATGAAAGACCCCAGAATCCTTTTCACGTACCAACCAATTCTGATTGGCAGGGTCCCCAGCTAAAACCAATTGATCCTGAATAATTTCTTCACGAGAGGCGCCTTTCGTAATTAATGGTTTTTCGATAAAGCCAAAATCAACTTGATGTTTTTCAACTTTTTCCACTACTTCTTCTGAATTGTTCATTTCTAAAACAAAATTGATTGTTGCATACTGTGTCTGTAAATGCTGCATCAGTTGCGGCAAATAATAAACTGCAAAAGTATTAGACGCAGCAATTCGGCAAGTTTCTTTAGGTAATCTCGCCTGATGAAGAGCTGTTAATGTTTCTTGCCAATCATCAGCTAAATTTAGCAAACGATTATACAAGACTTCTGCTTGCCTAGTAGGGACTACATCTTGTCGACCATTTCTTAAAAACAATGAACAGCCTAATTCTTCTTCTAATTGTTTGATTTGATTAGAAACGGCTGGTTGTGAGATATATAAGCAGGTAGCTGCTTTGGAAAAGTTCATTTGCTCATACACAATTTGAAAAGTCTTTAATAATTTAAACATGGGTATCCTTTCGATAACTTTCTATTATAAATATTATTTTAACTATTTATTTCTCAAATGTAAAAAATTTCGTTATACTGGAAGTAATGAACAAGAAAGAGAGATTTTTTCAATGAAAAATTCAGAAAATGATTATATCCAATCTTTATTCCAAATTCTTCCCGGATTGCTAACAGCTTTCCTTGTCGCCTGCCTTAGCAAGTTTCTTGCCATCTGGTTACCTAGATTAGGCGCCGCAACGATAGCTATTTTACTAGGAATCTTTTTGGGAAATACCTTTGTTCGCGGTGCCAATTTAAATCGTGGAACCAAAGTAGCCGAAAGTAAATTACTAGAATTTTCTGTTGTTTTATTGGGAACCACCGTGACCTTTCAAACGATTGCCCAAATTGGCTTACAAGGTGTCGTATTTATTCTCATTCAAATGTCGCTGACCATTATTTTTGCCTATTTGATCGGTAAAAAACTGGCTTTTTCTGATAATATGTCTTTATTGATGGCTGGTGGTAATGCCGTTTGTGGGTCTTCTGCCATTGCTTCGATTGCTCCAGCAATTCAAGCAGATGAGGAAGAAAAAGGCCAAATCATTACTTTAGTAAACTTATTAGGAACCGTTTTAATGTTGACCTTACCCATTTTAAGTGGGATTCTCTATGGTACCAATTTGTTGGCTCGTAGCGCACTAATCGGAGGGACTTTACAATCAGTTGGTCAGGTTGTCGCCAGTGCCAATATGGTCAATGAGAACGCAGTTCAACTTGCGATGCTCTTTAAAATTATGCGGATTGTCCTACTCGTAGCAGTTGTCTATTTATTTGGACGTTTCAAGCAAAGTAAGACGACAGAATCAGAGGCTGAGTTGGTAGAAGTCACCAAAAAAAGCAGCGCCCTACCTTGGTATGTAGTTGGCTTTTTCATTGCCTGTGTCTTTAATAGTTTGATTCATTTCCCCGTCGTGATCAGTGAGACTGCTCATTTCTTTAGTTCTTGGTTTGAAATTACTGCCTTGGCAGCAATCGGGTTACGACTCGATTTTAAAAAGTTTTTCCAAGAAGGCAAACGTTTCTTAATCTATGGTTTATCAGTAGGAACTGTTCAAGTCGTCCTAGCCATTTTGTTGTTGGCACTGCTACAGTTCTAATAAAAAAGTTTGACGTGTTAACGTCAAACTTTTTTATTTCAGCTTATTCATGCTATTATGAATAAGGTTTTATTAACTTAAAGGTTTTATTAACTTAAAGGAGTTTTTCGATGTTATTTAGTATTAAAAAAAGCGAATGGTTAGGCAATGAACGAAATGATCTATTTGCCGGTCTCGTTTCTTCTGTCGCCATTTTACCAGAAGTAATCGGGTTTGCGATTATTGCTGGTGTTCACCCGCTTTCTGCAGTGTTTGCTTCAGCTGTTACTTTACTTGTGATTACTTTTACGGGCGGCCGTCCGGCAATGGTCTCGGCGTCTGCTGGTTCAATGGCCTTAGTCCTTGCAGGCTTAATTCAAGCACACGGTTTGTCATACATGCTTGCTGCGACTATTTTAACAGGCTTTCTACAATTTATTTTAGGTTATTTAGGTATCCACAAATTGATGCGCTTTATTCCCAAGACAGTGATGTACGGATTCGTCAATGCGTTAGCCATTTTAATTTTCATGGCGCAAGTACAACAATTGCCTCATCAAACACTGTGGTCCTACGGCATGATTATCTGTAGTATCTTACTTATTTATCTATTACCTAAGTTTATTACAATTGTGCCTCCTGCTTTAATTGTTATTTTATTCATGACTATCCTGTCCTATTTTTTAAAAGGTCATTTGCAAACGGTAGGTGATCTTGGTGAAATGAGTCAGTTTCATCCAGCGATCCGTTGGCCTAATGTACCCGTCAACTTAGAAACGTTGCGGATTATTTTACCTAGCTCTGTTGCCTTAGCAATGGTCGGGTTAATTGAATCTTTATTGACGATCCCCATTGTGGACAAAATGACAGCGAGCCAAAGTGATAGCCAACGAGAAGTTAAGGCGCAAGGATTCGCTAACATAATTACCGGCTTTTTTGGTGGCCAAGCTGGCTGTGCGATGATCGGGCAAGCGGTCATTAATGTTAAATCAGGGGGACGAAAACGGCTTTCTACTTTGATTTCAGGTATTACCCTCCTTCTATTCATTTTTGTTTTTAAATCCGTGATGGTAGCCATTCCTACAGCTGCATTGATTGGGATCATGATGACAGTGGCAGTCGACACCTTTGATTGGGAAAGTTTACAGCTTTTCCGAACTTTTGAAATTACTGAAATTGTTATTTTACTCGTGACAGTGGGTGTGATCGTCTATACGCATAATTTAGCGATTGGAATTATTCTAGGTGTTCTTTTAAGTGGTCTTCTTTATCATTTTTTCAAAAAAGAACCAAAAAAAAGTTGCTAACTTTAGCAACTTTTTTTATTTTTCCCAATATTTCTTCAACGCTTCTTTTTCTATTTTCTTAATGAACGCATCTTTGCCATCCATATATTTATCAATGCTATCGGGGTGTGCTTGGGCCAATTGCTTTTTTAATGTACCATAGGTTGTAGCAATTGCCGGATTTTTTCGTAAATAACGACGTCCTGATAGTCCAAATTCCCCCATATATTCATAACCGATTCTTTCAAATTCCCCTTGTAACAGGTCTACTTTTTCAATTTCTTCAACAATGACCAAAAAATCAATAATTGGTTTGGCTGCTAAATTAGGCACAGATGTGCTACCGATATGTTCAACTTTAAGACAATTTTCCTTTAGAATCTGTTTCAACGCTTGGGCTTCTTCTTCAAACTGTTCCACCCAGGCTGGTTGGTATTCTGTAACGATTACTCGCATGGTTTCTCCCTTCTTTTCTATATCCGTTTCATATGTAAAATAGGAAACGGATTTCCTTGAGGATCTTCCTTTGATTCACCAATTACTTGAAACCCTTGAGATTGATAGAACTTCACTGCCCCTTCATTTTGTTTATTAGCATCAACAAAGACAATTGATTCTTGCTCTATTAACTTTTGGATAATTTCTCCACCATAGCCTTTACGAAAATAGACTGGGTCAATAAATAACATTTCCAACGTTTGTTGATTTGTTCCACTAAAGCCCACACATTTCTGTTCTTCATTTAACCACATACTTAATTGAACTTGTTGAAAATAATCAGGTAAAACCACTTCGATTTTATCAATATCTGCCTGACTCAAAAACAAATGGGTAGCTTCTACTGAAGAACGCCATAGAGAAATTAATTGAGGATAATCGTTTTTTTTTACTTCTTTTTGGTTCAGCATTTTTAATTCCTCCCTATCTAATAAACAAAGTATACCACATTTTGTCTCTCTCAATTCCATAAAAAATAGTCAAATCAACCGTGTTTTTTCTGTCGATTTGACTGTCTCTCTCTATTAACTCTGATGGCTAAACAAGTAAACTAATCAAAGCCACGATGGCTAAACCGCCTTGTGTTAAAATAATTTTTTTATCACTAGTTAAGCTACCGTACGCCGCCACTAAAATAATATAAATCAATAAAAATCTTGTCATCTCCATCGTTGCTTGCGCAAAATAGACACTATAAATAAGTCCTGCACCGATTAGTCCATTATAGATTCCTTGATTTTTAAACAATGTAGTCACTGATTTTCTTTGTAACTCTTGCTTATCCATTTTAAAAACACGGCTTGTTGTCTCAGATGTTGGTACAATCGTTTCTAAATACATAATGTAGAAAAATTCTACCGCCACCAAGGTTACTAAAATTGTTGAAATTAATGTCATCTGCTCCCTCCTCCCATTCCTTTGAACGAAGTAATTTTATGTAATTTTTGCTATGATGTAAATAGATATGCCTAGCCTTAACGAAAGGAAGAAACCTATGACTTTTCAAGAAACTATTAGCGCCTATATCCAAGAACGTTATCAGATAACGCCCGATTTTCCTTTTAAAAAACACCCAGACTATCTCGTCTTTCGTCATCCTAGAAATGCAAAATGGTTTGCTTTAATTATGCCACTGGATGCACAACTGCTCGGCGCTACCGAGAATAAGCAGCTCACTATTTTAACCGTTAAACTTGCGCCTGAATTGATTGCCTTATTAAAGAACCAACCTGGCTATTTTCCTGCCTATCATATGAATAAAGAGCATTGGTTAAGTCTTTCTGAAGAAATTCCGCTCTCACAAGTTTTTTCATTTATAGATGAAAGTTACCAACGGAGTTATTAAAAAAACACCCTACTCAAGGAGTAAGGTGTGAAAGATTATTTAAGCTTATTTGCTTAAAGCGTCTTTTGCTTGTTCAGCTAACGCTGTAAATGCTGCTGCATCGTTAACGGCTAAGTCAGCTAACATTTTGCGGTTGATATCAATCTCTGCCAATTTCAAACCGTGCATTAATTTAGAATAGCTTAAGCCATTCATGCGAGCTGCCGCGTTGATACGTGCAATCCATAATTTACGGAAGTCACGTTTCTTTTGACGACGGTCTCTGAATGCATAGTAATAAGAGTTCATTACTTGTTCTTTTGCTGATTTAAATAAAGTATGTTTTGATCCGTAGTAGCCTTTCGCTAACTTAAGGACTTTTTTACGACGTTTACGGGTTACTGTTCCACCTTTAACACGTGCCATGTTGAATTCCTCCTAATATCTTGTTTCTCTTGACGGTAATCTAAAAGTCACCGAGTTGTTTTATTTCATTCTTGCTAATTGTTGGCGGATACGTTTGTAATCGCCTTTTGCAACCATGCTTGCTTTACGCAATTGACGGCGTTGTTTTTTAGTTTTACCGTGGAAACGGTGAGATGTAAAGGCACGGCCACGTTTTAAGCCGCCTCCACCAGTACGTTTTACACGTTTTGCTAATCCACGGTGTGTTTTTTGTTTTGGCATGACTAATTTTCCTCCTCAAAATCTTTGCTTCAAGTGAAAGACTCTAACAGTCACAACTGTCGAATATCCTTCTTGTAGAAATTACCAAAAGTCCGAATGCTCGGTCTCTTCGTTTACTTGTCGTTTTTCGGTGCCAGCGTTAGAAACATGCTGCGTCCGTCCATTTTCGCTTTTTGTTCCACTGTGGCGATGTCCGCAGTTTCTTCAGCTAAGCGATCAAGAACTTTCTGACCAATCTCTTTATGGGTAATGGCACGGCCTTTGAAACGGATAGAAGCTTTCACTTTGTCTCCTTTTTCTAAGAACTTACGCGCATTACGAAGTTTTGTATTGAAGTCATTTACGTCAATTGTTGGACTTAAACGAACTTCTTTGACGTTGATCACTTTTTGTTTCTTGCGAGCTTCACGCTCTTTCTTTTGTTGTTCGAAACGGAATTTTCCATAATCCATAATTCGCGCAACTGGTGGTTTCGCTCCTGGCGCTACAAGTACTAAATCCAAGTTTGCAGATTCAGCGATTTGTAATGCTTCTGCTTTGGTTTTTACACCTAATTGTTCACCATCTTGTCCGATCAAACGTAACTCGCGTGCACGAATGCCGTCGTTAACCATCATATCCTTTGCTATGGTCATTCACCTCCAAAATTTTTAAGAGAAAATCCTAACGGAAGTCTGCTTTGTTTGCTAAATGCAATAAAAAAACAGGTTCCTATCCAGAACCCGCCAACAGTCTGCCTTACTTAAAAAAATAAGGAATACTTTATCTAGCCCAGCGATATACTCAACTAAGGCGAGAAGCGGGTGCTTCTGCTTTCATTTCTCAACTTCACTAGTTTACCTTAGTTTATCCTAGTTGTCAATATATTTCCTCAAAAAAAACGAATCTAGCACTAGATTCGTTTGAACTCGTATTTTGATCATTAATAATTAGTGGACTGTCCCAATGTGACTTCCTAGAAACAAATGGTTCAACACATGGTGTACATTTTCTATCCCCTAGGCGATCCCTGTAGTCCCTACAGTTCTTCTATTTATAAGGTTTCTCGTTTAGACAAGCCACGTTCTAAGATTTTTTGGCTTCTAAGATACTCTGAATTTTCTGTACTTTCAGAAAAAGACAACTCTGTTTCTATCTCCTCTGACTCAATACAAATGAGTTCTTTGCCATACCATTGTGCTTTATACAACAGTTTAGCTAAAAATAAAGACCAAGCCAGTTCAGAACGATCATGTTTTGGCGGCCGCTCATTACTGTGATGGGCTTTTTCAATACAAATAACATCGTAACTTGAAACCAATTCCGTTGTAATTTTGTTTAAAATATCCGTTCGTTGGTTGGCTATTTTTTCGCGAATTTTTGCGACTTTTATTTTTTGTTTTTGATAATTTTTTGCTTGCGAAAGATCGACACCTTTTTCCAAAGCAATCATTTTACGCTTGTTTAATTTTCGTTCTTCTTGACGTAGTTTTTGCTTTAAATACTTTGAACAATAGCTTTTTTCGAAGCTTTCACCATTCGAAAGCAGCGCAAATTTTTCCCTACTGCTACAAATTCCCACCATTTTTTGTTGCTTTGTTTTCGTTTCAATCGGCGCTTCACACAAAATGGAAACATAATAATTGTGACTCGCACTCATAGAAATAGTTACAGATTTTATCTCCCCCAGCGGTTGGCGGTGTACCTTCATTTTAATTAAAGATTTCAATTTAGGTACTTTCAAATAACGATTATCCAAAATTTTGACCGTGCCATGTTGATTGTTCGTAGTGTAGGAATGCACCGTTTCTTTCTTTTTCTTTTTTGGAAAGCCCATCCCTTTTTCCCGATAAAAATTTTTAAAGGCTCGATCCAAATAAACTTGTGCATTTGCCAAAGCTAAACTATCAACTTCTCTGAGGACAGGGTATTGTTTCTTATATTTAGCTGGCGTTGGCATTTTAAACGTTTGTTGAGGATTTTTTCGCTTCTCTTTGTAGATATCAATCCGGTCTTGTAACATTAAATTATACACCAAGCGAACACAAGAAAATGTTTTTTGAATAAACTCTTCTTGTTTTGAGGTTGGATAAAGTCTGTATTTATAAGCTTTCAGAGCCTTCATCTCATAACCACCCTACCAAGATAGTTAGAAAAGAAGCTGGTTATAAACCAGCTTTTCTTTTCTTCTCTTCAATTTTTTCACGGTACATTGCAACTTCGTCTTCAGCACAATAAACATAGTGTCCATTGAGAATTTCACGGAGCTCACGATCTTTCCCATCTGCCGCTGCAGGCTGGTAAACGATCCGTTTACGTGTGCGTTCATAGTCTGGATCTGGTAATGGAATCGCAGAAAGTAAACTTTCTGTATAAGGATGAACGCCGAAATTATAGACATCATCACTTGTGCCCATTTCCAATAATTTCCCACTGTGCATTACGCCAATTCGGTCACTGATATGTTTTACCATCGATAAGTCATGTGCGATAAACAAGTAAGTTAAGCCTTGTTCTTTTTGTAAATCTTGTAATAAGTTTACTACTTGAGCTTGAATCGACACATCCAAAGCCGAAATCGGCTCATCACAGATAATGAAACGTGGATTAACCGCTAAAGCACGAGCAATCCCGATCCGTTGACGTTGCCCACCAGAAAACTCATGAGGATAACGCGTACTGTGACTTGGATTTAAGCCCACCGTTTTTAAAAGTTCATTGACTTTTTCTTCCCGCTCTTTTGGTGTTTTAGCTAATCCATTGACATCGATTCCTTCAGCAATAATATCATTGACTTTCATTCTTGGATTCAATGAAGCATATGGATCTTGGAAGATCATTTGGACATCGCGGCGGAATGCTTGCATGTCCGCTTTTGATTTAATTTTGCTAATATCTTTTCCATCGAAAAGAATTTCACCAGCAGTTGGATCATATAAACGAATGACACTGCGACCAGTTGTTGATTTTCCACTTCCTGATTCGCCAACTAATCCAAAGGTTTCGCCTTCAAAAATATGAAAACTAATGTCATCAATGGCTTTTACTTCGTCTTTACGACCAACATTGAAATGCTGTTTCAAACCAGTGACTTCTAATAGGACTTTTTTCTCTTCTGCCATTAATTACTACCTCCTGGATTTTTTTGACGCTCTGCATAAATTGCCCAACGACGAACAATCTCTGCTGGAGGCGTAACTTTTGGTGCTTGTGGTGCTAATAACCATGTTGCTGCTTTGTGGGTTGGTGATACTTCAAAATAAGGTGGTTCTTTTTCTGTATCAATTTTTAAAGCAAACTCATTCCGTGGATAGAAGGCATCTCCAGTTGGTGGATCTAATAAATCTGGAGGTGAACCTGGAATCGCATAAAGTTTGTCTTCTGTTCCTTCCATCGTTGGCATTGACCCTAAAAGTCCCCAAGTATATGGATGTTGTGGATTATAGAAAATTTCTTCTGCTGTTCCCACTTCAACCAGACGTCCACCGTACATGACAGCGACACGGTCAGCCACGTTCGCTACTACCCCTAAATCATGGGTAATGAAAATAATCGAAGTGCTAATTTTTTCTTGTAAGTCTTTTAATAACTCTAAAATTTGTGCTTGGATGGTTACATCCAACGCTGTAGTTGGTTCATCTGCAATTAGAACTTCTGGATAACAAATTAAAGCAATTGCAATGACAATCCGTTGACGTTGTCCACCAGAAAATTGGTGTGGATAGTTTTTCAAACGTTTTTCAGCATTAGGAATGCCGACTAATTTTAGTAATTCTAATGCTTGCGCTAAGCCTTCTTTTTTTGAGACTTTATTATGTTTGATTAATGATTCCGCCACTTGTTTGCCAATTGGCATCGTTGGGTCTAATGAAGTCATCGGATCTTGGAAAATCATTGCGATTTCTTTACCACGAATGGCTTGCATTTGTTTTTCTGTTTTATGAACAATATCTTGTCCTTTAAACAAAATTTCCCCGTTATCAATATTGGCATTACTGCTCAACAAACGCATAATACTGCGGGTTGTAACAGATTTACCACTCCCTGATTCACCTACGATGGCTAACGTTTCACCTTTATAAAGATCAAAACTCACACCACGAATGGCGTTGACTTTACCTGCAAATGTATCAAAGGAGATTCTTAAGTCTTTAACTTCTAATACTTTTTCCATAGTCATTCACCACTCTTACTCTTTCATCTTAGGATCAAATGCATCACGTAAACCATCAGCTAACAAGTTGAAACAAATCATGATAACTGAAAGTGTTGCCGCTGGAATCCACATTAAATATGGAAGGAAACGGAAAGTTTTGTATCCTTCGTTTAACAAGGTTCCTAAAGATGCGGTTGGTGGACGTAAGCCTAACCCAATAAAACTTAGGAACGCTTCAAAGAAAATTGCCGATGGGATACTGAACATCATTTGGACAATAATGACACTTGAGATATTCGGTAAAATATGTTTAATAGCAATTTTCCAACGAGATTCGCCCAATGTTTCTGCTGCCATGACAAACTCTTGATCTTTTAGTTTCATGGTCTGGGCTCGCACAATCCTGGCCATTGATATCCAGTTTGTAATAACCATGGCCAAAACAATCGAAACAATCCCTGGATCAAAGACTGTTAGCATCAAGATCATAACAACTAAGTTAGGAATACCAGAAAGAACTTCTAAAATACGTTGCATTACTGTATCGACACGACCGCCGACTAACCCGGAAATCAGTCCATACGTTACCCCAATCGTAATATCTAGAATTGCCGCGATAAACGCAATTAATAAGGAAATACGTGTTCCCATAAATAAACGACTTAGGACATCACGACCTAAACCATCTGTTCCTAGATAAAAGTTTACGTTATCTGGAACGTTTGCTTGTGCATATTTATCAACTAATTGACCAGCAACTGTTGTTTTACCATTTAAACCATTCACGCTTTCCAAGCCAGGAATTCGTGGTGGTAAGTTAATGTAAGAAACATTTTGTTTCGTTGGGTTATGTGGTGAAACCCAAATGGTAATAATAGAGATAAAGATAATAACTGCTAAGAAACTCATTGAGATAACTGCAGCTTTATTCTTTTTCAAACGACGCCATGAGTCTTGTAAGAAACTTAAAGACGGTGTGGCAATACGCTCTCTTTCTTTTAGAGTTGAAGTGTTTAGAGGCTGAAACTCATCTGCCGGAATATCTTTAATCGCTTGTGGTAGATTATTTTTATTGACTGTTTCCATTAGCCTTTTGCACCTCCTGATACGCGAATTCTTGGATCAATTAAACCATAAAGTAAGTCAACAATCAGAATTACAACAACTAACATTGTTGAATACAAAATAGTTACTGCCATAATTGTTGGATAGTCGTTTGTCATAATTGATTTTACAAACTGTTCCCCAATTCCAGGGATGGCAAAAATATTTTCTACTACTAAAGAACCTGTCATTAAACCAACGGCTAAAGGTCCTAATAAGGTAATCAATGGAATTAAACTGTTTCTTAACCCGTGGCGGAATGCAACTTGCCAGCGACTCAAGCCTTTTGCTTTGGCTAATTCGACATAATCACTATGCAAGACCTCTACCATCTCGGTTCGAATAAACCTAGCCGAATCGGCCATTGGACTCATTGCCAAGGCAATAGTTGGTAAAATTGTGTAGGCAAAACCATTCCACATAGCAATTGGTAAGATTCTTAATTTCATTGCAAAAATGTATTGTAATAATACCGCGAAAACAAAGTTTGGAATAGAACGACCTAAAATGGCTAACAATGTTGCCAACGTATCTACCCAAGTATTTTGACGCATCGCTGCGATAATCCCCAATAAAATACCGACTAACGTACCAAAGATAATCGCTTGTCCTCCCAGTTGAAGGGATGGCCCAATTCGACCAGCTAATAACTTAGCAACAGGTTGGTTTTTAAATTGGAATGAAATACCAAAGTCTCCTGTTACCAGGTTCTTTAAGTAAATTCCGTATTGAACAATCACTGGTTTATCTAAGCCAGATTGTTTATTCAACATAGCGATTGTTTCTGGACTAAGTTTTTCTTGGTTGGTATAAGGCGTACCTGGTAATAATTGCATTAAGAAAAACGTAATCGTTGCGATTAACCACAAAGTGATAATCATGAAAAAGATCCGTTTAAGAAAATATTTTCCAAAACTATTCAATAATGACACCTCCGAGATTTTTTTGACTTCCTCAGTTATTTTCGTTAAAGTAATGACTAGATAGACCACAATAATAGATAGGGTGAACACATGAAAACTTTTAAATGGCCAATTATTACAGCCGTTATTTCCAGTATCGGCATTTTTCTTTACTTATTAATAAGTAAAGAACCTATCACTACCTCCTCATTATCAGATACCTTCTTTATCGTTTCGCTTTTCTTTTTAATTATCGGCATTGCTTTATGGATTATGTCCTCTGGCTTTTTCGATAACTTTCAGCGCTCAATGAAAAACGCGTTTCGTTTTAAAAAGAAAAATGAACCGAAAGAGTTTATCCCGCTTTCAGTCATTGGCGATGCACATCGCTCTTTCTGGCTAAAAACTGGGGGCATCTTACTGATTCTGTCTTTAGGCTTTCTACTATTTTACTTGGTCTAAGACAAGATAGCAAGAGGACCGTTGCCTTTTATTCCATGGCAAAGGTCCTTTTTTGTTTGCTATCGATCTTTTGTCAGGTTATTCTGAAATGTATGCCCATTTGTAGTCATACGTTGCGCCAGCAGGATGAACTGCGACATCTTTGACTTTTTCAGCACGTAAATGCGCTTCTGATTTTTGGAATAATGGTACCACACCCATGTCTCCCATAATCGTTTTCTCTGCATTTAACATATCATCCCAACGTTTTTCAGGATCTGTCGCATCTGCACTACTTGCAGCTTTCACGAACTTGTCAAACTCTGGATTGTTATAACGTCCACGGTTATATGAGTTATCTGAAGCAAATAAGTCTAAGAAACTACTTGGATCAGCATAGTCAGCACTCCAACCACCGATTACTGCATCAAAGTCGCCTTTGTTTGAACGATCTAAACGAACGGAGAATGGAACCGGACTAACCGTTACCTTCACACCATCTAAAGCATCTTGAATTGACCCTTGAACAAATTCAACTGTTTTCTTAGAAGAATCTGCATCTGAAGAAAGAATATCCATTGTTAAGGTTGAAATCCCCAATTCTTTTTTCGCTTTTTCCCAGTATTCTTTAGCTTTTTTCGTATCATATTCAATTTGACTACCTGCTTCTTTAGCAAAGTCTTTGCCGCCACTTGGGTCTTTTGCCATATCTGCTGGTACTAAACCGTTTGGCTCGATAGAACCATCCCCTAAGATTGATTCAACTAACGCTTTACGGTCGATTGAGTAAGAAATTGCTTTACGTAAGTTCGCATTTCTAAATGGTGATTTTTCATCACGTTGATTTAGTTCCATATATTGTGTTGATGCTTCTTTTTGACTAACAAAAGCTGGGTCATTGGCCATTTGTTGGGCTAATTCACCAGAAAGAACGACGTCGTCTGTTTGTCCATCTTGGAACAAGTTCAACGCGGTTGGTGATTCTTTCACGACATTCACATCTACTGAGTCCAGTTTCACTGTGTCTTTATCCCAATATTGATCGTTTTTCTTGAATGACCATTTGGTATCTGTACCAGGACCATCAAAGCCGTCTAAGACGAATGGACCATTGTAGACAGCACTTTCGCTGTTTGATGCATAATTTTTACCATATTTTTCCACAATATCTTGACGTTGCGGGAAGAATGATGGGAAAGCTAATAAGTAATCAAAGTATGGTGTTGCTTTTTCTAAAGTGATTTCTAATTCTGTATCACTGACTGCTTTAATTCCTAATTCTGATTTATCTTTTTCCCCTTTAGCAATGGCATCACCATTTTTTACAGAGGCATACAGATAAGCATATTCAGAAGCTGTCGCTGGATCAACTGTTCGTTGCCATCCGTAAACATAGTCATTAGCAGTCACTGGTTTACCGTCTGACCATTTTGCATCTTTATTTAATTTAATTTTGTATGTTAGTCCATCTTCAGAAACTTCTGCTTTTTCCGCTGCACCTGCAGGTTGGACTTTGTTATCTTTGTCTAAACGATAAATTCCTTCATATACATTATTTAATGCAATAAAACTAATTCTGTCTGTTGCTAGTGATAAATCAGCTGTTGGCATTTCTTGTTGTTCTGTGACACGTAAAACTTGTTCGCCACTTGCCTTACCGCCACCAGACGCGCTTGAGCTATCTGACGTTCCGCCGCCTCCACAAGCCGCTAAAGTTGTTACGCTAAATAATGTAATCACACCGAATGTTAATGACTTTTTCAATTTCATAGTGTTGCCTCCTAAAATAATACAATCTGTATTTTCTGAAAAATCAGAATTTAATAATTATTTATTGCTATGGAATATATCTTACATTTTTCATATTAAAATTGCAAGTCAAAATGTTAACTTTTTTTAATTTTTCTTCTCTTCCTATCAGAAACCACTCTTTTTCTTCCTGTCTTTTATTGCAATTCTTTTGTCAGTTTTCTAAACATTATGGTAAATTAGGAAGTAAAGGAGTGACAAAATATGAAAAATTCTACGTTTTTAAAGGATTTGTTTGCTATTGATAAAGCAAATGACGAATTATTTCGGTTAGTTGGTGTCGCAATTTGTATGGCAATTCCATTATTAATTGGTTATTTTTCCAATAATTTACTCATTGGGACCTTTGGCTCGATGGGCATTTATACGTTTATTTATTATCAGCCGCTTCCTTTGCCCCAATTATTGCGCAGACTGAATATTGTTGGCTTTTTTATTGTTCTGGGCAACAGCTTAGGAATGCTAAGTCACCATGTACCTTGGTTGATTCCCATTACAATTGCCATCGTCGCTTTTCTTGCACGCTTACTTTTTAGATTGTATGGCATTGAGAAGCCTGGTGCTTTGTTAGTTATCATGTCAACCGCAATGGGAACAAGCAACAATTTTCCTTTACATAAGATTCCCATCATGGCCAGTTTTGTTCTTTTAGGAGTAGTGACCGGCATTATCATGGGCATTGTGCTTCATTTCATCGACAAGCGCCCCTACGTTTTTCAAAAACGGATGTCTCTTCAAGAACGACTTTATATCGATCCCGCTTCTTTATTAGATGCTTTGCATTATGCGGCCATTTTATTTTTAGCGGCTTATTTAAGTCAATCGCTTCATTTAGTCAATGCCTATTGGATGACGTTTACTTGCGCAGCCATTTTACAAGGGGAAAATTTACATTCTGTGATGCAGCGAAATGTGCAACGGATTCTAGGTACGAGTCTTGGTTTGTTGCTTTCTGCAATTTTATTAATGATTCCCTTTACACCTTTACAAACAATCGGTATCATTAGTATTCTATATGCAGCTTTTGAAGGATTCATTAACAGAAACTATGCGATTGCCAGCTTTTTTATTACCCCGATGTCCTTATTATTATCAAATCTTGCACGACAGCAAGTCATTAGTAATCTTTTAAACTATCGATTAGTCGGGATTGTGTTAGGTAGTTTACTTGGTTTTGCCGGCGCTTATGTTTTCACAACTGCGCTACGTTTCTATAATCGGGCCTACTCAATTGATGAAACCTTTGAAAATCAACAAGAAGAAAGAGGCGTTTTATGAAAATAACTTATCCCTTGCCACCAAATCTGCCAGAACAACTTCCTCTATTAACGAACTGTCAATTAGAAGATGAGGCAATCTTAGAAAATCATTTGTATCAGCAGATTGATTTATCGAATCAAGAAGTTCGTAACTTAGTCTTTCGGGATGCTGTTTTCGATCATCTTTCATTAGCAAATGGCCAGTTTGCTTCTTTTGATTGTAGTAATGTGCGTTTTGAAGCTTGCGATTTTTCTAACGTCGAATGGCTGTCTGGCAGTTTTCATCGAGTGACTTTCCTTCGTTGCAATTTGACAGGAACGAATTTTGCAGATAGCTATTTAAAAGATTGTCTATTTGAGGATTGCAAAGCCGATTATACTTCTTTTCGTTTTGCAAATTTTAATCTTGTTCACTTTAATCAGACACGTTTAGTCGAAAGTGAATTTTTCGAGGTCACCTGGAAGAAACTCCTTCTAGAAGCTTGCGATTTAACCGAAAGTAATTGGCTAAATACTTCTTTAAAAGGATTGGATTTTTCCCAAAACACCTTTGAACGCTTGACTTTCTCACCAAACTATTTATCAGGTCTTAAAGTCACCCCTGAACAAGCCATTTATTTGGCAAGTGCCCTTGGTTTGGTGATTACCTAAGAAAATTTTAAAAAAATAGCCGAATAACTGGTTCTGTCGGTTCTTTCTTATTAAATTGTTATTAATTTTTTGGAAAAACCAACGGAACCATTTTACTTGTGCCTTATTTTTAGGTAAACTATCTTAGGTTAAGCAATCTCTTTTTTTGGAACAAGAGAAACTTTTGGAATCATTTCCTATAAATCATGAAGAGATTATGACAAACGTTCTTCTAATCCAAGAACGTCTTTTGTCCTATACTCGATTCTACTCAAAAGGAATGTCAGTGAATGAATATAAAAAAACAAGGCCTCGGTCAAGCGACGGGAAAAATCATTTTAATGGGGGAACACGCCGTTGTTTACGGCGAACCAGCAATCGCCTTTCCTTTTCAAGCGACAGAAATCACAGCCGTCTTTACCCCAGCAAAAACTATGCAGATTGATTGTGCATATTTTACAGGATTGCTTGAAGACGTGCCCCAAGAGCTAGCAAATATCAAGGAAGTTGTTCAGCAAACCTTACATTTTTTAAAGGAAGATACAGTTAAAGGCACTTTGACCTTAACAAGTACGATTCCCGCTGAACGAGGAATGGGCTCAAGCGCAGCAACCGCTGTGGCCATCGTTCGAAGCCTTTTTGATTATTTTGATTACGCTTATACATATCAAGAATTGTTTGAGCTTGTTTCCTTAAGTGAGAAAATTGCTCATGGCAATCCTAGTGGTATCGATGCCGCAGCAACAAGCGGCGCTGATCCATTATTTTTTACTAGAGGATTTCCGCCCACACATTTCTCGATGAATTTATCTAATGCCTACTTAGTAGTAGCTGATACGGGAATTAAAGGTCAAACACGTGAAGCAGTGAAAGACATTGCGCAGCTAGCTCAAAATAATCCCACAGCAATCGCTGAAACAATGAAACAATTAGGTTCTTTTACTAAAGAAGCGAAGCAGGCAATTTTACAAGATGATAAACAAAAATTAGGTCAGCTAATGACGTTAGCGCAAGAGCAACTCCAGCAATTAACCGTCAGCAACGATATGCTGGATCGACTAGTGGCTCTCTCTCTAGAACATGGCGCTCTAGGAGCAAAATTAACCGGCGGCGGTCGCGGTGGCTGTATGATTGCCTTAACAGATAATAAAAAGACCGCACAAACCATTGCACAGACTTTAGAAGAAAATGGAGCTGTTGCTACATGGATTCAATCATTAGAGGTGAAAAAGTAATGCTTTCAGGAAAAGCACGAGCGCATACAAATATTGCTCTGATTAAATATTGGGGAAAAGCCAATGAAGAATACATTTTACCAATGAATAGTAGTTTATCATTAACATTAGATGCCTTTTACACAGAAACAACTGTGACATTTGATGCCCATTATTCAGAAGATGTATTTATTTTAGATGGTATCTTGCAAAACGAAAAACAAACAAAAAAAGTCAAAGAATTTTTGAACCTTGTTCGTCAACAAGCCGATTGTACTTGGTTTGCAAAAGTGGAAAGTCAAAATTTTGTGCCTACTGCAGCCGGTTTGGCTTCTTCAGCGAGTGGTCTAGCTGCTTTAGCTGGGGCCTGTAACGTAGCCTTAGGATTAAATCTTTCAGCAAAAGACTTATCACGTTTAGCGCGACGTGGTTCAGGTTCTGCTTGTCGCAGCATTTTTGGTGGTTTTGCTCAATGGAACAAAGGCCACTCTGATGAAACGTCGTTTGCTGAAAATATTCCAGCCAATAATTGGGAAAACGAATTGGCCATGCTCTTTATCTTAATTAACGATGGCGAAAAAGATGTTTCCAGCCGTGATGGAATGAAACGAACAGTAGAAACTTCTAGCTTTTATCAAGGTTGGTTGGACAATGTGGAAAAAGATTTATCCCAAGTTCATGAAGCAATTAAAACAAAAGACTTCCCTCGTTTAGGAGAAATCGTTGAAGCCAATGGGTTAAGGATGCATGGAACAACCTTAGGCGCTGTCCCTCCATTTACTTACTGGTCCCCAGGCAGTTTACAAGCGATGGCTTTAGTTCGCCAAGCACGGGCCAAAGGAATTCCTTGCTACTTTACAATGGATGCAGGTCCGAATGTCAAGGTCTTAGTCGAAAAGAAAAACTTAGAAGCATTAAAAACATTTTTAAGTGAACATTTTTCAAAAGAGCAGTTAGTCCCAGCTTTTGCTGGTCCCGGAATTGAATTGTTTGAAACGAAAGGAATGGATAAATAAGCATGATTGAAGTTACTACGCCAGGAAAGTTATTTATTGCAGGAGAATATGCCGTTGTTGAACCTGGCCACCCTGCCATTATCGTTGCTGTGGATCAATTCGTAACTGTAACTGTCGAAGAAACAACAGATGAAGGCAGTATTCAATCTGCACAATACAGCTCTTTACCTATTCGTTGGACACGCCGAAATGGTGAGCTTGTATTAGATATTCGCGAAAATCCTTTTCATTATGTTTTAGCGGCGATTCATCTAACTGAAAAATATGCGCAAGAGCAAAACAAAGAATTGTCATTTTATCATTTAAAAGTGACGAGTGAATTAGATAGTTCAAATGGAAGAAAATATGGTCTTGGTTCAAGCGGTGCGGTAACCGTTGGAACTGTCAAAGCCTTGAATATTTTTTATGATTTAGGTTTGGAAAATGAGGAAATTTTCAAATTATCAGCATTAGCTCACTTAGCCGTTCAAGGAAATGGTTCTTGCGGAGATATCGCCGCCAGCTGTTACGGGGGCTGGATTGCCTTTTCAACCTTCGATCATGATTGGGTCAATCAAAAAGTAGCCACTGAAACATTAACTGATTTGTTAGCAATGGACTGGCCTGAATTAATGATTTTTCCGTTAAAAGTACCGAAACAACTACGTTTACTAATTGGTTGGACAGGTAGTCCTGCGTCCACTTCAGACTTAGTTGATCGAGTCCATCAATCAAAAGAAGAAAAACAAGCGGCTTATGAGCAGTTCTTAATGAAAAGTCGGCTTTGTGTCGAAACAATGATTAATGGCTTTAACACAGGAAAAATTTCTGTTATTCAAAAACAAATTACTAAAAATCGCCAATTGCTCGCCGAATTATCTTCACTGACTGGTGTGGTAATCGAAACAGAAGCCTTGAAAAATCTTTGTGATTTGGCTGAATCTTATACAGGAGCTGCGAAATCTTCTGGCGCTGGCGGGGGCGATTGTGGGATTGTAATTTTCCGCCAAAAATCTGGGATTTTACCATTAATGACTGCTTGGGAAAAAGACGGAATTACCCCACTGCCACTTCACGTCTATACCTATGGTCAAAAGGAGTGTAAGGAGAAGCATGAATCGAAAAGATGAACATCTATCATTAGCTAAAGCGTTCCACAAAGAAAAAAGTAATGACTTTGATCGTGTGCGTTTTGTTCACCAATCGTTTGCTGAATCCGCTGTTAACGAAGTGGATATTTCCACTTCGTTTCTTTCTTTTCAGCTTCCCCAACCTTTTTATGTCAATGCAATGACAGGTGGTAGTCAGCGTGCAAAAGAAATTAATCAGCAATTAGGCATTATTGCCAAAGAAACTGGCCTTTTAGTTGCGACAGGATCTGTCTCGGCAGCGTTAAAAGATGCTAGTTTAGCGGATACGTATCAAATTATGCGAAAAGAAAACCCAGATGGACTCATTTTTGCCAATATTGGTGCAGGTTTGGGTGTGGAAGAAGCAAAGCGAGCGCTTGATTTATTTCAAGCGAATGCCTTACAAATCCATGTAAATGTGCCCCAAGAATTGGTCATGCCTGAAGGAGATCGTGATTTTACTAATTGGCTAACCAAGATTGAAGCTATCGTACAGGCCGTAGAAGTGCCTGTTATTGTCAAAGAGGTTGGCTTTGGCATGAGCCAAGAAACCTTAGAAAAACTCACCTCTATCGGCGTTCAAGCAGCGGATGTGAGCGGCCAAGGCGGAACGAGTTTTACACAAATTGAAAATGCCCGGCGGAAGAAACGAGAACTTTCTTTCTTAGATGATTGGGGGCAATCAACGGTCATCTCTCTTCTGGAATCACAAAATTGGCAAAAGAAACTAACTATTCTTGGCTCTGGCGGTGTGCGTAACTCTCTTGATATTGTCAAAGGACTCGCTTTAGGTGCCAAAAGCATGGGAGTTGCTGGGACTATCTTAGCTTCCCTTATGAGTAAAAATGGTTTAGAAAATACCTTAGCCCTTGTACAGCAATGGCAAGAAGAAGTGAAAATGCTTTATACTCTTTTAGGAAAAAAGACGACAGAAGAATTGACGAGTACCGCACTTATCCTCGATCCAGTTTTAGTTAATTGGTGTCATAACCGTGGTATCGACAGCACTGTTTTCGCAAAACGTTAAAGAGACCAGAACATTAATGTTCTGGTCTCTTTATTTGAGTTCTTTTATCCTACATAAGCATCTAAGATAATTTGTTTTAGTTCACTAATTAATGGTTCTTTCGGATTTGCAGTTGTACATTGGTCTTCATATGCAAGTTCTGCCATACGATTAACTGTTGTGTCTAATGTTTCTTGTGAGACACCTTGGGCTTTCAAGTTCATGTCAATTCCGACTGATTTACCTAAGTCTGCTACTGCTGTTGCTAAAGCTTCTACTAATTCTGCGGTAGTATTTCCTTTTAAGCCTAAGAATTTTGCAATGTCTGCATAATCAGTATCGGCGCGGAAGTAATCATATTTAGGGAACATTGCGTGTTTTGATGGATCTTTCGCATTGTAACGAATAATATGTGGTAATAAAATCGCATTTGTACGACCATGTGGAATGCCATATTCCCCACCAATTTTATGAGCAATAGAGTGACAAATACCTAAGAATGCATTGGCAAATGCCATCCCTGCCATGGTTGATGCATTATGCATTTTTTCGCGAGATTCCATATCTGGACGTTTCACTGAATTTTCTAAATGATCGAAAACTAACTTGATTGCTTGTAAACTTAAACCACGTGTGTAATCTGAAGCCATCACGGAAACATAAGATTCAATAGCATGTGTTAAAACATCCATACCTGTATCTGCAGTGACTGAAGCTGGCACAGACATTACGAACTGTGGATCAACAATCGCTACATCTGGTGTTAACGCATAGTCTGCTAACGGATATTTCACGTGTGTTTCACTATCAGTAATAACGGCAAATGGTGTAACTTCTGAACCAGTTCCTGAAGTAGTTGGGATACAAACAAATTGTGTTTTTTCTGGTTTGGCAATTTTATATGTCCGTTTGCGGATATCTAAGAATTTTTGTTTTGCACCAAAGAACTCTGTATCTGGGTGTTCATAGAACATCCACATGCCTTTCGCCGCATCCATTGCAGAACCGCCACCCAAGGCAATCACTGTATCTGGTTGGAAATCAACCATCATTTTGGTACCTGCATAAACAGTATTTGTTGATGGGTTTGGTTCAACATCAGAAAATACTTCGATTTTCACATCATTTTTACGTTTTTGTAGCTCTTTACGTACGATATCTGCATAGCCAAATTGAACCATACCTGGGTCACAAACTAACATGACACGTTCAACATTTTCCATTTTTTGTAGATATTGTAAAGAATTTTTTTCAAAGAAAATTTTTGGAGGTAATTTAAACCATTGCATATTATTTCTCCGTTTCGCTACCGTTTTAATATTAATTAAGTTAATGGCTGATACGTTTTTAGAAACAGAGTTTTTCCCGTATGAACCACAACCAAGTGTTAAAGATGGAATCATTTCGTTATAAATGTTACCGATACCGCCTTCTGCTGATGGAGTATTCACTAAAATACGACAAGCTTTCATACGTAAACCAAAAGCAACTTGTAACTCTTCATCTTCTGTATGAATTACTGCTGTATGTCCTAAACCACCTAAGTTTAACATCGCTTCACATAGTTCAAAAGCATGCTCTGCATTGTTTGATTTCATCATTGCTAAAACTGGCGATAATTTTTCTCTTGATAATGGATATTCTGGACCTGCACCTTCTAATTCAGCGACTAAAATTTTTGTGCCTTTTGGTACGCTAATTCCTGCTAATTCAGCAATTTTTTCTGCAGAGTTACCGACAATCGCTGGATTTACTGCGTATTTGCCTTCATTCATCACTGCATCTTCTAGTTTTTGTAATTCATTCGGTTTCACGAAGTAAACATTGTGTGCTTCAAACTCAGCTTTGACAGAAGCATAAATTTCTTTATCCACAATGACCGCTTGCTCAGAAGCACAAATCATTCCATTATCAAATGATTTTGAAACAATTAAATCATTAACCGCACGTTTTACTTTAGCCGTTTTTTCAATATAAGCTGGTACGTTCCCAGGACCAACGCCTAGTGCTGGTTTACCTGTTGAGTACGCAGATTTTACCATGCCTGCGCCACCAGTTGCTAAAACAATGGCAATCCCTGGATGATTCATCAAAGCAGATGTTGCATCAATCGATGGTTGTTCAATCCATTGAATACAATTTTCTGGTGCACCTGCTGCAATCGCCGCATCCCGTACAATACGTGCCGCTTCTGCCGAACATTTTTGTGCGCTAGGATGGAAAGCAAAAACAATTGGATTTCTTGTTTTTAAGGCAATTAGTGATTTAAAAATAGTTGTTGACGTTGGGTTTGTTGTTGGTGTGACCCCACATACCACGCCAACTGGCTCAGCAATTTCCATTAAACCGGTTTGTTCGTCTTTGTTAATTACACCCACTGTTTTATCATGTTTAATATTATTCCAAATGTATTCAGATGCATACATATTTTTGATTGCTTTATCTTCATAGATTCCACGGCCAGTTTCTTCGACAGCCATTTTTGCTAAAGGCATATGTTGGTCTAACGCCGCCATCGCCATTTGATGGACAATGTGATCTACTTGTTCTTGTGTAAAATCTTCCATTGCTTTTAAAGCGACATTCGCTTTTGTTGCTAATTCATCAATCATTGATGAAACATCAACTGTTTCTGTCTTTTCTTTTTTTACTGTTTTAACCATGTTCATCCTCCTAAGAGTTTCATTTTAAAAAAACTTTGTTAACTATTTCACATTCACATCATACAACATAAAACGAATCTTGTAAATAGTTTTTGTGATTTTTTTCACAACTATTTATAATTTTTTTTATCTCAAAAAAAAGACCTATTCTTTTTTCTAGAATAAGTCTTCAATATCATGCCAGTCCCTTAAAGGATTTTTTGATGTCTGTGCCAATAATTGTTGATAGTCAAAAAATTCATTCGGCTTAACCTTCTGAATGTCTTTGCGACAGTCTTTGACAGATAAATGGGTTTGTTTTTTCCAACGATAGGTGAGTAAATAAGTCAATAAATCTTCTTCGTTGATGGAAGAATAACCTAGTTCACGAAAATTTTGGCACTTCTTTTTAATACTTTTATTGAGCATTTTTTGTTGTAACCAACTTAATTTTTCCTTTGTCATGGGCTCTTCTCCTTCCAACCAAGCGAAAGATTGCTCACTTTTTAACTATCTTCCAACACTATAAAAAGGAACCTTTTTTGTAAACTTAATAGTTAAAAAGGACTTAGGACGTAAGTCCAAATGACCTACCTTCCTAGTCCTACATTTTAAGATAAACGACACGAGCGGAATAGGAATTATCTCTTCTTATTGGCTTTCTCGTGTGACTACTGGTCACAGTTTCGCCTTTGAAAAGCCTGTTCCGCTCTCTTTAACCATTAAATGAATCAGTTGATTCGTTTAGTCTTTCTTTTCTTTTGAAGGATCTGATGTTTCAGGAACTTCAGTTACTTCTTCTGTGACTGTCTCTTCAACTTCTGTGACTGGTACACTAGTTACTGCTGAATCATTTGTAACAGCAGTTCCAGGTGTTACAGTTCGAATTGCTGCACGGTCAAATTCTAAGACAATACCTTCGCAATCGATTAAAACTGTTTTTTCGTTGATTTCACTTAAAACACCATGTAAACCACCAATTGTGACAACACTATCGCCAGTTTTCATTGCGTTTAGTTGTTTTTGACGTTCTTGTTGTTGTTTCTTTTGAGAACGTGTCATGAAAAACATCATTCCTCCTAAAAGGACTAATGTAAAAATCATTGTAAATCCGCCACCCATTTGTTTCACCTCACTCTGCATTATTCACACTACTAACTGTATCAAAAAAATGCTTGAAGAACTAGTTTTTTCCTCTAATTTTTAGAAACTTTTTGCATTCGCTTTATTAAAGCCATATTCTTCAAAAAACGCTTGTCGGAATTCTAATAAATTGTCGTCCATAATTGCTTGACGGACATTTTTCATTAAGTCTAACAAGAAGTATAAATTATGATACGATGTTAAACGGATTCCGAATGTTTCATCACATTTAATCAAATGACGAATATAGGCCCGCGTATAATTACGACAAACATAACAATCACATTTTTCATCAAGCGGACGAAAATCTCTTGCATATTGGGCATTTTTAACAACCAAGCGACCTTGTGAAGTCATACAAGTACCATTGCGCGCAATACGTGTTGGTAACACACAATCAAACATGTCAATCCCACGAATCACTCCATCAATTAATGAATCAGGGGCACCTACACCCATTAAGTAACGTGGTTTATTTTCAGGAATTAACGGTGTCGTAAAGTCTAAGACTCGGTTCATTTCTTCCTTAGACTCACCAACAGATAGGCCACCAATCGAATAGCCAGGAAAATCCATACTCACTAAATCTTTAGCACTTTGACGACGTAAATCTTCAAATCCCGCACCTTGAACAATACCGAACAATCCCTGTCTATCAGGATTCGCATGGGCTTTTAAGCCACGCTCAGCCCAACGAGAAGTCCGTTCAATCGAGCGTTTGACATACTCATAGCTTTCATCAAATGGTGGACATTCATCAAAGCTCATCATAATATCTGATCCTAATTTATTTTGAATATTGATCGCTTTTTCTGGAGAAAGGAACATTTTTGAACCATTTAAATGATTTCTAAAATGCACACCTTCTTCTTCGATTTTCCGCATATCACTTAATGAGAAGACTTGGAAGCCACCTGAATCAGTTAAAATAGGTTGATCCCAGTTCATAAATTTGTGTAAACCGCCTGCTTCTTCGACTAAATCTTCACCTGGGCGTAACCATAAATGGTAAGTATTACTTAAAATAACACCGGCACCCATTTCTTTTAATTCTTCTGGTGACATTGTTTTAACTGTCGCAAGTGTACCTACCGGCATAAACATTGGTGTTGGAAATGTGCCGTGAGGAGTAATTAATTCACCTAAACGCGCACCTGTGTGTTTATCTTTTTTTATTAAACGATAACGAATGGCTGGTTCCGTCATTCATTTCCCTACTTTCTACTATAATTTGTCCTCCCATCATCATACTTTTTTTTTATTGAATTTGCAAGGATTTCTCAAGGTTTCTTTTTTCAAAAAAGGATCCTTAAAAAACAGCAACTAGTTCAAATAATTCAAATGAACTAGTTGCTGTTTGGCACTTATTTTGTCGCTGTATATTTTTCTAAATCTTGCATCGCTGTTTTCACAATTTCAGGGGTAATTTTTTGTTTCATATAATGAATCGTTTCGCCTTCTATACAAGCACGTTCTGCTACTTCTTGATACTCGGCTTCAGTTAAGTCCATCTCCATTTCTTTTAAAGAAATAGGCAAACCTAGTTGGTGATAGAAAGGAATCAATTCATCGATTTCTTGCCATTTCTCTTCAATGGCTAATTGAACAAACACACCATACGCCACTTTGTTTCCATGCAATTGTCGATGGCTAGCTGGCAGCAAAGTTAGTGCATCATGAATGGAATGGGCACCCGCTGTCCGACCATAATCATCGCCAAAGCCACCCACCATTCCACCAATAATTAAATTCGTTTCGATGACATCAATAAACGATTGATTTAATTGTTGCTCTTCCATCGCTTTTAAAGCATTGATACTTTCATTTAACAAAATATCGCGACATTTTTCCGCGGCAAAATGAGAAACTTGAATAGGTAACACTTGGACATCTAACTGCGAAATAATCGCATCTGCTTCGTACCATTTAGCTAATGTATCCCCAATACCTGCCACCATTAAGGACCGAGGCGAATGCAATAACACTCTTGGTTCTACCAACACCAAAGCGTTTGCTTGCGGAAAAACGTCATACCGTTCCATTGCTCCATCTTCTCGATACATTACGCTCAATGGCGTGCACGGTGCACAAGTAGCTGCTAAAGTGGGTAAAATAATTACCGGTAACGCCATTTTGTGTGCTATGGCTTTGCCCAAATCGGCCACTTTTCCTCCACCGACAGCGACGATGGCCTCTAAATGATTGTCCAGCACTTGCGCTTCTAACTCTTGCACACGTTGATCTGTACAAACACCTCCATAGTTTTCAAAAACAGCTGTTACTTTTTGAAACGTCGGAAAATACGGTTTTGCCGCTTGCCATGACTCAGTCCCGTGTAAAATGAATACACGATGAATATTTCTGCATAATAGTTGTCCTTCTAATAATTCCCACGAACCAATTTCGCAAAGATACTCTTGTGGTGTCCCTCTCACAATTAATGATTGTTCCATCTTGAAAATCCCCTTCATTTTTGACTTTTGAAAATTTTTTTGAAAAAGTTGTATTTTTTCAACTCTACTACTTTTCCTTTTACATATTCTATGATATGATAAACCACATCATAACACAATAAATTTTTATACATTTATTCGCTTTTTTTGAATATTTATAAAAATAATACAAAAAGGAGTTTACGCAAATGACCAAATGTAAAAAATGGCTACAGACGATTTTACCAATTTTATTCTTGTTGCTCTCATTATTACCTATTAAAGAAACTTTTGCAGCCGAAAACGATCCAGTCTATGACAAAATCATCCAAAAGGGAGAACTAGTTGTCGGCCTATCCGCAGACTATGCCCCTTATGAATTTCATGCAAAAGTAGATGGTGAAGATAAAATTGTCGGTTTTGATATTTCTATTGCTCAAAAAATTGCCGACGATTTAGGCGTTAAATTAAAAATCGAAGAACTAGGCTTCGATGCTCTGTTAGGGGCCTTAAAAACTGGCAAGATTGACATGGTCATCTCTGGCATGTCGCCAACGCCTGAACGATTAAAAGAAGTAGCTTTTTCTCAACCATATATGAACGTTCAACAAAGAGTCATTGTTCGGAAAGAAGACAAAGATAAATTTCATTCCACTAAAGATTTCGAAGGCGTTCGTGCAGGTGCCCAAAAGCAAACGACACAAGAAGAATTAATTAAAACCGAATTAACCGGTGCTGTCCCTACTTCTCTTCAAAAAATTCCAGATTTAATTATGAATCTAAAAAATAATAAATTAGATGCAGTCGTTATGGAAGAACCGGTTGGCGAAGCCTATGTTTCTCAAAATGAGGATTTAGCTTTTGCTGATGTTACCTTTGAAAAAGGCTCAAAAGATACTGCCGTTGCTTTTCCTAAAGATGCGCCCGTTTTGACGGAAAAAGTAAATGCCTCTATTAAACAAATTAATGATCAAAAATTAATGGACGGTTATAAAAAAGAAGCCAATCAATTAATGTTCCAAAAAGATCAAAGCTTTTTACAAAAGTATGGAAAGTTCTACCTTAACGGTGCAGGCTATACCATTTTCCTAGCTTTCATTGGTGTTTTGTTTGGTGCCATTTTAGGGGCATTACTTGCCTTAATGAAGTTAGCCAATTCCAAAATTTTACGTGGCATTGCCATTGCTTATATTGAATATGTTCGTGGCACTCCTTTGCTTGTTCAAATTTTTATTGTCTATTTTGGGACAGGCGTTCTTGGTTTAGACTTATCAAAAGTAGCAGCTGGTTGTATTGCTCTTTCTTTAAACAGTGGTGCATATGTAGCAGAAATTATTCGTGCTGGTATTCAGGCAGTTAATAAAGGACAATTGGAAGCTGCTCGTTCTTTGGGAATGAATCAAAACCAAGCAATGCGATACATCATTTTCCCACAAGCTATTAAAAATATTTTACCAGCGTTAGGCAATGAATTTGTTACAGTAATTAAAGAATCTTCCGTTGTTTCAGTCATTGGTGTTTCAGAACTAATTTTCCAAGCTGGCAACGTTCAAGGAGCAAGTTTTAAACCCTTCCTACCTTACTTAATTGTATCGTTGATTTATTTCGTCCTAACCTTTACTATCTCACGTCTATTAGGTGTTGCTGAAAGGAGAATGAGTACTAGTGATTAACATTAAAAACTTACAGAAAACATTCGGAAAAAATGAAGTACTTAAAGGAATTGACTTAGAAATTGAAGCTGGTGAAGTTGTCGTAATTATTGGCCCTTCTGGTAGTGGTAAAAGTACTTTTTTACGTTGCTTGAACTTATTAGAAACACCAACTGGTGGCAGCGTTGAATTTGAAGGAAAAAATTTATTAGATAAAAATACCAACATTGATCAACTTCGTCAAAAAATGGGCATGGTATTCCAAAATTTCAATCTTTTCCCGCATAAAAATGTCTTGGAAAACTTAACGATTAGTCCTGTTAAAGTAAAAAAAGAAGCCGCTGCCGAAGCCACAGAACATGCTCTTTCTTTACTGGAACAAGTTGGTTTATCAGATAAAAAAGAAAATTATCCCGCTCAACTTTCTGGTGGGCAACAACAACGGGTAGCGATTGCTCGTGCTTTAGCCATGCGCCCTGACGTGATGCTGTTCGATGAACCAACTTCTGCCTTAGACCCTGAAATGGTGGGCGAAGTGCTATCCGTTATGAAAAATTTAGCTATTGAAGGGATGACAATGGTGGTGGTTACCCACGAAATGGGCTTCGCAAAAGAAGTTGCGGACCGTGTCATTTTTATGGATGCAGGAATTATTCAAGAAGAAGGCACACCTGAAGAAATTTTTGATGCGCCACAAAACCCAAGAACACAAGATTTTCTAAGAAAAGTTTTATAAAAAGGAGCACCTGGTATGGATCGCAAGAATATCGCAACACGTTACCAACAACCTACTGAAAATTTACTCATGGATATTGCAACATTGGCGAAAAAGACCCCAAATTTAATCGATTTATCGATTGGTGACCCTGACTTAATTACCGATGAGCGGATTATCGAACAAGCAGCTAACGATGCCAAAAATGGGCATACAAAATATACCGCTTCTGATGGTAGCGAGGCATTCATTGAGGCGGTCATTCAGTTTTATCAGTCACATTATCAATTATCTTTTCAACCGAATCAAGTCCGGGCCACAGTTGGCGCTCTGCACGGAATGTACCTTGCCTTACAAGTGATTCTAAATCCTGGAGATGAAGTGATTATTCATGAACCTTATTTCTCTCCTTATAAAGACCAAGTCCTTTTAGCAGATGGCGTTCCGGTCTTTTTGCCAACCTATGAAGAAGATGGTTTCCAAATTGATGTAGCTCTTTTGAAAGAAAAAATCACGCCTAAAACCAAAGCGATTATTCTAAATTCACCGAATAACCCGACAGGCGCTGTTTTCTCTGAAGAAACTTTCAGAGAAATCGCACAGGTAGCGATTGAACACAATTTATACATTCTTTCAGATGAAGTTTATGAAGCCTTTTGTTTCCAAGAAACGTTTACTCCCATGGCTACGTTTGCTCCAGAAAATACTATCACTTTTGGTAGCTTTTCAAAAGCCTTTGCAATGACTGGTTGGCGTATTGGTTATATGATTGCCCCAGACTATATTAACGAAGTAGCCAAATTAATTAATGAAGGCGTTACGTATTCTGCGCCTACGTTGTCACAGCAAGCAGGAATCTATGCGTTACAACATTTTGACGAATTTGTAAACCCAATCGTTGAAGTGTTCCAAACACGTTTAGAGTATGTGGCCCAACGAGTAGCAAAGATTCCTTTCCTTTCGCTTCATCCAGTCAAAGGAAGTATTTACGCCTTCATTAACATTCAAAAAACCGGACTAACTTCCGTTCCTTTTGTGGAAAAGCTTTTAAAAGAGACACAAGTATTAGTGATTCCTGGAAAAGCATTTGGTGAAACAACGGGCGATGAGTACATTCGTTTAGCCGCAACACAAAATTTAGATTTATTAAAGGAAGCGTTCGATCGAATTGAAAGAATGACCTTTGAATAAAAAAGCTTCTGCATTAGCTAATAATCATAGCTAATGCAGAAGCTTTTTAGATTTCTTCTATCAATTCAATCGCTTGCCCACCAACATGCGGTGGAATCGACATAGTCATCGGTGGCAAGCCCACGACTGTGAAACGGACTTTGGTCCCTTTTTTCAAGTGAGACAGTGGGATACTTTCCTCTAACTGTTCAACAAGTATGTTTAAAATTACCCCATGAGAAAATAAGGGCACAATGGATTCTGGATCACTTTCTGCTTGGATATTTTCTAAATGTAATCGCATTGACAATGGCTGCGTCTCATTTAACACACCAGCCTCTGCTAATTTCCCTGTAAAAACAGCAATTTTTTCAGTCATTTGTTTGCCTCCTTTTTAAACATCATATTGAAGAGAATTAATTCCATCCCCTAAAAATTCTGAAGCGTTGTTAAATTCGGCAGGATCATATTTGGTATAGGAAACTTGTAATGTCAAAGTAATATTCCTTAAGGTTTCAGAATGGGCAAATTTCTCTTGAGCTTGTTGTTTGAATTCTTTTCTAGTAGTGTATCCGTCATCCCCATCGCGGAAAATTAATAACGCCCAAGTTGGCGGTGTGCCGTCGATAAAGTATGGTAAGAAGCGATCATCCGTTGTCTCTTTAATCGCCGCTGTCACGATTTGTAGCAATTCATTTTTTTGTTCAGGACTTAATAAGTTACGAATACTTTCCCAATAGGCCACTCGGATCACGACTAAATATAACGGCGCTTCATAACGTGTAGAAATGTCAGAAAATAAATCGAATCCTTCCTCGTACATTTTTGCTGTTCTTAAATTAGTTACTGCATCTAACGCATTTAACCGTGAAGTTTCTTTACGTAAGCGAATATTTTCTTCTTCAATCGTACGAATTTGATAAGTCACTGCATAGATTGTTAAACAGTAGAGCGGCGGCATGATTAGCCAAAATAATGAGCCATAGCTAAACAAATCATGATAGACATACTGATATACAACATAAGTCAATTGTAGAAAAATAAATATAAGCGAAAATGTTAACCCCGCTGTAATTCCTACAAAATAGGTAACAATAATTAAGATAACTGAAATTAATAGACAACTTAAGTCCACAAAGAAATCATTCGTTCCTAAGGCCATAAAGATGGTTGTGCCGACAACCAAAACAATTCCTGCCAACAAAGTTAAATCCAAAAGTAAGGTCACTCGTTTTTGATTCACTCTATTCCCCACCTTTCAAATTCTTCTTCACGATGAAGAACGCACTTAATCCAATAATGGTCATACCAATTAAGAAGACAAATAGATAAATCATTAATTTATGATTATTGACAATTCGTTTACCTAATGATTCGTTGCTAACGTTGCTTACACGTTTTTTGAAACGATAATCATAGCGACGATAGTTCGGATCAACCACAATGGCATCTCCTTTGTACATAGAAGTATTCTTCTCTGTATTTACTTGTGTAGAGGCTAAAAAGACACCTTGTGATTTAGCTCCTGTTAAGATTAACGCCGCAGCTTTCGCATTATATGGAGAAAACATTAACTGCGCCGTACCGATTTGTTTGCCATAATCTTTTTCAATGCTCAGTTTCTCGTTTGAAACAAAACGTGTGAAGTCCTTATCATAATGGAAATACAACTGATCGTTTAACTTACGAATCATCGGATTATCCTTAGGCGTACCAAAAATAATCAAGTTATGATTTTCTAATGCCGCATTTTTAGGCGCTTTTTTATAATACGTAATCTCACCGACATTACTTTCAGCATAATTACCAATTAAGTTAAATAAATTAGTCAACACTTTAAAATAGTTGTCGTCCATTTTTTCTGGTAATAAAATCGCTAAATCAGCAAAAGAACGGCTTCTGATAAAAATGTTCGGATAGTTATTAAATAATATGTCATTCAGTTCTTCTGTTTGAATAAACGCATTCGAATTATTTTCAATAAAGGCCCATGGAGTCTGCCCATTTCGTAAAACTTCTGGTGATTTAACATTCAAATCAAAAGCAACTTTTAAAACAAAACTATCGGCAATTTCTAAGTTCTTTGGAAATTCGAGATTTAATTCATCACCATTCGCACGAGCAGCGCTTAATTTCTTGCTGCCAATTGGTTTATCATTGGCATAGACCGTCACTAAAGAAGAATCAAAATCTAAGTTTTCAGCGTATTTAAAATGTAAATGCACGCGACTGCCATTGGCATTGTTTCGATCCACTGGTAAATTGACAAAGTACGTTTGTTCTTGGTGATAGGCTCCTTCTAGCTTGTCCCCCGTTGAGGTTAATGGATAATTTCCATCAAATTCTAAAGTTGAACTAAACGTATCGGTATTCTCATCAACTGTTGTCTCTTCTTTATCTGTTTGGGTCATTAATTCATAATTGGCTAAATAACGTCCCGCACGAACAAGTAAGTCCTCATCTTTAGAAGTAGCTACTAAAACATGCTTATCTGGTTGATTGAAAAATTTTAAGACAGCCTGGTCCTCCACACGTTTGCTATCAATTTGACTTTTATACTGATCTGGTAATTTATCATAGCTGGCAATAATCAACTGATAGGGTGCTGACTGTTCTTTGTTCAAAGAAGCCATTGGCAACAATTCTTCTGAGGTAGTAATCAAACGAGCAGCACCAGCTAACGCATGGGTCGCTGCAGCTAATTCTTTTTCCGATGCATTTTCTGGTGTCAAAATAACACTGTGTTTATTTGCAATCGTGTCTGCTCCCACAAAATGATTATAAAAAGAATGAATTGTATTCTCTGGTAATTGTAAATCGTATTGGAAGTTTACGTTAGATCCTTCATACATCGTTAACCAATTTGCCGGAGTTTCAATTAAATTATACATATCGTTTCCTGCCTGATTAATAATTTGGCCCTCAACAGTCAATGTATTTGTCTCTTTAATCAGTTCCAAAGGGATTTCAATCGTCTTTTGTTGAATACCAGTTGTATTTTCAGGACGCCAAGAATAAAACTTCACACCATTCACTGCCACAGTTAAATCTGAAGTCTGATTATTTTTTAATTGTGTGATTTGGTAGGTCATATTGAATGATGCTTTTTTAACGTTCCAATAATCAATTTTTGTAAAATACATGGTGTTACGGACAGAAGTACCTGTTAAAGAGATTGTTTTATTTTGAAAAGGTTGTGTAAAGGTATGGTTGTCTTGTTCTTTGTTTTCGGCGTATACGTTCGGACTTGCGACACCAATCAGAATTGCCAGAAAGAACAACCCTATTAAAGTGACTGTTTTTTGTTTCATTGCACGTTTCCTCCTTATTTAAATCGTTCAGTTTTGTACCATTTTGTTTGTGTTTGTTTATGAAAAACATTTTCTTTAATATACATCACCATGCCATAAGCGGCGACTACTAGCCACATCTGACTGTATGTAATATACATCAAGGCAATAATTAAGATATTCTCTAAAGTCATTTCGCCTTTTTCGGTTGTAATACTGACAAAAGTACTGAAAATAAATAACAAAATCGCTAACAACCATAAGGAATTGCTAAATCCTTGTAAGGTCGTTGTTAAGTAACCAGACATTGATAAAACTAACATGATGTCAGACAAAACGAGCGATGTCATTAAGAGAAAATAAATGGACAAGAAATATAAAATATCAAAACGAATCCGACTCGCTTTAGGATTAAACAATAACTTAGCATTTTTAACAATCACATAAATATTGCCTTTGACCCATCGCGTCCGTTGCCGGAACCAAACAGACAAAGTTTGCGGCTCTTGCTCCCACGTCACTGCTTTTGGTTGAAACTTAATTTTATAGCCCATCATATAGATGCGAAAACTGATTTCTGTATCTTCGGCTAACGCTTTGTCATCCCAGCCGCCAATGGCTTCAATAATACTGCGACGAACAATGAAATTTGTGCCAGGAATCGTGCATAACTTAAATAATTGAAAACGACCGGCTTGTGCCATCCATTGAAAGGCAAGTGTTTCGATATTAATAAAGCGTGTCAACAGGCTTGCATTGCGATTTCTCGTTCTAAATTTACCAATAACCGCGCCGTATTCCTCACTAGCGATTAACTCTCCAACTAAATAACGGAGTGCATTCGGTTCAGGTGTATTGTCCGCATCATAAATGGCAATCACGTCCCCCTTGGCTTGCTTGAAACCAATATTTAAGGCATTAGACTTACCTTTCCCACCTGTTATATTGTCTGTATTAATAATCTGCAAATTTCGATTAACCGCCTTTTTTTGGACGTTAGCTAAAAGTTCAGCACTATTATCACTTGAGTTATCATTAATCACAATAATTTCATAGCGATCTTGCGGATAATTAAAATTCAATAACGCTTCAACTGTCCGCACAATGACAATTCCTTCATTATGGGCCGGCACCATAATTGAAACAAACGGTGCATCTTCGTCCTCTACAGGTGGCGGTGCGACAGGATCTGTTTTTAAATAATAAACATAGCCAAAAATAACTAAGAGAATATTTACAATTAGTAGACTCCAAATAATGATAGTTGCTGTTAACATTACAATGTCAGCAATGGTCATTTGTCTTCCTCCTTATTAATATATTTCGACCGATAATTCTTTCGTCCAATCATAAACAAAATAATCAGGATGATTAAAGTCAGTGTAACAACGCCAATCAAAATATTGTTTGTGATACTGAAAAAGAATGAAAATAACCCTGTAAATCGTTGTTTTTCAACTGTTGAGGCCCCTGTATCAGCCAAACCATTGACAATTTGATTGTTTAAGAAGAACCGATTATTCCGAAATTCGATTTTCTGCGTTTGTGTTTGAACAGTGAAATGTTGATCCGCTTCTGAAACACTAAACACTATTGGTGCTTCTTTGACTTCTTGAATTAGATGATCCACTTCTTTTTTAGAATTTGGAAATGAAAAACTAATGGTGGTCGGCATTGGAAATCGATAGTCATTCGGATTATCTTTATCCGTCCATTCAATCCCCGATAAATAATCATACGGTAAATCAAACAAAGCATTCTTATAAGTGATTGATTCTCCCGTTTGGTTCCGATAAAAAACACGTTCAATCGGCGGATTTTCTCTTAGAATCACTGTATCACTAATTGCTAGACCATCCTCTTGGTATTGAAGGTCTTGATTCCAATATCCTGGAGCAGAAATGCCTACTGGATAGACATGTCTGTCGACCAATAAACTAATCTGCTGCGCCATCAATTGTTTCAAGGCACGTTGGTCATTTAAATCAACATTATTAACGACCGGTGTTTCTAAGAAAATAACCCCCGTCGAAGCAAATGCACGTAACGCATTCGTAAATAGTTTATAAGGTAAAATCGTATTGTTTTGTGAAACGCTCGTACTGGATAAAATATAAGGATACGTGGTTTTAACTAATTCTTCTTGCAAATAGGTTGCCACAGACATATCTCTTAACGGGTTAAAATCAGAAATCGTCAAAAACGGCCGTGACATTTTTTCACTTTCCAGCCATTGACTAATCACGTCCAAGCTTTCTAAAAAAACAGCGCCTTTGCGTTCAAACATTGGGAGAAAAGCATGCCCATTCTCAATTACACCAAATGGATATTCTTCTGGTGCTAATTCTTGTGTTTTTAATCGACCAACTGTCTGACCTTGCGTATTTTCCAGCACAACTGATTGATCTTGAAAAGGCAATACTTGAGAAAAGCGGTTTTTTTCATCTTCTAACCGATATTGACGATGACTTAATTCTTTCCACGTACCGCTAAAATATTGTTTTTCATCGTCACGCATGTTTCGACCAATGTGTAATTGTTTGCCTTTGAAATGAACTCGATCTGCTAGAAAATCAGAGGCAATAACGCCGGCTTGTTCAGGCCAATTCACCATTGAAATCAAACTGTCATAGCCATCATTTAGCAATTCGCCAGGCACATAATCTGACACCGCCACACTCTGAACTTCTACTCCAAAACTCGTCAACACTCGTTGTAAAGCATCCACATCATTTTCTTTTTTCCCAGCAATATTCAAGCTGTCATAGACAAGTAAGACATGTTTACTTGGTGCAGCCAGCGCCGGTTTGGCAAAGCCACAAAAAACGAAAAAGAGTAAGAAACACACCCAGCCAATAAGATATTGTTTATTTTTCAATTCCCTCTACCTCCCCAATGACTTGTGGTGTTGTATCTTGCCACATTCGTTTACCAATAACATCAGAAACAATTTGTAACAAGAGAAAATCTAAAAATACTGAGACTAAAAACAAATGACGTACTAAGTCACTATCCCCATCAATAATAATTGTTGAAATGAAAACAACTAATAAATTAAGATAAATCCCTGTCATTAAAAAAAAGCGAAAAATTAATCTGGGTTCGTTTCTCTTGAGTCCTCTGTATAAACCAATGCCATATAAACCAAACAGGATCACGCCTAATAATAGATAGAAAGCAAAGTTTTTAGGAAAAAAACTGGCTTTAATACGGTTATACACCATAAAAAATTTAGATTGTTCCAGCGGTGCACGCCCCGTCGTTTTCTCAAAATTCCCCACATTATTAGGCTTTACTAAGTAAACATTTGGGACCGCTGAATTCAGTCCGTGCCATAATTCAGATGGATAATTTAAATAATTCAATAACACCCATCCAAAACTCGTTTTATCAAAAAAATCTTTTTTCATTTGTTCAGAAGTTGGTGACACAGGACTGTATTCTTCAAAGTAGGAACGTCCCTTTTGTAACCCATATTGCGGGTTGATTCCGCCCTCTGACATCCGTTTATCTGGAACCTTACTATCCTTCATTACACCGCGCGTCATACTGTGGTAGACATCACGTTCATAGATATCGTTAGGAACGATAAAAGCCGCTAATGTTGTAAAACCAATCAACGCAATTAAAAAGGCCGTCATTGACAATCGTTGGTAACGTTGTGACAAGTAGACAAAAAATCCTAATCCAGCAATAATTACGCCAATAATCAGCAAATATTCTTGGCGTGTTGTTCCTATTAAAAGTACTACTGCTTGTGCCAAGATAACTAAAACTATTCTTCTGAGCCAAGTTCGTGGTTTCGTCACCCGATAAAAATAGACTGAAAATGCTAAGACACTCACAGAAAGTAAAAAACTCGTCGCTTCTGTATAAAAGGAATTAAAATAAATCGTATAGGAGGTATCCCCCAAGATGAAAATAACCAACAAAGAGATAAGATAACTTTTTTTCAAAGACACGCCTTCGGTTAAGCCTCGTACCAGAATATAAATTGACACTAAAAAACAACTAAGATAAACGAAACCTAAGAAACGAATATCGAAAAGTGTCTGACTATAAAAAAGTTTATTAAGCCAAATGGCAACGGTAATGAAAAATTGTTGAGTGGAAACAAAGTGCGTCGTTGTTTCATTAAAATAACGCATAATTGAAAAGTCCTTAACAAAATAGGCCACATTGTCGTAGCTATCACCATTGACACGATAAAGACTATTTGAATTTAACACACGAAAATACTCGCCATTATCTCCCAAGCCATTAATCGGATAAACAAATAACAAAATGCTTGTCACTAACCCAATCCCTAAAACGGCCAAAAGACTTGGAGAAATATAACGACTCAACCATTCAAAAGCCGAGTTCATGTGTTTTTTGATCTTTTCCATGCTTTCACCTCATCTAGAAATCATAGGCCAAAAGAGCCATTAAGTTATTATAGGAATAGACTTGTTTCGTAACTTTATCACCAAATCCTCCATAAATCGGACTGCTTGAATCCATAATTTGAAAATTATTAAGTACTGTAATTGCCGCACGATACAACTCTTTGTCATTTTCGGCAACACCAATTAAAGCCGCTATCGCATAACTGGCTGCAGATTGATTTTTATCCACGGGCGATCCATTTAAATCATACGAGTTAAAAAGCGTTCCTTGCTGAACTTGTTTTCGCACAAAATCAATACTAGTCTGCTTCGCCATACCCACTTCACTTAAATGGACAATCGTTAATAAAGATTCAATAATATTAAGTGTTCCGTTGTTTTCGTATTTATTTGTTTGATGATTAAACTTCGTTTGATAAAGAGGTAAATCATCAGAAATATAGCCATCGTCTATTAATTGGTAATGATACTGCAAGTAGTCTGCTGAAATCCCAAATTCTTTGTATAGATAACCCAACGTAATTAAGTCAATATAAAACAAAGAAGTTTCTGAAGACTGTTGTTTTGATTTACTATCGTAAAAATCAATTAGAATATTATCTTTCATAGAGGTTTTCATAAAACTCTTGCCTAATTTTTTAATTTCTTGATCATACTGATCTGTTTTAAAATGCCCCCCTGCTTCAATTAATGAACGAATGATCCGTAAATCATCAATCGAGGCATTGACATTGTACTTATTGCCTTGCTCGTCAATTCGGTAACTAAATTGGACGCCGTCGTAAAAGGTGCCTTTCGTCTGCTTGTAAAAATTATCAAAACGTCCCTGCGTATCAAAAGCTAAATTACGCAAATATAGACCCGAAGACTCACTTAGCAACTCATGTCCTGTGGCGACATCTTTGCGTTCAGCATCTGGTAAATAATTGGTTAAAAAACCGCCGTCTGTTTTGAGCCGGGTTTCAATAAAAAACTTCAACAAATCTTTGCGTTCAGCTGTTTCTTTTGTGTGAAATTCATGTTTTGTTAAAAAATGTTGTTTGTCTGTCGACATTAAGCGTTGAATTTTTGGATTCACTTTTTCCACCTCTACTTTATAGGATTTTTCTCTAAACAAAAGAAAATATCCTCCCAGAAGCACCACGAATACCCCAATAAAAATCCAAAGTTTTCTCTTCATTGTTACGCCTCTTTTCCTCACTTCTTTATTGTCAGTGTACACAAAAGTACTTGTTTTTGCGAAACTTACGCTACCTCTTCAAGCGCAAGAAAAAAAGCAATCCATAAAAATAAAAGGATTGCTTTAACCGTTTCGTCGATCATTTCCTGTCATCGTAATCTCTTTTGACAGATAACGCACACGTTCCATAATTCGTCTGGCTTTTAGCGGCTCTTGTTCTCCTCGTTGCGTCACGGTTAAATGCTCTTCTAAAGCTTTTAAATCTAGATTGGAAGAGAAAAAAGTAACTAATTGTTCTTGCATTCGGTATTGCAAGATTACGCTTAAAACGTCGTCACGAATCCAACTAGTCATGGATTCCGCACCAATGTCATCAATCATTAATATAGGGGATTTTTTTACTGCATCGAGCTTTTCACCAACTTGATCGCGACCAATGGCTTGTTTCATTTCTACTGTAAATGTTGGAAAATGAACAATTGTCGTAGTAAATCCACGTTCTGCTAAAGCATTAGCCATCGCACCTAATAAGAAAGATTTTCCTACACCGAAGGGGCCTTGTAAATAAAGCCCTTTATGAAACTCTTTTGGTGTCGCAGGATATTCTCTTAAAAATTGCATTGCTTCTGCTAACGCTTTGGCTCGACCTTGAGAAGATGGATCGAAATCTCGTAAATTTGCTTCTCGGACATCTTTTGGCATGTCCATTGCCCTTACTCGATTGCGAATTTCTTCTTCCTTCTGACGGGCGATTAAATCAGCCGTTGGGACATATGTTACATCAATGTAATGAAAATTCAACATTAATCTTGGCTCATAGCCGGGGGCAATCATTGCCGGATCGTTTAATTGAAATTTCTTTTTTTCTTGAACAAATTCATACAGCTTAGCATAACTTTTACGAATATCTTCATCGGTTAAACGCTCTCGGTTTGCTTGTATAAAGGCTTGAACATCTTGATCTTTCAATACTTCGTTAACCAGCTCTTCATATCGTTCATTGATGTCACGCTTCTGGATAATTTTTGACATTTCTTTTCCTACGTCTTCCATCATTGGTCACCTCCTTGGTTTAAAAATTCTTGAATTTGGCGATCTAACTCGGCTTGTTCTTCTGGGGAAAGTTTTGTTTCATCGTTTGGCTGATCAGCCCATTCTGGCAATCGCTCTTGTCGAACAGTTTGGCGTTTCCCTGAATAATTTTGTTGTCGCTGTTTTTGTTTGGTTTGGCTTTGTTTTGCCAATTCTCTGACATGTTCAATTGCTTTTTCTGGTGAATGAATGCCACTTTGTCCCCATTCATTCGCAATTCGATTCACATACTCCGCTTTTAAAGTCGGTTGTTGTTGAATGTTGTAAACATAGTTAATCAAAATATTAATCACACTAGTCGGTAAGCCTGATTTGGCAACCAAATATTTCACTAATGAACGTTCTTGTGGTGTCGTATAGCCGCCTCGACTATTTTTTAAAGCTTCTAAATATTGAATAGGCGGATTCTTTTCACTATCCATAATCATTTGAATATCCAGTTCAGAAAAACCATTCATTTTTAATGAGTTATATCGATACGTTTGTTGCTCTTCCACCGTCAATTGTGCTTGCTTGTTTGTCACTACGTTTGTTGGTTGTGGTTTTTTATCAGGATCAAACGCTTGATGAATCGTTCGCACTAATTCCTTAGGCAAAATTCGACTTGTATAATAGTCAAATGATTTCGAAGCAAAGTCTACCATATCTAACTCATTGATGCCATATAATTGATGAAAAACATAGACTTCTTCTTGAAAACTAGCCTCATCTTCAGGCAGTTGTAAACCTAAACGGTGCAAACCTTCCACAAAATAGTGCCAATCAAAAGAATCCGTTGATACAGAAATTTTCTTCGATTTTTCTTGTTGAGAAAAAGTTTCTTGAATCGTTGTCAATCGGTTCGCTTCGGAAACAATTTGTTCTTCTTTAAAGGCATAAACCTCTTGAAAGCTAGCGGAAACATTTTGATAGCCCTCTGTTTTAGTAGGATGCGGTTGGAACTTTTGCACTAATTGATCAAATTTCCGTTGTCCAACCCGATTAAATAACACTAAAGCTAACACTTCATCTTTAAAAAAACGAGCGGCTGTTTCAGGTGCTTTTAAATAATATAAATAACAATCTCCTAATTCCCGATCTGTTTTTTTATACGTTTCTAGCAACCCAATGCCTTCTAATTTGTAGCAAGCTTCTTCTAATTGTTGGCAACTCAAGTCCAGCAAACTAATTAAATCTGCATGAAACAGCGAGCCATTCTCCTCTGAGTCTGTTGTTTCAGATAACAAAAGCCAATATAAACTAAACGCATTGGCGCCGACAATTGGTTGATATAAAAAGGTTAAAACCTCTTTCTCTTGATCAGAAAGCGGTGAATCAATAACTGCTTGAAAAATATTTTTTGGTTGGATTCTTTGCCGATTTCCTTTCAAAGAAAGACCTCCTTTTTAATTTTCTGAGTCAGGAGAAGAAGATTTTGCTTTGTCGACAATGTCCTGTAACTCTTTCAAAAACACGCTCATATCTTTGAATTGTCGATAAACACTCGCAAAGCGGATGTAGGCAATTTCATCTAGATTGACTAAATCTTCCATCACATATTCACCGATAAGCGTTGTAGAGACTTCATTTTCCCCTAAACTACGCACTCGATTTTCAACATTATCGACAATTTGAACCATTTGTTCCATAGCAACGGGTCTTTTTTCCGCAGAGCGAATGAGCCCCCGCAAAATTTTATCACGATTAAATTCTTCACGATCCCCATTTTTCTTGATCACAAGTAATGGCGCCGCTTCAATTCTTTCAAATGTAGTGAACCGATAACTGCAATTTTCACATTCACGACGACGGCGAATTGCACGTCCATCATCTGCTTGACGGCTATCAATAACACGGGAATTATTATGATGACATCTTGGACAACGCATAACGTTCACCTCTTCTATTCTGTATAATTTTTGTTGCCTATATTATAACATGAAATTGCGCTATTACTAGGTCTTTAGAACTGGTTCTTCGTTGAATCTTTGCCATTTTTTAATAAAAACAAAGACTTTCACTGTTTTTTCTGAAATTTTCAAAATATTTTACGCCATTAAAAAAATATTCACTTCTCTTCAGTTTGTTCCTCTAGCCACTTCTTCACTTGTTGTTCCGTTTCTTCTCTAGTTCCTTGATTATCAAACACGATATCTGCTCGTTCTTTTTTCATTTCAATCGGCCATTGGCTAGCAATTCGTTGTTGTGCTTCTTCTTCTGTTAATTGGTTTCGGGCCATCAGACGCTCTTTTTGAATCTTTTCTGGTACATATACCACAGCAACTTGATCCATGATCGCCTCATAATGAGCTTCATAAAGGAGAGGAATATCAACAATAACAAGGGCGGCTTTCTTTTTAGCTTCTTCAATTTGACGTAAAATTTCTTTTCTTAAAAAAGGTTTCAACGTTTCATTTAATAGCTCTCTTTTTTGAGGATTAGCGAAAATTAATTGTCCTAATTTTTTCCGATCCAATTCACCAGTTGTTAATACTATTTCTGGTCCGAAAGTTTCAACGATTGCGGCTAAGGCTGGTTGCCCTTTTGCAACAATTTCGCGGGCGATAATGTCGCCGTCAACAATTGGATAACCTGCTTTTTTAAAAAGAGCAACAACCGTACTTTTACCTGTCGCAATCCCTCCTGTAATGCCTAAAACTTTTGTCATTTCAATCGACGACCTTTCAATTGTTGGCATTGTGGACAATAATGCGTACCACGTTGTGCCACTTTTGTTTTAACAATTGGCGTACCACAACGATTGCAAGGTAAGCCTGTTTGCCCATAGACATTCAACGCTACTTGAAAAGTCCCTGCTTCTCCTAACGCGTTTAGATAGGTGCGAATGGTGGTTCCACCTGCTTCAACAGCGCGTGCCAAGACGTCAATGATTGCTTGATACAACGTAGCAACTTCCGCAGGTTTTAAGGAATCTGCTGGTTGCTCTGGATGGATTTGCGCTTGCCAAAGTGCTTCATCTACATAAATATTCCCCAAGCCCGTCACTAGCTTTTGATCTAATAGCAATGGCTTAATTGCTTTATGATGCTTTTTCAAGCCTTGTTGAAAAGTAGCTAATTGGAAAACATCTGGTGTTGGCTCTGGGCCCAAAGCTAAAATCCCTTTATATTGATGACCTTGATTCTTAGGAACCAATGTCATACGCCCAAATTTGCGTACATCTAAATAACGTAATTGCGTGCCATCTGTAAAAGTAAACATTACATGGGTATGTTTGGCAATTTCATCATCAGCCTGATGAAATTCATATTTACCTTCCATTCGTAAGTGAGAAATCATATCATTATCAGACAATTTAAAAATCAGAAATTTTCCTCTTCGCTCAATCCCTTCAATCGTTTGACCAGCTAATTGACCTTGAAATACATCAACTTCTGGTGATTCAATAATTCTTGGCCAAAAAACAATGACTTCTTGAATGGTTTTTCCTACAACAAGTTTTTCAAGTCCTTTTCGCACTGTTTCTACTTCTGGTAATTCTGGCATTATTTTTGCTCCTTTATATAAAGAGGTCTGAACGCTTAGATATCAACGTCCAGATCCTACTTATCCTTATTTTATTCATCGTTCTTAATGGGTAAGCTATTATTTTGCTTCATACCATGTTTTTCCCCAACTGCTATCGGTGATAAGTGGCACATGTAAGGAAACTGCGTGCTCCATCACTTCTTTGACGAGTTGATTTAATTGTTCTAATTCTGATTCTGGTACTTCAAAAACTAATTCATCGTGCACTTGTAATAACATTGTCGCTTGTAATTTTTCTTCTTTTAAACGACGCGCCATTTCAATCATCGCAATTTTTAAAATATCTGCGGCACTTCCCTGAATCGGTGTATTAATCGCTGTACGTTCAGCGAACGAACGTAGATTAAAGTTTCTTGAATTAATATCACTTAAATAACGACGGCGATGATACAATGTTTCCACATAGCCTTTGTCTTTGGCATCGCGGACAATCTCTTCCATGTACTGTTTCACGCCTGGATATTTTTCAAAATAGGTGTCAATATATTGTTGCGCTTGCTTTCTAGTAATGCCTAAGTTTTGAGACAAGCCATAATCACTGATACCATAGACAATTCCAAAATTCACCGCTTTAGCTTGACGACGCATGTTAGGTGTGACATCTTCTGCTTTTTCAACACCGAAAACTCGCATTGCAGTGCTGGCATGGATATCTTGTCCTTCCACAAACGCTTCTTTTAAATGTTCATCATTAGAAATATGCGCGAGCACACGTAACTCAATTTGAGAGTAATCAGAAGAGAAAATCAACCAATTATCCTCTCTTGGTACGAAGGCTTCTCTAATTTTTCGGCCTTCTTCTAAACGGATAGGAATGTTTTGTAAATTAGGATCTACTGAGCTTAGTCGTCCTGTTTGTGTCAGTGTTTGTACATACCGAGTATGAATTTTATTATCTGGCTGAATTACTTTTAAGAGTCCTTCAACATAGGTTGATTGAATTTTGGCAATTTGACGATAAGTTAAAATATCTGCCACAATTGGTGCTTGTTCTTTTAGTTGTTCTAAAACATCTACCGCTGTTGAATAGCCAGTTTTCGTCTTTTTGATCACAGGTAAACCCATTTTTTCAAATAAAATAACGCCTAATTGTTTAGGTGAGTTCAAGTTAAATTCTTCGCCAGCTTCTGCATAGATTTTTTCTTCGATTTCTTTCAAGCGTTCTGAAAATTCTACTTGCATTTCTTTTAAGCGCGTGGCATCAACACGGATCCCAGTTATTTCCATATCGCCTAAAATACGAGAAAGTGGTAATTCCATTTTATAGAATAAATCAGCTTGATTCTTTTCTGTTAATTCGCTATCTAATTTGCTTGTTAAAAATTGAATTGCTTTAATCTTACGTGCTAAATGACCAAAGAAAACTTCTTCGTCCTCTGGCAAGCCTTTTTTGGCCCCTTTTCCATAAATGGCTTCATCAGATTGAATCGCATCATATCCGTAATGTTGTGCTACACCTTCAATATCAGCGTTATTGTCATTGGTATCAAGTAAATAAGCAGCCAATAAAACATCAAAGGCAATCCCTGTCATTTTTCCTACATAGCGATTTAACGCAACGTACGTCCGTTTAGCATCGTAGACATTTTTTTTACGTGTCTCATCCATCAACCAATCAATAAATGGCTGACTTTCAAAAACAGCTAAATTATTCGTGGTATAAATCTTCTTGTCGTTGCCCCAAGCAAGGCCGACAATCGGTGACGTGTGATAGTTATCTTCCATCATCTCAACATAAAGAGCCATATCGTCTGTAAACATTTCATTGGTTAACTGATCTTCGACTACTTCAAATAAAATATCTTCCATTTCAACAGGTTCTTCTGTAATGTCCAACTTAGCTAAAAATTGTTTAAAGTCCATTTCTTTATAAAAAGGAACCAATTTTTCTAAGTTTTTCCCTTCATATGCCAAGTCTTCCACATTGACTTCGACTGGTGCATTGACTTCAATTGTCGCTAAACGTTTAGAAAGAAAGGCTTGCTCTTTATCATTAATCAAGTTTTCTTTCATTTTGCTTTTTTTCATTTCATCGATATTCTCATAAACCCCTTCAACTGAGCCATATTGTTTTAACAGCTTAATCGCGGTTTTCTCACCGATTTTCGTTACACCTGGAATGTTATCCGACGTGTCGCCAGCCAACCCTTTCATATCAATAATTTGCTTAGGCGTTAATCCATCATATTTTTCAGCAATATGCTCAGGCGTATATGATTCAATATCGCTAACTCCTTTAACAGTGATATCTACTTTGACAGTGTCCGTCGCTAATTGTGTCAAATCTCGGTCCCCTGATAACACAACAACATCAAATTCATCTTTATCAACTTTGTTGGCTAATGTACCAATAATATCATCTGCTTCATAGTTAGGTAGTTCATAATATTTTACGCCTAAACCTTCTAAAAGTTCACGAATATACGGCATTTGTTCTTTAAATTCCCCCGGTGTTTTTGAACGTCCGGCTTTATATTCTGAATAAAATTCTGTTCTGAATGTGGTTTTCCCTGCATCAAAAGCGACTAAAACATGAGTAGGCATTTCTTTTTGCATTACATTTTCAAACATATTGTTAAATGCATAAATAGCATTTGTATGCAAGCCGTTCTTATTTTTGAATCGTTCTAATGAGTTATGTAGCGCAAAAAATGCACGAAAGGCTACACTGTTTCCATCAACGAGTAATAATTTTTTTTTGGTCATTTTTTTCCCCTCATCTTTAGCAAACTAGTTTCCTTTCTATTTTAACAAAAAACTACAGAATTTGCAGTAGACGGCGATTGCAGAATGAAAGAAAAAGGTATTTGATATAGTTCCTTAGTGACAACTATATCAAATACCAAAATCAATCAGCAATACACGCTGGATCTTCACAAGTATGAGAATCTTTTTTACGGCAAAACATTTCCCGCTGCACGATAAATATCGTACCAATCTTCGCGACTAATCACAATGTCTGCTGCTTTAGCAATTTCTTCAATTCTACCAAGATTCATACTTCCTGCGATGACTTGCATATTAGCAGGGTGGCGCAGAATCCAGCTGCTGGCTAAGCCAGTTGGCGTTGTTTGATATTTTTCAGCCAATTCGCTTAATTTTTGATTTAACTCAGGGAATTTTTCATTTCCAATAAAGACACCTTCAAAATAACCATATTGGTACGGTGACCATGCTTGAATAGTCATTTGTTTCAACCGTGAATAATCTAAAATACCATGATCATAATCAATGCTTCCTGATATTTCCATATTTGTTTGTAAGCCTTGATCCACCATGCCAGTATGCTTGATGCCAAATTGTAATTGATTGGCTAATAATGGTTGTTTAACAGCTGTTTTTAAAAGTTCAATTTGTCCTGGCGTTTGGTTACTTACACCAAAATAGCGAACTTTCCCTTGTTTTTCTAATAAATGAAAAGCTTCAGCTACTTCTTCTGGTTCCACTAAAGTATCTGGACGATGCAACAATAATGCATCGACTGAATCTACACCTAAACGCTGTAAACTCCCTTCGACCGCTTCTAAAATATGTGCTTTCGAAAAGTCAAAAAAGCCTTGGCGAATCCCACATTTCGTTTGTATAAAAATATCTTCACGACGAATGGCACTTTCTTTTAAGGCCTTACCAAAAATGGTTTCGCAGTCGCCGCCACCATAAATGTCGGCGTGATCAAAAAATGTAATGCCATGATCATAAGCAGTTTCAATTACCTGTTGAGGATTTTCAGCACCATTTAAGCGCATACATCCTAAGATAACCGAAGAAACAGTTTCGTCACTTGTACCAAATTGCAGTTGTTTCATTTTAATATCCTCCTCATCCATTCCTCTTACTTCTTCATTTTAACACTATTTAGACAAAATTGGACTTCTTACGGTAGATTCGCTTCGACTTTTTCAAAAAAAGCAGGAGATAATTCCTCTGGCAAATAAACAACTGTCTCAGAAGAAAGCGCTACGTTCATCTGAAACAAATGATTGACAATTAAGAGGTGTGCTTGGTGAAGTTGATACGCTGGTTTTCCATGAATAATTGTAATATTCTTTTTTTCACTGAAATAGCTTTTTATAGATTGCCCCAACGCTTGTTCCTTTTCTGGAGGAAAGTCCGTCAATAGGCAAATAATATATTTTTTTTCATATAAAATCGGGTTAAATAAATCTAGGATGTGATAAAAATAGCAACTCGTCAATTCCCGTTCTTTTACTGAAGTAAAGACTGGATATAGGCGTTTTAAAAGCCTAATAAGTTTTTGTAATCTGTGCCAGGTTTGTTGATAACGAGCAGCGAGTGTTTGTTCCTGTTTATGAGCTGGCAACCATGCTTGTCCGTCTAATAAACTATTCATATGCGTACTTAAAAATCGACATAAATGAATTTCTTGATAATTAAAATGATGTTGTGTAAAATTTCTCCTAATTTCTTTCATAATAAAAATAGCTGTTTTTAAGCATAAACTTTCTATTTTCATTTGCTCATGAATAAAATACTTTCGCGCTTTCTTGCCAAAGCAACCACCAAAATGTGCTTCAAGAATCACAAATAACGCTTTTTGTTCTTTAAGAGACATAAAAGAAGTGCTCAACACTTCCACACGAAATAAATAAAAAAAAGCACTTGTTTGTTGAAATAAATTAGCATTTGGCACTGAAATTCCATGCCCGTCTCGGTACCGTCTCTCCCAAATATAAATTAGCCAACTAAGATGATTCTGTTGTGCCACATTTAAATCCAACTCAAAAAAGGTGATGATTTTCCGAGTCATTTCTCTGTTTTCTTCCAGACAGCTTTCTTGAAAAAACAAATAAAAACAAAGGATTAACTGTCGAATTTGCCATTCATTGCCAGTTAAATCGTAATGTTTTTGACGTACAATAATATCAAAATTAACTAGCCAACGTCGAATATTAGACAGTTTCTTCCGAAGAGTTGATTCCTGTAATCCCAATACCTGGGTCAATTGCGCATAATTGATTCGCTCTTCAATTAGACAACGTAAAATATAAAATTCGGGAATAAAATAACAAAATTTTTGTCTAAATCGAGCCAAGCCACAAACGCATAATTCACGATATTTTACAATTCCTTTGGTCGTTGTATAAATCTTACAAAGCCCTTCTATCTTAAACGTTTCCTGCTTTTTTTCAAAACGTTGAATGTAACAATGGATGGTTTTGTCGCTCACCTTTAGTTTTTCTGCAGCCATCAAAACAGAAAATGTCTGCTCTTGTTGCAGTAAATCCAACAATTCCAACATATTTTTATGTTCAAAAGACAATAATTCCTTGAAATCCATATATCGTCCCCTTTCACTCCCTTGTTATAAGAATACGTCAAATAAGGCAAAAATTTTTTTAAGAAGAAAAAAATAGAGAACAAAAAGTATTGATTACTTTCCGCTCTCTACAATTATATCGAATTATTATTCTGAAATATGCAGTGTCATAGCATTTGCTGCTACAATAATTGTACTTAATGACATCAAGACAGCACCTACAGCTGGATTTAAAACAATCCCAATTGGTGCAAGAACCCCAGCCGCTAAAGGAATAGCGACAATATTGTACCCAGCTCCCCACCAAAGATTTTGGATCATTTTACGTCGTGTTTGTTTGGCTAAATCTAAGAACCTTAAAATATCTTTAGGATCACTATCCGTCAGTACAACATCTGCCGAATCAATTGCTACATCGGTACCAGCGCCTATCGCAATGCCGATTGAAGCACGGGCTAAACTTGGTGCATCATTAATACCGTCTCCTACCATCATGACCTGATGTCCCTCAGTAAGATATTGTTGCACAATTTTTTCTTTATCTTCTGGTAAGAGCTCTGCGTAGTATTCCTTCATTCCTAAATAATTAGCAACTGCACTGGCGGCTGTTTGATTATCCCCTGTTAACATGACTGGCGTAATTCCTTGCGCTTGTAACTCTGCAATAAATGTTTTAGCTTCTGGTTTGACTTTATCTCCTAAAGCAAGCAGTGCGACTAATTGACCAGCGATGATTAAATAACTCAAGGTATTTCCTTGCTCTTGATAGTTTGTTTTAATTGTTTCATCGAAGGTTAACTGTAACCGTGCAACTTCTTTTTCATTGACTATTTTGACTTCTTGGTTTTGAACAGTAGCAACCAGTCCTACGCCTGATAAAGCTTGCAGATTATGGGCTTCATAAGGTTGAACGGCTTGTTTATTTAAATAGTTCATGATCCCAATTGCCAACGGATGATTTGCATTTTTTTCCAATGCCCCAATATATTTAAGTGCTTCTTCTCTAGTAAACTGCTTACTCATTAATTCTAAGCCAGTAACTGTAAATTGTCCTTCTGTTAAAGTACCAGTTTTATCCAGCAACACATATTCAACCTTATTGGCTTGTTCTAATGCATTCCGATTTTTTAAAAGTAAGCCATTTTTAGCAGCAATGGAGGTACTTCTAGCAATCACTAAAGGAATTGCTAAGCCTAACGCATGGGGACAGGCAATAATAAAAACTGTAACCATTCGTTCAAATGCTAGAGACAAATCTTTCGTTACGAGTAACCAACCGATAAATGCTAACACACCTACGAATAAGGCAATATAGAATAACCACTTGGCTACACGGTCTGAAATGGATTCTAGTTTTGATTTTTCCGACTGCGCTTGTTTAACCATCTCCATAACTTTTGACAGGTAACTATTTTCACCCGTGCCAGTTACTGAAATTTCAATCATTCCGTTGCCATTGACTGCTCCACCAATCACGGAGTCACCAATGTTTTTTTCTACTGTTTTTGATTCCCCTGTAACCATCGATTCGTCGACTGTTGTGCTTCCTTTCAAAATTTTACCATCTGTCGGAATTTTATCTCCCGAACGAACAATCAAGCGATCGCCTTCTTGAACATCTTGCAAAGGAATTTCTTCTTCCCCATGTTCAGTCATTCGCTTGACTGTGTCAGGTAACAGTTCAGCCATTTTTTTCAAGGCATCACCAGCATTAGAAATAGCATTCATTTCAATCCAATGGCCTAAAAGCATAATAACAATCAGAGTGGCTAATTCCCAGAAAAAGTCCATCACGTGGGCCTGATTCGTAAAATGATTCATGTAAAACGCATATAGGCTGTAAAAATATGATACCGAAATCCCCATCGCAATTAACGTCATCATTGCTGGACTCTTTTGCTGTAATTCCATTTTAGCGCCACTTAAAAATGGTTGTCCACCATAAAAAAATAGCACTGTTGCTAAAATTAAGACCAACCAATCAGAACCTGGAAAAGTAAATTGAAAAGGTAATTGAAAACCCATCATTGGTGAAAGAACAATAATCGGAATAGCTAAAATCAATGACAGCCAGAATTTTTGTTTAAAATTCCCCATATGCATTGAATGGTCCATTCCCTTCATTCCTTCATGTTGGTGTGACATAGCCATTTGTTCATGCGCCATATCATGATTCATGTGATTCATTTTATCGTGGGACATTGTTGGCTGTTTTTCCTGAGGTTGTTCATGATTATGTTTTGCTGACATATGATCCCTTCTCTTCTTAAGTATTTTCATCTTAAGCATAGCACAAGATGAAAATTGTTAGAAATAATTACTTTTTTTAGTTTAGAAAAAAAAAGAGCCGAATTTTGCGTATGTATATTTTAAGAACACCTTATCCTCATATTTATTACAAAAGGAGTGTTTCAATGAAAATTACTACAAAGCAAGTCGGGGCGCGCATGCGTGAAGCTCGAAAAAAGAAGAAGTACACTTTACGTTATTTAGCCAATAAAATTGGTTTATCTAGTGGAAGTACAATTAGTAACTGGGAATTAGGTTTGAATTTACCCAATAAACGATACTTAAAAAAAATCGCTAAAGCCTGTGACACAACAGGAGATTGGCTACTTTATGGTGATTTCGATCGATTTGTGCGCCAGCTATTAAAAGAAAATTTTCAAAATAAACAACTGCTAAAACCACCTTTTTTTACTCAGTTGATGGTACGTTTATCTGAAGAACAGCTATCCTATCACGATTCCTTAAAAATTATGATTCAAGCGCAAAAGTTACAGCAGTCCTTTTATGCTTTTCCTTTAACAGTAGAAGCCCCCTCTCATTCCCGAGAGAGTATTTCTATTTATGAACCAACAACTGCAGAAGAACAGTCTGACCAATCTTATTATCATCCGTTTATTTTGTCAGAACTCCATGAATTATTTACACATTCTCAAAATCCAGAATTGGATTATTCTCTGATTATCGCTTTTCTTCCTTTGTTAAAAGTAGATCAATTAACTGAACCACAAAAAGAAGTCTTACTGGCCATCTTTAAGCGAATGAATTCCTTTAAAGACCAAACACTTTTAAATGAATTCTTTGTGGAATTACAGTATTTACTCTGATTCTACAAAAAAGATTGAGCCATGTATCTCAAGGACTTAGGCTCAATCTTTTAGTTAAATTTCTTCTATTTATGAACGATTCTTTCGTTCGACTAAGTGCGTTTTCCGTTGTGGGCCAATGATTAAAGGAACGGATTCATATTTGACTTCACTGTATTCCAAGCCAAACCAACTTTCAGGAGAGGTAGTTAAGTTTTTGATAGCTAATTTTGCCTGCATAATTTGTCGATCCCATTTTTTCAGTTCAGAAACGTTAGATAATTCTTCTTGAATTAATACAAATTGGAAATCGCCAACTTCTCTCCCTGGCGTTAATGAATAACGTTGTGGCTGTTTTGGCAAGCGGCCTGTTTTCATCAAGTCATGAACAATTTGTCTTAAATATACATTCACTTCTTGAGAAATATGGAAACCTAAATATAGCTGAACTTGCACAATAAAATCAGTTCCTAACATATCAACAGAATACTCTTGAGTAAAGGGTTCATCTGTTACCTGAACATTAACAAACCAATAAACATTCGCTCGTTTTGGTTGTTTGTCCAAAATCGAATAAATAATATTACGATTAATTTCGCCGTCCACTCGATCGGAGGTTAAAAAGACCACGTTGGTTTGATACATAGGTACAGATGTATCTTCTTTCAAAGCTTTAAGTTGTGGTACATATTTTTCCAACGACACTTGTTCCGCCGTCGCTTCCTTAATCTCGTTGCCGCGTTCCCAAATAATCATGATGCATAACAAGAAGACTGCCATTCCCACAGCAACATATCCACCATGGAAAAACTTCGCAGCACTTGAAAAGAAAAAGACAACTTCAATGGCAGCAAAGAACAAGGAAATTAGATACGCAGACCAAGCTGGAATTTTATCCAAAAGATAAAACAACAATAAAATGGTTGTCATCAACATCGTAATCGTAATCGATAGACCATACGCAGCTTCCATGTGTGTCGATGTTCTAAAAGCCAGCACGATTGCTGAACAAGCTAACCACAAAATTAAATTTACCGCTGGAATATACATTTGACCGATATTGCTCCCAGGATAAATAATTTTAAGTCTTGGTAATAACTTCAATTTAATCGCTTCAGAAACTAAAGTATACGAACCTGATATTAACGCTTGCGAAGCAATCACTGCGGCGATTGTTGCAAAAACAACGCCAAATACGAGAATACCTCGTGGAATCATTTGGAAAAATGGGTTAATTTCAGCTAATGCCTGCATTTCAGGGTTTTCTTTGACCGTTAATAACCACGCAGCTTGCCCTAAATAATTAAGAATCAAACAAATCTTAATATACGGCCAGCTAATGCGGATATTCATTTTTCCTACATGCCCTAAATCAGAATATAAAGCTTCAGCACCAGTTGTAGCCAAGAAAATATTCCCTAAAATAAATAGACCTAATTTATTTTCTGGACTGACTAGTAATTGCAAAGCATAATATGGATTTAATGCACGAATAACCGTCCAATCTTGGCTAAAATTCATTAAACCAATGATGCCTAAAAAAGTAAACCACAAGAACATAATCGGCCCAAAAGCTTTCCCGACCAATTCTGTTCCAAATCGTTGAACAGAAAAAAGAATTAAAATAATCGTCAACGTAATAACCACTATAATCGTTTGGTCATTGCCAAAACGTTCAAAAAATGCCGGAATCCCCCGTAAGCCTTCAATCGCTGTCGTCACTGTCACAGCTGGGGTCAAAACGCCATCAGCCAGTAAAGCGGCGCCGCCAATCATTGCGGGAATAATCAAATACTTACTTTTTTTACGAACCAATGTATAAAGAGAGAAAATCCCACCTTCTCCATGGTTATCAGCATTTAAAGCAATAACAACATATTTAATCGTGGTTAAGATAGTCAATGTCCAAAAAATTAATGAGACCGAACCTAAAATAAACGATTCAGAAACCCGTGCCAAGCCACCATTATCTCCTACAATGGCTTTCATTACATATAAAGGGCTCGTTCCAATATCTCCATAGACAACGCCCATGGCAACTAAGATCCCTGCCATCGTAAATTTCCGACGATCAAACCCCTCTGCTTTGTGTAACACAATACTTTCCTCCTACAAAAGAAATGACTTCGTTTAGTTTAACCAACAGCTCCATAAAAACTTTTAAAACTCTTTATTATATAACGTTTTATATATCTTTTTCATTAGTCAAAAAGCGCTTTTTGACTAACGATGCTACTCACTATAATACGTTTTAAATCGTTTAGCAAGTCTTTTTATTAGAGAATGTTCATCTTAGATAAGAAACCCACCTATTTTGAAAAAAGGAAAATCAAAAATAAGTGGGGCAGCAGTCGAAACGACTGCTGCCCCACTTGCTAACTATTAAGATAATTTTCTGAACAAAGGTAGCTCCTTTTATTCCTGTTAAATTTAAATCACTTCTTCTTCCTCTTCGACTTCAGAGAAATGGAACTTAATCATTTCATTGACGAAAATTGGCACAAAGGATAGGAAAATTGCTAACATCCAATGATTTAAACTAATATGCACTAATCCAAATAGTTCTTGTGTGAATGGTAATAAAGCAATGGTTGTAGTAATTAGTAATGCTAAAACGACCATTTCAAAGAGGGACTTGTTGCTTGATAATTTTACACGGAAAACAGAGTTCGCACTACGAACATTAAAGACATGTAAGATAGAGGAATAAGCTAAGATTAAAAATGCCACTGTTTGTCCAACTTCATAGCTGTTTGAAACATAGGCTGAAACACCTGGTACAAAAGCACCTAGGTAAAAACCAAACAAAGTAATGACTGTGAACACTGCTGCATTAATCCCAATCTTTTGCCACAAGCCTCGTGCAAAAATCCCTTCATTTTTAGGGATTGGTGCCTCATCCATAATTCCTTTTTCTGCTGGTTCTTTTCCTAATGCAAAACCAGGTAACCCATCTGCGACCACGTTAACAAACAACAGTTGAACTGCAGTAAATGGCGCACCCCAACCAAGTAACATGGCAATTAAAACAATAAAAATCTCAGAAATATTACAGCTTAACAAGAAGTTAATGGCTTTACGAATATTTCGGTACACGGCACGTCCTTGCGCAACCGCATCAACAATAGTTGCAAAGTTATCGTCCGTCAAAATCATATCTGAAGCGCCTTGGGCCACATCTGTTCCAGTAATCCCCATTGCGCAACCGACATCACTAGCTTTCAAGGCTGGCGCATCATTCACGCCATCTCCGGTCATTGCTACAACAGCGCCAGAACGTTGCCATGATTGAACAATTCGAATTTTATCTTCAGGGGTTACACGTGCATAAACGGATAAATCTTTAACCCGTTTATCTAATTCTTCATCACTCATTTTTTTCAGTTCTGAACCAGATAAGGCTTCACTTTTATCTTTTAAAATTCCTAATTCTTTAGCAATTGCACTGGCTGTTACCACGTGATCACCAGTAATCATGACTGTTTTAATTCCAGCTTTTTTCGCACGAGCAATGGCGCCCTTACTTTCTGGACGTGGTGGATCAATCATGCCAATTAAGCCTAACAAGCGAAGATTTTTTTCTAAAGCCTCCGATGTAATTTCCTTGGGTGGTTCATCATATACGGCATAACCGACAGCAATAACTCGTAACGCTCGTTTTCCGAAACGATCATTAACAATAGCCGCTTGATCGACATCTCCGAAACCAAAACGAGGTAGTAACACATCAAAGGCTCCTTTAGTAATTGAGATGTACTTTTTCCCCCATTGATGGACCGTAGTCATCATTTTACGTTCTGAATCAAAGGGAATTTCACCAATACGAGGATATTTTTCTTCAAGTTCTTCTTTCGTATGATAATTCTCTTCGACAGCACGAACAATTGCCGCTTCTGTCGGATTCCCTGTAACAGTTAGTTCATCGCCTTCTTTTTCCACAATGACATCTGTACATAAAGCAGCCATTTTCAGTACTTCCATGGCTTCATCGGTCATGGCATCTTCCGTATCCGTTACTTCATCACCACGATGCCATACTCGGCGGACACGCATTTTATTTTGTGTCAGCGTTCCTGTCTTATCAGAACAGATAACATTCGCAGTTCCTAGCGTTTCTACTGCTGGCAATCGGCGAATAATCGCATGTTTTTTAGCCATTTTTTGAACACCATATGCTAAGGTTAACGTTACAATCACGGTTAGTGTTTCTGGTACAGCTGCCACCGCTAAGGAAACGGCTGTCATAAACATTTCAAGAAGCGGTTCTCCTTGCAGTTCACCAATAATGAAAACAATTGCCGCAGCCCCTAAGGCTAACAAACTAATACGTTTGCCTAATTGATTCAAGCGTTTTTGTAATGGTGTTTTTTGCTGATCGCTGTTATTCAGTAACCCAGCAATTTTACCCATTTCCGTATTCATTCCTGTTGCAGTTACTACTGCTCGTCCGCGGCCATTCACGACGGTACAGCCTTTGAAAATCATATTTATTTGATCTCCTAAGCCATCATCGTCATGCCCCACGTATGTAGGATCTTTTTCAACAGGTTCACTTTCTCCTGTTAGTGCTGACTCTTCTACGCGCATTTGAGAAGCTTGAATAAGTCGTGCATCGGCTGTAATCATAGAACCAGCTTCAAGAACTAGAACATCTCCTACTACTAGTTCTTCAGCATCGACTTCGATTACCTTGCCATCTCGTAAGACTGCACTACTTTGCTTGTTCATGTCTTGTAAAGCCGCCAGAGATTTTTCAGCATTTCCTTCTTGAACAATGGCTAAAACAGCATTGATAATCACAATTGCAATAATTAAGATTCCTTCAAAATATTCGCCATGTTCTGTTACGATTGCTGTATAAAACGAAATTGCCGCAGCAACTAATAAAATAATCGTTGTAAAATCAGATAAACTGTGAATAAATTTCTTTAACACAGAATCCTTCTTAGCCTCTTCAAATTGATTGCGGCCATTTTCTTTCAGCCGTTGTTGGGCCTCTTGTTGTGTTAACCCAGTTTCAGTATTGACTGAAACTTCTTTTGTGACAGTATCGACAGTTTGCTTGTAAGCTTCCATCCTATTCCCCCTCTAATTTTTTCTTCCTATATAATAGTGTCTCTATTAAATATAACATGATTTTTTTTGAACACGCAACTTTTTTCATCTTTGGCTTAGCGTTCTCTCATATGTCCAGAAAAAACTGGTATTTTCGTTGTTGCTACAGCAATGTTTCTATTTGATTATGGGAATTTTATGAAAAAGGAAACGAATTCAGCCAAAAAGCAATGGACATTTTTTTCATTTTGTCTGATAAAAAAATAGTTTATTTCTATATATTCAACACAAAAACAACAAAAAATACAATGTTATTTGGTTCACACGATTATTTATTTTACATGTTATAAAATAACCAGAAAAATATTATATTTAATCTTATTAATAAGTGTTATAACTTGCAAACGCTTTCAAAAAGTGCTATCCTTTAAGTGTAAGGAGGACATGCTAATCAATTGGTTGAAGATTTTCTCAGTAGATAAAAATCGGTAAACTCAAAGTTGTTAGAATTGCAAGATTCACCTGTAAACAATACGTGTAGAGTAATTGTTAGTGATAACTCGTATCGGAAAATAGGGAAAGGTTATAGAAGGATGGAGTTTCTATAAAGCATTTACCCTATCTGTTATCACCTAACGCAAGTTATCCACCATCCAAGCGTCGAAACTGTATGAAAACAAGGTTTTAGTTTCACCACATCACGTTCACCTTTTGCTTTACATGTATCGCGAAATGTAAACACTTATTCAACCAATTGATGTCTTCCCGTTAACAAGGCCGAGCTTAAATTTAAGCTCGGTTTTTTCTTTTAGGCAATAAAATATATTTGTATCAAATAATCATATGTGTTATATTCAAGGTGCACATTCTATTTTATCTTCTTTTAAAGGAGGGAATGCTATGCGAAAAAAGAAAAAATCTTCGTTTGAAAGTTCAATTCATGTTTATCGTGCTATGGCTCGTATGACCCAGCAAGATTTGGCTAATCGAGTCGGTGTCTCTCGACAAACAATTATTCAACTGGAACGAAACAAGTACAATCCTTCATTACTTCTTGCGCATGACATCGCGAACGTCTTTGGCGTAACCATTGATGATGTGTTCACCTTCAAAGAAACACTGAATGACGATGTAGAACAAGAAGCCTAAACAGTATAAGCTGTACTTAACAAGACAATTTTTCTGATTGTACTTGGAGTTGCCGAGGTACAACTTAGTACCGGCAATACGAAGAAAGCATTTCTTCGTATTGTTGTTTCAATAATTAATCTTTTCTTACATAAAAAAAGAACGGCGCAACCGTGGTTGCGTCGTTCTTTTTATTCTAAGATTGTCTACTAAGCATTTTTGCTCTAGTAGCGTTTTGGTTTCTAACTTTATTATTTACAGGGGAAGAAAAAATAAAGCACACCTTTACTGTGATTCCAAAAATCACGTGTTTATCATAATATATTTTTGTTTCAATCCCAAGTATTCTGCTCACAAAGTGTCGCTTATTTAATAAACATTGCATCGCCAAAACTAAAGAAACGATATTTTTCCTCAATAGCATGTTGGTAAGCAGCCAATGTTAAGTCTTTTCCTGCAAAGGCACTCACAAGCATCACTAACGTAGATTTTGGTAAATGAAAGTTCGTTGAAAAAGCCTCTACGACTTTAAATTGATACCCTGGTGTGATAAAAATATCGGTCCAGCCACTGTCAGCCTGGATTTCACCATTAAATTTTGTGCCAATTGTTTCCAACGTACGAATAGAAGTTGTTCCAACGGCAACAATCCGACCGCCTGCTTGGCGCACTTCATTTAATTGCTTAGCCGCTTCTTCAGTTAAACGATAGAATTCGCTATGCATATGATGTTCTTCTATATTATCAACGCTCACGGGACGGAATGTTCCTAAACCGACATGTAAAGTTAAATAAACGAGATGAACACCTTTTGCTTTGATCTCTTCTAATAGTTCTTTTGTAAAATGCAAACCCGCTGTTGGTGCTGCAGCTGAACCATTTTCTTCAGCATAAACCGTTTGATAACGATCTGGGTCATCTAGACGTTCTTTGATATATGGCGGCAATGGCATTTCTCCTAACGATTCTAAAATTTCTAAGAAAATACCATCATATTTAAATTCAATGATTCGACCACCATGTTCCAACTCTTCTTTAACCACCGCTTTTAGGCGACCATCGCCAAATTGAATTTCCGTGCCGACTTTTGCACGTTTCGCGGGTTTAATCAAGGTTTCCCATGTATCGCCTTCTGTATTTGTTAAAAGTAAAACTTCCAAATGACCGCCTGTTTCAGGTTTTTCTCCATATAAACGGGCCGGCAGTACCCGTGTATTATTCATGACTAATGCATCCCCAGGCTGTAATTCATCAAGAATATCATGGAAATGTTTATCCTCCATGGCCCCTGTTTCTTTATTTACAACTAATAATCGTGAACTAGCGCGATCTTTTAGTGGGGTTTGAGCAATTAATTCTTCTGGTAAATCAAAATCAAAATCTTCTGTACTTAGCATTTCCGTCACTCTTTCTACTAGTTTTTATCTTGGTTATTCTAACACTTTTTCTTGTTTCTGGCTATGTCAGCCTTCTGAATCAAACTAAATAGTTGTCAAAAAATGTCAGAAGCACTATACTTACTTTAAGTAAGTATACATAGTTATTTAGAGGAGGAACTCAAAATGCATGCTCAATTTCATCATGTTTCACTATTAGCGCGTCATGGTCAAGAAAACCAATCATTCTATACAAAATTGTTAGGCTTACGCTTTGTCAAAAATACCGTCAATCAAGACAACAATCGCATGCCTCATTATTTTTATGGCGATTATCAAGGCACACCGGGAAGCTTAGTAACTTTTTTTATCGTACCCTTATTAGGCAACCGCTATGAAGAAAAAAATTATTTAGCCACGATTGGCTTAAAAATTCCCCAAAACAGCCTTTCCTTTTGGGAACAACGTTTAACAGAAAACAAAATTCCATTTAACAAAAAAGAAAAGAGCCTCCATTTCAGTGATCCAGATGATACGCATATTATCCTGACAGAAGTTCCTGAAAATCCATTAAAAGAAACACTCGTTGTTTCTAACGACATTCCAGCAGCGGTTCAAATTATCGGTTTGACCTCTACGGAATTTCATGTGCCAGATTCTGAAAAAACCTTGGCCTTTTTTGAAACATTTCTTGGTTGGCAAGCAGTTGGCAATACGATTATTTTAAGTGAGACGGAAAGCTTTTCTGTTCATCAAACAACGTCGGATAAAACAAGCCGAATGGGGCGTGGCAGTATGGATCATATTGCTTTTTCTGTGGCTGATGATGAAGCATTACAAGAACTACACACGCGCGCTTTAGCACAAGGCTGGGAAATTGAAATGTATGTAAGTCGTGGATATTTTAAAAGTTTATACATTCGTGAACCAGGCGGGAATCGGGTTGAATTTGCTACTTTGACTCCTGGTTTTACATTGGATGAGCCTCTGGAACATTTAGGGGAAACATTGGCTTTACCGCCTTTTTTAGAACCAAAACGGACTGCAATTGAAGCCAACCTCTACAAAGACATGTAACCAACGCTTTAGAAAACAACGGAAGACGGACGTAATAATCGGTGACAAAGTTACGTCCGTCTCTCTTCCCCTATGTTTGAATGTTTGAACAAGAGAATAAAAAATGACCTTCAGATTTTTCTGAACGTCATTGCACATTCCATAAAAAGCATCCTTCGTTCTTCCACTTCTTACTTCTAAAAAAAACTGGTAATTTTTTCAAAAATTCAGTAAAATAAAAGTGATCAATGGTTTCCATTGATTGAACGGGCAACTTGATGGTCCACTTGCACAGGTGACTATTCAAGGCTTCGTGATTTAGTTGCCGCTAAATCATGAAGCGCCTTTTTTTATTTTATTCCCTTGTTCTCTTTCCATTCTAATGAAAAACTCAGCTCCCGTCAACTTGCTACAAAGGATACTTTTCTTTGTTATAGCGGCTTTTTCCCCTTCTCAGAACACTCTTTTTAACATCTTGTTTCGTTCAGACAACTTTTACTAAACAATAGTTGTCTTTTCTTTTTTTTAGAACGAATTAAAAAATTTTTACCGCCTTCTTTTTCCCATTAAAAATAGATTACATTTGTCGAAATCGCATTTTTATAGCATACTAGTAATAAGATACATTTTCAAAATATTTAGTTGAGGTGAGTAAGTTGATAGAATTTCAGCATGTATCAAAATTTTATAAAGGCGGAAAAGTCGCCGTTGATGACATTAATTTGTCTTTCGATAAAGGTGAATTTATCTGCTTCATCGGAACAAGTGGTAGTGGAAAAACGACATCAATGCGGATGCTTAACCGCATGACTGACCCTTCAAAAGGAAAAATTTTAATTGATGGCCAAGATATTCAAAAAATCAATCCTGTAGAGCTACGTCGCCAAATTGGCTATGTCATTCAAAATATCGGCTTGATGCCTCACATGACCATTCGTGAAAATATCGTTTTAGTGCCTAAATTATTAAAAGTACCTGTGGAAGAACGCAATAAGATAGCCGAAAAAATGATTGATTTGGTTGAGTTACCACGAGAAATGTTAGACCGCTATCCCAATGAACTTTCTGGGGGACAACAACAAAGAATCGGCGTTGTGCGGGCTTTAGCTGCCAATCAAGATATTATTCTAATGGATGAACCTTTTGGTGCTTTAGATCCTATCACCCGTGATTCATTACAAGATTTAGTGAAAGATTTACAAGAACGTTTAGGAAAAACGATCGTCTTTGTTACTCATGATATGGATGAAGCGTTGAAATTAGCAAATAAAATTGCCATTATGAGCGAAGGCAAAGTAATTCAATTTGACACACCAGATAATATTTTACGTCATCCAGCCAATGAATTTGTAGAAGAACTCATCGGAGAAGATCGCCTATTACAAGCCAAACCTGATTTCACCACTGTTGATGAAGTCATGTTAAATTCAGCTATTACTATCACGCCGGAAAAATCTTTACAAGAAGCGATTAAATTGATGCGTGAAAAACGGGTTGATACCTTATTAGTTGTTGATAATTCCCATGTGCTTAAAGGCTTTATCGATGTTGAAACATTAGATCAGCAACGTGGCAAAGCTTCTAGTGTCGGTGATATCTTGAATAAAGATGTCTTCTTTGTTCAAAAAACCGCTCTTTTACGTGATGCTTTACAAAGAATCTTAAAACGTGGCTTAAAATATGTGCCAGTCGTTGATGAACAAAAACGAGTGGTGGGCATCTTAACACGTGCTTCCCTTGTTGACATTGTTTATGATGTTATCTGGGGCGATGAAACAACGATTAGTGAAGCTGTAGAAGCAAAACAAAGCGAGTCCGAAACTGATAAAGAGGAGGCGTAAGCAATGAGTAGCTTCTTTCAAGAATATGGATCAGAAATGATTTCAAAAAGTATTGAACATATTTATATTTCATTCTTTGCACTTTTATTAGGGGTCGCTATCGCTGTGCCCGTTGGCGTTTGGTTAACACGTTTGCCCAAAGTAGCCAATATTGTCATTGGTTTAACAAGTGCCTTACAAACGGTTCCTTCGTTGGCTTTATTAGCTTTGATGATTCCAATTTTTGGTGTCGGCAAAACACCCGCTATTATCGCGCTATTCATCTATTCCCTTCTACCTATTTTAAGAAACACGTATATCGGAATGAAAAATGTCGATGAAAATTACCGAGATGTTGCTAAAGGCATGGGCATGACCAATTTACAGTCTATTTTTAGTGTTGAATTACCCATTGCCATGCCAACAATTATGGCCGGCATTCGTTTAGCTGCTGTCTATGTCATAGCTTGGGCTACACTGGCTTCTTATATTGGTGCAGGCGGTCTTGGTGATATGATTTTCAGTGGATTAAATAACTATCAGCCAGAATTAATCTTTGGCGGGACTATTCCGGTAACTATTTTAGCGCTTTTAGCAGATGTTCTTCTTGGATTATTAGAAAATCGTTTAACGCCAAAAGCTTTAAGGGAGGGCGAATAATGATGAAAAAGAAACTCAAGTTAAGCTTACTCTTCTTAAGCAGTTTACTTTTATTGGCAGGTTGTTCTTTACCTGGTCTCGCTTCAACTTCTGATGATAACACTGTCGCCATTACAGGTGGGATTACTTCAGAAGCGCAGATTTTAGGGAGCATTGTAGCGGATATGGTTGAGCATTACACAGATAAAAAAACAAATGTGATTAACAACTTAGCCACTACTACCATCAATCACCAAGCAATGTTAAACGGAGATGCCTCAATTTCTGCAGCTCGTTATACTGGTACTGACGTGACTACTACGCTGGGCTTACCAGCGGAAAAAGACCCTAAAAAAGCGTTCAATCTAGTTCAATCAGAATTCGAAAAACGTTATCAACAAACTTGGTTCCCTTCATATGGGTTTGAAAATACTTATGTATTCTTAGTTACAAAAGAAACGGCTGAGAAATACAATTTAAAAACAGTCAGTGATTTAGGGAAAGTCGCAGACAAATTAGTTGCTGGTGTCGATACTGCGTGGATCACACGTGAAGGCGACGGTTATGAAGGCTTTAAAAAGGAATACAACTTCCAATTTAAATCTATTTTACCAATGCAAATTGGCTTGGTGTACGATGCAGTCAACGCTGGAAAAATGGACGTTATCTTAGGTTACTCAACAGATGGCCGGATTGGTAGTTACGATTTAGTCATGTTAAAAGATGACAAGCGCTTCTTCCCGCCTTATGATGCCGCTCCTGTGGTTAGTGACAAATTATTAAAAGAAACGCCGGAAATTAAAGATGTCTTAAATCGCTTAGATGGTAAAATTTCTACCAAAAAAATGCAAGAATTGAACTATCAAGCAGATAATGATTTAATTGAACCTGCTGTCGTAGCCGAACGTTTCTTAAAAGAAAATAACTATTTTGAGGGGGAGTAACAGATGAATAATATGAATTTATTCCAACAATTTATCTACTATTTCCAACAAAATGGCGGCTACGTCTTTCAACAATTTTTACGTCACTTTTTAATTTCGATTTATGGCGTAATCTTTGCTGCAATTGTCGGGATTCCTATTGGGATTATGATTTCACGTAAACGTAGCTTAGCCAACTGGATTATCCGTTTAGCGAACATTATCCAAACAGTACCAGCTTTGGCAATGCTTTCGATTTTAATGTTGGGGATGGGCTTAGGTGTCAACACGGTGGTTGTAACGGTCTTCCTTTATTCTCTCCTGCCAATTATCAAGAATACGTACACTGGCATGATTCAAGTGGATCGCAATATTTTAGATGTTGGTAAAGGAATGGGTATGACAAAAGTACAACTTCTTTATATGGTCGAGTTACCTTTATCTGTTTCAGTAATCATGGCAGGTATTCGAAATGCGTTAGTCGTCGCAATCGGGATTACTGCGATTGGTGCTTTCGTTGGTGCTGGTGGTTTAGGGGATATTATTATTCGTGGAACCAATGCCACAGATGGTGCTTCTATCATTTTAGTCGGTGCCTTACCAACAGCCTTTATGGCGATTATCACAGATTGGGTTCTAGGGATTATTGAACGTCGTTTAGACCCAGCTAGCAAACATTCCAATTAATAAAAAATACAGAGCAGATCCAACATTGTTTCTTTTCAATGGGATCTGTTCTTTTATCTAGGAGATTAATAATGTCTAACTATACTATTATCGATTTAAACCAACAACCACACTTAATTCCGTCAGCTGCTCAATGGTTTAGCCAAAAGTGGCAAAACCCCGCTGAAGCGTATCAAGCAAGTATGCAGGAAATGCTAACTAGCGAAAACCACGTACCACATTGGTGGGTCTGCTTGAATAAACAGCAGGACATCGTTGCAGGCGTGGGCGTAATTGATAATGACTTCCACAATCGTGCAGACCTTACACCAAACCTTTGTGCATTGTATGTCGAACCAACATTTCGTCACCAAGGCTTAGCAGGAATTCTTTTAACAACAGTTGGTGATTTTCTAGCTAATTCTGGATTTAAAAAGCTTTATTTGCTCACAGACCATACTACTTTTTATGAAAGATATGACTGGGAATTTTTGACCATGGTAACCACCGAAGAGCAGTCTTGCGCTAGAATTTATCAAAAACAATTACGTCAATAAAAAAATCTGCCATCAAAAGATGGCAGACTTTTATTTATTTTTTCAAGTGATAACTATAGGTAGCCACAATAATATTTTCCCGCCACGCTAAACGAATCCGCAAGCGTAAACTTGTTTGGTTATGCAAAATATTTTGCCAACGTTTATTTGGTACAAATTGTGGTACTAAAACTGTTGTACTGTAGTTATGCTTCGTGGCATTTTTACTAACCAAATCAACATAACGTAAGATAGGATTTTGCAGTGAACGATACGAAGAATGGACAATTGATAGACGAACGTCCGGGAAGTGTTTTTTAAACTCTTCCTGAATTTCTTTTTCCTTCTCAACATTTTCATCCATTGAGACATGCATGGCAACAACATAATCGCCAATGGAACGCGCATAATTCAAGGCGCCGACATTTGCCTTGGTTACGTTCCCTACTAGAACAATAACTGTATTCCCATCAAACTCATGCAACTGTGCCCCGTCTTCTAAACGTAGCTGTTCCGCCACATTTTTATAGTGAGTGTTGACCCGATAAAATGCATAAATCAACACTGGCATAATAATAAAGAACGGCCAGATGTCCCCTAATCGATAAATAAACAAAATGGCGATAATCGCGAAAGAGATAAAGGCGCCGACAATGTTAGCAATTGATTTTGGCAACCAATTTTTAGTTTCTTTTCGCCATTTTACAACCATCCCCGATTGAGACAAAGCAAACGGAATAAACACACCAATTGAATACAATGGGATTAAACGTTCTGTGGAACCTTGGAAAATCAATAATAAAACAATGGAACCAGCAGCTAAAGTTAAAATACCATTTGAATAGCCTAAACGGTCGCCACGATCCATATACATATGCGGCATAAACTTATCTTTGGCTAAGTTATAAGCCAAAACTGGAAAGGCTGAGAATCCTGTGTTAGCGGCAACCGCTAAAATTAAGGCTGTCGCAAACTGTAATAAATAATATAAAATATTTTGACCAAAGACCGCTTTCCCAATTTGTGAAAGAACTGTCACTTCTTCTTTGGGCACAATCCCATACCAATAGTTAATAAACGTAATCCCCACGAAGAAGAACCCTAAAATCGTTGCCATTAACGCTAACGTCCCAGCAGCATTTTTTGCTCGTGGTTTCTTAAAGAATGGCACTGCATTACTGATTGCTTCGACCCCTGTTAAGGAAGAAGAACCAGATGAAAAAGCCCGTAAAACTAAGGCAATAGAAATTCCTGGAACCACGGCTCCTGGTAAAGCTGTCGCATTCAATGGCTGTGCGCCAGTCACAATTTTAAATAGCCCAACAACAATCAGTAAGGTAATAATTGCGATAAAACTATACACTGGCAACATTAAGAACGAAGCTGATTCTCTCAGGCCCCTCAAGTTCATTAAGGTAATCAATATCACAATCCCAATAGAAATTGCTACTTGATGACCATATAACGCTGGAATCGCCGATATAATCGCCTCTGCACCCGCTGAAACTGAAACGGCTACTGTTAGCATATAATCGACTAACAACGACCCACCAGCCAATAAACCGGCATTTCTGCCAAGGTTTTCACTACTAACAACGTATGCGCCGCCGCCATGCGGATAAGCATGAATAATTTGTCGGTACGACAATGTTAAAGAAATAAGTAAAATAATAACAAATGCAGCAATTGGTAATGAATACCAAATCGCAGCCGCCGACAAAGTAACCAGAACCACCACTATTTGTTCTGTACCATACGCAATGGATGAAAGTGCATCAGAAGATAACAACGCAAGCGCTGCAAATCTGCTTAATTTATGTTCATCATTTTCGGCTGATTTCAATGGTTTCCCAATGAACAGTCGTTTTAAATCCGCCATTTTTTTCTACTCCTTTTCTCTAGAGTGACCCGCTCACTTTTTTCATTATTTTTTATCAAACAAATCCATATGCTACGCTTCTCACAATGAAAAGTCAATTGATTTTTGTTACTGAAAAAGATAAAAAAATCACCATCTTTTTTTAATCAGACACTCATTTAAAGTCCCCCGCTTCCTTTATCTTATCAAGAGAATCCAGATAACAAAAGGATTTGCATTCTCTAAACAAAAAAGCGAGAGCTAAAAGTCTATTTGACCTTTTGGCTCACGCTTAAAAACTTAGTTAATTATTCCCTTTTATTGTAACAAGTACGTATGATCGAAGGTAATTTCCACTTTATAACGACCAATTTTTTCATAAACTTGCCGCTGAATTTCCACACCCAGTTCAAATTCAGATAATTTTGATTCTGTAGGCAAAACCAAGTCGAACAAAATCTTCGGCTCTTCGCCATGGGTAACTAAGCGGATATCATGGACTTTTAAAGACGCATCAAAAGAACGAATAATCTTTTTGATTGTTTGATGAACAAATTGTTGTGTTGGGTCATACAAATTCACTGGATCAATATGACAAACAAGGTTAACATCTAATTCTTCTTTAAACTTCGCTTCAATCGCATCGATTGTCTGATGGGCTTTATTTAAATCCCAGCGATCATCAATTTCAATGTGAACAGACGCAAACGTTTGGCTGGGACCATAATTATGAATCAGTAAATCGTGATATCCTACAATTGTTTCTATTTTTGATAAGACATTCTTCATTTCATCAATTTCTGTTTGGCTCGGACGCATGCCCATCAACTCATTAATAAATTCGCGAATTAACTGCAGCCCACTATAAATAATATATGCAGCAATTAAAAAACCAATATATCCATCAATTCGCAAACCAGTGACGCCTTCAATAAATGCAGAAATCAAAACAGCTAATGTAGTATAAACATCATTGAAGCTATCCTTAGCAGAAGCAACTAATGCTTGAGAATCAATTTTTGCTGATACTTTTTTGTAAAACAGCCCTTGCCAAATTTTAATCCCAATTGACAAAGCTAAAACAGCAAATAAAATGGGTGTCACCCTGATTGATTCTGGATGCAGGATACGATCAACGGAGGTCGTTAGAAACTCAAACCCAATAAACGTAATCACTAATGATACAAGCATTCCACTAATATATTCAAAACGTTCATGGCCATAGGGATGTTCTTTATCCGCTGGCTTACCAGCAATATAAAAACCGACTAATGTTAAAACTGAAGAAATAGTATCGGACAAGCTATTAATGGCATCTGCCATGATTGAAACACTACCTGAAAGCAAGCCAATCATAAATTTACTAACGAATAAAAATAAATTAGAAACAAGCCCAATCCGCCCGGCAAAAGCACCGAATGCTGTTCGTTTTTCCAATTTACGACGTTCAATTTTTTTCTCATATCGTTGAAGCAATGCTTGAATCATTTTACAACCCCTACCCACTTTTTATTTCTTAAAAAAATACTATAAAACCTTTTTATGTATTTGTACACAAAAAACCTCACTTTCTGAGGGAGATTTTATTATTTAGCATTGCCAAAAAGTCAAAAGCAAGAGCCCCCAAAACTTCTTTGTTAGGGTTGCCTTGAAAATAAAGAAAAACAAAAAGCCGAAAACGCTAGAGACGTTTTCAGCTTTTTGTTTTTTAATGGAATAAATGGCTCTTTTGTGCTAAAGCCGCAAATTTTTTCGATCTGTGTTCCAGATGTGGATAAAGAATTGCACCGCCAATACTAAATACGACTGAAATCCCCACCATAATCCAAATTGCAAACCAAGCATTTGGCCAGTAAATGCCTCCTGCTGATTCCCTTAGCAAGTTCACGGCATGCGTAAACGGCAAGAACGGATTAATCATTTGGAAGAATTTACCTGAGACTTGAATTGGGTAGTTCCCACCCCCACCAGAGATAGATAGTACCAAGATTATTATCGCAATTCCTTTCCCTACATTGCCAAAGAGAGCAACAAGCACATAAACCATTATCATAAACGTAATGGCAATCAATACCGCAAACCAGACGCTATACGCTGGATTACGAACATCTACGCCTAACGCAAAGTAATTACCTAAGGTTACAATCAGTGCTTGACCAATCCCCATGACAATGAAGGTAAACATCCGTGCTGAAAATTGTTCCCGTTTAGAAAAGCGTTTTTTATCTTTTCCTTCAAGATAAACATCCGTTGTCGCAACACTTGAGAATAATACAGCGCCAACCCATAAACACAAAGCTGTATAGAATGGGGTACTTGCCGAACCATTATTAGCAATCGGATAAACAGCATGTTCTTTGACTTCAACTGGTTGTGTAAAGAAGTCACTTTCTTTATTGGCATCTAATTTTAGTAATTTAAGAATTTCGCCTAAGTCAACTTCTTTTTCACCTTTACGGATTGCATTCGCTGCTTTGTGTAATCCTGTTTTGATATTTGGCCAATCATTAATAATTAGTTCGTTGGCTTTGTCTAAGGCCGCTTCAACATCTGGCATTTTCTCATTGACTGTTTTCAAGGTATTCGTTAAATCTTTTCGGATACCTGGATAGTCATTTTGCATAAAGGCTGCCGCTTTGCTGACTTTGTCTTGAATGACTGGTAAATCGTTTTTATACAAATCAGCACCACGATTAATGCCATTGACAATGGTTTCCATATTACCATTCAACATCGTATTCGCATCATGAATTTCTTGTTTAATTGCCGGCATTTCGGCTTGATATTTTTCTAATAAAGAAATCGCATTAGTGACCGTTTGACTTGTTGAGCTCAATAATCCTTCAAAGTCAATTTGTTGCGCTTTGTTTAGTTGGCCTTGAGCGTTTTGGATGGTACTAATTAGTTTGTTTAAAATGGTTGAAACGGTATTACTAATTCCGTTTACATCAACACTGCCCACAATACTAGAAATATTAGTTGCCATTTCGTCAATCTCATTTAAATAATTTTGTACTCCAGAGATATCACCCGCTTGGACTAAAGCATTTAATTGATTCAAGCGATTGCTAAAATCTGTTAATAAATCATTTACATGGCTTAATTGAGCAATCGCACCATCTAAGTCATGATTACCAGCATTTTCTTGGAGTTGTTTCATAAACGCAATAATGTCGTTAATTGCTTGCTGTTGCCGTTGGATATTAGTTGTGAAATCTTGTACTACTTCATTAATATGTTGTTTTTCTTCTGGCGTTAACTGTCCATCATCTAACGCTTGACGAATAGTCGCGACTACAGAAGTTGTTGTTGTAGCAACTTGCTGGATAGATTTCAAAGTCACTTCAACGCTATTCGTAATGCTTGGTAACGCCTCTTGCAATTTATTAGCGCCATCTAATGTGACATTCCCTAAATCATTGGCTTGATCACCTAGTTTACGAATATCTGGTAACGCCGTTTGGACTTGTTGAATGATTTCTAATCCTTGTTTTGCTTCTTGGATTCCTTCGCTCATTGTTTGTTCCACAGAGGCAAAGTCTTCATCAATCATAGCAATTTGTCGGCCAGCGTTTTGAATTTCTGGAATTTTTTCTTGTAACGTCAAAATAACACTAGCTTGTTCTTTGATGCTTGGCATTTTGCCATTTAGCTCAACAATCTTCTCTCCTAAAGCATCAACTTCAGGTAAATATTTCATCGCATCGTTGGCTTTCGCTAATTTTTCTTTTAGCTCAGGCATCTTACCATGTAAGTCTGTGACTTGTTTTGCGTACGTATCAATGGTTCCAATGTTGGCATCTGTATCTAAAATCATGCTCTTAACTTTTTGAATGCTAACCATGTTTTTATCAATATCATAGCCAATATCATTGAATGTTTTGATTAACGTACTACTTGCCGTTTTAATGAATTCTTCCGAAATTTGTGACTGAATGGAAGAAGCGCCTTTTGACGTAATTTTCGGCGCAATTGCATTAATTTTTTCGTTAATTGAGTATTCAATTTTAGGTTTATTGATATCACCAGAAGTAAAACTTAGCAAATCTTTGGAAAAATCTTTAGGTAAATAAATCCCGGCAAAATATTTTCCTGATTGGACCCCTTTGTCTAATTCCTTTTTCGAATCAACAAAACGCCAACCTAATTGCTTGTTTTTCTTCAAGTTTTTCAAGACTTCATCACCAATATTGACCGATTTATCTTGAAAAGTTGCTGTTTGGTCATCACTATAGACCGCTATTGGTAACTCTCCTGTATTTGAATACGGATCCCATAGTGCTTTAATGTTAAACCATGCATATAATGATGGAATAATCATTAAGGCAACAATCAAAAATGTTGCTACTGGGTTTTTAAAAATTCTTTTCCAATCTAAAATAAATAGTTCCCATGTATTTTTTATATGTTTCATAAAATCACCTGCTTTTTTTTGTGCCTGAATAACTTTAGCATAAAATACAAGAGAATAACAAACAAAAGCTTGAATGTTACGACACATTTTTAAAATGTCGTAAGTTCAAGCTAAGATTGTTTATTTCATATTTTTAGAAAATTCCGAAACGACTTGTTTAACTTCATCAATGGCTTCTGGTTTTAAATAAGCCAAAAGTTTTGGTGCTTTTGTCATCAAGTACATTTTATCTAGTTTGCCTGTTTGTTGGCGTTCAAACATTTCTGCAAGTAGCGCTTGCATTTTTTCTTTTTTATCTTCTTTTGTTCGATCTAGTATGAACGTTAAGAATTGTTCTTGTCCTTCTTTCATTCCCTATCCCTCCTTACAAACAGATTCTTTTCTATTATAAAACTTCTTTTTTAGAAAGGATAGTCCTTTTTTTAGGATCTATGATTTTGTATACAGACTTAGCATGTCTTTTTTGGCGGATAAAGGTAAGCCGAGTCCCTCTTTTAAATAGCCCTCTACCGAACCAAATTCTTTTTCAATCGCCTGTAAAGCGGTCGCTAAGTACTCTTTTTTCACATAAAGCAGCGTTTCTAATTGTTGAATTTCTGCTGGAGGTGTTCCATTTGCTTGGTACTGTGCAATAATTTGCTCGTTAGCAGCTTTTCTTTGCTCGTTCGTCTTTAAATAATCTTCTAAAATATAAGAATGTTCCACACCTAAAGCACTTAATATCAAGGCTGCGCCGATTCCTGTTCGATCTTTTCCTGCGAAACAATGAAATAAAATAGCTTCCTGTGGATAACTTAAAAAGTTTTCAAAAAATGTTTGGTAACCTTTGCGCCCCGAATTGGAAAGAACCATTTCTTTATAAGCCATGTCCATTGCTGCATCGGGTGAACCAACCGTTTTAAGCATTCCTTCTAATGAAGCGGTCTGCGCCTGAATATCGGCCAAAATGTCTATATGTAAATAGTTGGTTCCTTGAATTGAATCATCTGGTCGTTCTTGCGTTTCTGCTGCACTTCTAAAATCATAGATTCGTTTAATTTGATAGTCCTCTACCAGTTTCTGTTGATCCGCTTGTGCAATATTGACGAGTTCACCACTCCGAAAAAAATGCCCTGTCTTGACGGATGTACCTTGTTGCGTTGGAAATCCTCCAATATCTCTAAAATTTACTACGCTGTTCATGTTCTGTCACTCCTTCATTTTAATTATTTTGTTGTCATTTAAATACTTTGTTTTTTCTTTTTATTTCTTTTTCTAAATGATAATAAAAAACACTTCAAAAAACAATCTTTTTATCAGTTGTTTATTGCCATTTTATCATAGATACAGTATTCTTAAAAGAGAGGTGAGCAACGATGTTAAAACGAGATTTTTTAGAAAAACCGTATGATTATATGAATGATATTCTATTGTTCCTATATAATAATAAAGGCCAAGCGACACGAAATGAATTAGTAGATTTTTTCAATATTAGTTTACCAACATTGAATGAGTATCTTTCTTTTTTAGAACAATTTTTGAAAGAAGAGCAACTTCAAGAAAGCCTCACCGTGACTGTACTAGGTGATACCCTTTATCTAAATAAAGCACCAACCTTTTCCATGAAAGCAATGATCATGTTGTTCTTGAATAAATCTATTAAGTTTCACATGGTTCAGCAACTCTTTCATAAAAATAAAATAAATGGCGGGTATTTTCAACAGAATTATGCCATCAGCTCTGCTACCTATTATCGAAAAATCGTTGAATTAAATGACTTACTCAATGAGTTTAATTTATGTATCAAACGAGGAAAACTTATCGGCGAAGAAAAACAAATTCGCTTTTTCTTTTTTAATTTTTTCTGGTTTATCTTTGAAGAAAAAACAGATTTAGAAAAAGAACTGGCCAATCAATACCTAGGATTAATCGAGATATTACAAGAAATCCCCAGAATTACCTTTGACCATACAGAAATTCTTCAAATTAAGCTTTGGATGAAAATTTCTTTTCGTCGTATGGTTTTAGAACCTCTGCCAACGATTAGTCCGCATGATGTCCAACTCGATCGACCTTTATTTGAAGAAATTAATTTATCTATACATACATATATGAAAAGAATCGACCGTCCATATACAATCAATGAAGCCTATATGTTTTATGACTTTTTTTGTTCCATGCATAATTATTCTGCGAATGCTGCTTTCGCCTTTCGTTTAGCAAAACAACAACGAATTGAAAAAACGTATCTTAACGAAATGAACCGGGTCATTTTAACGTACCTTAAAGCACGTGGTTATTTATCCCATTACGTGCTGCCTATTCGGCTATTTTATATTGAAAATTTACTTTTCCAATTACATGCGCAACTCTATTATTTTTCAGGATTTATTTTACCCTTTGATTATTGGACGATTCAGTCACTTTTGAAAGTCTTACGTCATCCTTTTAGCGAAAGTGAAGTTTACGAATTAGTGGAGATCGCTACAACGAACTTTGCCACAGAAGCCACTACTTCTAAGTACCAAAATCAATTTACTGAAATTAATTATACGCTTATTTTGAATCACATTGCTGAATTAAATGAAAAAAAAATAACCATTGGCGTTTATCACTCACTGAGCAGTGCTTATAGCGAGTTGGTAGCACAAAAAATACAACAGAGTATCGTTGGAAAATATCCGCTGAAAATTGAGCCTTACAACGCAGAAAACCATTATGATTTGCTTTTAATGAATACCAATAATGAACCGCTCGTTGCCCAGTATGACCATTACTATATTTTTTCGGATATTAGTAATCGTTATGACCTGCAATCAATTGAAAAAATCATTCAATTGTTATTGGGCAAATAATCTCCAAAAAAAAGCTTAAGTACCCTACTCTCAGATGGCTGACTTAAGCTTTTTATTTTACTTTCCCTATTTCCTTAAATGGCGCCATTTTAAATACCACGATTCCTTCAATCGCTTGTATCTCGACAAAGCCGAACGTACGACTATCACTTGAATGCGTACGATTGTCCCCTAAGACAAAGTAATGACCGGCTGGAATCTTCTGAAACAGGCGAAGTTGGGCTGCTGCTTCTTCTGATAAGTCAAAACGACTGGCATTCTCAGGCAGTGCCTCATTATCGCTTGCTATAGGTTCTTCTGAAAGATAAAGTTTTCCCTCATTTACCCAAATTCGATCACCAGGAACCCCGATAATTCGCTTGACGTACGTACCTTTGCTAGCTAGCGGTGCTTTAAATGCAATCACATCGTACCTTGTTACTTGCTTCGTCCGTTGTACTAAGACTCGTTCCCCTGCATTAAGTGTCGGCTTCATGGATTGCCCAGCAATTGGGTAGCTAGATGTCTTTAACACAAAAAAGAACACAAAAATGGCGAAAAGAATAGCTGGCATAAAAAATTTAACGACTTGGATGCGTTGTTTCTTTTGGTAGGCTTGCCGCTTTTTTTTAATCTCTTCAGCAGTCATTTTTCTTTTTGGTCCTCTTATTGATTGATGGTTATCTGTTTGCTCAAGCAAATATTCCATTGCTGTGTTAGCATTTTGCTTTTTTAGCTGATATGTCGCAGGCAACTTTTGCTTCAAGAAGGCGCGCTTAATGTGGCGAATTGTTCGCATAACTGGCTTTATCCATTCTTCCATCGTTTTCTTAAAAGGAAAAGCTTCTTAAATAAACTTTTCCTTTCTTTACTCCTTTTTTCTATTTGACTAATTGCGTTCCTTTTTTTATATAACTACTACGTAACTGGTTCTCCTTCATAAACTGATTCAGTGGTTTCTGCGCATCTTGTGCCAGCTCCCAGATACTTTGATTTGCTTGTACAAGATATTCGCTCTTCTCTGTTACTATGTTTTTCCTGATAAGCGGTTGCCTTAGTGACTGCTCTTCCTTTGAGACAACAGCAGCCTGTAATCGTTCTGCAGAGCCACTTAGTGTAACAGCTAAAAAAAGGACCCCGAGACAATGTAGTTTCCTTGCTCCCATTAACTTTTTACTGACCATTTTATTAATAGTTATCTTGTTCAAGACGTGTCAGTTTAGTTAAGCGTTCCTCTAATTCGCGATAAATCTCAAGTACTTCTACTTTTGACGCTTCGACTTCATTCGAAATACTTTTCGCTCGATTACCAATATTTAACATTTCTAATTCTGCAGAATTGATTAGGTGTTTTGCTTCTACTTTCGCTTCATTAACAATCCGATTAGCTTCTTTTTTGGCAGAAACCATCACTTCGCCAATTTCTTGTTGCGATTTTAAAGCCTCTTCTTGTAATTGCTGATTTTTCATTAATAAATCGTTAATTTGCTGTTTTGCGCGTAGCAGTTCTGTTAACTGCTCACTACTCGGTTCAATATTTTTTGAAACGGCTTTTAGCGTCTTCAATTCTTTTTGAACTTGTTCTAAATTGTCTTCTTTGGCCTCTACTTCTTTTCTTAGAGCAGCTAATTCTCCTTCGTAAACTTGCTTTTCAGCAAGATGTTTGTCATTGACACCTTGTAGTCGACCTAGTTTTACTTCTGCTTCATTTTTTTGTTGTAAACTATTTTGAAGCTCATTCTTTAACTCCTCCATGCGTTGTTTCACAATCACTTCTTGTTGGGCAGCCTCTTGTAAGGTTTGTTTTTCGGCTTCTACTTTTTGTAATTGTACAGTTAGTTTTTCAATTTGTTCCTGCAATGCTTGTTGAGTCGTTGTGCTTTCTTCTAATTCTGTCGTTAACGTTTCTACTTGCTTTTCCATTCCTGTAATATCTCCTTTTTTCTCCAACTTTCCTTTTTCTTCTGCTAACTGGTTGTGTAATGTCTGGATATGTTGTTGCTGTTCAGCCGATTCTTTTTCTAATTCTGCCACTTGCTGCGTTAATTCACTTTCTAAACGTTCCATTTGATTATGTACAGTGGTTAATTGTTTTTCTGCGTTTTGCAGATTTGTTTGAAGAGTGGTAGCCTCTGTCGTGGTTTCACTGTTCGTTTCCAGTTGCTCTTCCAATTCAAAAATTTCATGTTCCTTTTGATTTAGTGTTTCAAGTAATGCCTGATTTTTTTCTTCTAATGCTTGTTTTTCCGTTTCTTGTTGGTTCTTTAATTGCTCATTTTCTTCTTGAAGTTTTTTAAAGGCTGTTTCTTTTTTCTGATAGTAGGCGAGCCTTTCTCTTAACGTCGCCATTTCTTTTTCCTGTTGTTCCGGTTTGATTCCGCTAATTATTTTTTCTGGTTCGAATCCTGGCTGAAAAAAGACTTCTTTTTCAAGCGTATCATCCGAAATATCTTTAATTTTTTTGATTAAACGTCTTTTTGTCATATATATGTCCTTTCTCTCGTCCTTTTAACTAATCACGACAGGCTCCAAATTTGTTTCCAACGTCTCACGAGCATACGTATCAATGGATTTGACAAGGGTTTGCTCTTGATCTCGATAAGTAAAATTAAAATCAATCATGGTGATTTCTTTGACTGAATTCAACGCTGCAATAAGTGCTACAATATTGTCTTGGCCTGTTTGAAATTCATGGTAACTTAAGCCAACTGAAAAAACAGACAGTGTCAAGGTTTGTGTTTTTTCACTTCTAATCATTGTGATACTCGTCTCTCCGAGGTAAGGACGCCATTCACGCGCTAATTGTAATTCATAATTAGTCAAGACTGCGGCCGATTCTGCCGAAACAGCTTGCTTCCAGGGAAACTGATTTAAGGCTGTTTTTTTAATCGCTTGTTTTTTTATTTTGTCACCTTGAGTAGATTGGCCCTGTGCCAAACGCTCGATCCGCTGTTCCATGCGGATATTTCGTTGATTTAATTGATAATATGTATAAACAATTCCTAACAATAATACGCTAAGTAGGCAAACACTAAACAATAAATAAATCATTAAACGACTATTTTTCTGATACTTATAGAAATTTATTTTCCTCTTTAATGTCCGGTCCTCTGAATCCAGTTTTTCGACAAGTAATCGCAAATACAATTGATAGCTTACAAATAAAAATAAGCAACTACTCATTAAAAGTACAACAATCATCATACAAATATAATCTCCTTTATGTCATCACTCGACAATCAAAACTTTTAAAATCACCTGTTACGCTCTTTAAAAACTCTATATAGTATTGATTGTAACATTCCGTTTGAGCCTTGCCAACAACTTTATTTAAAATAAGATGATAAAAATTTGGATTTTATATTTATATTTTAATTTTTTAAATACAAAACAAAAAAACAAGAGAGATGCCACTTGGCTATCCCTCTCGCTTTTACTCAAACTATGTTTAGCAAACCAAATTCAATCAGTTGCTTTTTCAAAAATCCAATTCGTCTTTGTTGATTTCATAGTAGCTATCGTTCTTTATGTAGCTGAATTTGCTTTTGCTGGGGCTGAATCGCTACTAAGTCCAACACTGATGCCTAAGGCACGATCAACTTCTTCCATAATATCAAGTCTCAAATGACAAACTTTTTCTTTCAAGCGGCCCTTATCGATTGTTCGAATCTGCTCTAAAAGAATCACTGAATCTTTTTCAATGCCTGTTTCATCAGAATTAATCCCGATATGTGTTGGCAATTTTGGCTTTGCCATTTTGGCTGTGATCGCCGCAACGATAATCGTTGGGCTAAAGTGATTACCTAAGTTATTTTGGACAACAAGGACAGGTCTGACGCCACCTTGTTCCGAGCCCACTACTGGGGAAAGGTCTGCAAAATAAATATCTCCGCGTTTGACCATAGTGGAACCTCCTATCTAGTTATATTCTCTGGGGATTCTTTGTGAGAAAGTACATGCAACTTCATAATGAATGGTTTCTAATTTTTCGGCTACCATTTGTAACGTATTTTCTTCATTGCCATCTTTTCCAACTAATGTAACGACTGAGCCGACAGGAACTTCTTCTGCTAAACGAATCATACATTGATCCATACACACTCGTCCAACGATTTCGCAACGCTTGCCATTCACGAGCACTGTAAATCCTTGGAGATGACGCAACCAGCCATCTGCATAGCCGATTGGCACTGTCCCAATCCATTCTTCAGCTTCAGTTACGTAGGTTTCGCCATAGCCAATCCCTTCACCAGCCGCTAAGCGTTTTACATGGATAAGTTCACTGGTCAACCGTAAGGCCGGCTTTAACGCATAACTTGGGGCCAGCTTATTACCTGAAGGGTTCAATCCATACATGGCTACTCCATAGCGAATCATGTTTCCTGGCACATCAGGATGCCATAACGCTGTCGCACTATTGCTAACATGGACATACCGTGGTAACTCTTCTAAAACTGCTAGAACAGCCTTAAAACGCCCTGCTTGTTTTTCAAAATAGCTTGTATCGATTTCATCAGCTGTTGAAAAATGAGTAAAAATCCCTTCCCATAAAAATTCTTTGTGGGATTGAACAAACCGCACTGCTTGCTTAGTCTCTTCTGGGGTTAAAAAGCCAATCCGTCCCATGCCAGTATCGACTTTTAAGTGAACACGTAATGGCGTGTTACTCTCAGGCGTTAGTTGTTGAAGAGCAGCTTCTAACCATTCTTGTGTAGCTACCGTTACAGACAAATCATATTGAATCAACAAAGGTACATAAGCTAAGTCTACCACACTCAAAATTAAAATGGGGTCCTGAACACCTGCTTCTCTCAATTCAATTGCTTCATCCAATAAGGCGACACAAAAACCTGTCGCGCCACCTTTTTTCGCCGCTTTGGCGGATTCTACGGCGCCATGCCCATAGCCGTTCGCTTTTACAACCGCAAATAAAGCGGTTCCTTCTGGCAAACGTTGACATTCCTTTTGGACATTTTCAGTAATTGCCTGCGTATCGATATGTAACCGTGTAGGACGATGCCATCCAACGACCATTGTACATCCTTCTTTCTTCGTTGCTTCTATTATTCGCTTTCTAAAACAATTTGTGCAATCGCCATAGTATCTGTGTGCGTAATCGAGACAAACACTTTACCATTATGGGGCGAGTTTGCTACGTATGGTGCACCTGTTTTTTCAGTCAGCACCTCAATATCTTGTAAACCAACTTTACCAATCCCTGTGCCCCATGCTTTAGAGAACGCTTCTTTACAAGCAAAACGACCAGCTAAAAATTCTATTTGACGTTTTGTAGATAACTTTTCAAAAAGGGTCAATTCGTTAGGTGTTAAAACCCGTTGAATAAATGATCCTTGTTTTTCAACAATCGGTTTTATCCGACTTAATTCTACTGCGTCAATACCAATTCCCTTTATCATTTTCCGCCTTACTTCCTATTTAATATAGTTACTCCGAATTACCTTTCATTTTAACAAAATTTCAAAATTTTTCCACTGATTCGCTAAAAAAATAAAGAATGTTTTACAAGATCCTCACACAAATTGAAGTACCATACGTTTTCTTCCTATTTACATTTTTATAAAATTTTTCTGAATTTTTATAAAAGTAAGACAACAACTAAGAAGCATCGGAAAAAAATCAGAAAACTAAGCGGATGTTCTGATATTTTATAGAAAATTTTGGCTACTTATGGGAGAATAAAAAGAAAAAGGAGAAAAACGTATGACTTTAACTTCTCGGCAAAAAAAGTTACTTCGTTGCGCCCTGTTTATTTTTACTTTGTTGCTCTACATATTTCCAATCTTCTTTAAAAATCCCAGCCTATTTTTTCTCTTGCAACTGGTTTGGATCGTAACCATTCATTTGCTACAACAAAAACTGAAACTCTTCAATCTAACTTCCCCGTTGAAAACTTGGATGATTTTGGCGTTTTTCTTTTTTATATCATTTTGATGCCTTTTTTACTTTTTTTGAGTTTTTCTATTTAACGATTATCTACCAAAAAAGAGCGAGTATTCCGTTCATAGACGGAACACTCGCTCTTTTGATTATTTGGCGTTTTCGCGAATGACGAAACCACGTTTTTTATCGTTATGACGTTTGCCGCCACGTTGATCTTTATTTTTGCGGTCGCTATTTTTGTAATTACGGTCGCCATCTTTATGGTTTTTGTTGCCACGATAGCTGCCACCTTTACCATTGCCACCACGGTTACGATTACGGTTGTTCCCACCGCCACCACCACGGCCATTTTTGTTAAAGCCTTTTTTATTTGAAGGCAATGGACGTTCTGGGGTAATTTTTACAGGAACCGCATCTGCTGGATCTTTCGCTACTGTTTTTAATAATAACGCAGCTAAGTCTGTCGCTGAATATTTTTCTAATAACGCTTCAGCAGATTCTAGATATTTGTCTAAACCATTTTCTTCTAGATCACTTTCGATGGTTTCAACAGCTGCACTTAATTGTCCTTTAAATGCTTCTTTTTCGGTTGGTGGACGTAATGGTGTCATCCGTTTTTTCGTTAGGTTTTCGATGACATGTAAGTAACCCATTTCGTTTGGTGTTACAAACGTCACAGACATACCGCCTTTACCAGCACGACCTGTCCGACCAATACGGTGAACATAACTTTCTGGATCTTGTGGAATATCGTAGTTATAGACATGGGTGACACCTGAAATATCTAACCCACGTGCTGCTACATCTGTTGCCACTAAGATATCTAAGTTACCATTTTTGAATGAACGTAAAACGCTCATCCGTTTTTGTTGTGATAGGTCGCCATGGATGCCTTCTGCTTTGTAACCACGCGCTTCTAACCCGCGGGCAAGTTCATCAACACGGCGTTTTGTCCGACCAAAGACAATGGTCAATTCTGGGGTTTGCACGTCTAGTAAACGTGTCATAATGTCAAATTTTTCAAAGTCTTTTGAACGTACATAATATTGATCAATTAAATCAGCCGTCATTTCTTTGGCTTTAATCTTCACATGTTCTGGTTGTTTCATGAATTTCACGCCAATATTCTTGATTGCTGGCGGCATAGTTGCTGAAAATAGAAGTGTTTGACGTTGTTCTGGCACTTGTGAGATGATTTTTTCAATGTCTTCCAAGAAGCCCATGTTTAACATTTCATCTGCTTCGTCTAAAACTAATGTTTCAACAGTTTCTAATTTCAAGGTACGACGGTTAATATGGTCTAGTAAGCGTCCTGGTGTACCTACAACGATATGTGGACGATCTTTTAGTCCACGGATTTGGCGACCGATATCAGCCCCACCGTAAACGGCTTGGACGCGAATCTTTTTATCGCGGCCTAAACGGAATAACTCTTCTTGTGTTTGGATAGCCAACTCACGGGTTGGTGCAATGACTAATCCTTGAATAACGCGGTTGTCTGCGTCAATTTTGTTAAGCATTGGTAAGCCAAAAGCAGCGGTTTTCCCTGTTCCTGTTTGTGCTTGTCCGATTACGTCTTTTCCTGCTAACGCTAACGGAATTGTTTCTGATTGAATAGGGGTTGCTTCCTCGAAGCCTGCGCGTTCTACCGCTGATAATAATTCTGGCGCTAAACCAAGTTCTTTAAATTTCAAATGATATCCTCCTAGATTTTGTTTCGGAAAGAACGATTTCTTCCTAGTTTCAGGTGTCTTCACTTTCAGTTGTTAAAAAGAAATCCATTATAGTGTGCCAACTATTTCTTCTTTCCTGATTTCACCGAAAAATTCACCTTATGGCATTAGAAAAGCCAAACGTGGTCGTTCAGCTTCACATTTATTATTAAACATAGAAATAGATCTATTTTATTTACTACGATTCAATTTTTCTCGTCATCTTCCGGCAATAGGTCATTCTATCATAGAATCCTATTTTCAGCAAGTTTTATGAAACTTATTTACTTTTCCAAAAGTGCATCGATGACTTCACGAAGTCCCATCCCGTTACTTCCCTTTAAAACCACCATATCTTCTGGCTGTAAGACTTTTTTGACAGCTTCAATCAACTCATTTTTTTCTTCTTTTTTAAAAGAATGAATGTTAGCTGGTGCATAGGTTTCTTGCAATTTATCAGCTAAATAAGCCATTTCAGAACCATATAAAAAGACTTCTTCAATCGCATCTGGGGCTAAATGCTGCGCCATTGCTTGATGCATGCTAGCAGAATCAGGACCTAATTCCAGCATGTCTCCTAAAACAGCAATTCGTTTTCCTACTTTGGACATTTTGCTAAAACTGTCCAGAACAAGACCCATAGCTGTCGGATTGGCATTGTACACGTCACTTAAAATTTCGGCACCATTCGCTGCTTTCAGCCATTCTGTCCGATTCTTTGTTAGTTCCGCTGTAGCCAACCCTTTTTGAATCTCACTATCCGTTAATTGGAAATACCGACCAATACCAATTGCGATTAATGCATTGGTGACATTATAGGTTCCTGGCACTGGAATCGTAAACGTCATTTGTGTATCACTGATTTTGAATGAGGTTTGCTCTTTGGCTTCATTTGTGACGATTCCTTGAAGTTGACTTTCCTGGCTAAAACCAAAAGTAATCACTTGTTGCGTGACTTTTTCCACCAATGGTTCTAGCAAAGGTTCATCGCTTGGCACAAATAAACTACCGTCTTTGGCTAAACCATCTACGATTTCCATTTTTGCTTGTGCAATGCCTGCTCGTGAGCCTAAATTTTCCACATGGGCTTCGCCAATCATTGTGATGGCAGCAACTTCTGGCTGAGCCAGATTGGAAAGGAAAGAAATTTCCTGAGCATGATCCATGCCCATTTCTAAAATCAGTTTTTCTGTTTCATCAGGCATGTGTAAAATAGTATAGGGTAAGCCAATTTGATTATTGTAATTGCCTTGCGTTTTGTAAGTCACAAACTTTTCAGATAACACAGCAGCAATCAAATCTTTAGTGGTGGTTTTTCCATTACTGCCAGTCACAGCGATGACATTCGGTTGCATTTTATTTAAATAATAGGTAGCTAATTTTTGCATAGCAACCAGTGGATCAGTAACATGCAAAACAGGCAATTGTTGCGGTGCATCGACTAAATCCTGTCCCCAAAAAGCGGCCTGACAGCCATTAGCCATGGCACTCTCAATAAAACGATGACCATCATTTTCACCTTGTAAAGGAACAAAGAGATTTCCTTTCACAATTTTACGACTATCAAATTCAATGCCTGTTAAAGGAAAATCAGGCCATTGTTGCCAATCATTACTGGCTTCAACCGCTTGCGCTACTTCCCAGAAGGTTAATTTCATTATGTTTTGCTCCTCTGACACAGGGACTGGGACATGCCAAAGTCTTGTCATGTCCCAGTCTTGTGTGATTTTTTCTTCTTAGTTATTATAAAATTCTTGGCGTTGTTTAAAACGATTCAAAGCTAACTGAATCAATTCCTCAATTAAATCACTGTATTTCAAGCCCATATTTTCCCATAGTAAAGGGTACATACTAAAGTCAGTAAAACCAGGCATGGTGTTCAATTCATTCAGGAATAATTCGTTTTTGCTTGTTAAGAAGAAATCACAGCGACTTAAGCCACTTCCATCTAACATAATATACGCTTTTTTAGCGTATTCTTGCGCTTGATGAGCTACTTCTTCTGGAACATGTGCTGGGATTTGCATTTCAATCGTGTTATTGATGTATTTTGCATCATAATCATAGAAAGCGACATCTTTCACCACTTCACCAGGTAAAGTCGTACGGACATCTTCATTTCCTAAAATGGCTACTTCAATTTCACGTGCTTCAATCCCTTGTTCAACAATTGCTCGGGCATCATAACGGAAAGCTTCTTCCAATGCTTCTTGCAATTCTTCACGATTTTCCGCTTTGCTAATTCCGACACTAGAACCCATATTGGCAGGTTTAACAAAGACCGGATAGATTAAAGAACCTTCACATTTTTCAAAGACTTCTTTTGGATTTCCTTTCCAGTCACTTCTTAAAACTGGCACGAATGGTACTTGTGGAATGCCAACAGTTTGTAAAAGATATTTCGTCATGATTTTGTCCATTGCGTTAGCACTAGCTAAGACACCTGCGCCTACATAAGGCATATTAATGGTTTCCATGAATCCTTGAATTGTTCCATCTTCACCATTTGGCCCATGTAACACAGGGAAAACAATCGCTTCTTCTTCATAAATTTCCGAAGGACTGATTCGTTTTCCTGAAAATTCGCCTGTTTCTTCAGGTGTTTGTGCCCAAGTTAAATGTAAAACTTCTTTATTTTGTGGTCGTTCAGATAAAAGAGGGCCTTTTACCCATTGACCGTCTTTACTAATAAAGACTAACTGTACTTGATAATATTTATAATAGATTGCATTTAAAACGGAATATGCAGACAAAACAGACACATCGTGCTCTTCACTTCTGCCGCCATACAACAAAATAATCTTCAAATGCTTGTCCTCCTAGTTTCTTTCCTGTCTTTTAGAAAAAATTATTTTTCAAATTATCCTTACTTATTTTAGCATAAAACCCAGTTTCATAATAGAAGCAAATTTAGTGAAGGAAAAATTCTTTGCTTGCCTTTTCCTTACTAAAGACTCCGTTCCACCAGCTCAATAAGTGCTTGTTTAAACGTTGTTCTATCTTGGTCTGTAAAAGGTTTAGGTCCTTTCGTTCGGCCACCTTTTCGCCGAATTTGGCCACTAAAATAGCGTTGTTCTAACAATCCATCAATATTTTCTTTCGTATATTGATAACCTAGTTGATGTAAAACTGACACTCCCTTTGGCAAAACCAAGGAAGCTAAGCCATAATCTTGTGTAATTAAAAGATCCCCTTTTTTTATTAACTGCACAATTTTAAAATCAGCAGCATCCGCTCCTTTATCAACATACACAAAAGAGACATTTTCTGGATAATCTTTTAAGGAATAATGATCTACACTAGTAACAATCACCACATCCAAAGATTTCTCTACAGCGACTTCAATAACCGTCTCTTTCACAGGTGAACCATCGCCATCGACAAAAATTTTCATTCATTTCCCTCGCTTCTTCCTTGCTCTAACCATTTGGGATGACGTTGAAAGTAGTGTTGTAATTCGTCAAAAACGACTTCTTTAACCACTTCATATAACTCTGTATTTCTTAAAATGGTTTTCGTTGCATCCGTGTAGCGGGGCTTTGGTATCGTAATGGCTAAAACAAAATCAAATTCTGCTAAAAAACTATCTGCTGTCACAGATAATGAGTAATGTTGCTCCTCTAAAAATTGATTAAAGGCGGCCACTACACCATCAAGAAAGCCCTCATAGTGGGTTCCGCCAAGACTGGGATAATGCCCATTAACAAATGTTTTTTGCACTTGCGGCGCATGATTTTTACTCAAAATAAATTGAACAAGGGCCAATTCTGTTTGCTTGGCTTGAATAATCGGTGCAGCTTTTCTAGTTAATGGGTTATCTTTTTCAAATAAATAATTACTTAAACCTTTAGGGTAATAACAAAGATTTTTTTGTTCCTCTTCTTGTGTTAAGAGAATCTTTAAGCCTGGATTCAACATGGTAATCTGTTGACATTGTTGTAAAACACGCATATAAGAAAGTGATTCTGTACCAAAAATTTGCGTATCTGGCCAAAACAAGACTTCAATTCGTTCCTGGGTTTCTTCAATAGGTAATAATAATCGTTTTTTCAATTGCCCTTGATGGTAAATAAAAATAGTCCGCTGTTTTTCTTGATCGATACTGATTCCTACTTGTTTTGAGAAGGCTTGTAAAACAGATAAATACAGAAAAGGTGGTTCTAAATCGACTTGCTTTTGTTCAAAAACAAGCGGTCGTGTGGAAGATACCTGAAAAGAGATTTGTTGACGCGATAACTGTATTGCAATTTTCCCTTGATTCTTTTCAATGAAAAACTCTAATAAACCGTTAATTGTCTGAACAAGTAAATTCTCTAAGCCGACTAAGCCAGTCGTTCCAATGAACGCTTCTGGTCGTTTTTGAATCCGTTCAATAAATTCATCATTTTCTAAAACTGTTAAAAGATGTGCAACACTCATCCTGCTGCCTCCTTTGCAATCTGTTTCTTTTAATTATAATGAAAAAAAGACCAGAAGAAAAGCCACACACGACTTTTCTTCTGGTTTTCTTCTTTAACGAATTAAATCAAGATTCGGATGCTCAAGAACGTGATTCACTTGTTTGACCGTTGTCAAAGGAATATCTCCTTGAATCGTATGTGCAAGGACCCCATTGACTGTGGCAAAGGTAACTGCCTTTTCTAACGACCAATTTTGGCTATAGCCATATAAAATCCCCGCCGCATAAGCATCACCAGCACCAATTCGATCAAGATTAAGAAGCGGTCTTTTTTCACTCTGTTGGTACTCATTTTGGGTATATAAATACCCACTTAAGTAGTTTTGATTTTGGGAATGACTTCTCGTTGTCCCAGCAAACCATTCCAAATTGTATTGAGACATGAAACGCTGAATCAGTTCAGTTTCTTGTGCCTCACCTTCTAAATCTTCTCGCGGAATGAAACCTAATAGCTCGACCAAATCACGACGACTGCCAAAAACAATATCACAATAAGGTAAAATGCGTTCGTACTGTTGACGCATAAAGAGTGCGCTATTTGCTGTATTCAAACTAGGTCGATAATTAAAGTCAAAACAAACTTTCTTTTGATAGGCATGCGCCTTTTGAGCAAGTATCAAAGCAGCATCACGAGTTTTTTCAGTTAAACTTAACGAAATACCACAAATATGCACCATATCTACTTCCGCTAAAAAGGCCTCAAAATCGTAGTCCTTCGCCTCGCTGATGCCAAAAGCACTCTGATGGCGATTTTGATAAGTTACTTGTGTGGGGCGGATTCCATAACCCATTTCTGCAAAAAAACTACCAATATGATCGCCCTTTTCTCCTACCCATTGATCTGAAATTCCTAACTTTCTTAGCGCTGCTTTGCCAGCTTCACCAAGACGATTGGCAGGTAATTTCGTAATCAATGCTGTTTCTAGTTGAAAATGAGCCAAATTTGCTAAGAGATTTACGCCAGTCCCTACAAAGTTCATTCTTAACTGCTCTGTTTGTTCTAACATTAGATACTCTGGCGGAGTGAAACGAAGCATGACTTCACCAAACGCAGCAATTTTCATCTTTGCCACCTACTTATTCAATGTGTTTTTCATCATGGTTAGTAACGTTTTCACGTCTTCTGTTCTAGTGTCCCCTGTTTCTTGATCAATAATTGAGCTGTAGACATGAGGAATGATTTTTTTAACGCCGGCATCCACCGCAATTTGAACAATTTCTTCAAAGTTTTCTAAATCAATGCCCCCTGTTGGCTCTAAATAAAAGTCATACTTGGCACAAGCTGCTGCTACTGCTTGGTATTCTTCTTTGTGAGCCAAGCCTTTCATCGGGAAATATTTAATGGAACTGCCTCCCATGTCTTTCAACAATTTGATAGCGGTTTCGATAGGCACTTCCGCCGCTGGCGCACCAGAGCTTAACGGACCTGTCGCAATGTTGACATAGCCAACTTTGCCTGTGGGTGAAACCAAGCCATTAATCACTGTTTCGTCTTGACGAAGTAAGGCCCGCGAAGCGCCGACACCTGTGAAGACTTGGTTCACGTGTTGCGGTTGTAGAACTTCTGATAAGCGAGCCACCATTTGACTTTGATTAGGATCGCCAGCCCCTAAGCCGACAGATAAAGCGTTGTTGGTTGCTGCTTGGTATTTTTTCATATCGTCAATGGCTGCTTCATCGGTTTCATAGTTTTTTGAAAGGACGCCTAACACAACATGCCCTTCTGCTGCTTCATAACAGGCTTGGGCATTTTCTACTGAATTGGCTAAAACATTTAAACAAATGCGTTCTTCTAAATAATTAGGTTTTAATGACATGGCTTATTTCTCCTTTGTGTCCATAATTTCTTGTAATCGTTGCACGATTTTGTTCATTTCTTCTTGATTGACAGAACGAATGTCAAATTCAATGATGCCATTGTTGGCTTGATATTCTCGCGTATAAATGGCTGGACTTTCTGCTTTTAACGCTTGGATGACTTCCTTAGCGGTTTTTCTGCCGTCCACTTTGACACTGGCGCGATAAATGTCTCGTCCGGCGCCATCCTGGACGATTTTAGCGGTTAAATCTGACAGGTTGTTGATGGCTTCAACAAACGGTTTTAAGCGTTCTTGCATCGAAGCCCCTGATTCACTGCCATGTGCCAAGTATTCTTCCACTGCTTGCGTAAAGCCCAAGATATTGTCTTTGCCAATTTTCATTGCTCGACCAATGCCTTTGCCTTGTAGGCGCACCCAGTCAATGTATTCTTTTTTCCCGACCACTAAACCAGCACTTGGCCCTTCAATGGCTTTGGCGCCGCTGTAAATCACCAAATCAGCACCTGCTTCGGTGTATTTGAAAAGATCTTCTTCTGCTGCCGCGTCAACAATTAGCGGCACCTTGTGGCGTTGCGCCACTTTGGCCGCTTCGGCCACCGTCAGCATACCTTTTTGCACGGTATGGTGGCTTTTGATGTATAGAATGGCCGCTGTTTTTTCAGAAATCATCATTTCCACGTGTTCTGGACTGCACATGTTGGCGTAGCCAGCTTCCACCACTTGGCCGCCGCCTTGCACTACCATAACTTCTACAGGCGTGCCGTAGTCCACGTTGTGCCCTTTAGGTAAAACAATCTCTCGCTGTTCAATTTTTTCTGTATAAGGATGATACGCGTGGTACAAGCTGCCTTTTCCAATCAAGGCAGCCACCGATTGAGCAATCCCCGCCGAAGCCGAGGAAACGATTTGGGCATCTTCTACCTTCAACAAGTTGGCTAAAAAGGCCCCTGTTTGCACACTAAGTTCACTCATTTCAAAGAAATGTTCGCCGCCGAATCGTTGAGCTGCTAGGACTGCCTCCGAAACTTTGGAGACACCTAGAATGGTCATTTTGCCAGAAGCATTAATGACTTCTTTTAAGTGGAATTTTTCGTAACTAATTGTCATAGATTTGTCCTCCAATAATTGTTTTGATTGGGCGAATTTGCTCTTTGGCTACTCGTGTCAATCCATTAGAATCAGTCAATGTTTTTTCTTCTGCTTGAATCGTGAAAATCGTTAAATCAGCATCTTTACCTATTTCCAACGTGCCTTTTTGCGTTAAATGGAAATTCTCAGCAGGAGCCTTGGTTACCTTTTCAATAATTTCTGGCCAATCATAGCCAACCACACGGAGTTTTTCCATCGTTGTGGCTAAATCATAAACAGGACCATTTTCTCGGTTACGGATGTAGATATCTGTGCTAATTGATGCAGCTTTCATTCCCTCGCGCAACGCTGTTTCAGCTACGTGAAAATTGAAACTATCCGTACCATGCCCGATATCAAATACGACCCCTTTGTTGTACGCTTGCCAAGCGAAATCTTTTATTTTATCCGTTGCTTGGTCTAAGATGCCATTTTCTTTCCCATTAAAACAATGGGTTAGGACATCCCCTTTTTCCATCAAGGTTAAAATTTCATCTAAATGAGGCGGTGCTGATCCAATGTGAACCATTAAGGGAATTTCTTGGTTTTCTTGCTGAATCTGTTTGGCCAATTCTAAAGGCGTAATGCCGTTATCGCCAATAACGGTCCTACTCATACGGGCTTTAATCCCTACAACAAAATCTGGTAATTCTTGAATCGCTTTTTTGACTAAACTCGCTTGTACTTTACTTAAATCTGCGAGTTCGTCCTGAGCAACGATGCCCCATTTAGAAATATTGACTAATCCAAAAACATTTGTTTTTGCTTGCTGCGCTAAGTCATAAAATTCATGAATGTTTTCAGCACCTGTTGTCCCAGCATCAATCACTGTCGTAACACCCTTTTTGACCCCAATTTCATCTGGATAATCATAATAAAGAGCCATTTTTTCAAAACAATGAACGTGATCATCTATCCAGCCTGCGGATACATAAGTACCTGGTTCTAAGTGGATAGTTTCTTTTGCAGAACCTGAAATAGTTGCTGCAACAGCCGCTATTTTTTTCTCTTTAATTGCAATTTCAACAGGCATACCATCTACTGTCTGTCCATTTTTTATAAGTAAATCGTAGTCCATATTCTTCCCTACTTTTCTATAAATCTAAATTTTGTCCAAGGCTTAATGAATTCTAATAATACAAGCTCTTCTTCTATAATACGCCCTACTCGATTTTTGCGTGAGTCTTGATGTGGTTCTAAAACGACTTGTAATTCATTTTTGTATTTTCCAAATGCATCATTTCCCACAACAACATCTCCAGGTTGTAGCATTGCTTGATTATCATGTGGGGGATTAGCTTCATTTTTATATTTTTTACGCACTTCTGTGGAACGAATCATCTGCTGAGTGATATCTCCACGGCGAAAATGTTGATTTTTTGTTACGATTTCTTTTTCAATTTCAGAAGTCGCTTCTTCAAAAACAATGGTCAATTCTGTTTGATAACGATTCAACTGACCCAATACTTCTAATTCTTCGTTGGAAGCATAAGCATTTCCAATAACAACATCATCAATTAAATTTGTTGCAAATAAATGTTTAGCTTGAACAGTGACTGGCAACTGTCTATGCATTTCTAAAGTAGGTAGCCCATCATTCACATCCCAAGGACCAATTTCACCTACCTGTGATGAAATAAAAGCAGCTGTCCGAATACCTTCCTTTTTAAAACGGATGCTACATTTTTCAAAGAAATCATACGGCAATGCAGTTCCCGCTTGTGGATAAAAGTTATGACAACCATATAAGAAAGGTCGATTCGCTTCATACGTCAAAATGTTATCAAGATAAGCGACATCATTACTCATATTCAACTCAATAGCCACGCCGAATGGATTAAACGTCAACATGGCTTCTTTATTTCCATCAAAACCTGTATCCAACCGAATCCCATCAGCTCCTAATTCGCTGAAAAAAGTCAAATCATCATATGAAATTTCCAATTCATCAAAGATACTTGGAACGACATCTAAAATTGTTTCAAATCCTAAATTTTTCGCATAACTAATTAATTCTTTAAATTTTTTCTGAACCGCTTCTTTGCCATCGGTCACTTCTAACATACTCATAAAAATTCGAGTAAACCCACATTCGCTGGCTTTTTTTAAATACGCTTTATCTTGATTGATATCACTATGATCTGGATAAACTGATACACCTAATGCTCTTTTCATCTTCGTTCTCACACTCCGCTATTTTCAAATTTATTTCGAAATTTCCAAGCAATCACCGAGCTACACAGGATTGTTGTAGAGCCAACGAGCAATACTGATTGATTTAGAAATCCGCCAATTATCATGGAAAGAGTAATACAAACTGCCGTAAAAACCAACGTCTTTACCAAACCAAATTGATAAACAACAGTAGGCAACTGCCCTTTTTCTATAATAATTTGACTAACGATAAAAAAGAAAATGAACCAAATAATCATCTTATACGCTCCTGACTTTCTTCTCTGACTTAGAAGGGGCAGGATATTCATATCAGAACACCCGCCCTAACATTTTTTAATTTTTCGCTGCTTGTTCAGCTGCTAATTCTTCTGCTTCTTTATCCAATTGTTGTTTTTCATAAACTTTGAAAAATGGATAGTAGATAGCCATTGTAATTAAGAAGTTAACAATCACTAATACTGCGGCCGAAAAACTCCAATTGGTACTCATCCAAGCAGCAATTGGTGCTGGAATTGCAAACGCTAAACGTGCAGCCATCATCGGAATTATATTAGCGACTGTTAAGAAATAAGATAACGTTGTGGTAATTAACGGTGCCACGATAAACGGAATACCTAAAATAGGATTCATTACGATAGGCGTTCCGAAAATAACTGGTTCATTAATATTAAACAAACCTGGTAAGAACGATAAACGGCCAAGACTTTTCAGATACGTTGATTTAGAAAACATCATTAAAACAACTAAAGAAAGCGTAGTTCCAGCGCCACCAATCCAGATAAACCATTGTAAAAACTGTTCTGTAAAAATATTAGGTAACTGATGAACGTTTGCGCCATTGGTAAAAGCTTCAAGGTTTTCTGCAATCGACATATCCCAGAAAGGACGAATAACTGGGCCCATAATCGCTGGACCATGAATCCCTAAAACCCAGAAGAAACAGATTAAGAAGACTGTTAGTAAGCCGCCAAATAAACTGTTACCAGCAAGGATACCTTTAAGTGGCATTAATAACGTACTCAAGAAACCATTCAAATCAAAACCAATTACGTGGCGAATAACCCAGAATAATAAAAGAATAACTGCTCCTGGAATTAACGCAATAAATGAATTTGACACTTCAGGCGGTACGCCATCTGGCATCTTAATCATAATATCTTTTTCAATAAAGAAGCGATAAATTTCAACAGATAACAGCGCTGTTACAATCGCACCAAATAAAGAAGCTGAACCTAAATTTGCTAAATTAATATAGCGCCCTGCTGTAATGACGTTGTCAACATCTTCAAAGACACGTGTTGGTGGTGCCGCTGTTACTAAAAAGGCCATTAATGCTAAAATTCCGCACGTCAAAGAGTCAAGCTTATAACTTTTGGCCAATGATGAAGCAATCCCAAATGTTGCATAAAGTGCAAGTAACCCCATCGTATAGCGGGAAGGAATATCTAAAATTGCTTGATAAGGTTCAATCAATTTTGTGTATACCTCAATTGGAATATTTTGAAAAATTGTAAAGAATGAGCCCACAATTGTTAAAGGCATCGTTGCAATTAATCCTTTTCTAATCGCTGTCATATGGCGTTGAGAACCAAATTTATTCGCAATCGGCATTAACTTAACTTCCATCCACTGTACAAAACCATTCATTTGTTAATTCCTCCGTTCAACTAATAAAAATAATAATTATTTCGCATTTATAATAACATAGTAACATTATAATGTAAACGCTTATTCTTATTTACGACAGAGAAAGTGCAAAACAAAAGGCTTTTTCTGATTATAAAGAAACCGGGAATATTGCACCAAAAATCATTGCGCCTAAAATTGCGCCCCCAGCGATTGGTTTTTTCCAAATGTAAAAACCTAAAGCTCCTAATGTGGCACCAATCCCAATAGGAATCGAAGCACCTGCCGCACTCAAAATAATTAACGGGCCTAAGAAACGTCCTGAGGCATTACCAGCCCCCATCATCACATCCGCACCAAAAGTGGAATTTCCTTGATTGATAGTAAATTTCCGAATCAACACAATTACGCCACCAACCGCTAACCCTAGTAGCGCACCTGTTAAAAGTGCTAAGCCAAAGTTTTCTACAGGTGCTTTAATACCCATGCTGAGGAAAATTGCAGGTACGCCAATCCCGATCCCCGTTAAAATTGAGCCACCTAAATCTAAAATCCCGACTAAAGAACCTTCTAAAATTCGTGCAAACAGGAAACTTGCACCGAATGCTGCGGCAGCGCCATAAGAACCACCATCTAAACCAGCTTTTAGCATCGCAACAATTGAAACTTCATTAAAGGCGCCCACACCATAAACTACATACATATGTGTTCCTGCAAAAATTGCCGCTGACATAATCCCGACTAAAATGGGAAAGCCCCAATCAGCATACCAAAAACTTTTGCCTTTTAAACCTTCTTGAATTTCTTGTTCTTGTTGTGCCCATTCATTTTTTTCTTGCTGTTCCATCTATGAGACCTCCTTTTTTCTATTTAACGGTGAAGACATTGTGTAAATTATTTAACCATTGAGGAATAGACAAGCGGAAACTTTCGATCATTTCTAAGTCGAACCCTCGGAAGAAGCCACTTAAAATAAATAATAAGATAATGGCACCAAGCATGCCGCGTGTCATTCGGGTCCACCCTAAATCATCGACACCTTTACCGATTAAGATCCCTAATACAACTCCTGGGACAGCATTGCCCATGACTAATTGAGATAATCCGCCAAATAATGTTCCCCAGAAACCCGTCCGTTTTCCTGCATCTAAAGCCGCTAGCCAGAATAAAACAGGCATCACAGTATTGATTAAAATCGTTGCTGCAGGTACCAACACCGCAACTGCTGTTACTTGTAGCGATTCTGGAATTGCTGCAGCTGTACTATTTAAGAAAGCCACAGTCGCCATTCCTACAAAGGCCCCGACAATCCCCATTTTTTTGGGATTATGCATCGTTTTAGTGACATCTTTATCCTTTACCAATAAAATCGCTGCAGCCCAGTTAGGCACAATCCGGTGGGTCACATCTTGTGTAAAGGCCCCTGCTCCGACGGCCGAAGCCCAAGCATTAAAGAAAAAACCTAAACCAAAAGAAAAGTGTGATGCTGGATCTCCTTGTGCCGCGTTCATTTCCCCTAATGTTCTAAATGCCCCTAAACCTTGTGTTTGTGGTGCATGAAACATCCGAGCAGCGCCTGCGCCAGCTGCAAAACCTAGTAAACCACCAATAAGCAATGACTTCAGCAAAATGATTACAAATTCCATTCCTTCTTCCTCCCTTTATACGCCTCTTTTTGAAAGAAACGGAACTACTACTGCGTTCGGTTCTTTAATTGTTTCTGTTAAAAAATCAACTTCTTCGACTGCAATGGCTTGGATTTCCACTTCTACAGCTAGTTCGACATGATAAATCACTCTCTTTCTAGGAAAGAAGAAGAACAGAAATTTTTCTGTATAAACTTGTTCTTTTGCCTGACGAATAGTTACTTCTTTCGGTTCAATCCGGATGAGGACCTCTGTTGTTTCTTTTAATACTTTTTTTGAAACATCATTCAATGCACTTGCAAAAGCTTCATTCTTCTTATTACCTTTTCCAGAAACAATCACGGTTTGTGTTGACCGTTTTGTGGCATCCATAATTACCGCTCCTTTCTAAGTTACTACTTTCTATGCTCCGTGTTTCTTAATAAATGCTTCAGTTACTCGTTTACCAAGTTCTTCCTGATCCATAAAACCAAATCCAAGAACAGTTTTCCCATCGTTAATTGCTGTTACCCCTTCTTCGATTGATCGCATGCCATGTCTTTCGGGATACCCGTATTTAGTAGCAGCCGTTAACGCCCCTGCACCACCACTGCCACAGAAAGAAATGCCTAAATCTGCCTTTTCTTGTTGCATCACATCTCCTAAACGCATATCAGCGCCCATTCCTGGAACAACAACCGCACGACCACCGGCTTGCTCCACTCCTTTTGCAACATTTTGTCCTTTTCCTAAACGATCTGCAATAACTACTGTAATCATAACTTTTCCTCCTATTAATTGTTTTGTTTAGCAACTTCAAAATGAACAGCTAAAACATACCATTCATCTTCTGATAACTGACCAATTGCTTCTGTTGTTTCTTGTGCAATTTTCAACGTTTCTGGTGTTAGTTCCGTAAATAACGTCCGATCAACACCAGATAATGTCGTTCCTTCTCTTGAACGATTCAGCATCTCATTGAGATGGTTAATCAAAATCGTCCACTGTAATTCCGTTGGTTCAATTTTTGCTTCTGCTAATCGCGCACTGGTTTGTTTGATAATCGATTGTAGCTTTTCTGGTTCAGCACTTTGTCGAATGATCTCCTGTGCTTCCATTGCTAGTTCCATCCTCTTCCTCCTTTGGTTGTTCTAAATAATTAAGTAATGCTGAAATTTCAGCATGATTGACAGGTAACTCATTTTTAGCAAATAAACATTCAATTTGCCGAATTTCTTCTTGCCTTTCATGAGATATTTCTCTATTACAAGGAATCTCTTCGTATTGTTTATTAAACGTAATCCGATGTGTCATTAATAAAACGTGAAGTAAAAAGGCTTCTTGATATTCGCTCAGTAACTTTGTTTGAAACATTCGTTTTAACTCTTCATAAATAATATACGCTTTTACTAACAAATCTTGGCTTTGTATCCGTTCATTTTTTTCAATTACATCAGATTTCGTGGAGCGAGCGGTACCTTTTCCTTGACGTTTCCCTAATAAAATTTTATCGACCTCTTCCCGAATCAAACTTAAGTCTGTGTCCGTCAACAATGGACTAACTTTAATAAATGGGTATGTCATTTCTTCAATTGGGAAAATACTCAATACCAAATCAGGCTTTTCTGCTTGAATCACTTCAGTTGCATTTAAAACAGAAGCAAATCCTGCGAGTTCAACGTTTGGTACTTCCTCTAAAATTTTTTGTTCAATTAAACTGGTCACACCTAAGCCCGTCGAGCAAACATACACAATCCTAACAACTTTAGCTTCCTGCTGTTGTCGTTCCTGAGCTGCCAAAAAATGCAACGCAATATATGCGCAGAAAGAATCGTTGACTAACAAAACAGAACGTTGAATTAATTGTTTACAGGCACTTTGAATAGCTAAAAATAACGCTGGGTGTTTTCCTTTGATTTCTTCAGAAAACGGATTGTATTCATTAATAAATAAATGTTTCTTTGTAAAACGTAAGGACAGGTGTGCAAACAAGTTCGTAAATAATTGGCGATCATTTACAAAAGGATAATTCAGCTCTTTTGAAACGCTTTCAATCACTTGTTTTGTTAATTGAACCATATCTTGCCGTTGATGGGTTCCGAATAAATCACTATAAATATAAAAATATTCATCCGCTAATAAAGGCAAGTCATACCGTTCAAACACCTCTTGTAAAAGTAAAAGTGGTACTTCGTTCCGTTGTTCAAAGCGTGTTTTTTGCGATAACACTCGGTAAGTCCCAATTGTATGTGCCATCTGCATACGTGCTGCGGCAATTGCCACTCTCAACGTAATAGATAATATTTCGGCATAATCAAATTGATTTTGATCGAGTGGATTAATTAAATTTCGCATTTTTTTCAATGCACTACGATAACAACCTTGAAACAATGTCCCTGACCCAAATTTAATTTTAGGGATTTTTTCAGCCCCTTTTGTCTTTGTCACATAGTTCATAATTTGGTAAATATCGTATTCTGTAAGTTCTTTTTGAGTGATAAATTCCATCAGTAAGCGTACATTGCTTTCTTCACCACTGATTGTAAAGCCTTGCCGTGCTTGGCGAATTAAGGTTAAATCATATGCTTGCAGCAACCGTTCGACCTGTTCCAAATCACTGACAATTGTGTTTCGACTCACTAATAATTCATCTGCTAGCTGCTGTGCCGTTAAGTACCCTTTGACTGACAATAACTGAAAAATCAATACATTGACTCGTCTTTTTTGATCAGGATAGGTTTCAAATCGATCGACATCGATAATTTCATTTTTTAACAGTAAGCGTTTAGAGTCAGGTAAATCTAGCCAGATTCCCTTATTTCGTTTTGAATAAAGTGTCTCATTGTGCTGTTCAAACCAAGCACGAATATCTTCTAAATCATACTTAATTGTTCGAACGCTGACAGTAAAGTTCTCAGCTAATTCTTGCGTGGTAATACTCCCTTCCAAATCCAAAAGCATCAATAAAATATTTATCGCTCTTTTGGACAACAACACGGTCATGCCTTGTCACCTCTTTTCTTTTCCCTTTACACTTAAAACTATAGCGTTATTTTATCTGTTCCACAACACAAAAAAGTTGCACTTATAAAAGTGCAACACTTCTCTTTTCATACAAAAAAATCCCTTAACAGTTACTACTGTTAAGGGATACCACACTATTTATTTGCATAAATAGACAGAAACCTTCTCCACAAAAGTATTCTGTCCGACACGTTACAAATCCGGTAACTGATAGCCGTACTATCTGGTGTCGTTGTGTTTGACAATCACTAGCCGTCAAAACGGAATAGCCGAAGCTATCTGATTGAGTCAACTCGTCGCATAAAACACACTTTAACACAGAATAGTTTGGATAGCAAGTGATGGTAATTATTCGTTATCAAACCATTCTTGATAAAAACCTTCAACAATTTTAACGGTTGCTATCGTTAATTCTTTCGTCATTACGGGGCTAGTTAACTTTTTGTCTTGTAAACATTGATTCACATGATTGATTTCATACGTAAATTCACTAGTGAATTGTTCAGACCATTTGACAGTGTTGCCTTGAGCATCTGTATAATAAGCACAATCTGTTTTCCAGAAATTAGGAATAACGATTTGCCCTTTCGTCCCACAAATGGTCATTTCACTAGGTATCTTTAAACCAACATTAATAAAAATATTGCCCAGCGTCCCTTCAGCAAATTTCAAAGCTAAATTACATTGACTATCCGTCGCTCCTTGCTGATACGTTGCGGTTCCCGTAACCGCTTGAATCTCTTTCCCTAATACGTATTGTAAGTATTGTAATGGATAACTTCCTGAGCCATGAAGCGCTCCACCACCCGCTTCTCTCGAGTAAAACCAGGGAATATGATCCACATTGGGATAGGCAGTAACTGACTGAACCCATAAAATTTCTCCCAATCCCCCTTCTTGAATCGTCGCCTTTACTTTTTGAGTAATTGGTAAAAAGACAGACTTCTGAGCTTCCATTAGAAAAACCCCTTGCTCCTGTGCGATTGCGAAGAGTTCTTCTGCTTCAGCAGCATTTAATGTAAATGGTTTTTCCAGTAGGACGGGTTTTCCTTGTGATAACGCAAGCTTAGCTGCTGAGTAATGTCCTTGATTATAGGTGGGAATATAAATAATATCAATTGTTTCATCCTTACATAACTCTTCATAACTGCCATAAGCCACCGGAATCGCTAATTCTTTAGCCATTTTTTGAGCATTGTCTAAACGCCTTGATGCAATCCCGCGCACTTCAGCTTGCGCGCTTTCTCGAAGCCCTGCTACAAATCTTGGGACAATTTGGGCAGTACTCATAATTCCATAACGAATTTTATCCATATGATCGCCTCCTCTTTCACTATACGAGAAAAACGAATATTTGGAAACCATTTCAACAAAAAAAGAAACCGTTTCCCCAAAACGATTTCTTTATATGTAAATTAACGGATACCAACGCTAACTTTTAAAGCTTGATTGACCTGTTCCATCTCTTCACGAGAAAGTTGACAAACCTTGTGTAGCATTCGTTCTTTATCCAATGTTCGAATTTGTTCTAACAAAATAAGTGATGGCGTCCTGCACTCGTTATGGGGAATTTCGATGAGGACTTGCGTTGGTTGCAGCCGCTTGCTTACGTTACGGGTAATCGGTGCAACAATCAACGTTGGACTAAATAAGTTACCTTTGTTATTTTGAATAATCAGGACAGGTCGAATCCCACCTTGTTCAGAACCAACAACTGGTGAGAGATTCGCATAAAAAACCTCACCTCTTTTTATCATTCAGATTCCCTTCCCTCCTTTTCCTTTAAAAAATTATAGCATATTGTTTCTTGCAATATTTTCAACTTTTTAGCTATCCCTTAAAATATTTGATAAAACCACCCTTTAAAAGTCAAAAAAAGCTTAAACAGTCGACTCTGATATAGAGACGGCTATTTAAGCTGACTATTACATTTTTGTTAAAATACTATCCACTTTTGTATTAATTAAATCAATAGCGACGTGGTTTTCGCCACCTTCTGGCACAATGATATCTGCATAACGTTTCGTAGGTTCAATAAATTGGTGATACATGGGCTTCACGACTGTCAAATATTGTTCAATCACAGAATCCAACGTACGGCCACGTTCTTCCATATCACGCTTGATTCGACGAATAATACGGATGTCATCATCTGTATCCACATACACTTTAATATCCATTAAATCCCTTAAGCGGCGATCTTCTAAAATTAAAATCCCTTCAAGGATAATTACTTCTTTCGGTTCTTGGATCACCGTTTCTGTACTTCTTGTATGCGCAACGTAGTCATAAACTGGCTTTTCAATGGCTTGATAGTTTAACAGTTGTTCAACATGTTGAATCAATAAATCTGTATCAAACGCAAAAGGATGATCATAATTGGTATTTAAACGTTCTTCAAAACTCAAATGGCTCTGATCTTTATAATAAGAATCCTGTTCTAACATCATAATTGAATGATCGGGAAAATTATTAAAAATCGCACGGCTAACACTGGTTTTTCCGCTTCCTGATCCGCCAGTAACACCAATGATAATTGGCTGACTATCTTTCATGTATAAACCTCTTTCTTTTCAAAAACTTCATTGTCTTTTACTATTATAATGAAAACTCTGAAGAATGCCAGACCTTTTCCAAGACTTTTCATGTGATTTTTATCTTCTTATGAAAAATCTGCCCACACTTCTTTCAATTACAGTATACTTATCAATAAAAGGAGAATCCTACCTATGATTAAAAAAGTCAAAAAAGAAGCACTTACAACTGCGCATTACGCTCTTCTTTATGAGGCAGATCCCTCAAAAAAAATGGTGGCAGATTACATTACCCGCGGTATTTGCTTTGACTATCAGACTGAAGAACTTCAAGGAATTTTAGTCCTGTTGCCGACTCACCCACGGACATTGGAAATCGTAAACATCGCTGTCTCAGAAGAAAGCCGAGGGCGGGGCATCGGGCAAGAATTATTACATTTTGCCATTGATTTTGCCAAAAAAGAAAAGTATGATTACTTGGAGATTGGGACTGGGAGCACAGGCTTTCAACAGCTATATCTCTACCAAAAAGTCGGTTTTCGAATGACACATATTGAACCAGATTTTTTTATCCATCATTATGATGAGCCCATTATAGAAAACGGCTTGCCTTTAAAGGATATGGTTCGCTTACGGTTACATTTAAGTTAAAATAACAACATTTCCTGTACAGGAAATGTTGTTTTTTTAATGCCCAAGAATTGGTAACAACTCATCTAGCTGTTGAATCGTATAATTGGGTTGAATTGTTGGTGTTGCTGGAGCGGAGGTCGGATTGAGCCAAACAGTTTGAATTTTCGCTTGTTGGCCTCCTTGAATATCTGAATGCAAAGAATCACCAATAATCATTGTTTTTTCTCGACTAAAATTAGGAATCCGTTCAAAAACAAAATCAAAATACTCTTTCATCGGTTTTTGATAACCCACTTCTTCTGAAACAAAAATATCTTTAAAATAAGGCATTAATTTCGACTCTTCCAACCGACGATACTGTGTTTTTGCCACTCCGTTTGTCACAATATATAAATCATAATGGGGTGCTAATTTTTCCAAGATACGTTGACTATTGCCAAGCAAGTCATGTCCTTGACTTAAATATTCTCGGTAGTTTTCTCCCATTTTAACGCTATCAACTTCTCGATTAAACGCGTCAAACAATAAACCAAACCGTGTATCAAGGAGAACATCTTTTGTTATTTTTCCTTCTTCAAATGAACGCCATAATCCTTGATTAATTCGGTGGTATGTTGACTCGACTTCAGATGTAAATGGTACATTTTCTTCTTCAAATAAGGCATGGAGCGCCTTCTTTTCAGCCAATTTAAAATCTAACAATGTATCATCAACATCAAAAAGCAATGTTTTCATTTCCGTTCCTCTTCTCTTTTCAAATTACTCGGTAACGCTTTGCTTGTTTGTTGTTTTTCAATAAAAAAATAAGGCAATAGCAATTGTAACTCTTTTCTTGTTAATGAACGATAAGCACCTAAAGGTAATTGCGGATCTAGCCGCAACGGCCCCATAGTTTGACGTTTTAAAGCAGTCACTTTTTTCCCCACAGATAAAAACATTTTTTTCACTTGGTGAAATTTTCCTTCTTGAATAGTCAGGAAAACATGACTCTCCGTTTCAGTCGCTGCAAGAACAGTTATTTTTGCTGGCTTACATTGAATGCCTCCTTGCAAAACAATCCCATCTTTAAATTTAGCACAATCTTCTGCAGAGACCAAACCATTGACTTTCACTTCATAACATTTCGCTACTTCTTTATTTGGCCGAATTAATTGATACCCTAATTGTCCATTATCTGTTAATAGAAGTAACCCTTCCGTATCGCCATCGAGTCTGCCCACTGGATAAAGACCAGGGCGTCTGTCTTGTGGCGCAATCAAATCAATAACTGTTTTTTTAGATGCATCTGAGACAGCGCTAACCACACCTTTTGGCTTATTCAACATATAGTACACATGGGTCTTATGCGAAATTAATTGTCCTTTTACTTTAATCATTTGTAATTGCGCATCGACATTTTGGCTTTCATTTAAAGTCACGATGCCATCCACAGTGACCTGCTTGCCTTTGATTAATCGTTTCACCGTTTTGCGTGATCCAAACTGAAGTTCTTCTAGTAATTTATCTAATCGCATTGTTCAGCTCCATTCTGGTATAAGTATAGTGGAATCCGTTAAAGATGAAAAGTGGAAAAAGGTAATTCCTTGACGTATAAAAATATAAGTGTTACGGTTAATAAGTAAAGTAAATAAAGGTTTCTCAAAAACAGCGTAATGACCTGGGAGAGAACAACGATAACAATGAACCATTCCCATGAGTGTTGCCTGGCAATATTTGTGGGGATTTTTTGATTATTGTTAGCATTTTTCTAGACAAGAACAACTGAAAAAAGAGTTTCTTTTTTCCATTATGTTTTGTTTCTGAGTTTAACCAAATCACTCATTATTTCAAGGAGGAATTAGGTTATGTCAGTACAATTAGAAGTTAAAGAAAGAGCTATCCGTCCACGTTCACTAAGAAATCAGCTACGTCACGAAGGGAAAGTACCTGCCATTGTTTACGGTTACCAAATTGAAAGTACACCAATCTATTTTGAAGAAAAAGACTTATCAAAAATTTTACGCGAACATGGTGCTAACACCGTTATTAAAATGACAGTTGATGGGAAAAACATCAACACATTAATGTCGAAAGCACAATTAGATACCTTTACTGGTCAAATGCTTCATGTTGAATTCTTATCTGTAAATATGAAAGAAACAACAGAAGTCGAAGCAGAAGTTCAATTAATTGGTGAATCTGCAGGTGTGAAAGCTGGGGGTACCTTAGCTCAAAACTTGTACACTGTTTTAGTGGCAGCCACACCAGATAAATTGCCAGAATCAATTGAAGTAGATATTACAAACTTAGAAATTGGTGATGCTCTTACAATCGCTGATTTACCTGAACACAAAGACTATGAAATTTTAACTGATCCAGAAGAACAACTAGTTGCTATTGTTGAAGCACAAACTGCTCCTGAAGAAGAAGAAGGAACAGCTGCTGAAACGACTGAACCAGAATTAGCCGAATAAAGAGTACACTTTTGTTCAGCTGATTCTCTTAAGTTTTAGAAATGGGATGTACGTTGAAACAACGTACGTCCCATTTTCTTTTTACTGCATGTCTTGATTTCTTCACATAAATGATGACACCTGCAAAGCTAGGAAGCTACAGAGGAATATTAAATTTTTGCTAATCTACGCAATATTTTCAAACGAAACAATTTCTTTTTTTAAAATTTGCAGTATACTAAAAGTAAGTAAACAAAAAGGAGGTCATCCATATGTTTGAACGTTTTGATAGTGACCGTAGCCGCTATGCTTCATTAGGTGTTGTTTCTAGCTTACCTAGTGGCTTAATTGATAGTATTTGGTTGATTATTGACTTAAATCTAAAAGGGGTTATCCCTTTAAACGACTTACTTCACTTTGATTTGTTGAACAATAATGGCAAAGTGACTGTCCATTTTTCTCAAGAAAATAGTTCAGTAGAAATGGCCATCGACTTACCATTTAGTTATTCTACGGCATATCCGTCGCGAATTTTTGCTTTTGATGATGGCCATCGTGAAACGATTTTATTACCTGCAGAAATGTTAGAATCTTAAATAATTTCTACAAAGTAGCCTCAAATTCCAGTTTTAATCGGAATTTGAGGCTACTTTAATTTCTTTTAGTTATTCTACAATAATTTGTTTACTACTTCCTACGACATTTTCAAAATTAATAGTAAAGGTTTCTGTTGCATCATCATAAGTGATTCCGTCACTTTGACTAATTACTGTGCTGTAATTTTTTGGTATTTTTAAAGTCAGTGTCTTAGTTGTTTGTGTGGGATCAGAGAAAGTATACGTTTTTTGGTGTTGTTGTGTCTTTCTCATTAAAGAAATAGCTTTATTTGAGGTAATCCCTGCTATTGTACCGCCAGTTTCTGACCAAATGTTAACCCCAAGATAGCCTTCTTCTTCTTGCTTAACTGCTTGAATTTCTTCTGTATTTGAGAGAACTTCTACTGTTTTTTTGGCAGCATATGTTTTTAAATCAGTTTCATCGATTCCTGGTAAAACTACATAAGCATAATGCTCGTTCGTTGGGTGTTGACCATGTTGAATCGTAAATGTTCGATAATCACCTACATATTCTTTATCACTTGCAAATGCTTCATTAATTGCTTTATAGGTTCCTTTTCTAGTTTCACTTTTAACATTTACCGTTGTTTCTTCTGGAAAATAATAACCCATATTAGCATTGGAATGATCCGACTTTAGTAATAACCATTGTTTTTTACTCGTTTCATTTTTCTCATGAATCTCCCCAATATTTGATAGCACTTGATACTGATACGCATCATTTAACAAACGATTATCAACAACTGTCTCAATCGAAGCTTCTGTATCCCCTTTAATTCCTGCGCCTAATGCGATAATTTGCCCATTTAATACAAACCAAGATTTTTTAGCTTGTAGGTTCATAGGTAAAAGTTTCCCATTATTTTTGGTCCCGTCTTTATTAAGAGCCATCCCTACTACTGCCTGATTTTCTGACGTTACTCCACCAACCCATTGCTCTTTCGATGTGATTGTTGTAAATGCTGAAACTTCATCTGCCAAAGAAATGGTATCTACAGTTGTTCCTGGTAGTCGATAGGGATCTACAGTTGGCCAATAGCTGGAATTAAATTGCACCTCGTCATCATTATATACGTACATCATTCCGTCACCAGTGTGCCAGCCACGTTTATTTTCTTTATTCCCTGCTTCAAAAGATGCAGTGCGCTTTGAATACAAGCCTAGCCCAAACATATAACTAGGTGTGCGTTGGACAAATCGATCCATCGAAGCATAAAGTTTCGTGCCTGTAAAAGGAAGTTGCCCTCCCGTAATTTCTGGATTAGTTAAAAGTTGCATAGTCATCTGTAAATCATTAAAATCACGAGCATTCGTCAAATAATAATCTGGGTTCTCCTTCATCCAATATTTAACGGCTTCTTGAAATTTCTTTTGATAATTATTAGGGGCAAATTTAGCCACAATTAATAAATTATACATGGTAGTTGAGCCATAGCCTGTTTTTCCAACTGCTGGGGCTCTTGAGATGGAACGGCCATTCACAGTTGGTAGCATTTCACCTTTATAAATCAAAGGAAGAAAGGCACGATCAACATTTTCAACAAATTCTGTCACAAGAGTTGCATCCATTTGAAAAGATGAATCTGCTGTAATGGCCAAAATTTGTCCAACCCCTTTCACCAAAACATTGCCATACGAACCTGTATAAGGAATGTTATTGTGCTGGATAAAAGAACCATCTTGGTAAAAACCATCACCTTTTGTGACTAATTTAAATACATCGACGATACTACTGGATGCTTGGTTAATTTTCCCGCTATCCTTTTGTAAAATTCCTAACCCCAAAACAGTTAAAGCTAAGTCCGTTCGGTTCGCTCCTGATGTCACAAAATTTGGGATAAAAGCTAAATCCACAAACGTTCCTTGTGGTTTTGTATACAACTGTTTAAACGGATCTGGGACATAACTGCTCAGCGCATTTGTATAGATTTGTTGCTTTTCTGGAGAAACTTTATCCTCTAAAATCATTAGAATATTAAGAAACTTCTGTGGCACACCAATTTGCCAGTCCCACCAATTTCCGTGGTACTTTTTCCCATCATACCCTTTTTGCGTTACCATAAAATCTAAGCCATCAATAATGGTTGCTGCCAATTTGTCATCTTGGTAAAGCGTACTCCCCTTCGTTCCATAGGCTAACGCTAATTTTTGCAATTTGGTAAATTGAGTCGTTAAATCAGCCGATGGCGTATTGCCAGGCTCTAGTGGCCATAAATAGCTGCGGTTCGGCTCTTTATTCATCGTTTGATCGAGTTCTGTTGCTTCATTGGAGATTTTTTGGACGTAGTCTACAAGCGCTTGGTTAGTTGAATCATATTCTTTGGAAACAAGCTGATTTCGCCATTTTTCTTTTAATTCTCGGTATTCTGCAGATGAATCGATAACAGGAATGCTACCAACGGGGCCACTTTTCATAGAAATGATATTCAGCTTTGATAGATTACCAAATAGTCTAATTCCTACAGCCCCCATCCAGTCATCATTAATGGACGTACCATCAGGATAATGAACCTCTTCATTTTCATAAAATAATTGATCATTCAGAAATGTTTGAATTTTTTTCCCATCATAGCGAACCAGCAGTTTATATTGTTGGCCACTTAGTAATGTTGGCCCCGGAATATTAGTTAGCCATTTACCGCCTGGTTGTCCTAATTGCCAGCGGCCGTCACGATTATAAGCAAAAGATTGCCATTGACTCGTCTTTTGTTTATCTCCGCGAAAAACCAATCCGAAGTTACTTTGTCCTTCATATAAAAAGGTTAGTTCAAGATCTCCTGAAGATTGTTCGCGTGCATCAAGATTGATAGAGACAGATTCTAGGTTTGTCCCTTGCTTCGTGTTTGCGATCCATAAACCAGCAGAATCATTCTTTTTTTCTGCTGTTCCCACCAAATCTTGCCAATGCCCAACTTGATTGGGGAAATCTGAAATGTAAGAGGGTTGCTCAATCGTTTGGCTCGCTTCGTTTTCTTCTGCAAAAGTAAGGGTGGTTCCCATAAATCCACTCGTCAAAGCAGTAAACAGTCCGACCAGCATTACCCATATTTTCCTGTTTTTCATTCTTTCTCCTCCTAAAAAATTATTGTAAAACGCTTACATACAAATCAGAGAAAAAGAGTGAAGAAAAATACTTTCTACACTCTCCGACTCTCTGAAAATCACTTAATATACTTTTTACGCCAAAATACCAAAGGCACTCAAAACAATCGATAAAATTAAAATAATCCAAATCACTCGTGTGGAATTTAATTTCTTTTGACCTAACATCCAATAAGTCAAAAGAACAAGTAAGATTGGAACTAAGGAAGGCAAAATCGCATCTAACGTATCTTGAATAACTAATTCGACCCCGTTCTTTTTATAAACAAAAGGAACTGTCGCCTTGATAACTGAAGGAATTAAGGCACCAATCACAGTCACACCAAGAACAGTTGCTGCATTCGTAAAGGCAGATAACTTGTCTTTTAAGGTCGTCACTAGTTTGACCCCTTGCTTATAACCAAGTGGTAAGAGCGCGGCCCGACCAAACAATAGTGCAATATTTGCAATAATCCAAATAACACAGCCCACCACCGAACCATTTTGAGCCAGTGTCCCTGCAACAGAGCCGAAAATCGTCCCCCAAATAACGTGGAATAAAGAGTCCCCAACACCTGCCAAAGAACCCATCAGAGCTGTTTTTAGCGCAATAATTGTTTCTTTCGCTTTATAGCCATCTTGCTCTTCAATCGCAACATCAATCCCCATAATTAAATTCCCAAAAATAGCATTGGTGTTAAAAAATTGATTGTGTGTGCGCATCATATCTTGAAATTGTGCTTCATCATGACCATAGAATTTTTTTAAAACAGGTAAGATGCCGTATAAATATCCTGAACTCATCATACGTTCATAGTTCCAGTTTAATTGGCTTCCTAAAATATAACGCCAGCTAATTGCATTTAATTCTTTTTTTGTCAGTTTAGGCTTACTCATCGCCGTCATATCCTCCTTCAAAATCACCATTTCCTGTTGTTGCTTGTGTCGTGCTTTTTGCCCCATCACGTTTAAATACAAGCATCGCTGCTACCATCCCAACTATCGAAACACCTAACATTGGAACTTTTAAATAAGCCGCTAAGAAAAAGCCTAATAGTAAATAGGGGATATATTGCTTCGTTGGCAAGTAACGTAATAAAATCCCTACACCGACAACAGGTAATACCCCTCCAGCTGTTTTTAAGCCCGTCATTAGCCATTCTGGCATGTTATCGGTAATCGTTGTTACTACAGCATCCCCCGCTAATAACATTAATAAAATCGGAATGGCACGAGACAGTCCCCACAGAACAGAACCAGATAAAACTAAGCGTGGAATCCGTTTTACTTGCATCTTATCAATCGCTTTATCGACACTATGAAGTAAAAAGACATTACAAAAACGGGCGACTACATCTAGTTGCAACATCAACAGAGAAACAGGAACAGCTAAACCAATGCCATACTCCGCTCCTTTTCCAGAGATTACAGCGAAAGCGGTTCCTAAAACAGCCCCTGTGAAATAATCAGGTACCGATGCTCCACCAAAAGCAGCAATTCCTAAACGCATTAATTGAAGAGTGCCGCCAACCATTAAACCAGTTTTTAAATCTCCCATAATCATTCCAGAAATCATTCCAGCAATAGCTGGTTGCGTCAACGTATTTGAAATAAGTGAGTCATTAATAGCAATAAACGCATAAATAGTAATTAAAATAATTTGATACGCTGCTAAATGCATTGAAATTTCCTCCTAAATTTAAAAATATTCTTTCTTAGTCTGACAGTTTTAGCCGCGTAATTTTTTCATAAAATCAACGACTGGATCGTTTGGAACTAATTGGGCTGTCACAGTGACGCCTTTTGAAGCGATTGTTTCAAAAATTTGTTCTTCTTCTGGTAAAACTTGAATACTTTTTGTTACTTCGCGTGCTCCTTCTTTGTAACTCATATTCCCAACATTTACAGTTTTGATAGGTCCTTGCGCTTCGATAAAGCGGAGCACATCTTTCGGATTTTTAAATAATAAAAATAAACGCTGTTTACCATATTTTCCTGATTGAATATTTTTAGCGGCAGCCTCTACTCCAAGAACAGATAAACGCATCGAAGAAGGCGCTGCCATTCTCAAAGATGATTTTTGTAAAGGATCTGTAGCCGCCTCATCATTGGCTACAATTATTCGCTGTGTACTAAGACTTGTCGACCAAATTCCCGCTACTTGTCCATGAATTAACCGTTCATCAATCCGTGTGTTTACAATATTTTCTTTTCCAGCATATTGACTATAGTTACTTAACTCTTTTTCTTTGCTGGCTTCTGAAATCTCTTGTTCTGCTTGATTCATCCCAGCTTTTACATCAACAATATTTTCTTGTGCTAAACAAACTAATTCTTTAATCGAAGCCTGTTGATTAACCACTGCTTCAATCACAACAGAGAGCGTCATCCCTGCAATAATTTCCACTCCGTCAACGTTCAAATAATTCTTAGTTGCCACGTTACATGGCGTTCCTCCTAGTAAATCAGCAATAATCAGTGTCGTACCGTTAAGGGCTTTCATTTTTTCATTTAGCTCTTTCTCAAATTGAAGATTGTCACTATCTGGTCGTAATGAGACTGTATGCACGTGTTCTTGCCGACCAACGATCATTTCTAAGCTAACTTTGACGCCTTCAGCCATGCTACCATGACTAATTAGTACAATGTTTTCCACGAGTTTCCCTCCCTAGATGTAGGTGACCCTACTTAACATGTTATGTTCTCTACGAACTTACTATAACACATACTAAGTTATCCGTAAACCTAATATCTTAATATATTGAATTTTTTTTTTGAATTCTTTAAATAAAAATTGTCTTTCCTCTTTTTCAAAGTGTTTGCTAAAGGCTAGTTAACATGTTATGCTTAATTCATTCGATTACTAGAATGGAGGCAATCGCATGTTACCTAAATATGAACAAATTAAACAAGACCTTTTACGTGAAATAAAAAATCATACCTTTATTCCTGGTGATAAATTTTATTCTGAAGCCGATATTAAACGAAAATATGCTGTTAGTTCTATCACAGCTGTCAAAGCACTGAATGAGCTAACCAGTGCAGGTTACTTGTATCGTATCCAAGGAAAAGGGACCTTTGTTTCGAAATCAAAAGTTTCTCAAAATGTAAAATTTTCTGATATCGAGTTGCATTCTTTAGACTCTGAAAAAGTTAAAGTCCTTTCAATTGAAGAAGAAAATCAAGCCGAAATTTTAAAGGAATTAGGCTTACCAGCTAACGCTTCTTATTATAGAATCAAGCGTGTACGCTATTCTGAAGATACACCCTTTCTCGTACATATCACACATCTTCCCAAAAAGCTTGTTAAAGAGCCGCTCTCAAAGGACCTCACAGCTTATGCAAGTGTGTATGAACGAGTCCGTAAAGATTTTTCAGTAGACCTCTTCTCGTTGGCTTCTGTAGAAACAAATGAAATTGTCTTTCCCGAAGATGCTGAGTTATTGAATTTACTTCAATTAAGTTTTCGTGAACCCGCTGTTAAACAAGTTAAACATTCCTATCTCGCAGATGGTAGTGTTGCTGAATATATTATTAGTTATAAACATTGGAAATATTTCAAAACCAAAATAGAAGTAGAAGCCGAATAAATTTCAGCTTCTACTTCTATTTTTTTAGTCTATGATTACTTGATTCGTAAATTTCAAGTACTCAATGTTAATTCCCTCTGTTTCAAAAATTACTACTTCATTTTGTCCTTGCTGTAAAAATTCTTTGGGACAATACAGCGAATGAATGGGTCCTATTTCCCAATAACGACCTAGATGATGGCCATTGACCACAACGAATCCTTTGCCGTAGCCTCGACAGTCAATATACGTGTCTGCTAGCTGTTCTAATTCAAATGTTACTTGATAAAACGAAGGCTGCAATGGATTTTTTCCAGCTGTGTAATCAATCTTGGCTAATTGCTCTTGTGAAAAAGTTAAGGGATAGTGTTGATAGCCTTGGTGAAAATGAATGTCTTGCATCACTCCACCTCGAATTCCTTTACTTTGTGTGGGATTATTTAATTTAAAGCCATAATTAACGCGACCTAAGTTTTCCACTAAGATATCTAACGCAAGTGTGTCTTTTTCAGTTTGCCCTGAAATCAGTAGCTCTTCTCCCACTGTCTCTTGATATTGGGTAGCAGCTAAATCTCCATCTACATAAATGTGTAAACGATCACTGGCCTCGACCACTTTTAGTTTATTTTCATGATGATAATTTTTTAAATCAAACGAATAAAGCAAGTAGCCATAGCCTGAGCCAGCTTCTTCCATACTTAATGGATACACGGTGGTCTTCGGTGTCATCATTTGATCTTTTACTGCGAATAAGGATACGCTAGCAGTTACTGGAAAGCTTCCCAAATTTCCCAGTTTTTTCGTGCGTGGTTGTGCTTGCCAAACTTCTGGACATACTTCTTTAATTGCTTTTTGAACGGCATAATATTTTTCTGTTGGTTCTCCTGCTTCTGTTAATAAAGCATCATAATCATAGCTAGTGACTTGAGGTAAATCTTTTGCACCTCGCGCCGAACACCCGTTATAAAAGCCGAAATTTGTTCCTCCATGAAACATATAGAGATTTAAAGAACCCACTGCCAGCATATCTTTTACTTCCTTCGCCAAGTCGGTACCTTCTCGCTGAATCACTGGTTCGCCCCAACGATTGAACCACCCATCCCAGTATTCCATGCACATCAATGGCCATTTTTTACCATGACGAGTCATAAATTTTTTCAAAACGGCAGCATTTTCTTTCGAATGACTACCAAAATTTCCTGTCACAAAAACATCCTCTTCAATTAACGTCCCCGCATCCAAAACCTCTTCCCAAGCGCCATCAGATGTAAAAAGAGGAACCTCAATCCCCAGTTCTTCCATTATCTGCTTGGTTTGTCGCAAGTACGCTTTCTCCATGCCATAGGACCCATATTCATTTTCAACCTGCATCATGATCACTGGTCCACCTTGTGTTATCTGCAGTGGTGCTAGTTTAGGCAATAATACTTGAAAATAGTTACGAACTTTAGTCATAAAAATAGGATCTGTCGAACGTAATCGCACGCCTTTTTCTTTCAAAAGCCATGCGGGTAAGCCACCAAACTCCCATTCTGCACAAATATAAGCCGAAGGACGCAGAATAACTAGTAAATTCAGTTTTTCTGCCAAGCGGACAAATGCTTCAATGTTTTTCATTCCTTCAAAATCGTATACGCCTTCTTCTGGTTCATGAATATTCCAAGGAATGTAGGTTTCTACTGTATTAGCTCCTAAAGCTTTCAGATTATAGAGGCTATCTTCCCATTGTCTAGGTGTCATTCGAAAGTAATGAATCGCCCCGCTAATAATTTTTATTGGTTGTCCATTTAATAAAAAGTCTTCTTTAATCTCAAACGTTTGCATCATTTTTCCCCTTTACCAGTATCTTTGCCATGATGGTTTTGCTAAACGCATTAAGGCTTCCATGTAAAAATAATCGCCCCATAAGTTGGGTTCATCAATCCCTTTTCCTTCTGCATGTGCGTAAACACCATGGAGTAGCAGTCCTTCATTTTCGGAATCATTTTGCGTACGATAATATTCTCCTAATTGATAAATCATTCCTTTGGCAAGCTCTTTCGCTTGAGGAAAAGCCTGTAGTTTGTCTGCTTCCAATAAACCACATGCCGCAATTGCCAGTGCCGAGCTATCTTTGTCAGATGGCATTTGGTCATTAAAATCAAAATCCCAATAGGGAATTAAATCTGCTGGCAAATGAGCTAGAAAAACCTCCACTATTTGTGGATAAATTTCCGGAAATGGTTGGGAATGGAGAAATGTTTCGTTTAGGGGAATCCCTAAAATTGCCCAACTTTGGCCTCGTGCCCAAATGGAAGTATCACTATGTCCTTGATGCGTAGCTCCATGTTTTGGTTTGCCTGTTTCTGGATCAAAATAATAGGTATGATAAGTTGTCGCATCGGATTTAATCACCGTTTTCATTAACGTATGATAGTGACGTGAGGCAATTTCCTCATAAACCCTATTTCCAGATAATTTAGTTGCTTCAAATAAAAGCGGTAAATTCATTAATGAGTCGATAATTAATCGATATTCTTTGGGATCACCATAATGGCCCCACGCTTGAATGAAGGAGCCATTTTCTTGGAATCGTGCTGACAATACTTCAGCGGCAGCTAGCACTTCTTGTTTACAGCGCTCATCACCGGTAATTTTATACCCAGCACCCGCCGATAGACTATATAAAAAACCAATGTCATGGTGGTCCAAAACAAAATGCTCCTCTAATCGTTGTTGAAAGCTGTCAATATTTTCCATTGCCAGTAAACGAAATTTTTCTTGGTGAGACCACTCATATGCCAGCCAAAGCATGCCTGTCCAAAAGCCATTGGTCCAATCATCGTTAGCTTTGAGACGATATCGACCATTCGTAGCACAAGCTGAAGGAAACTGCGTTCCGAAACGCTGCATATTTTTAGCAATTTTTGAAACGCATTCATTTAATTGCGTTTGAATCCATTCATCTGTGACATTTTCTCCTAGAGAGATCAGTCTTTGTTTATTTTCTTGACTACACATCTCCACCACTCCTTAACTTGTTAACATATTAACTTATTGTATTATAACGTAAAAGAAAATAAAAAGCGACCTTTCTTGATTATTTCTCTTAAAAACAAGAGCGTGGGACAAAAATCACTTTGGATTTTTGCTCCACGCTCAAAAACTGATAAACGGCGGGAACAGAACCAACACTACGCGTTGCTCCGATCTCAACAACTTCTAAGAGCTAAAGCTCTAAGAGTTGAAGGTCCTTCGGAAATAAGCCGAAATTGTTGAGAATCACGAAGAACGTAGTGATTCGATGATGAACAATACCTACTTGGTCTCCAAAAATCAAAGAGAAATTTTCGGAAATTTCTTCTTATTTCTCAGAGCTAAACGGTTCTGTCCCGACCTCTTGTTATTTATTCCGACCGAATACTTCAATTTGGGTCAACGCTGGAAACGGAGAAGAGTCCAGCGCTTTTCGTAAGCATTTTAATGTCAAAGTTTGTGTTGTTTTCATTGGGAACTTTATTTCTTGAAAACAGGCGGTATTCGTTGTGGCAACTACTCGTTCCTCACCATCTGAAAAAGCTAAAGTGACTTCCTCCCAATAGCTATCATGTGGGTAATCCGCCCGAAATAGCAAGCGGATCCAGTCCGTTTCTACAGGCCTGCCAAAGTCAATCGTTAACTGTGCCTCCTTTTGCTGGTTAATTCCCCAAGAAGCAAATGGATACGAGCCATGAGAAAGGTTACCAAACTTAGAATCAATAGCATTTTTCGCAAAGAAAACAGCATCGTCTCTCGTTTCAACGTTTGCATACGCATGAGGATAGGCTCCTGAATATTCTTTTTGGTCATGTGTATTCATAGAAAGATTTTGATAATTGTCTTTTTCAAACGTGTGCGCTTGTCGAACCATTATTTGGTGCCTTGCTGAATGAAAGGCCGTATCAACAAAAGCTTTTCGAGCAGATTCTTCTAATGGAATTTGATATTCCCAAACTTTTTCTTTTAGATAAATCAATGAAGGAGCCAAAGTTTCATCTAATTGAACCATCAAATAAGGGGTAGCCCCTGTATAAGTCACTACAATTTTATCGCCAACTTGATAAAGGTACTGTTTAATTGCTAATACCGCTAACGTGTCTCCCTCCGCCACGAGTGGCGCTTCTGGCTTCTCGTGATCGATTCGGCCAGTAATAATCTGATTGTCTTTATTTTTCAATTCGATTTTTATCATTTTTTATTCCTCCCTTGTCACACCACCTACCAAACAAATCAGGCGATGCGTTCCTATTGGTAGCTCTTTTTGCAAATAAGGTAAACTTGTTCTTGGGAAAAACAACGATGTATTGGGTTCAGGTTGAAGAATACCTGCGTGGTCATACCCTTCAATTGCAACTATTTGCGAACACAATTCTCCTGAATCGACTCTAGCCCACTCTTTACCAAGTTCTTTTTCTGAAAATTTTCCAAGTAACGGTAGACTGAATCCTCCTTCGCGCACTTTTAATGGAACCGATGTCACTATTTCATGTACTCTAACATGCCATTCCCCAAAAGGATAAATGGTTGTTTCAATTTCTACTTCTTGAAAAGGTAGCCATTTATAATAAACTTGCTCCTCTGTTAAATAAAAATCATGAACTTTCCCTTTAACACGAAAATATTCACCATCACGAGAAACAGCCAATACGTTATCAAAAGCCCCCTCCTCATAACGCGCACCAGCTTTGGGAACGCTAAAACCAAAGCGGCTAGAATAGACAAATTTACTATATTTAGCCGCAGCATGTGCTTGATTTTCAAGCCATAGTCCTGCAGGATAGCCGAGGACATGCGTTTTCATTTTAGGATGGATTAATAACATGTTTCCCTTTTCTATCAAACGCTTTTCTTCTCGTTTTATCGCCAGCGGTTCAGCACGCCAAAACGGATGGTCTTGATCCACTGCGAGCAACAAAAATGTTTTAAAAGCCCAATACGGAGAGCCTGGTGCGTTATAACCTTCTGCCATTACTAAATTTTCGTAATGATAGCCAATGGACAACCGACCATCATAAGTGAAAATAGTCTGTTGCATCCAACAGTGTAAATGTTTTGCTAACAGCGTTTTTATTTGTCCCCAAGGTAAAGCCTCTACTTCTGCAAATATCAAAGCTGCGAAAAATGCTCCTTGAGCAAACCGATACGTTTGACTACGTCCGTAAGGTAACGCTTCGCCCTCCTCATCAAAATAGTACAGATAGTCTTGCGCGAACATAACGGCTCGTTCTGTAAAACGTTTCGCACGAACAGGATCTCTTTCTCGCATAAATTTGACATAAATCAAACTATAATAATGAAAAGCAAACGAAATATAATAATCTCTTTGCGTAGTTTTACCATCCATATACCAACCATCACCTAAATACATGCGTTCAATCAACGCCAATTCTTCCTCTAGTTCCGCTTGGTTAATCACTTGTCCACATTCCTCGAGTGCCAAACGAATGAGCACTTTGAAAAACGTCCAATTATTTTTAGGAATTTTACAACCAAGTGCTTTATTTAACCAAACCATGATATTTTCTTGCTGTTTCTCAGAAAAACAGGCCCAAAAATATGTCTTATGAAGCAATAAAGTTAAAGATAATGCTGCTGCTTCCACAATATATTGATCATAATCAACAATATCGCCCCAATAATCTGGGGATGACGGATCAGTTCCTGCGATTAATTTTTCCACATAAGCATCTCTTAAAACATCATCTTTACAAGTAACCCAATACGGTCCAATTCCCCATAATGGTCGAATGAGCGCTTCCATTTCAGCATGTTGCTGATCATAGACAGCACCACTGGACCCAAAATTCACGCCAGGTTTTTCTGATGTTAAAATAGCCGTTTTTAAAGGTGTCATGATTGTTTTAAAAGCTTCCAAATACGCTTCTCTGGTCAAAAAAAGATTACTTTTTAACGATTCCATGCTTTTCGCCCCCATTAGTTTAATTCAAAGAATAACAAGGGCACTTATTTTTTTCAACTATCGTTTAATGAATAAAACGGCGTATTATGAGAGCAGAATTTCACTTCCCTTGAACTTAACATATTAATTTTCTCTTTATTTTTGTTGAGCCTTGAGCTATTCACTTTATCCAACAAAACTTCCTTTATCAAAAATGAATAATAAATGAAAAATAAGCAGTCTAACGCAGGAAATTCTCATAATAAATATTTGAAAAAAAAAAAGAGTCTATGACAAAAATCCAAAGAGATTTTTGTCATAGACTTAAAATATGAGAGAAAAGACATCAAAAGTAATGGTTTGATCAACCTTCACAAGTTTTATGATGCTTTTCAAGATATCATTTTGATACAATTTTACGCCTTGCGGTTTACAATAAAAGAGTAAATAGCGATACAGATAATCGCTCCTAGCAACGCTGAGATAATTGGAAACCCGCCGATGACTGGTCCTAAAGAAGGCAACAAGAGTGATGCTACCCAACTTCCTAAAAAGCCCACGATAATATTTCCAATAATGCCACCTGGCACGTCTTTTCCTAAAATTGCGCCAGCAATTGCGCCAATAATTCCTCCGACAATTAATGCCCATAGAAAGCTAAACATTTGAAAAACCTACCTTTCATAGTTGATTTTTTTAGTTAATTTTCCTACTTTAAGGATAAAACAGAAAGCAGACTTTTTCAAAAGATAGGACTTTTCAGAAGTCAATTTATTCTTCTACATAAGCTAAACGATAGGATACTGTGCGACCAAAAGAAAATACTTGCAAGCCTTGTAATCGATCTGATTTCAAGTAACCAATGGCTCCTTGGAATAATGGTAAAACACCGGCATCTTTTTCAATTAATGTTTTTTCTAAACTTAGTAATTCATTCCAGCGTTTTTCAGGTTCATTAGCGTAATCTTTTCTAACTTTTTGGAGACCCGCATCATACGCTGAATCGTTATAACCAGAAGTATTTAAGCCACTTTTCGAGTCATAAAATTCTAAAAAATTAATGGGATCAGCATAGTCAGGTGTCCATGTTCCAAAGGCTAAATCGTAATTACCTGCTGTTTGTAAATCCAAACGATTTTGCAAAGGCAATGATTTTAATTTGATTGTTAAACCTGGTAAATTTTGTTGCAATTGCCCTTGAACAAATTCAATGGTTTTCTTGGCAATCGCTGAATCCGCTGAGATTAGTTCCAATTCAATTTTATCTTTGCCCAACTCTTCTTTCGCTTTGTTCCAGTTAGCTTGGGCTTCTTTAATATTATATGGCAATAAATCACCATTTTCTTTGCGGAAATCTTCACCTGTATCTGGATTTTTTGCAAAATTAGCTGGTACAAAACCATTTAAAGCTGTCGAGCCATCTCCTAAAATTTCTTTTGCAAAAATTTCTTTGTCAATCGCTTGTAAAAAAGCTTTTCGAACATGTTCGTTGCCGGTAATTTCACGGCGATGATTTGGGCTTAAATAACCCACCATGGCTTTAGGTACAAAATGCGCTTGTTTTGACTCTTTATACTGAAGTGCATAAGTATCTGCTAAAACAGTGTAATCTAAGTCGCCATTATCAAAAAGATTGGCTCCTGTGCCAATTTCTTTCACTACTTGAACATCAATTTCATTCAATTTTACGTGTTCTTTATCCCAATAATGATTATTCTTCTTCAATTTCCAAGTTTCGGAATTGCCATCCCAGCCTGAAATTACAAACGGCCCATTGCCAACAAAATTATCTGCAGAAGTCCCATAGGCAGTACCTTTTTCTTTGGCAAAGGCTTCATTTTTAGGCATAAAAGGTGTTCCAACTAAGACTTGGGCTAAATAAGGAATTGGATTTTCCAATGTTAGTTCTAGTGTCTGGTCATCGATTGCTTTGACACCAAATTCTTCCATCGTGGCTTGTCCTTCCCGCACCGCACGCCCATTTTTAAAAATATCCATTTGATTACTGCTACTTGAACCATACGCTGGATCGACCACGTTTCTAAACGCAACTACAAAATCCCCTGCTTTAACTGGATCCCCGTTTGTCCATTTTGCTTCTCGTAACTTGAATGTATAGACTAACCCGTCTTCACTAACTTGTGGCTCTGCTTTCGCCATAGCTAGCTCAGGATCTCCGTTTTTATCTTGTCGATACAAGCCTTCAACTACTTGACCAATCATATCGGAACTATAGACATCTGTATAATGAGCGCTGTCTAATGTCGAGAGTTCACCACCAGATGCGACGTTAATTTTCTGTGTAGATGCTTCATTCGAGGTCGTTTTCGAACCGCCACTTCCACATGCTGCTAAAACCAAGCCCAGTGCAACAAGTCCGATTAACCACTTTTTCTGTTTCATACCAAAACTCCTCCTTCTGTTCAAACAACTTACTTACATTTTACATGATTTTCCATACATTTGTCCTTTTTCAGCACTTACTTTTTGAAAGAAAAATATTTTTTTAAGAATAAGAGTTGACAGATATTTTTTCTGGTGGTACAGTATTGAAAAACAGAGAACAGAAGAGTAACTGTTTCCTTTAGTGAAGAGAGTCTTTGGTTGGTGGAAAAAGACGTAAAGAAACAGCGAACCACATCTGGGAGTTGACTTTTTGAACCCTTAGTAGGAAAGTCCGGGACCACTCGTTAACAGGCGAAGTTATGAACTTCATAAGGTTCGTGTTGCGAAACACGAATAAACTAAGGTGGAACCACGATAATTGATTATTCGTCCTTTGGCTAGTCAGCCAAAGGACTTTTTTGTTTTTTTAGATGCGCTTTTCAAACTGAGAGAATGCCTCAACTGCTCAAGTCTGTTGTCCCCTTTTCTATGTGCTCAATGGGATACGCTAGAAAAGCAACAGGTTTTCTGTTCCGTTCGAACAATTTCATACTTACAATCAAAGCTTAGGACATAGTAATTTAGCTCTTCCTTTACAGAGACTTTTTCATTGGCTGAAAGAAAAAGATGGATTCTTCTTTACTCACACCTAAAAGATGTTTTTCTGAATCCTTTAGTAAGAAAAACCGGTGACTCTATCGTTAACAGAGAGTAGTTGTCAACGCAACTACATAAGGCTTATCTTGTGAAAGATAAGTAAATTGAGGTGGCACCACGAATGCGATTCGTCCTCTTGGCTCACAGCCAAGAGGCTTTTTTGTTTTTTAATAAAAATTGTTGGAGGAAAAAATGATGGATTATATTTTAGAAATTTTACCTGCTTTAGTTAGCGGAGCTGGCATGACACTGAAAGTCTTTTTCTTTACACTCCTTGGCTCGATTCCACTGGGGATCATCATTGCCTTTATTTTACAAAGTTCGTTTAAACCTTTACGTTACTTAATTAACCTCTACATTTGGTTAATGCGCGGCACTCCGCTATTGTTACAATTAATTTTTGTTTTTTACGGCTTACCATTAATTGGTATTGTCTTTGAACGTTACGATGCAGCCTTATTCGCATTTATTTTAAATTATGCTGCGTACTTTGCTGAAATTTTTCGCGGGGGGATTCAAGCAATTCCCCAAGGTCAATATGAAGCTGCTAAGGTTTTACGTTTAACACGTTTTCAAACAGTCACCCGGATTATTTTGCCACAAGTTGTTAAAATCGTGCTGCCTTCCGTAGGAAATGAAATTATCAATTTGGTCAAGGATACTTCTCTTATTTATGTTCTTGGCTTAGGCGATCTTTTACGTGCTGGTAAAATTGCGATGAGCCGCGATGTTACATTAGTGCCATTAGCTTTAGTGGGAGTGATTTATTTACTCTTTACGGCAATTTTGACTGTTGCTTCTAAGAAAATTGAAAAATTCTATCAATATTATAAATAGGAGGACTCTACCATGTTAACTATTAAAAATTTAACCAAACATTTTGACAACCGGACCATTATTGATCACTTAAATTTAGAAATTCCAGAGGGTAAAATTTTAACGATTGTTGGTCCTTCAGGCGGCGGAAAAACCACTTTACTTCGTTGTTTGGCTGGTTTAGAAACCATTGATTCTGGTGAGCTTTTGTTGGCTGGTGTTCCTTTCAATCCTGCTGAAATGGACAATGCCGATCAAGTGGTTGGGGTCGTTTTCCAGGATTTCCAACTTTTCCCTCACTTATCAGTTTTAGAAAACATTACCTTAGCACCTACATTAGTACTAAAAGAAGAAAAAGCAAAAAGTCAGCAAGAAGCTTTAGAATTACTGGAAAAATTGGGCTTGGCTGGTAAAGAAAAACTCTATCCGTACCAACTTTCCGGTGGACAAAAACAACGAGTTGCACTTGCTCGTGCCTTAGCAATGAAGCCAAAAGTTCTTGGGTACGATGAACCAACGAGCGCGCTAGATCCAGCTTTACGCCAACAAGTGGAAGAAGTTATTTTAGATTTACGGAAACAAGGCATGACACAGATTGTCGTGACCCACGATATGGCTTTCGCTGAAAAAATTGCAGACAACCTTTTGACGGTTGCCCCCGTCCAATAGAAAGGAGTTTATGATGAAAAAGAAATATTCTTTAGCCTTGCTGGTTATCTGTTGTAGTTTACTCCTATTTGTAGGTTGTGGTAAAAGAAAAAGCAACGAAGATCAATGGACACGGATTAACGAAGAAAAACGGATTATTATTGGCTTAGATGACTCCTTTGTGCCCATGGGTTTTCAAGATAAATCAGGCAAAATTGTCGGCTTTGATGTCGACTTAGCCAAAGCGGTTTTTAAACTTTATGGCATTTCCGTTGACTTCCAACCGATTGATTGGTCTATGAAAGAAACAGAATTACAAAATCAAACCATTGATCTTATTTGGAACGGCTACACTAAAACGAGCGAGCGGGCCGAAAAAGTTCAATTCACACAACCCTACATGACGAACGACCAAGTACTTGTTTCTTTAAAAGAAAAAAACATTGCAACAGCGAGCGACATGCAAGGCAAAATTTTAGGGGTTCAAAACGGCTCTTCTGGCTATGATGGCTTCGAAAGTCAGCCCGACGTTTTGAAAAAATTTGTTAAAGACCAAACGCCTATTTTATATGACGGCTTTAATGAAGCTTTCTTAGATTTAAAATCTGGCCGAATTGATGGGCTCCTAATTGATCGCGTCTACGCCAACTACTATCTTTCCCACGAAGATAATTTAAAAAACTATACTATTTCTCATGTCGGCTATGACAATGAGGATTTTGCTGTGGGCGCCCGAAAATCAGACAATCAATTAGTCCCAAAAATCAATACTGCCTTTGAAACGTTACGAAAAGATGGCACCCTTAGTAAAATTTCTCAAAAATGGTTTGGAGAGGATGTTACAAATAACACAAAAATAAACTAAATAACGAATAAAAAGGTGTACTGCTGACTTAGTACACCTTTTTATTTGAATCAAATTCTTAGCAAATTCTAACTTATGAAGAACTTTTATTTTTGCTACACTAGTAAAAGTCGAGAGAATTTGTCCTTTTCTGCCTAGAACAATCATTACTCTCAATAAATGAAAGGAGAAAAAAATGCCTACTAATAAAAAAGAAGGAATGCTTTTTACTACGTTAATGTGCTTTCTGATGGTTTTCGGAATGAGCATCTATAATTTATTATTGCATGGAGAATTTTCATTGTACGCCTTATCAAAAGGTTTGCTTCCTGGATTTATCGTTGCTTTTATTTTAGACGTTTTCATCGTTGGTGTCTTAGCTAAGAAAATCGCTTTTTCTTTACCCTTTAATCAAGAAAAACGGCTATTACTTATTCTGACCATTTCGAGTCTCATGATTATCGGCATGGTGACTTGTATGTCTTTATTTGGCTTATTAATGAAAGGCCAGACGTTGTCACTAAGTGCGTATTTCCAAGCTTGGGGCCTGAACTTTATTGTTGCCCTTCCTTATCAATTGCTGATTGTCGGTCCCTTTTCACGTATGATCTTAACCAATTACCAACAACGACAAACTTAGAAAATAGATTTCTTATCTAAGTTTTAACAGTTGCCTAAAAAAAAGTTAACCTTTTTGATTTATCTTAGTGATAGTTCATTAAAGGAGGAACTGAAGTTGAAAAAATATCGTATTAGCTTATTTCTTGGCTTGATTAGTCTTTTATTATTTATGATCTCTATTTTAGTTGGATCAACATTATCTAGCGATGGACTTTTAAAAGAACCCGCCTTTTTCTGTACGCCGCTCGGTTACTTTTTTCTCTTCATCGCCTTGCTTTCGGTTATAACAATCACATGTAAAGAACATATGAATCAAAAAGGTAAAACAAAACAACCTTAAAAAGAGCCTGACGTTTTGATACGTCCGGCTCTTTTTTTAATAAAAACATATAACTTAATTTGCAACAATATTTACTAATTTATCTGGAACAGCAATCACTTTGCGCACTGTTTTTCCTTCAATAAATTCTTTAACAGCTTCATTGTTCATTGCAATTTGTTCTAATTCTTCTTTACTTAACCCACGAGCGACATTTTGTTTGCCACGTAATTTTCCGTTCACTTGGAAAACTACTTCCACTTCATCTTCTACTAAGGCTGCTTCATCATAGGTTGGCCAAGGGACATAAGTTAAACTTTCCTCGTTACCTAAAATTTGCCATAGTTCTTCACCAATATGTGGCGCGATTGGCGCAAGTAATTGGACAAATCCTTCCACATATTCATAAGGTAAGGCATCCACTTTATTGGCTTCATTCACAAAAACCATTAATTGAGAAATCGCTGTATTAAAGTGCAAGTTTGCCATATCTTCTGTCACTTTTTTAACCGTTTGGTGATAAACTTTCGTTAAACGGCCATCATTAATTGTGGTAATTCGGTCACGCATTTTGCCTTCTTCATCAACAATCAGACGCCAAACGCGATCTAAGAATTTACGACTTCCTTCTAAGCCATTTTCATTCCAAGCAATGGAAGCATCTAATGGGCCCATGAACATTTCATAAAGACGTAACGTATCCGCACCATATTTAGCCACCACATCATCGGGATTTACAACATTGCCACGTGATTTAGACATTTTTTCGTTGTTTTCTCCTAAAATCATACCTTGGTTGTATAATTTTTGGAAAGGTTCTTTGGTAGGAACCACACCAATATCATATAAGAATTTATGCCAAAAACGAGCATAAAGTAAATGTAGCACCGCATGTTCGGCACCACCAATATAGATATCAACTGGTAACCAACGTTTTAATTTTTCAAAATCAGCAATTTCATTTTTATTATGAGGATCAATGAATCGTAAGTAATACCAAGAGCTTCCAGCCCATTGTGGCATAGTATTCGTTTCACGTTTTCCCTTCATGCCAGTTTCAGGGTCGACAACATTGACCCATTCATCAATGTTTGCTAATGGCGATTCCCCAGTTCCACTTGGGCGAATATCCGATGTTACTGGTAAACGTAGAGGTAACTCAGATTCAGGAACCGTTGTGGTTGTTCCATCTTCCCAATGGATCACAGGAATTGGTTCACCCCAGTAGCGTTGACGAGAGAATAACCAGTCACGTAAACGATAAGATACTTCTTTTTTCCCTACGTGATTTTCTTCTAGCCACTCATTCATTTTAGCGATGGCTTCTGCTTTGTTTAATCCATTTAAGAAATCAGAATTGATATGCGGTCCATCCCCTGTATAGGCTTCTGTTGTAATGTCACCACCTTCGATTACTGGTAGGATATCAATGCCAAATGTTTTCGCAAATTCGTAATCCCGTTCATCATGCGCTGGGACCGCCATGATTGCGCCTGTGCCATAGCTTGCTAAAACATAATCGCCAATCCAAATTGGAATTTCTTGGCCATTGACCGGGTTTATCGCATACGCACCTGTGAAAACACCTGTTTTTTCTTTTGCTAAATCCGTTCTATTTAGATCAGATTTTTTTGAGGTTTCTTCAATATATGCTTCTACAGCTGCTGTTTGTTCAGGTGTCGTAATTTTTTTCACTAGTTCTAGTTCAGGAGCTAGAACAGTATAGGTTGCACCGAACAAGGTATCAGGACGGGTTGTAAACACCGTGAAACTTTCTTCTGTGCCAGCGACTTTAAAGGTCACATTGGCTCCTTCAGAACGTCCAATCCAATTTCGTTGCATATCTTTAATACTTTCTGGCCAATCAACAAGCTCTAGATCTTCTAATAAGCGATCTGCATAAGCAGTAATTTTCAGCATCCATTGACGCATTGGTCGGCGAACCACATCATAACCGCCACGTTCACTTTTTCCATCAATGACTTCTTCATTTGAAATAACAGTTCCTAGTTCAGGTACCCAGTTAACCGCAACTTCTGCTTCATAAGCTAACCCTTTTTCATATAATTTTGTAAATATCCATTGTGTCCATTTGTAATATTCAGGATCAGTGGTATTAATTTCGCGATTCCAATCATAGCTGAATCCTAGTGAATTAATTTGGCGACGGAATGTTTCGATATTTTTCTTAGTAAATTCAGCTGGGTCATTTCCTGTATCTAACGCATATTGCTCTGCTGGCAAACCAAACGCATCCCAGCCCATTGGATGCAACACATTATAGCCTTGCGCACGTTTCATACGTGAAAGAATATCGGTTGCTGTATAGCCTTCCGGGTGACCTACGTGTAAACCTTGTCCAGATGGATAGGGAAACATATCTAATGCATAAAATTTTTCTTTATTTGGGTCGTCCAATGTATTGAAACAATTGTTCTTAGCCCAATATTTTTGCCATTTCTTCTCAATCTCTTTGTGATTGTAGCTCATGTTATTCCTCCTAGTAATATAAAATTTTTCATTCTTAAAATTTGCCACCTGCAGCCATTGTCACTATTCTGACTTAAACTAGCCACTTAGTGATAAAAAAAAAGTCCTATAGGAAAAATTCCTATAGGACGTGAACATACAAATGCAACGTGGTACCACCTAAATTCGTCAAAGAAACGGTCAGTCACCGTCACCTTAACCTCAAACGTCTTAACGATCGTCACCGACTTTTCCTACTTGGTTTGTTCAAAAAAGTAACTTAAAGGCGAGTTCAAAAGCTTCTGTACGTATTTCCACCAGCCATACGCTCTCTATCACATGGTTCTTTCTACTATTCCTTCTCATTGTTTTTTTCTATTATAAGACTCATGTTACCAAAGATAGCTATTTTTTTCAATCTTAAATTAACCAACTTTTAAAGTTTGACCAATATACATTGTATCCCCGCTTAAGCCATTTAATTGTTTGATTTTTTGGATGCTGATTCCGTATTGCATTGATAAGCCCCAAAGTGAATCACCGCTTTTAACTGTATGGCGTTTGCCTGATGCACTATTTGTTGAAGAAGCATTGCCACCTGCAGAAGCGCCTTTTTTCACGATGATTGTTTGACCAGCAAAAATTAAATCGCCTTTGATCCCGTTCCATGAACGTAGATTAGCAACACTCACGCCAAACTGTGCAGAAATTTTATTCAGCGTATCACCTGATTTAATCGTGTAGGATGTTGTCGCACCGCCACCATTATTCGTAGGCTTGTTCGTATTCGTTGAACCTGAGTTGGCACCTTTTTTCACGATAATCTTTTGACCAGCAAAAATCAAACTACCGCTGATGTTATTCCAGGCTTGTAAGTTAGCCACACTAACACCGAATTGTGCAGAAATTTTGTTCAAGGTATCGCCTGATTTAATCGTGTAGTACGTATTCGTTCCTGATTGATTATTGTTAGAACCACCATTGCTTGAGCCGCCGGTGTTACCTGAATTACCTTTTTTCACAATAATTTTTTGACCAGCGAAGATTAAATCGCCAGAGATGCCGTTCCATGAGCGTAAATTAGCAACGCTCACGCCATATTGCGCGGCAATTTTGTTCAAGGTATCGCCTGATTTAATTGTGTAGTACGTATTCGTTCCTGATTGATTATTGTTAGAACCACCATTGCTTGAGCCACCAGTGTTACCTGAAGCACCTTTTTTCACGATGAGCTTTTGACCAACGAAAATTAAATCGCCAGAGATGCCATTCCATGAGCGTAAATTAGCAACGCTCACGCCATATTGCGCGGCAATCTTATTCAAGGTATCCCCTGATTTTACAGTATAGTACGTGTTCGTTCCTGATTGATTATTGTTTGAGCCACCGTTGTTTGAGCCACCAGTGTTACCTGAAGCACCTTTTTTCACGATAAGTTTTTGACCAACGAAAATTAAATCGCCAGAGATGCCGTTCCATGAGCGTAAATTAGCAACGCTCACACCATATTGCGCGGCAATTTTATTCAAGGTATCCCCTGATTTTACAGTATAGTACGTGTTCGTTCCTGATTGATTGTTAGAACCGCCTGTTCCTGGATTAACTGTTCCGCCCCCAGTATTTCCACCAGAAGATGGTGTATCATATTGAGTTAAGTTATATGCGGCAATGACATTATTTAATTTAGCATTGTAGCTAGGATCTGTCGCATAACGACCTGTTAACCAAGCAGTTGCATCGCGGTACGAGCTTGTATTGCTTTTCCAAGCCCCAGCATAATAGTAAACGCCCGCTTGGAAAGAAGTTGTTTTTAGCACGTGCGCATTATCTTGGAATGATTCCATATAAGAAGGATATTTACGGAAAGGTTCTTTTTTCACTAACCATTTGCCGTTTAAATATTCCCATGTATCCATATAGACAGATTGTCCATTGTAGCTGCCTTTAATCCCAAATAAGTTATAGTTTGGTGCCTTAGATAGCGTACTTGCTCCCCAACCACTTTCAACGATTGCTTGAGCCATCATCACTGATGCATATAAATCATTGGCTTGCGCAATAGGTTGTGCACAACGAGCTAACTCGGCAATAAATTCTGAAGGACTTTGCGTCGGTGATAACGCTGAAAAAGTTTGCGCAGAAGCTACTCTAGCTTCGGGTACTTTTACTTCATCATCTGGTGTAACCGCAGGCGCTGCTTCGGACTCGATTGTTGAAGGAGCTACTGGCGCGATTTCTGCTACTGAAGAATCAGTCGTTCCTGATTCCACAGGTGTAGTTGAATCAACTGTTGGTTGCTCGGTACTTGGTGTTGTTGGTGTTTCTTTTGATGATTCAGTTGTCGATTCAGTCGTTGTTGACGAATCCGTTGTCGGTTGTTCCGTAGTTCCTGGCGTAGTTTCTGTTGTTGGTGTCTCTACTAAGCCAGTTTCCGTAGTAGGTGCTTGGGCAACTTCCGCATTTGTTGGCTGCTCTTCTGTTGCCTCAGCAGTCACTGGTAGTAACGCAACGGGCGTTCCTACAGATGAAACAATTAACGCCGAGCTGAATAAAGTAGTGCTCTTCTTCCATTGTACTGGCGTTTTCTTTCTTTGTTGTGCTTTCCTTCTTTCGATACGTGACATTGATTCTTTCTTCATTGATACGTCCCCAACTTTCCTTTTTTAACTTATATGTAAATGTAATTTTTTAGTTTTGTTATTATAACAAGTATACCTTTTTTTCTGGCGAATTAAAAACACTTCAACAAAATTTCATATTACTGTAACTAGATTGTAAAGAAGTAATGTTTTTTAACATGGATTTCCTCTCTTGTTACTACTCGGAAAAAAACTGCGACTTTAGTTGTAGATGCTTCTTTACCTTAGTCTGATTTTTTTAATTCCTCTTGTTATTCGCCCAAAAAGAAATTATAGTTTAAGATGAGAAATGAATCGTGTAGAAAGAGGGAGCGGAATGAATAAAGAACATTTTATTATTGAGCTGAAAATTTATTTAAAAGCATTAAATCCAAAAGATCAAGCTATTATTCTTGCGAAATACAAGGCGTTATTTGATGCTCGTGTTGCGGAAGGCGAAACAGAAGAACAAGTGGCAAAATCATTGGGGAAACCACGGGTTATCGCAGAAGAAATTTTAAAAGAACAAGGCATTGAATTGACGGAACGAAAAATTGAAAATAATGGCTGGCAAGAAATTCCAGCGGCTACACCTGCTTATGATCATCCCTATGAAGAAGAATCTGAATTTTACTATGATAATGATTCTCCATACTATCAACGACCACAGCATCGGCCGTTAACCCGATTTTTCCAAGTGCTTGGTATTTTCTGTTTAAATTTTTTCTTCATGTTTTGGGTTATTTTAGGGATTGCCTTAATGTACGTCGGTTGTGGCATTGCCGGAGCTGCAACTTTATTTTCACCAATTTATGGTATTTATAGTGTCATTACCCAAGCAAATGCCGCTTCCTTTTTCCAATTATCTATGAGTCTCTTTTTATTTGGTGCATCAATCATTGGTTGGTTACTGTTTCTACCAATTTTAAAATTTTCAGCACATGTCTTTAAGCGTTATTTCCAATGGAACATTGCTGTTTTACGAGGTGATATCTAATGAAAAAAACAACAGGGATTCTCTTATCCATTGCTGTCTTAGCGATGCTAATTGGTGGATCTGGCGCCGTCTATTATTACAAGCAAGCGGAAAAATCAGTCACACCGCTAAAAGAAAGTTATACACTAAAAAATAAACAAGCAGGCGAAGAACTTCACTTATCCTTAAAAGGCAAAGGCCCTTATACCATTTATAAAACTGATAGTAACAAAATGGGATTACGATCACCGAATAATGCCTTTTATTCAAAAGCTGAAGGCACTTTAGATGTCAAAGAAGAAAAAAATAAAATAACAGCAACCATCAATACCACTCGTACACAAAACCAACCCGAGTTGTCATTTTTTAATATTGGCATTTTTAGTGACTTCACACCGAACGTGAGTGTCCAGATTCCTAATAATGTGAAAAAGTTAGTAATTGATGGCTCAACCCATTCACAAGTTTCATTGAATGCTTTTAACGTAGACGAATTAACAACTAATCTACCAAATTCTTATGTTAGTCTATCGGGTGTTAAAGCCAAAAAAATGACGCTTAACTCTTCAGATGGTATCTACCTTTCAGCGGATACTTCCGCTAAAAAAGCAACAGTTGAAACCACTGACGGCGATATAACGTTGGATTCAGCCTATTTCGATGAAATCAAAAATACTACTATTTCTGGTGATATTCGAGTGCAAAATGCTCGTGGAAACATCCAAGCAACAACGACAGATGGCGATATTAGCGTCTATGATTTCAAAGGAGAAGCTAACTTTTCAAGTGAAAATGGTGATTTTTCTTTAGACATGCCTGCTGTGCCTAAAAAATTAACTGTCGCTCTTGTCCATGGAGATATTTATGTAAATTCTGGAGAAATTTTGCGTAACATTTCAATCAAAGGGGAATCAAAATTAGGCGATGTTCAACTTTTAAACAAAGAGCGAACATCTTATAAGAATGGTCGTGCGGATACAGAGTTTAACCTTTCTAGCGAATTCGGCGATATTACCGTTGATACTCCTGATGATGATAATCAATAACCATGCACCATTTAAAAAAGTTCTGGCACCACAATGAGAGATTGTGGTGCCAGAACTTTTTTAATATCTGTATCCCCTCCAAATCAGGCAATGAAATTATCTTTTAATTTTTTACCCTTTTGATGGTATAATACGGATTGTTGCGATTAAATTTTGAAAGGATTTTTTATGAAAAACAAACTTTATTATCAATTTGCAGGTAGTTGTTTTCTTTTAGTATTTATGTTTTTAGGCTATGTTGTTCGTTTTTATCCAACCTGGCTCAAAGGCTTTGATCAAACGATTACTTCCTTTGTTCGTCGTCCTTTTCCACAGCTAAATAACTTTTTTATTTGGTACACCAAATTTGCCAATTCATTGACGATTATCATCTTAGCAATCGTTGTCATTGCTCTGTTTATTGTTTGGAAATATTATGCTGAAGCATTATGGCTCTTTATTAATACTGCCTTAATTGCTGGCGTAGGTAATTCTTTATTAAAATTATTCTTTATGCGCCAACGTCCTACTTTGGAGCATTTAGTAACTGAACATACGTATAGTTTTCCTAGCGGACATGCTGTAGGAAGTACCTTGTTCTACGGCACTATTTTATTGATTCTGCCAATTTTCATTAAAAATAAAACGGTCCGCCTTTGTGTGCAAATTTTACTAGGTATTGGGATTTTCATGATTGGGGTTAGTCGAATCTATTTAGGTGTCCATTTCCCTAGCGATATCTTAGGTGGTTTTTGTCTTGGTTTAGCTTGGTTGTTATTAAGTTACCCTATTTATTTAGAAAAACGCTTTGTTTGGCGATTTCAAAGCAAACAACGCTAGAAAGAAGTCTTGATTATGCAAATTTTTCCTTATTCAGATGATCCAAATAAACGCTATCACACTTGGAACTATGCACTTCGTCAACAGTTTGGTGAAAAGATTTTTAAAGTGCCAATTGATGGTGGCTTTGATTGCCCCAATCGTGATGGGACGGTTGCCAAAGGTGGTTGTACGTTCTGTAGTGTTTCTGGATCAGGCGACATGATTGTTGCACCTAGCGATCCCCTGCCGCTTCAATTTCAAAAAGAAATCCAATTGATGCATCAAAAATGGCCAACTGTCGATCAATACATTGTTTACTTCCAAAATTTCACCAATACACATGCGCCCGTTGACGTTATTCGTCATCGGTTTGAACAAGTAGTCAATGAAAAAGGTGTCGTTGGTTTATCCATTGGTACCCGTCCTGATTGTTTGCCTGATGAGGTAGTGAACTATTTAGCCGAATTAAATGAACGCTTTTATTTATGGGTAGAGTTGGGTTTGCAAACCACATTTGAGGAAACTAGCGCTGCCATTAATCGCGCTCATGATTATCAGACATATCTAGATGGCGTGGCTAAATTACGGAAACACGGGATTCGGGTCTGTACACATTTAATTAACGGGCTACCTGGTGAAACACCTGCCATGATGCGCGAAAATGTGCGGCGAACTATTCAGGATTCAGATATCCAAGGGATTAAACTGCACTTACTTCATTTAATGACAAATACCAAAATGATGCGGGATTATAATGAAGGACGCTTACAATTGATGAGCAAAGAAGCCTATGTTTCAGTGATTTGTGATCAGTTAGAAATGATTCCACCCGAAATTGTTATTCATCGCTTGACAGGCGATGCTCCCTTTGAAACAATTATCGGACCGATGTGGAGCTTGAAAAAATGGGAAGTTCTCAATGCGATTGATGCGGAAATGAAACGCCGCAACAGTTATCAAGGAAAATATACTGTCATTTCAGGAAAGGAAGTTTTCAATTAATGCTACAAACAGCCCTACATTTTAGTCACCAACTTTTAAAAGAAGTGGTGGAACCTGGCGACTTCGTCATTGATGCAACAATGGGAAATGGTCATGATACAGCATTCTTAGCAGAGCTGGTTGGCCCTTCTGGTGAAGTTTTCGCCTTTGATATCCAAAAAGAAGCGTTGATCAATACAGAACAAAAGTTAACAGAACTTAATTTACTCCCACAAACTACGTTATTTCCATTAGGACATGAACATCTTCATGCTGTCCTAGATGAAGAAACAGAAATCACTGCCGCTATTTTTAACTTAGGCTATTTACCTAAAAGTAATAAGAAAATTATTACAAAACCCGCTACGACTAAACAGGCGTTAGATGGGTTACTGCCTCATTTGGTAAAAGGGAGTCGCATTATTTTAGTCGTTTATTATGGCCACGAAGGTGGTTCAGAGGAACTTGATTTGGTCACGAATTACACGCAAGCCTTACCACAAGATGTTTACAGTGTCTTACGTTATGAGTTTATCAATCAAAAAAATCAGCCACCTGTTCTTTTCTGTATTGAAAAGAAATAAGAGAACATGGTCGGATTGTCTCCAGCAATCCGATCATGTTCTCTTTTATTTGTTTTGTTACTCTGTCAATTCACCATCACGAATACGAACCACTCGATCACAGTATTTCAACAAACGCTCATCATGTGTCACCATGATAATCCCTTTATCTTTCTCTTTAGCCTCTTTCGCTAGTAATTGGACAACATCAAACGCCTTTTCTGTATCTAAACTAGCCGTAGGTTCATCTGCCAAAATTACGTCTGGCTCATGATACAATGCACACGCAATGGCTACCCGTTGTCTTTCCCCACCAGAGAGATCACGAGGATAACTATTTCGTAATTCTTTTAAACCCAACGTCTCTAACAATTGCTCTTTTAATTCACTATTTTTACGTGACTTATCAACTTTTTCAATTAAGTGAAATTGATCTTCCACTGTTAAAAATGGCACCAAATTAGAGCTTTGTAAAATAAAGCCGATTTTTTGAAAACGTTGCGCCAAACGTTGCTTTTTCGTTAACTTATTTAGTGATTGCCCGCCAACAATGACTTCACCACTTGTCGGTGCCTGTAAGCCAGCTGCAATCGTTAAAAAGGTACTTTTACCAGAACCAGAAGGACCAATTACTGCGACAAATTCACCTGGCTGAACCGCAAAAGATAATTCTTTTAACGCAATCACTTCTGTATGTTTTTCACCATATTTTTTATAAATATTTTTCATTTCTAAAACATTTGCCATGTCTCTAACCTCCAATCGCGATTAACGGATCAATTTTAGCAATCGTTCGAATTGAAAACGCCCCGCCAATTAATGCAGATAAAATCAATAATACACTAAACAAAATCATGCGTGGTCCATTAGTTGCATAAGGCATTGCTTCTGGTAAAAAGAGCACGGTAATTCCCGTTAAAGCAAGACCAATCGCCACTCCTAGAACAGCCAATAAAGCGGTTTGTAGCATGACTGCCTTTGCTAAGAAACTAGTTGGCACCCCTTGAACTTTTAAGACACCGAACATTGCTGTTTTCTGTAAAGTCATCACAAAGATAAAAATACCGATAATGAACGCTGCAATCACAATCAAGAAATAAATCATGCCATCCAAGGTCAAGTTTTGAGCGCTGTATCCTGGCAGTTTTTCAATAAAATCTGAAATTGAAAGAACTTGACTGTCCTTATTAGTCGTTTTAACTTCCGCGTTGTCCTTGCTGCGAACAATGAAACCATTAACCATTTTGGCCATTGCTGGATTGTCACCATATTTAATTGACCGCCAAGTATCCAGAGAAGTGTAAATAACTGGCACAATGTTATAGCTACTTTTAGAAATAAAGCCGACAATTTCTAATTGCTCATCATATTTCCCTGCAGTTAATTTGTCGCCAATTTTAAATCCTTGATTTTTCAATGTTTCTGAAGCAATCACTTGATTTTTATCAGTAAATGCGTTTCCTTCAATCACTTTTGGCATTAAAAAACTTTCTTTTTCAATCCCAAATAAGCTAACATTCGTTAATTCAGCCTTTTTGTCATCTGCTGGGCGGATGGCTAAAGATTGTTGACCAATCGGTGCAATTTTGCCTCCTGAAATCGTTTCTTTCACGTTTTCATCTAACACTGATACATTTAAATTACTATTGGCCTCTTTTGATAAAACCACTTGATTCGCTTGCCATTGATCTACGGCTAAACGATTTCCTTGAGCTAAACCGTTCGCTAAACCTGACAAAATAAAAATTAACCAAGCAATCAAGACCATTACTAAGACTACAAGGACGTACCGTCCTTTTGAATACTTCATTTCATTAAATCCTAAAAACATGAATGGTTCACCTCTTTCTTCTTTTCGAAATAAACTATATCACTTATCAATCGATAAATCAATAATTATTTATCGATTGATAAGTGAATTTTACAAAAAAATAGAGAAGTCTGTTTTTCAACAGGGCTTCTCTATTTTTTATTTGTGACTTTTCAGAACGCCATGTAGCATAAATTGAATAAATTTTTTGACATCGTCATCCACTGTTTTTCGCTGGTACGTTTTTTCAATACTTAATAATGCACTAACGTTATATAAAATAAACCGAGTTGCATCATCTACACTGATGCCCTCTTGTAAGCAATTGGTTTCAGGTTCACTTTCAAAAATAGCCGCAATATTATTGATATAGGTTTTTTTGAAAATTTGATACAGCGTACGATTGTAATCAGGGCCCATTTCTTGAAACATGTCGTTCAACATTAAGAAAAGATTGGTCGGATGTTCATCTAACAAAACTTTGATTAATTGATAAAGTTTTTCTTCTACTGATGCATTTCCAGAAACAATTGGGACTAATTCTTCCTGAACACGGGACGTTAATTCTTCAATCACAGCTAAATACAGTTCTTTTTTATTTTTAAAATGGTGATAGAGATTCGGTTGGGTAATGTTCGCTTTTAAAGCAATTTCACGAGTGGAGGTATTTTTGAACCCCTTTGTCATGAATAATTCAGAAGCGACAGACAAAATAATTTGCCGTGTACGTTCTAAATCAGCTTTGCGTTTATTTGGCTTTTCCATGGTTTTCTCGCCCCCTGCTGCTTTTTATTTTAGCATATTCTCCGACAAGAAACGAGAGACCTTTATACAAAAAACGAAAAATATACAATCAATGTGCCTGCTATTTGGAGAAGAACCGCGCAATAATACCACCGCTTCAAATGTATCAGCCAGCCTTTTTCGCCCCCAAGATAAATCAACTACTGCAGTCCATATAAAAAACTATTAGCCAAAAACCAAAAAAGTAGTGCCGATTTTGTCCATCGATTCTCTCTGAATACACTCAGTACAAATAAAGTATTTAGCACCAAAAACGTGCGCCGTAATTGCCGTACATTCCTCATTTTTTCCATTGACATTTCTCCTTTTTCTATTTAGCATAGCAAAAAAAGAAGCAAATGAGAATGACTCATTTTGCTTCTTTTTCAACTTATTCAAAAACAAATTGATTTTTATAAAGTTCCGCATAGAATCCATCTTGTTCAACTAGTTCATGGTGGTTGCCTTCTTCAATGACTTCACCGTCTCGTAAAACAATAATCCGATCCGCATTTAGAATCGTTTTCAAACGATGGGCAATCACAAAACTGGTGCGCCCTTTAATTGCTTCGTCCATCGCTTTTTGGATTTTGGCTTCTGTTACTGTATCAACATTACTTGTTGCTTCATCCAAAATTAATAATTCTGGATTGGTAATAATCGTTCGTGCAATACTTACTAATTGCTTTTGTCCCGTACTGAAAAGGTTATTCTCTTCCGTAATCTCAGTATCGTAGCCTTGCTCAAGATTTACAATAAATTCATGGATATTCGCTTGTTTCGCTGCTTGAACAATTTCTTCATCCGTGGCCTCTGGCTTACCAAAAGCAATATTCTCACGAATTGTTCCTGAAAATAGAACGGACTCTTGCAAAACAATGCCTACATGTGAACGCAAGCTATCTAAATCCATTTCACGAATGTCCACACCATCAAACGTTACGGCGCCTTCATTCACATCATAAAAGCGATTCATTAAATTCATAATCGTTGTTTTTCCTGAGCCTGTCGGTCCGACTAAAGCGACCATTTCACCTTTGTCCACATGAATAGAAACATCTTTCAACACAGGCGTTTCTGGATTATAGCCAAAAACAACATGATTTAAAGCCACAGCTTTGTTAATCTCTTCTAATTTTTCGCCATTTTCGGGACGAATTTCATCTGGTTCATCAAACATCTCATTTAAACGACGAGCGCCTGTAACAGCTAATTGAATCATGCTATAACCTGAAGAAATTTGCATCAATGGTTGATAATATTGTTGGGAATATTGGACAAACATAACGACCAAACCTAGCGCAGCGGCACGATCAACAGAACCATTGATTGCTAACCAACCACCAAAGAAAATAACAATTGCCGTATTGACTAATGACATTCCTTGCATCATTGGGAAAAGTAATCCTGAATACACTTGACCTTTATACGTAGCTGCACGAACTTTTTCATTTTGCTCTAAAAAGCCGTCAATGGTTTCTTCTTGTAAGCCATTAGTAATAATCACACGTTGCCCACTAATTTTTTCATCCATATAGCCATTTAATTTACCCACTTCATCTTGCTGTAAATCGACATATTTGCGCGCCTTGCTAATCACAAAGACCGCAATTAAAATCGCAATCGGCGTAGAAGCAATTGTAGCCCATGCCAGTTCCACATTTTGACGGAACATCATGATTAAGACACCAACCAATAAGGCAATATTGGTTAATACTTGTAGCAACGCTTGGTTTAAACTGTTTTGGATGTTGTCTAAATCACTAGTAAAACGACTTAAAATTTCACCATCTTGATGAGAATCAAAGAAACGAATCGTCAATTTTTCTAATTTATTAAACAAACCAATCCGCATGCGGTTTGTTGATTTCCCCACGACTTGTGTAAAGAGAATACTATAAATGAAACTAGCGGCACTAGTTAAGACATAAAAAATGAGTAGTTTCCAAATGACAGAAACGAACGCACTTTTATCGTCTTTTCCTTGCATCACATTAACCGCATATTTCGCTAATTCCTGAATAGCTTCCCCAACGAATTGCGGCGCTTTGACTTGTAAATAAGTCGCTGCGAAAATTGCTAAGAAAATAAAGAGGAAAGAAACTTTGTAACGTTTTAAATAATGATAGAAAAATTTACTAGCTTTTATTAAATCAGTCATTAAGCTTCCTCCTTTCCTTTTTGAGTTTCGTAAATTTCTTGATACACGGGGTTCGTAGCTGCTAATTCTTCATGCGTGCCTTCCCCGACTAAACGTCCATTATCCAATACTAAAATACGATCTGCATGGACAACAGAAGAAATTTTTTGGGCAATAACGATCGTGGTAGTCTCTTTTAACTCTTTATCCAACGCTTCTCGGACTAACCGCTCCGAACGAGCATCCAACGCGCTGGTGCTATCATCTAAAATCAAAATTTTAGGCTCACCAATCACACCTCTAGTAATTGATAACCGTTGTTTTTGTCCACCAGAAAAGTTATTACTTCGTTCTTCGACGGGTGCATCATAACCTTCTGCCAATTTTTCAATAAATTCCTTGGCTTGGGCGATGCCTGAAGCCCGTTCCATGTCCGCTTCAGAAGCGTCACGTTTACCATGGCGTAGATTTTGCGCAATCGTTCCAGAGAACAGGATTGCTTTTTGCAACACAAAGGAAACTGTTTTTCGTAAACTGTGTTCGTTCACTTCTCGTAAATCGACACCACCAACTTCAATCTTTCCTTCTGTCGGATCAAACAAACGTGGAATTAATTGTGCCAACGTAGATTTACCAGCACCAGTTGCGCCCACAATCCCAATCATTTCACCTGGCTGAATAGAGAAAGAGATGTCTTTCAAGGTATCTTCTTCATCCCCAGGATAACGGAAAGATACGTGGTCAAACTCAACACTACCAATTAACTCTTGTTCTGGGACTTTTTTGTAGGTAACATCTGGTTCTGTTTCCATCACTTCTTTAATCCGCTTAATGGAAACAGCGGCACGAGAAGTCATCATCATCATCATTCCGCCGATAATAATCGCCATCATGATTTGCATTAAATAGTTCATAAAGGAAGCGACACCACCGATTAAAGTTGGATCGTCCTTGACTAAGTTACTCACAAAGAAAATTGAGCCTACAACGGCTAAGTTCGCCACCAACATAAACGCTGGAATCATCACAGCAAATAAGCTACCTACGATTAAGTTATGGGTGGTTAATTCTTCACTCACTTTTGTAAAACGTGACAATTGATTTTTTTCTTGAACAAATGATTTGACGACACGAATGCCTAACAAATTTTCTTTTGCGATACCATTAATCTTATCAATCAAGTTTTGAATAATCATGAAATGCTTGCCCATTTGCGAAAAGGACAGCATAGAAATCAAAATAACTGCGATGACAAGTGCAACAATCACCCACCATAGTTGTGGCAAGGTTAGCATCGCTAAAATAAAACTCCCGATAAATAAAAAAGGAATTCTAAAAAGTGTCTGCAACGCAATCATAATGACATTTTGAATTTGAGTAACGTCATTTGTTAAACGAACAACTAAGTTACCTGCTGAAAATTTTTCGATATTGCCAAATGAAAAGGTTTGGATTTTGCGGAAAGTTGCTTCACGAATGTCAGCACTGACACCTTGGGCAACTTTGGCAGAAAAAATTGTATTAATAACCCCAGCAACGAGTCCTAATCCTGCAATGGCAATTAATTGAATCCCTAAGTTTTTCATTTTGTCGCTATCGTCATTCATAATTGCTTCCAACACTTGTTGTAACAATTTTGGTTGCCAAAGTGCTGAGACAACCATTACGATCACCGCCAACAAGGCAATAACTACCGAGCCTTTGTATTTTTTGGCGTGTTGAATAATAAGGTCCATCTTATCCCTACTTTCTTAAAATAGTTCCCTGCTTCTTCAGTGTTGGTCTGCGAATTCTTCCCCATTACAAAAAAATCAATTTGCTCATTGACTTCACCAATTTAACACTGTAAAATAAGGCCGATTCATAATTTACCATTTTTAGTGGTAAAATACAAGCGAACAAGTTAATTTTTCACAAGTTTTTCCTATCATAAAGTGTACCTTCTTTTTGATAAACTTACGAAGATAACGTTTAATAGGAGCTAAAATCATGGAACCGAAATTATCAAAAGACACGATTATTGCAGCCGCATTTTCTTTGTTAGAAAAAAGTCCCACTTTAGAACAACTTTCTATGCGTAAAGTCGCCAAACAGCTTGGTGTACAGGCGCCCGCAATTTATTGGTATTTTAAAAATAAGCAAGCCTTACTTCAAAGTATGGCTGAAGCGATTGAAGAGCACTTTCAAGAACCTGTATTATGTGGTGAATGGTATTCTGACTTACTGGCCTTCATGGAAAACTATTATGATCTCTATCAACAATTTCCCTGTGCCGTAGCCATCGAAATCCAAACCGTCCCTGCCTATCCCCAACGATTACGCCATTTGAATCAAATGATGGGCATTTTAAGAGAAGCAGGTTTTTCACTAGAAATGACTCATTTAGCAGTAACGTCTTTACAACATCTTTTGTTTGGGATGATTATGGACGCAACGGAGGAAAAACAGCTCGTTTCGCAAGTGTTGAACGGAGATGACTATTTAAAAGAACAAGTGCTGCACATGAAACAATATGTCTCCGACAATGGGTTAACATACATGGAGGAAAGCATTCAATTTCGGCGCTCCATTCACCAAAAATCCGCCTTTATTCAAGCTGTTAAAACCTACTTAGATGGGTTGCAAGCAGACAACGCATCTTCATCTAAATAAAAAAAGCCCTTGGTCCGTCAGTCATTTCGACTGACGGACCAAGGGTTAACTTTTAAAATAAATATTGAAAACTACTTTCTCTATTTTGGTATTGGTAGCCAAGCCAAGGCTTTTTGAATCCATTCATCCCAGAACACCCAGTCATGTTCTCCTGGTCCAGTTTCAAAAGTGTAACTTGCCTGTGCCTGTTCCAACGCTTGAGCCATCTGTTGATTAGCAGAAAGTAACATATCTTGCTCCCCACAACAAAGGTAAAATTGGGGCATTTCTGTTTGGCTTTCTACTAATTGTTGTAATAAATACAGCGGATCGTGAATGGAACCTTCAATTTGATCTAACGGGCCAAAAATACCTTCCCAATAGCTTCGCTTACGGACTTTTAATAATTCCCCAAAACTAGTGGATGATAAACTGACTGCCCCAGACAAAGAAGCAACGGCTGCAAAAGATTCTGGTTTCGCTAATCCTAATTTCAAGGCGCCATAACCACCCATTGACAAACCAGCGGCAAAGGTTTTTTCTCGTTTTGTACTTAACTGCGGAAAGAGTTGATGACAAATTCTCGGTAATTCTTCTGAAATAAACGTCCAATAGTTCATATCGTATTGCGTGTCCGTATACCAAGCTAAATCCGTGGACGGCATAATGACAGCAATCCCCAAATCAGCGACATACCGCTCAATAGAGGTTCTGCGAGCCCAGACACTGTGATTCCCTCCCATCCCATGTAATAAATACAACACGGGAATATCTGTTAATGCTGCTTGGGTACTTGTGCCCACTTTTTTTACCGTTTCTTGTGGTAAAATTACGTTCACATTTACTTCCATTTCCAATACATTTGAATAAATATTTGCTTGTAAAAAGGCCATCTACTTTTCCCTCCAATACTCTTTCTATTAGTGTACCACTAAACCTTCGCTCGTTGCGCTTTTGCGAAAATATTTAACAAAAGAGCGACAACAACTAAGCCCGCACCGACTAAGTAAACATTATGCAGACCTGCATAGAGGATACCGCGTAATGGTTTTAACAACGCAGCTGGAATTAAATTTGCAGTATGTGGATTCACTAATTGATTCATGACATCTGCATCGACGTTTAACGCGCTCGCTTCCAATTTCGCAAACATTCCTGCATTTAAAATCACACCAAAAATTGACACCATCACAGTCTGCCCAATTGTACGCACCAACGTATTAAACGATGTTGCAACCCCCATTTTTTCAGGCTCCACTGTACTTTGTGCTGTCACCGTAGTCGTTGTGATAGTAATCCCAAAACCAACTCCTAAGACAGAAGACACTACAAAGAAAAGCCAAAACGGAACGGCCATTGGCATTACCACTAAAAAGATGGCCCCGACTAATAGAATCGATAACCCAATCGTTAAGACTTTTTTCATAGCATATTTTTCCATAAAGCTACTTGCTATAAATGATCCAGCCATCCAAAGTAACGACATAGGCGCTAAAACTAAGCCACCAATTCCTGCACTTTTTCCTAAGACACCTTGCATCCACATCGGAATGTAGACATCAATCCCCATTAAGAAACCGCTAATAAGCGCTGCAATAAGATTTACTAAAACAAACGTTGGTTGATTAAATAAATGCAAATCAATCACTGGGTCTTGCGCGCGTTTTTCTATCATCACAAACGCTACAAAAAAGAGCACACTCAAACTCAAACAACCAAATGTTACTAATGTAAAACCATTATCGCTAATCATTTGAAAACCTAGCAATAACGTTAGCAGCACTGCCATCAAAGTAACGCTGCCCAAAATATCCATTGGCATCTTGGTCCGTTCCCGCTTTGGTTCAACTAAGAAAATACTAATCAAGCCCAATAAAACAAGTCCAATAGGAACATTAATGAAGAAAATCCAATGCCAACCGACTGTATCTACAATAAAACCACCTGCTAACGGACCAAAAATACTAGCAATTCCCCAAGCGGCACTGTTTAAACCTAAAATTTTCGCTCGCTTGTCCAATGTATACATATCGGCAATAATCGTTAATGCAACTGGTAAAATTGCGCCTGCCCCCACACCTTGAATTGCGCGGGCAATAATTAAGGTCAACATATCTTGAGCAAAGCCACACAACGAGGAGCCCAAAATAAAAATGATAATGCCAATCATGAAGACAGGTTTACGACCAATTTTATCCGCAAGTTTCCCATAAATCGGTGTTAACATCGCATTCGTTAATAAATAAATTGAAAATACCCAGTTCATAATTTCCATGCCATGTAACGAGCCGACAATCGTTGGCATCGCAGTAGACACAATGGTCCCTTCAATGGCTGTCATAAATGTTGCCACAAAAACACTCACCGTGACTAACTTCACATTTGTTTCTTTTGCCATTTATTCACATCCTTTTCTATTCAATTGTCAATTTTCTAAATTGCTCCATAGCTATTCTATACAAAAAAGAACAAAATGTCTTAAAAAAATGCTTTTTCATAAAAAAATTATTGCAAAAAAAAACAAGAAGTCAGCCAAGTATTGGCTGACTTCTTGTTTTTTTTATTTAATTATTCAGCTAAACTAGCTTTTAACGCTTCAACTTTATCTGTTTGTTCCCAAGGTAAATCAATATCTGTTCGACCAAAATGACCATAAGCCGCAGTTTGTTTATAAATTGGGCGACGTAAATCTAGCATTTCAATAATACCTGCTGGACGTAAATCAAAGTTTTTACGAACTGCTTCGATTAATTTACTTTCTGGAAGATCACTCGTACCAAACGTATTAATAGAAATAGACACTGGTTGCGCCACACCAATTGCATAAGCTAATTGGACTTCTACTTTTTTCGCCAAACCAGCAGCAACAATGTTTTTCGCAATATAACGCGCAGCATAACTAGCAGAGCGGTCAACTTTGGTTGCATCTTTTCCAGAAAAAGCACCGCCGCCATGACGAGCATAACCGCCATAAGTATCAACGATAATTTTACGACCAGTTAAGCCGGCATCTCCTTGAGGGCCACCGATTACAAAGCGACCAGTTGGGTTGATAAAGTATTTTGTTTCATCATCTAAAAGTTCATGAGGAATCACCTCATTGATTACTTGTTCTTTAATATCTTTTTCGATTTGTTCTAAGGTTGTTTCATCATCATGTTGTGTACTGATGACGATCGTATCCACACGTTGTGGTTGACCTTGATCATCATATTCCACTGTTACTTGAGATTTTGCATCAGGACGTAAGTAAGGTAAGACTTTTTCCTTCCGCAATTCTGCTAAACGGCGAACCAAACGATGACTTAACGCGATCGGTAATGGCATTAATTCTGGTGTTTCGTCAACGGCAAAACCAAACATTAAGCCTTGGTCACCAGCGCCAATATCGTCTTTTTCATCTTGATCACGCACTTCTAAGGCTGCGTCAACCCCTTGAGCGATATCAGGTGATTGCTCATCGATTGCTACAAGAACTGCGACAGTCTCTCCATCAAATCCATATTTTGCTCGTGTATAACCAATATCTTTCACAGTTTGACGAACAATTTTTTGGATATCTACATAAGCTGTTGTAGAAATTTCTCCAAATACTAGGACTAAACCAGTTGTTACGGATGTTTCACATGCCACGCGGGCCATCGGATCTTTCTCCAAAATCGCATCTAAAATTGCATCACTGACTTGGTCAGCTACCTTATCTGGATGTCCTTCTGAAACGGATTCTGATGTAAATAAATGTCTTTCTGTCATAATGTTATTCCCCCTAAATAGTTTCGGTTACAAGGCATCTTTAGTAAGTAACGACAATTACTTGCTAAATCCTTTCGGGAACTTGTAACAAAAACAGTATACCAGATATCTAAAAAAAAAGCTTAGGTTTTCAAGAAAATCATTAAATTACCTATATTTGCTTTTCCTATAACAAAAAACTTCCAGCCCCTTTCATCTGAGCTGGAAGTTTCTTGCTACTGTAAAATTTTCTCCGCGATAAAGTGTGTATATTGCTCGCCACCTGCCACATTTGGATGAACTCGGTCATCATAAAACCAATCATCATGGGCGTTACTATAATTAAACCAGTCAATGACCGTTAAGTTATCGTATTTTTTGTCCATTTGACTAAGTAAACTATTCACTTGATTTTGCCATCTTCTAGTTGGAACGCGAACATTAATCCAATAAACTTTTCGATTACCTAACGCTTTCATAAATTCATCAAATTGTGCCTCTGTAAAAGGACCATTCGTACCTAAACTCACTAAAACAGTATCTTTGAGCATTTTCTTTTTGTCTAGTTCACCAATTAGTGAAATGCTACTATACAATTGACGGCCCACTTCCCCATCGATAATCATTTTAGGAAAAATATCTTGTAACCCGCTAGCACCATCTAGAATAACAGAATCACCAATAGTTGTGATTTCTAAATTCTGCGCTTTTTTTACTTGCTCTGGTGTGAGTTGTGCGGGTAGAACGTCTTGGCTTTCACTCGGTTTTGTACTACTTTCTGTGGACGTGCTACTATTTTTAGTGCCACTTTCTTGGACTTCTTTTTTACGTTCTTCAATTTTTTGCTGATTTTTCGCTATATTTTTTTCTAGTTGCTCTTGTTGCGCACTTTTAGCGTTTGCTGGGGCCACAATTAAACCGAATACTGCAATCACGCTAATCACTGTCATAAAGGCCATTGTCCCTTTTTCACGAAGGTCCCACGGTTTCCGTAAGAACTCAGTGAATTGAGTCCAGACATCCTTATAAGACAATCGTGTCAGTGGATGTTCGATAAAACGATAAGACAATTCGCTCACTACTAAAATTAATGCTATTTCAACCAATGAATGTAGAAAAACATGGTCCGATAAGGTCTTAATTTTGGCCTCATAAAAAATCATGATTGGGAATTGATACAAGTAAATGCCATAACTCCGTTTACCTATCCACGTAAAGACTGGATTCGTTAACCAACGATTCATATCTGCCCCTGGATGTGCAGTGACGGCCACTAAGACAGTGGCTGCCAAACTGATTAAAAACATGCCGCCATAATAAACAAAATTTGTATGATCTGATAATGTTAAAAAGGCTAATACTAAAAGAACTAAGGCACTTAAACCAGCGCCATTTAAGATTTTTTTAGAGGCTTCTGGAATTTCTTCTTTCAAACGTGTGCTTGGCCAAACATACGCCAATGCACTACCTAGTAAAATAGAAAAAACACGTGTGTCTGTTCCATAATAGACACGTGTAGGATCTGCGCCAGGAACATATAAAACGGCCATCAGCGTCACCGAAATTAAGGCGCCGATTAAAACTAAACTGAAAATTCGACCGCGCTTACGAACAAAGCGTTCCAGAAGAATAAAAAGTAATGGCCAAATTAAATAATTTTGCGCTTCAACTGCCAATGACCAAATATGTACAAATGGCGATTGTGTCGCAAATCCATCAAAATAAGAAAACCCTTTAAAAATTTGCCACCAGTTGTTGTAATAAAAAATACTACTAGCGACAACGCTGCGAATATTGTTTAATAAATCCTGCTGAAAGAGTGTAATATAACTAACTGCACTTAAAAGCATCACAATTAATGCTGGATACAGCCGTTTCATCCTTCGCACATAAAATCCTTTTAAATCAATGGTCTGATTTTCTGCCCATTCTTGCCGCAACAAGTCGTTAATAAGATAACCTGAAACAACAAAGAAAATCGGAACACCTAAGTAGCCACCTCGCATGACTTGGGGAAAAAGGTGATACAAAATCACGCCAATTACAGCGATCGTCCGAATGCCATCAAAACCTGTAATATAGCGTTTTTTCTTGCTATTTGCTGTCTGATTCATTTGTGCTTTCCAACTTTTCTATAAAATTATTCTTTTCCTTTATTTAAAGAAGCAAGTAACTTTAATATACGTTTTTTCCTAGGAAATGGCAAGCAAACTTTGTCTCCTTTAGGCTTTTTTTACAATTCAAAAAACCAACATTTTTTAAATTGTAAAAAAACAACCAAAGCTTATGAAAATCACTCATAAGCTTTGGTTGTTTACTCATATCGTTTTCGTTTAGATGAAGATGGAATCCCTAGGGCTTCACGATACTTTGCCACCGTTCGCCGGGATATTTCCATGCCTGAATCTTTTAATCGCTCGACTAATTTTTGATCAGATAACGGTTTACTTTTTACTTCTTCATCAATTAATTTTTGTAGTTGCTTTTTAACCATCGTTGTTGAGACATCCTCGCCATCTTCTTCTGATGAAAGAATACTTGTGGAGAAGAATGAGCGCAATTCAAAGACGCCAAACGTGGTTTCTAGATATTTTCCATTAACCGCACGACTAACTGTCGATTCATGAATAGACAAAGCATCCGCAATTTCTTTTAAAGTCATTGGTTTTAATGGCCGATCTGCTTCTAAAAAGAAGGCTTCTTGACGACGCACAATTTCTTGCCCTACACGTAAAATTGTATCCCCCCGCTGATTCACTGCGCGCTCTAACCATTCAAATTCGTTTTTCTTATCCTTAATATATTCTTGGACTTCTTTGTCGTCAGTCTCTTGCATTCGTTTGAAATAATTTTCTTGAAAATTTAATGTCGGTCGACCAGCTTTGTTGGAAATCACCACTATTCGATCTTCCTTGATTCGGACAGTTAAATCTGGTCGAATATACAATTCCTCGGTCGCATCAAAAATATTCCCTGGCGCTGGCGATAACGTTTGTATATAATCAAAAATCAATTGAATTTCTGCTAATTCAATCCCAAATTTTTTAGCTAACGGGCCCCATTTACGACTCACTAAGGCATCAAACTCTTCCTCCAATAAAATATACGCTAAATTAGGCGCGGTATCGTCTCGTTCTGTTTGTAGCATCAAACATTCTTGTAAATTGCGTGCCCCCACACCTGCTGGATCTAGCTGTTGTAACAAAGTTAATGCATCTAGCATTTGAATGGCGCTTGCTTCGGTTTTCTCTGCCGCTTCTTCTAACGAAATCGTTAAATAACCATTCACGTCTATATATTCTACTAAAAACAATACCAATGTTCGCAAGTATGTATCGCGGTAATTCAAATGAATTTGATCAATTAAAGACTCAAATAATGATAAATGATAGTCTGGAATTTGATTCATATAATTATTTTCTTCGTCTTGGTTGGTGTAAGAACGACTAGTTATCGGAAAATCTGTGGTGTACTGCGTGTCTACTTGTAAATCAATTAATGGATTCTCTAGTGCTTTCGCTTCAACAAAGGCAGCGAGTTCTTCCGTATTAAATTGTAAAATTTGAATGGATTGTTGAAGCTGTTGAGTCATGGCCAACTTCTGGACTTGTTTTTGTTGTTGGGACATTCGTTGCTCAAATTTCATTATTTTCGTCCTCCCTCTTGTAATTTTTGTCAATATCAGCTAAACTAGTATTCGTGCCGCGCCCTTAGTGTAGTGGATATCACGTAAGATTCCGGTTCTTGAGACGGGGGTTCGATTCCCTCAGGGCGCGTTATTTAAATATGTTGATTTATCAACGTTTCTGGACACTCTTTATTCATCTAAAGAGTGTTTTTTTCATGTTTAGGAATGATTTTTCTATCCGTATTTTTTTCAAATGTTGCTTGTGGCAAGCTCAATCGCACTTAACGCAACAATATTTGTTCTACTTCAGCTACAAATCCAATAAGGTTAAAATTCCTCCGTTCCTATTGTAACGCATAACGTTTCCTTTTTCTATCTGCTAAACAAAGTATTACGACAAGCAAACACCTGCTTCTCTCTTAAAGATCCCTTTCTGATTATATAGTAAATTGCTTTTAATTTGTTAATTATTTTACCTAAAACTTGATACCCTAATTAAATAAAGAACCTGGGGCAAAAATCACTTTGGATTTTTGTCCCAGGCTTAAAACCTGATAATTGGCGGGAACAGAACCGTTCAGCTCCGACCTCTAAAATACTTAATTAGAAATATGCTACCCGCAATCACACCGATTATGATTACTAGCCAAAATAATCCACTTACAAGTAACAGCTCAGTTAAGGTCGTCTTCATATTCTCCTCCTTTAAATGGCATCTGCTTTGTTTTGCTATGTAATTAATGGCGAGATCAGACAACAGCTATCAAAAAAACGGACCAACACGTGGTCCGTTTTCATTCATTATTAAGCTTTTACGATGTTCGTTGCTTGTAAGCCGCGTGGACCTTCTTCAGTATCAAAAGTTACTGCTTGGCCTTCGTCTAAAGTTTTAAATCCATCTGATTGAATAGCTGAAAAATGTGCAAATACATCATTGCCATCTTCACCTGTAATAAATCCAAAACCTTTGTCTGCGTTAAACCATTTTACTGTACCGTTGTTCATATATATTTCCTCCTAGTGCATAAAAATATGCAAGTTATTGCAAAAAATGTTGAGTGGCAAAAGGAGAAGTATAGTTTTTAAATATATAACTCAAATTACTTATCAAAATTGATTACTTAATTACTATAACATATTTATTAGGAATAAACAATGCCCACGACTTTTCCTTGGACTTTCTAAAATAATCAAAGATGCGCTTGACAAAGCCCTAGCAAAAGACACTCCTACTCTTTCTATTTCCAGTTAGTTTTGTTTAACTTTAAATAATCGCTACGCGCCAAATAATCAAATAGCGGAGCTAATCCTGGTGAAAAATTTACTTCCTCAAACCGCTTAATAAATTGTACGCCTTTAATTTTATTTGGTTCGTTCAGGGTAACTTTTCCTTGGGCTTGTTTAGCAAAATAAAAATGTCCTTGCCAAACGATTGAATCAAAAACGAGTGGTCCAGTAAAAATTTCTTCAAGTTCAGTAATTTCCACTGCTAACTCTTCTTTAATTTCACGAATCGCACATTCCAGCGCTGATTCACCAAGTTCTTGTTTTCCGCCAGGGAAATTCCAAGTGTCTGGCCGATCTTTTAAAATAAGAATTTCATCTGATTGATTTTTAAGAAGTACTCGCGAAAATTCTTTTTTCATTTCGTTTAACCCTCTTCTTCATTTTTTATTGAGAAGCCACACTTGGCAGCATAAAAATATAATGCAAAATACGATGGATTTTTTTCAAAGTCATTGACTTCTTCATTGACTAACTCCAAATCATCGGTAATCACTCCAGCGACATCCATAAAGAGCATTTTACTTAATACCTCTGAGTCATTAACTGTCCAAGCATAAACTGCTTTTTTCTGTTGGTCAGCTTTTAAAATGAAGGTATCGTTCAACGTGGTAGCTTCCATTGTATACAAATCAGCTTGTGTTTCTGGAAAAGTGAAATTATAGGGCAAAATAAAACTTACTTTTACTTTTGATTTGGCTTTTTTAAACGCTTTGATCACATTGTAGTCGAGAGATTGAACCTGATGGTTATTCTTTATCAAAGGACGTTCATATTTTTCAATAAAGTTAGATAGCGCACCTTGACTATCTTGTTTAGACGTTTTAATTTCTACTAGTAATTTTTGTTTGGCTTGGTTTGCTTTCGCTAAATAATCATCAAAACTGGCAATTGGTGCTTCTTGGCCATTTTCTTTAACGGTCATTTTTGTTAATTCAGCCAACGTAAATTCTTGTGGCGTGCCATCAACGCCGGCGAGTTCTTGAAGGTTTGCATCATGCATCACAACAAATTGATGGTCTTTGGTTTCTTGAACATCAATTTCAATATAATCTGGTTTAAATTTAATGGTTCTTTCCATAGCAGGAATGGTATTTTGTACGCCATTACTATTGGTGACCCCTCGATGCGAAATAATCAAAGGTTTTGATTCTAATAGCCCTGTTAAGTAAACAGCGTTGAAAATTATATAGCCTCCAAAAATGGTGAATAGTCCTAGGCCCATTCCGATAGTCACTAATTTATTACGTTTCGTTTCTTTGTCAAAGGCAACTTTTGTCGTCGTTTCTGCTTGAACATTTAATTGTGTATATAAGAAATTAATCAGTAATACTGAAAGCCAAGCATTAGAGACAAACTGTAAAAATTGGACAACGGTTAAATTTAAAATACCACCTAGTAAGCTAATGGTATCGCTCAAGGTATCTAACTTCAACTGTAGAAGATAAAGTAACACATAAATAACATACGTTGAAACAAATACCGCGATCGTCACAAATGCAATATTACGAATAATGAACCATAATCGTTTGTTTGTCATTGACCAACTAGCCTTAACTGCCTCGCCCGCTTTTTTTCTCTCCAGAATCATTAATGGAAGCGTGTAAATGAAACGAATAGCTAAATACCAGACTAATAACCCAAAGGCCAGTAACCCAATCAAGTAAGGAATTCGTTGGGACAAAAATTCAACAATAAAATCTGGAATCACAAATTTCGTCAATAGATTACTTTGGAAAATCAGGTTACCAAAAGGGACAATGACAACAAAATAACCGAAAAAGAATAACCACGAACGGGCACCTTGCTTTTTAAGAACCTTAAAAGATGCCTTGGTAACTCCTTTAAAATGAAAACGATGGTCTTGCCGTATTTGAAAAATCCCTAATAATAAAAAGGTAAACTGATAAAAAACTGCACCTAAAAAAAGTAACAACAAGAGAATTAATAACACCAGAGCAAGCGGCTTTTCTAACAATAAATTCAGGTTATTAAACGAAAGATAAGGAATACCTTGAGTTTTTAGTGCGTTGGAAGTAGCCCAACTAAAAGCCCCACCCACCAATAATAATAAAACATTTAAAGTAAAAAATAACCATAAGTACTGCAAGATGTCTTTAAAAAATTGCCTTGTTCCATTTTTAAATGTTTGCCAAGCAGACATACAAACTCCTCCATTCTAAAAGTATCTGATTAAAGTTCTTCCATACGAAGCCTAAATAAAACAACGGCAATCCAAATTGAAATAAATGATGGCAAAATAACAATAATGATTGCGACTGGCTCATCAATAGTCCCTTGTAACGTATTTTTTACTTCTGAAGAAACAATAAACTGATCAAAAATCACTTGATAAATAGTAACATAAATCAATACCCATTGAATATAATATTCAATTATTTTCATTAAAGCGATGGGTAAAACAATTTTTTTCGTCGTTAAATTCAATAAAAAATATAACAAAAGACTCGTACTGATGATAACGACTATCCCTAAAAGAAATAACGACTCTAACCGCTGCCCTATTACGTTTGCAACGCCCATTGTTAATAATAAATACATAGCTACCGAAATTAAGATGCTCACACTTAGCATAACAGAAAACAAAAGTAATGCCTTAAGAAAAAGCCACTTATCAACTCTTTTATTTCCAATCAATAAACCTAAAAGAATCACCGACAAAAGTAAAATCAATTCAATCATTCGTTCCTCCTTTCAAAACAAATGAAAATAAATTCATATGTTCGCGTTTATTTTATCAAACTAAAATGTATTTGTAAAACATTTCACATGTTATTTAATAAACGACTATTACTAGAAAAAAGACAAGCCAAGTTTCCTTTATTTAGGAAACTTGGCTTGTCTTTTTATTCTTTTTACTTCGTTATTTTTTGATAGTTTGCGAATAATTGATTCGCATCTCCTTCTCCATCAATTTTCTTGAGATGGCCGTTATCTATTTTAAACATAGATGGCACATGTAAAACTTTATTTTCTCGGATAAATGTTGACCATTCCTTCATGGTCTCTTTGTTGGTTAATTCTACATAGTAAACCTGTTTAGGTGCTTGTAATAGTTTCTCGAAATCCTGACAATCTGAACAGTTTTTCTTTTTTAAAACAACATAAAATGTTTCGCCCGAGTGTTTTTTTTCTTGATACTCATTGAAACTTAATTCCTTTTTATGCGGAATAAATGTAAAACCTACCAACAAACTAAGTAACAAAATTAACAGACTGAACGAAATTTTTTTATTCATGTTTTTTCTTCCTTTTTAGTTTGTCTAATTTTTTCTTTTTTTATTTTTTGTTATGCCAAAGCTAATAACCACTATAAGGACAATTAAACCTGCAATCATGTAAAGTGGATTTACTGTTGTATTAGTCATTGGTAAATGAATTCCTTTACTTGCTGATTTTCCAAAATTGACTGGGTTCGTTGGTGCTTGATGATTTGTAGGCGTCAACGGTTTTTTCGGTTTTAGCGGTTGTTTAGGTTCAGGTTTTTTTGGATCTTCTGGCGTTGGTGCAGGCGGTGTTACAGTTGGCTTGTTGGAATGCAACACGTCCCCTTCGTTGCCAAAGTTTAAGTCCGCTTGGTTGGGAATCCCGCCTTGTTCAATATAAGGTGCTAATTCTTCATCGGTTGCGCCGTCTTTAATTTTAGTGGTAATAGTCATTGTGTACGTATGTCCAGCTAAGTATGAGTAGCTGTCTGCTTGTTTGTTCATTTCAAAAGTTACTTTGTTATTTTCTTGTGTTACTGTGCCGTTAGCTGTAACATCTTTACCATTTTCATCAGTAACTTTCACGTCTGTGATGTCTAACACTTTATTAATGTCATCCACCATGCTGGCTTGGGTCCATGTGCTTGTTTCGTTACCGAAAGCTGTTTTGACGTTCCATTTAAATTCTTGGTCACGGTTGGTTAAATCTAAATGTTCTTGACCTTCGATATCTTTTGTAATCGTTGGATCTTCTGGCGTTGGTGCAGGCGGTGTTACGGTTGGCTTGTTGGAATGCAACACGTCCCCTTCGTTGCCAAAGTTCAAGTCCGCTTGGTTGGGAATCCCGCCTTGTTCAATATAAGGCACTAATTCTTCGTCCGTTACGTCAGTTTTAATTTTAGTTGTAATAGTCATTGTGTATGTATGACCACTCAAATAGTCATAGCTGTCTGCTTGTTTGTTCATTTCAAAAGTTACTTTGTTATTTTCTTGTGTTACTTTGCCATTAGCTGTAACATCTTTACCATTTTCATCAGTGACAACGACTTTTTGGATATCTAATAATTGGTTAATATCATCCACTAAACTGGCTTGTTGCCAAGTACTTGTTTCGTTACCAAAGGCTGTTTTGACATGCCAATCGAAACTATCTTCACGATTAGTTAAGTCTAAATGTTCTTGATTTTCGATATCTTTTGTAATCGTTGGATCTTCTGGCGTCACGTCACACGCATGCGCATTGTCATTTTTAGGAATCGTCGCTTCTGGAAATTCCTTAGCAATTGTTCCTTGATTCATTGTCCCACTACTTACAAGGGTTGCTGCATCGATCGCTGTATTTTCTTTGACTTCGTAGTGAATCGTGATGTTTCCTACGTAACCTTCTGTACTAGTTGCTGAAATGGTTTGTCCGTTAATTTGAACAGGCACATCATTTCCAGCATCGTCCGTAGCGGTCGCCGATTGAATATCAAATTGATTGGCAATCGTTAATGAAGCTGTTGCTGGTGTCGATTGCGCCAGACGATCTTTGACAATTTGTTTTAATTGGGTTGTAAAATCATCAATAGATTGGCTTGTAATAAAATCTTCTGGTGTGCTAGACCCTTGTTGCAACTCTTGTTTTACAAAAGGACCCACTTCTGTTTTATATTTATCAAAGTATGAATTCACTGAACTTAAAGATTCAACACTTTCCCAATACGCATTAATCATTTCATAGCCTTGGTTAGTAATTTCTTGGTTTAACGCTAAAACTTCTGCTGCTGCACCTTGATAGTCATTACTATACTCAACCGAAACTTGAAAAGGATGTCTTGGATCTGGATATTCATTGATTGAATCATTGGTGTTGGTTTTATGCAAGTAACCATCTAAACGTGTATTAGCGACCCCATCTGTCACTAATAAGAAATATGTTTTTCGATTCGTTAAATCTCCGTGTGTTTGATTGTACGTATCTAAAGCAAGTTTCAATCCTGAGGCAGTTGGTGTACCACCATACGTCCGAACATCTCCAAATCCAGAGACAAATTGGCTTTTATCATGGGTTAATTGAGTATCAACACGCACATTCATATCATAATCAGCTGAATTAATTTTTACTTTTCCATCAGGAAACATAAATTGTTTTCCGCCGCGATATGAAGCCAGCATCACGCGGTCTTGATCAGATAATCCTTGAACCACTTCATCAATCGCTTGTCTTACATGTGGAAAATTATCTGAAAAACTACCACTGGCATCTTCAACAACCACTAAATCAACCGGTTCCGTTTCACCCGCTTGAACTGGGAAAGCAGCTTGTCCCTCCAATATCCGTTTACAATCAGCTAGACTGTCGTCTTTCACTTTCACCTTATTGGTCATTCCTTCTCTATCTCCTGCTTTAACCACTCCTTCGGCTAAAGCCAATGTGGGACTGAAATTTCCCACAACTGTTCCAGCGACAATCACCATTGTCGATAATAATTTCGTTGCTTTCTTAAACATTTTAATCCTCCCTATTTTCTTTCGCTAGTGTTTGGGACACTTGCTTCTCTTTACTTCAACTACAGCTCCTTAAATCTTTCATCAAGTCGATGTGTCTCCTTGCTTTTGTGACACATCTCTTACTCAATTTCTGATTCTATCACCTTTAAAGGCTAAAACTTGGCAGTATTCGGCTCTTGAAAACGTAAAATTTGTCTTTTAAAAATTAATGAAAAGACTATCCACTGACAAAGTTGGTTTTCACTTACTTTTTGCTACTTGATTCCTTTTAAGACTCTTTTTTTACACAAAAAAAGTAAAAGAACCTTTACAGTCCTTTTACTTAATTGTTAGATGCTATTCATAATTTTCTTAGTTTTGTTCTATAAGCTGAATAGTTTAGCCCGTTTATTTCAACAATATTTGACGTTAGTCAGCCGTTTCGTTATAGTTAAAGAAAAGGCTTTTTGGTAGGAGTGAATACGATGAATGAGTGGCCCCATCAGTTAATGACGCTTTTAACCCCACTTTTTGAGCTATGTATTTTAGGACTGAATGTTTTTTCGATTATTGTTTTAGTTTGGGGTGTTTGTTTAGCAGGAAAAGATTTCATTAAAAGTGAACGACAAAATCAAAGCCGCTTTACCTTAACCAAAATGAATACGTTCATCAAAAACTTCCTTGGTAGCTACATTCTGTTAAGTTTAGAAATTTTAATTGCTGCTGATATTATTGAATCCATTGTCAAACCAACTTTTCAAGATATTTTGAAATTGGCAACCTTGGTGATCATCCGTACAGTTATTTCTTATTTCTTACATAAAGAAATTGAAGATACTATGACCGATATGGAACAACAAGAAAAAGAACCAGATACCCCAAAAAATTAGCGGATACGCTGGTTCTTTTTTTATTTAATCGCTTTAAAATAATGAAGTGGTTCGTTAGACAAACGCTGCATTTTACGTTTTTTATCTTCAATAATTGCTAAAATCTCGTCTGAAAAATTTTCCAAAATAACACGGCCGCCTTTATAGGTGTGACCACCCATTTCAGCAACTTCGCTGGCCGTCAAAATGACTTTACGATGCGCAATTTTTTTGAAAAATTCTTCAATTAAGTACGTCGGTAAGTAAAAATTATTTTGAGCAGAAAATGATTCCAAATAAATAAAATCATCGATGCTGATGAAACAATCATCCATCGATAAGTATTCAATTGATCTGTCTATATATAATTCACGCTTTTGTAAAATTTCTTTGACTTTTTTATTTAATAAATTCAATGATTCAATTTCTTTAACCAAATGTTCTAGTTCACGATAACGTACTTCTTTTCGCTCTTTGTAAGATGAATGTAAGGCGGCACTTGCTGTGACTATTAGCGCACCGACGATTACACCGACCATTCCGGCGATAAAAACAAACATATTTTTCCCCTCGCTCTTTTCTAATTTTCCATTTTAGTATAACATAATCCAAAAGTTTCGGATAAAAAATGACACAAAATTTTTCAAGCGACTTCGTTGACCTTTATTGACCAAAGAGGTATACTTTTCATAGGCATTCAAAGTGCTTTGTGATAGAATGACTTTAAAAGTTTCTTTATATAGGAGGATTTACTTATGAATTTAATTCCAACAGTTATTGAACAATCATCTCGCGGTGAACGTGCTTATGACATTTACTCTCGTTTATTAAAAGACCGCATCATTATGCTAAGCGGCCCTATCGATGATAATGTGGCAAACTCAGTGATTGCACAGTTATTATTCTTAGATGCCCAAGATTCAGAAAAAGACATTTACTTGTACATTAACTCTCCTGGTGGTAGCGTTTCTGCAGGCTTAGCGATTTTCGATACCATGAATTTCGTTAAAGCGGATGTCCAAACGATCGTATTAGGAATGGCGGCTTCAATGGGTAGCTTCTTATTAACAGCTGGTCAAAAAGGCAAACGTTTCGCTTTACCAAATGCGGAAATCATGATTCACCAACCACTTGGTGGCGCTCAAGGGCAAGCAACAGAAATTGAAATTGCTGCTCGTCACATTTTAGACACTCGTCAACGTTTAAATTCAATTTTAGCTGAACGAACTGGCCAACCAATTGAAGTGATTGAACGTGATACCGATCGTGATAACTATATGACTGCCGAACAAGCAAAAGAATATGGGTTAATCGATGAAGTAATGGAAAATAGTAGCGCCTTAAATTAAAAATAAAAAAATGGAAACAGCGACAGTCGCTGTTTCCATTTTTTTTATTTTTCAATGTATCCACGTAATTCTTCTTCAGTGACACTTTCGTCAAAGATATGCTCACCAATGATGATCGTTGGTACAAATTGAATGTGCGCCGCATTGGCTTCAGCAATCACTGCGGAAACAAGCGTTGCATCTTTTTGTTCTTTTAAGCCCAGATTTTTTTCAGCATACGTCGCTACTTCTTCTAAGGTTAAGTTTCCCCATTCATCTTGCGTAGCAAACATTTTATGCAATGCTGACAGTGCTTGTTCAGGCGCTGAATAGTCAATGTAGTGATGCATCACATTGCCACGTTGTAAACTTTCTTTTTCTTTATCAAACAACTTAATGATACGTTCAACTTTACCACTTTTGACAAATTGTGCTAACAGTTCCTCAGACTCTTCAAACCATTTTCTGCAATAAGGACAGCGAACATTGATAAATTCTATCATTTTGACAGGGGCATTGCTCTCACCAATGTGAAGCCCTGTTTCTGTGTTAACTTTTGTTGCATCAATTACTGAAATATCCATAAAAAAACCTCATCCTTTCAAACCTTTATTTCTCTTTTAGTATACCGTTTTTCAATAAAAAAATCATAAGACACGAATTCAAATTTTCTGAATTCGTGCCTCTGTTCACTTTTTTAACGATTAATCGAACGAGCCATTCTAGCAACAGTATGTCTTTTCCCACGTATCGCATCAGAAAGCTCTTTAATATTTTCAATACCAACTAAGCCCATATTGGCATCGCCAATATGTTGAATATCTACGCCTAAAATTTTATTTCTAATGCCGATTGCTTGGATAACTTCAGGTTGAGCACTTTCTTGTGAAGTTCCAATGGCACTCATAACTAATTTTCCTTTTGAATGTGCAAAATCCACAACTTCTTTGACTTGTTGATCATCGATGCCCCAAACCGTGCCGACTGCTGGGACTAAGACAATATCAGCGCCCGCTTCAATAAATTGTTCAGCTGATTTTAAACTGACCACTGGTTCATCTACGCCTGAACTGTGCATTTTTCCGGCAATAATGATGCCATCAAAATGTTTTTTGGCTAAGGCCACGTTCTTAGCAATCAAGTCGTTGGTCACGCCAGTTCCTGGATTACCTGTCAATAAGATAAAATCCAAACCCAGTTCATTGGCTTTTTTGAAAGTAGCTGCTGATGCTTTTCTACCTGGTTCAATCGAAACTCTCGTTGAAGCTAAGTCTAAATTTTCATCAACAGGTTCGACATTCATGCCAATCGGTAAACCGACTAGTTCTTTCAAACGATGAACAACCTCATCATTAGGGACACATGTTTCCGCAGTATATTGCCCTTCAGGCTACTACAATCGGTTGATTAACATCGAAAACATTCAATAAAATCATGTCTGCGCCATATGCTTTTGACATTTCCGCACAAGTGATATCACCTGCTACGGATGGATGAACTACCACATTTTCCGATAAAATTACGCGCCCTTCGCTCGCTTTAATACTCTGAAACAGCTCTTCTTTTGACATCCGTTTGATTTCTGATGCATTTGCACTAATTAATCGTTGAACCATTTTGACCCCTCCAATAGTTTTTAATGTTTTAGTTAAAAACAGCAATAAGTAATCGCTTGCATTTTATTACATGCAACATTCGTGCCAACGTCGTTTCTTTAAACCACAGGTCAACACTACATTTCAGTGCTACACACTTTTTACACACTTTAATTTTTTTTACACGCTTAAAGAAAAAGTGAAGGATAGCACTTCAAACGGAAATGTTATTCTTCACTTCTGGAGCAGAAAAGTTACGCACTTTTTTCTCGTAATTTTTCTGCAAATTCATTAATTTTTCGAATACGATGATTAATACCTGACTTAGAAATAGCTCCTGAAGGAATCATTTCCCCTAGTTCTTTGAGACTAACTTCCGGATACTCTAACCGTAATTCTGCGATTTCCTGAAGTTTCTCCGGTAATGACGTCAGCCCTACTGTACTTTCAATAAATTGAATATTTTCAATTTGTTTTGAAGCCGCATCAATGGTTTTATTTAAATTCGCTGTTTCGCAATTCACTAAACGATTTACTGAATTCCGCATATCACGGACAATCCGGACATCTTCAAATTTCAACATAGAGTTCGTGGCACCAATTAATGTTAAAAAGTCGGCAATTTTTTCAGCACCTTTTAAATAACAAATATACCCGTTTCGGCGTCCCAATGTTCGAGCGTTTAAGTCATAGTAATTCAACATCTTACAAATATCATTATTGTGTTCTTCATAAATTGAAAAAATTTCTAAATGATAGCGACTTGTTTCCGGATTATTAACTGAGCCAGAAGCCATAAAGGCCCCGCGTAAATAGGAACGCATTTTTTGCGCGTTACCCATGATTTCATTTGACACATTGCCATTAAAAACGACCCCATCCATAATATCCAAATCAGCTAGAATTTTTTGTGTATCTTGTTTTAGACGCACAATGTAAACATTATTTTTCTTTAGTTTCATTTTTTTACGAACTAATAATTCTGCTTGTGCATGGTAATGATCTTTCAGCAATGAATACATTCGACGAGCAATTGCAGCATTTTCCGTTTGTACATTCAAGACAAACTGTTGATTAACTAAGCTAAGTGAGCCGTTCATCCGAATTAATGCTGCTAATTCTGCTTTCGCGTGTTCTCGATGGACTTCTAAACCAGTTAACTCTTTTTTGACATCCGAGGCAAAAGACATCTAAGCTCCTCCTCTCTTGATTCTTTTGATTAATTAATATTTCGTTCCAAATACGATACGGAAAAGTTCTTCAACAACTTTTTCCCCATCATGAAAAACTCCGCCATCTCTTAATTCTAAAAAGTCTGTCGAAATGACTCGGCATCCTTCTTCACGTAATCCTTGAAAATCATGCTTTACTTGAACTAAATATTCATCATAAATTTCAGGATCCATGTAATTTTCTGGTACTTTTTCTGTGTTAACCAGTACTGTATCAACAAACTGCGCTTGTAGATGCTCGTTTAAGACACGAACATGATCGGCATCCGTAAAATGTTCCGTTTCCCCTTTTTGGGTCATGATGTTACAAATATAGACTACTTCGGCTGCCGTTTGTTTGATGGCTTCACCAATTTCTGTAATAACTAAATTAGGTAAAATACTTGTAAAAAGACTCCCCGGTCCTAACACGACCATGTCTGCTTCTTCAATTGCTTTGACGACTTTACGCGCAGCTCTTGGCTGTTCTTCTCCGTGTGTATTTGTTACAAACACATGGTCAATCGTCTTGCGATCCAGTGCAATTTTTGATTCTCCCACCGCCACTGAGCCATCTTTAAATACGGCATGTAACGTTAATGGCCGTTCTGATGATGGATAAATCCGTCCATCAACATGCATCATTTTTGAAAGCAATTGAATCGCTTCATACGTACTTCCTCTCATTTCTGAGACAGCAGCAATGATTAAATTACCGATTGCATGATTGGCAAAATGACTATCTGATTTATCAAAACGATATTGAAAAATATCTTCATATAATTGTGGCATATCTGACAATGCCACTAAAACATTTCTTAAATCTCCCGGAGGTGTCATGTTATTAATAGAGGAACGAAGCTCGCCACTACTACCGCCGTCATCAGCGACCGTTACGACGGCAGTAATATCAACACTTTGATTTCTTAAACTTTTTAAAATTACTGGCAAGCCTGTTCCACCACCAACAACCACGATCTTCGGTTTACGAATTCGATAGGTTTTCATTAAGAGCGATTAACCGTTTCTTTTCTTTTTAAGCGGTCGCGGTGGGTAATATTTACATGGTAATCTTCCTCTTTTAATTCAGCGCCAACACGTTCTGTCAATGCAACAGAGCGATGTTGTCCGCCAGTACAGCCAATTGCAATGGTGACGCTACTTTTACCTTCTTTTTTATATCCAGGTAAGACTGTTCGCAGTAAATCGATAAATTTGGTATAAAATTCATCTGTTTCTGGGAAGCCCATCACATAATCATAAACAGGTTGATCCATTCCAGTTAACGGCCGTAGTTCATCAATATAATGGGGATTAGGTAAAAAGCGAACATCCATAACGATATCTGCATCAATCGGCAACCCATATTTAAAGCCGAAGGACACCATTTCCACTCGAAATTCGTGTGTCTCTCTCGTTGCTAGTTCTTTATTCAAACGTTCCCGCAATTGACGAGGGGACAAGTCCGTAGTGTCAATGACCAACTGAGCATCCGCCTTGATTTCTTCCAGCATTGCACGTTCTTTACGAATACCTTCTGTCACTAAACCATCCATCGCCATTGGATGCGCACGCCGTGTCTCTTTATAACGAGAAACCAACTCTTCATCGGTGGCATCTAAAAATAAAATCGTTGTATCAATAAAATTAGTATTTTCAAGTTCGACTAACATATCCTGAATTTCTCTAAAGAAGGTCCGTGAACGTAAATCAATCACTAACGCAATCTTGGTAACTTTTCCAGATTCTTTAATTAATTCCCAAAATTTTGGGATTAAGCTTGGTGGTAAATTGTCGATACAGAAATAGCCCATGTCTTCAAAGCTTTGAACAGCGACTGTTTTTCCAGCGCCACTCATTCCTGTAATAATAACCAGTTGTAAATTTTCTGGCATATTCAACACTCCCTTCACTTGCATCACTATATTATAACACCCCGGGCGTATCAAAGAAAGCTTTTCAATCATTCTTATAAAGATTTCTATTCTTTCATAGAAAAACAGCATTGACATTTTTGTCAACGCTGTTTTAATTGCTGAATTATGCTATATAACTGTGTGTTATTTTAATACAAACTCAATTTCTGTTTTATCAGTAAAATTAGCTTCAAACTCAAATTGTTTTACTTGTTCATTCACGGCTAACTTTTTCGTAATGTGTTCTTTAATTTGTTCATTTGTAGCTGTTTTGATTGACAATCCATCTAAAAGAGTCATGATTTTGTCTTGTGCTGCCTTACCTTCTAATTCTAAATCAGCAGATTCATCTTCATACGTTGCTTCAATTGTTCCGTTCGATTTTATTTCATAGGTGAACTCAATTTCATTTTCGTCGTATTCGATTTCTACGTCAATCTCTTGAAGACTGGCAACAGTCGGTGTCGGTGTGGTTAGTTCATTGTCTGCTGTTTCATGGTCTCCACCAACTTCAGGAGTTACGGTTTCCCACTTAAAGGTGCCAATTTTAGCTGTTGCTAGATATGGATTATTAATGGTAATGACTTTCAATTGAAGGTCTGAATGGTTGGCGATATCTGTTAAAATCCCCAGAGCCTGATATGTATTTTGTGTAAAACGTGTCGCAATATTTTGCGCATCAATTGTGGAATAGCCTAATGTTTCCCAGGTGATTTGTTGCTTTAATTCCTGATGAACGGCTTGTACTGTCGCCGGCTCCAATTGAATGCCCGTTGCTTCTTTTAAGTCTTTCTTGGTAAAGCTCATTACTTTTTCATGGTCTGATTGTGAAATTAAAGTAGCTGCTTCCATTGTGTTACTATGTACAAAAGGTGTGATTCCGATAGCTAAGACCATTCCTGCTGTTAATAAACCTGTTGTTATTTTTTTGTTTTTCATTTAAGACTTCCCTTCGTGTTCATTGTTATTTTGTTAACAAACATAGTATATCTTTTAATTACACATTAAGTCAACATTTATTTTTAATTTTTATTAAAAAATATTTGTTATTTTATAATAAAAGAACCTTGTTTCCCATAAAAACAAGGTTCTTTATCTAATCATTAATGTTTATTTCAGAACACGTTTTAAATAATATCCTGTGTAACTGTCTTTGACTTTAGCAACTTCTTCTGGTGTTCCTGTCGCCACGATCGTCCCACCACCGTCGCCACCTTCTGGCCCTAGATCAATCACATGATCCGCAGATTTGATGACATCCAAGTTATGTTCAATCACTAAAACGGTATTGCCCGCTTCCACTAAACGCTCTAATACTAGAAGCAATCGCGCAATATCATCGGTATGCAAGCCTGTTGTTGGTTCATCCAGAATATAAAAGTTTTTCCCATTAGAATTTTTATGAAGTTCACTCGCTAGCTTCATCCGCTGTGCTTCTCCACCAGATAAAGTAGTTGCTGGCTGCCCCAATGTCACATAGCCTAAGCCTACATCCACAATTGTTTGCAATTTACGATGAATTTTAGGGATATGTTTGAAAAATTCTACGGCATCTTCCACCGTCATATCTAAAATATCAGAAATATTTTTGCCTTTATAATGAACTTCTAACGTCTCAGAATTATAACGTTTGCCATGACAAACTTCGCAAGGCACATAGACATCAGGTAAAAAGTGCATTTCAATTTTGATGATACCATCCCCGCGACAAGCTTCACAACGGCCACCTTTGACGTTAAAACTAAAGCGACCTTTTTTATAGCCACGAACCTTGGCTTCATTTGTTTGGGCAAACAAATCGCGAATGTCATCAAAAACACTAGTATAAGTCGCTGGATTACTTCTTGGTGTTCGACCAATTGGACTTTGATCAATGTCAACAATCTTTTCAATGGCTTCATAGCCAGTGATACTTTTGTGTTTCCCAGGTTTATTGGAATTACGATTTAATTTTTGGGCCAGCGCTTTTTTCAAAATTTGATTGACTAAAGTACTTTTCCCTGAACCTGAAACACCTGTGACAGCAACAAATTCACCTAGCGGAAATTCAACACTGACATTTTTCAAATTATTTTCACTGGCACCAGTGACTTTGATCGCTTTGCCATTACCTTTGCGACGTTCTTTTGGTACAGGAATCACTTTTTTCCCAGAAAGATATTGTCCAGTCAATGAATGCGGATTTTTAGCAACCTCTTCCGGCGTACCAGCGGCTACAATTTCACCGCCCAGATGTCCAGCGCCAGGTCCCACATCAATCAAGTAATCCGAAGCCATCATTGTATCTTCATCGTGTTCCACCACAATTAATGTATTGCCTAAGTCCCGCATTTTTTTCAATGAGTCAATCAAGCGGTCGTTATCTCGTTGATGCAAACCAATTGATGGTTCATCTAAAATGTAAAGGACGCCTGATAAGTTTGATCCAATTTGTGTTGCTAAGCGAATTCTTTGTGCTTCTCCGCCAGAAAGTGTACCAGCAGCTCGACTTAAGGTTAAGTAATCTAACCCGACATTTTTTAAGAAGGTTAACCGATCTTCGACTTCTTTTAAAATTGGCCGAGCAATCGTTGTTTCTTGTTCAGATAAAGACACACCTTCAAAAAATTGGACCGCATTTTTTATTGCTAATTCACTGACTTCACCAATGTGCGTGCCATTGATTTTTACAGCTAAAGCTTGCGGATTCAAACGATACCCTTGACAGCTTCGACAAGTCAATTCTGTCATGTATAACCGCATTTGATCTCGTGTAAAATCGCTATTTGTTTCATGATAACGTCGTTTAATATTTTTTAAAATCCCTTCAAATGGCACTTCCACATCACGAACACCACCAAAGTCATTTTCATAATGAAAATGAAAGTTTTTCTCGCCAGAACCATTTAAAATAATTTCTTGTTGATCTGCAGGTAATTCTTCAAACGGCGTATCCATATCAATCCCAAAACTGGTGGCTGCTTGCTCCAACATTTGTGGATAATATTGGGAACTAATAGGGTTCCACGGAACAATGGCTCCTTCTCTCAAGGTTTTAGTGGGATCTGGAATCACTAAGTCTTTGTCCACTTCTAATTTAACACCTAAACCATCACAATCGGGACAAGCGCCAAATGGTGCATTAAATGAAAACAAGCGCGGTTCCAATTCACCGACTGTGAACCCACAATAAGGACAAGCATAATGTTCACTAAACAACATTTCTTCTTGACCAATCACATCAACAATTGCGTAACCTTCAGCTAAACGCAAAGCCGCTTCAAACGAATCAAACAACCGAGAGCGAATGCCTTCTTTCACAACGATACGGTCAATCACAATCGCAATATCATGTTTTTTATTTTTTTCAAGTTCTGGTGCCTCACTAACATCATAGGTTTCACCATCCACCCGCATTCTGACATACCCTTCACGTTGGATCATTTCAAACACTTTTTTATGTTGGCCTTTTTTCTTGACCACAACAGGCGCCAAAATTTGAATTTTTGTTCGCTCTGGTAGCTCTAAGACTTTATCAACCATCTGTTCAACAGACTGACTGGTAATTTCAATATGATCGTTAGGACAAATTGGATGACCTACCCGAGCAAATAACAATCGTAAATAATCATTGATTTCCGTGACCGTCCCCACCGTTGAACGCGGGTTTTTACTTGTCGTCTTTTGATCAATTGAAATAGCTGGACTTAAGCCATCGATGCTGTCAACATCTGGTTTATCCATCTGCCCCAAAAATTGTCGCGCATAAGCAGAGAGACTCTCTACATAACGTCGTTGCCCTTCTGCGTAAAGCGTATCAAATGCTAATGAACTTTTACCAGAACCAGATAGTCCAGTTACAACAACCATTTTGTCACGAGGAATCGTAACATCAATATTTTTTAAATTATGGGCGCGTGCACCATGAATCACAATTTTATCATTTGCCATATATGTTCTCCTTTTACTAAATCTCTTACGTCAAATCATTTCAAGTCATTCTATAGAGAAAAGATTAGTAAAAGATACGATGGTTCATCGTATCTTTTACTTAATCCGTTGGTTGACTTATTTGGCAGCTTTCAATTCAAGAATGGTATCTCGTAATGTGGCTGCAGTTTCGAAGTCTAATGCTTTGGCTGCATCTTTCATTTCTCTTTCAAGTTTCATTAATAAATCAGCTTTTTCTTGTCTTGATAAATCTTCATATGATTTATCCAATTGAACCACTGTTTCATCTTTATCAGCTGTTTTGGAAATAGAAATCAAATCACGAATTTCTTTAATAATTGTTTTTGGTTCAATACCATGTTCTTCATTATATGCTTCTTGGATTGCCCGACGTCGCGCTGTTTCATCCATCGCTCGTTGCATCGAATCGGTGATTTTATCTGCATACATAATGACTTTTCCTTCAGCGTTCCGGGCAGCCCGTCCCATCGTTTGCACTAACGAGCGTTCACTACGTAAGAAGCCTTCTTTATCCGCATCTAGAATCGCAATTAAGGAAACTTCTGGCACATCGATTCCTTCACGTAATAAGTTAATACCTATTAGAATATCAAATTCGCCTAATCGTAAATCGCGAATAATCTCCGTTCTTTCCAGTGTTTTTATATCACTATGCAAATATTTAACTTTTAAGCCTAATTCTTTGAAATAGTCGGTTAAATCTTCGGCCATTTTCTTCGTTAAGGTTGTGACAAACACCCGCTGATCTTTTTCGATCCGTTCATGAATTTCGCCCACCAAGTCATCAATTTGACCCATAATTGGGCGGATTTCTACTTCTGGATCTAGTAAACCTGTTGGTCGAATGATTTGTTGAACAACAGTCTCTGTTTGTTCCATTTCATAAGGGCCTGGTGTTGCCGATACATAAACAATTTGGTTTACATGTTGTTCAAATTCTTCTAAACGAAGCGGTCGGTTATCAAGTGCACTTGGTAAACGGAAACCATAGTCCACTAACATTTGTTTCCGTGCTCGGTCGCCATTATACATTCCTCTAATTTGCGGCATTGTTACATGAGACTCATCGATTACAAGTAAGAAGTCATCTGGGAAAAAGTCCAACAGCGTATATGGCGGCTCTCCTTCTTGGCGACCATCCATATGTCGAGAGTAATTCTCAATCCCTGACGTATAGCCCATCTCTCTCATCATCTCAATATCATAGTTGGTTCGCTGTTCCAAACGTTGGGCTTCCAATAATTTGTTTTCACTGCGAAGCACTTTCAAACGTGCCTCTAATTCTTCTTGGATCTGCGAAATGGCGTGTTCCATATGTTCTTCGTTCGTCACAAAGTGTGTTGCTGGAAAAATAGCGACATGCTCTGTTTCGCCGACAATTTCACCAGTTAACGCATCTACTTCACGAATTCGATCAATTTCGTCTCCGAAAAATTCAACACGTAGCGCATGCTCATCCCGTGAAGCTGGGAATATCTCAACCACATCACCGCGGACACGAAAACGCCCCCGTTGAAAATCAATATCATTTCGTTCGAATTGAATATCGACTAAGCTTTTTAGTAACTCATTACGATCCATTTCCATTCCCACACGTAATGAAACAACTTGTTGACTGTATTCCCGCGGATCCCCTAAACCAAAAATACAAGAAACTGATGCTACCACGATGACATCGTTTCGTTCCAATAAAGAACTTGTCGCTGAATGGCGTAGTTTATCAATTTCATCATTAATACTGGAATCTTTTTCAATATATGTATCACTTGAGGGTACATATGCTTCTGGTTGATAATAATCATAGTAACTGACAAAATACTCGACCGCATTATCTGGGAAAAATTCTTTAAATTCCCCGTATAATTGTCCAGCTAGTGTTTTATTATGTGCAATCACTAATGTTGGTTTGTTCACTTCTTGAATCACATTAGAGATTGTAAATGTTTTACCTGTTCCGGTCGCTCCAAGTAAAATTTGAGCTTTTTCTCCACCTTTGACACCGTCAACTAGTTCAGCAATAGCGGCTGGCTGATCTCCGGCAGGCTCATATTTAGAAGCCAAATGAAAGGTATTGGAAGTTTCTCTTTCGATCATTTATAACTCCCCCTCAAAGTGTCTAATTTCTCTTAAATTATCGGCCCATTCTGGCAGAATGTCCACTTATTAGTTTAACATACCGAACATATTTTCGCCACTTTTGCTGTTTCGGACTTCAACTGATTTTAATCTTTTGTTCTTAATTTCTATGTCACATTTTATAACATGCAATGTAAGGAAATTAGAGTTTTTTTCTCTTTTTAGCGTTCAAATACTTGTCAGCTTCCTATTTCTTACTATATAATTGTTCAATATGCAAAACTAGGAGGTATTTTATGAAAAGGAAACACTTTTTACTTTCTTTCTTTGTGATGATGGTAACTCTGCTAACATTCATTAGTGGCACTTCAGCACATGCAGAAGGAAAGAAATATACAATCGGAACGGATTTAACATTCGCCCCTTTTGAATTCCAAGACTCAAAAGGAAAATACATTGGTATTGACGTTGATTTATTAGATGCGATTGCCAAAGATCAAGGTTTTGAAGTGGATTTAAAACCATTAGGCTTCGATAGTGCAGTCCAAGCGATTCAATCTAAACAAATTGATGGCATGATTGCTGGAATGAGTATTACGGATGAGCGAAAAAAATCCTTTGATTTTTCAGATCCATACTTCGATAGCGGTTTACAATTAGCGGTTAAAAAAGGAAACGACAAAATTAAATCATATGATGATTTAAAAGGCAAAACGGTTGCGGCTAAAGTTGGAACTGAAAGTGCCAATTTCCTTGAAAAAAATAAAGAGAAATATGACTATACCATCAAAAATTTTGACGATGCAACGGGTCTTTATAAAGCCTTAGAAAACGGCGAAGCGGATGCAATCGTTGATGATTATCCTGTATTGGGCTACGCAGTGAAAAATGGCCAAAAATTGCAATTAGTTGGCGATAAAGAAACAGGCAGTTCTTATGGTTTCGCAGTGAAAAAAGGTCAAAACCCTGAATTAATCAAAAAGTTCAACGCTGGTTTGAAAAATCTTAAAGACAATGGTACTTATGATAAAATTTTAAACAACTACTTAGCGACAGGCGATGAAACAAACACACAAGACGCTGGCGAACAGATGAAAAAAATCACTCCTAAAAAAGAGAAATATGTGATTGCTAGTGATTCTACATTTGCTCCGTTTGAGTTTCAAAATGCCCAAGGCGATTATGTCGGAATTGATGTAGATTTAGTCAAACGTGCAGCTGAATTGCAAGGTTTTACTGTTGAATTTAAATTTATTGGTTTTAGTTCTGCTGTCCAAGCTGTTGAATCTGGTCAAGCAGATGGGATGGTTGCAGGCATGACGATTACGGATGATCGTAAAAAAGCCTTCGACTTCTCTGTTCCTTACTTTGATAGCGGTATTCAAATTGCGGTCAAAAAAGGCAATGACAAAATTAAATCGTATGATGATTTAAAAGGCAAAAAAGTCGGCGTAAAAATTGGTACTGAAAGTGCTGATTTCTTAGAAAAAAATAAAAAGAAATATGATTACTCAATTAAGTATTTAGACACAACTGATGCATTATACAGTGCGTTAGAAATTGGCGAAGTTGATGCCATGATGGATGATTATCCTGTCATTGGCTATGGGGTTGCACAAAATCAACCACTAGCGACACCAATTCCTCGTGAAAAAGGTGGTTCTTACGGTTTTGCTGTCAAAAAAGGGCAAAATCCTGAACTACTTGAAATGTTTAACGAAGGCTTAAAAGAAATGAAACGTACAGGTGAATACGATAAAATTATCGGCACTTACGTGAAAGATGGCAACGAAGCCAAAGAAGAAACAGCTGACGAATCTACGTTTGTTGGCTTCATGCAAAACAACTGGAAACAATTGTTACACGGTTTATGGATGACGATTCTATTAACGTTGATTTCCTTCGTACTTGCTTTAATTGTCGGCGTTATTTTTGGGCTATTCAGCGTTTCACCAATCAAAGCATTACGTGTACTTTCAACCATTTATGTTGATTTAATTCGCGGAATTCCTTTAATGGTCTTAGCGTTCTTCATCTATTTCGGATTACCTGGTGTGCTGGGCTTTAATATCCCGGTCTTCATTGCTGGGATTATCACATTAACTTTAAATGCCAGTGCCTATATTTCTGAAATTGTGCGCGGCGGAATCAAAGCTGTTCCAGTTGGCCAAATGGAAGCTTCAAGAAGTTTAGGTCTTTCCTATAATCGGACAATGCAAAAAATTATTTTACCACAAGCGATTCGCATTATGATTCCTTCATTCATTAACCAATTTGTTATTTCATTGAAAGATACAACTATCCTTTCAGCAATTGGCTTAATCGAACTACTACAAACAGGAAAAATTATTGTTGCTCGGACATTACAAAGTACAATGGTTTACTTCGTTATTGCGTTAATCTACTTAATTTTAATTACTAGCTTAACTAAATTAGCGAAAAACCTTGAAAAGAAGGTGAACTAATATGACTGAAAAAATCTTAGTTGAACATTTAGTAAAAAAATATGGTGACAACACGGTCTTAAACGACATTAATGTTTCTATTAACGAAGGCGACGTAGTCTGCGTCATCGGTCCTTCTGGTTCTGGTAAAAGTACTTTTTTACGTTGCTTGAATCAATTAGAAGAAGCTTCTAGCGGAGACATTATTATTGATGGTGCGAACTTGACAGATAAAAATACGGACATCAACCAAGTCCGTCAACATATCGGCATGGTTTTCCAACATTTCAATTTGTTTCCACATTTATCTATTTTAGAAAATATTGTTTTAGCACCAACCGATTTAGGTCGCTTATCAAAAGACGAAGCGGAGAAAAAAGCGTTAGAACTTTTAGAACGTGTTGGGTTGGCAGATAAAAAAGATGCCTATCCAGATTCTTTATCTGGTGGTCAAAAACAACGTGTCGCAATTGCACGTGCGTTAGCGATGAATCCTGATATCATGCTTTTCGATGAGCCAACATCAGCCCTTGATCCAGAAATGGTTGGCGATGTTCTTGGTGTAATGAAAGATTTAGCAAAACAAGGAATGACAATGGTCATCGTTACTCACGAAATGGGCTTTGCAAAAGAAGTGGCTAATCGAGTAATGTTCATTGATGGCGGTAACTTCCTAGAAGATGGTTCGCCAGAGCAAGTCTTTGAAAATCCTCAAAACCCTCGAACAAAAGATTTCTTAGATAAAGTATTAAATATTTAAACAAAAGCACTTGGCGCGCGCTAGCGCCCAAGTGCTTTATTTTATGGTTAAATTGTTTCCGTAACAGAGACAGATTGAACGTGCCCTTTTTCTTTCAAGAGATGGTGCAAGTTGGAATGCCAGAAATCTTCTTTGCCTACATAAGAAATCTTTGCTGTCACTGCCTCTTGTTCGGATTCCAAAGTCAATTCTACTAAGCGCTCCCCTTTTTCTAAAGAAGCTTGAAGTTGTTCATGCAGTCGGCTTTCTTTAATCATAGGTTCCTTCATTTTTACGATAAGCTGCAATCTTTTTAAAGGAGTTTTTCGTTTAAAATGGGCCAGAGCTAATACTAGCAAAGTCGCCACGAGATTGATAAACGCAATGGTTAAAAAGCCCATCCCAATGACTAAACCAATAATAGTAACATTCCACATCATTACTGCTGTCGTTAACCCAGAGACTTTCCTTTCTCTAAAAACGATAATCCCCGCACCGAGAAAGCCTACCCCACTAATCACTTGGGCGCCATATCGTGTAATATCCATAGAAATAATGGACGCCAAGGCGCTATTTTGTTTCACCACATCGACTAAAATATCCACCGATTGAATCTGTAAAATGGAAATCGTACAGGAGGCCAAACATAAAATGGCATTACTACTGATACCGAAGCCTTTTCTTTTAATACTTCTTTCTAACCCAATCAAAGCTCCAAAAACCACGGCTAGAGCCATCCGAATGACAACGTCGGTGAGAGAAAGTTCAATCATTTTTAAAGAATTCATCGCTTTCTCTCCTTTCTTGCAAGTGACTATTTGACTTATTTTGTATTAACTAATAAACGCAAGCCATTAAAAATGACCACTAAGGTACTTCCTTCATGAATAAGTACGCTAAATGCGATATTCGCAATACCTAAAAAGTTCAAGATAATTAACGTTGCTACCACTAACATTGAAAAAATAATATTTTGCTGCACAATTTTATTCAAGCGTTTTGAGACACGGTGAGCATAGCCTAATTTAGAAAGATCATTTTTCATCACTACCACGTCTGCAACATCGATAGCAATGTCTGTACCATCCCCCATCGCCACTCCGATGTCAGCATTCACTAAAGCGGGCGCATCGTTAATGCCATCACCAACCATCCCTGTCATTCCTACTTCGCGTTTTAATTGATCAACAATCGCTGATTTTTCCTCAGGTAAAATATTAGCAAAAACTTGGTCCACGCCTACTAAGCGACCAACTGCTTCACCCGTAAGTTTTGCATCTCCTGTAATCATTGTTGTTTCAATATTTTGTGACTTGAAATAGTGAATGGCGTTCATTGCTTCTTCATTAGGAACATCCATCAATGCCACCAAACCAATCACTTGTTCATTTTCGGCAAAGTACACTACCGTTTTGCCTTCACTTGCTAATTTCGTTGTTTGTTTCTCAATGATTGTTGGCACTTGTTCGAAACTAGATGGTTTACCAATTCTAAAAGTTGTGTCTGCAATGGTCGATACTAATCCCACCCCGACAATATTTTCTACTTCTAAATTTAAAGCCGTTGTTTCTGCTTCAAAGCGATTAACAATCGCCGTCGCCAATGGATGATTGGATTTTTTCTCCATATTTGTTAAAACAGCTACTAATTCTTCTTGGCGATCTTCTAAGCCATCAACAAAAAGATAATCTGTGACCTCAGGTTTGCCTTTTGTTAGCGTTCCTGTTTTATCAAAAGCGAGTGCTTTCACTTCAGCTAAATTTGATAAGAATGAGCCACCTTTAAACAACACGCCTTGTTTCGCTAAATTGGAAATTCCCGATAAAGTTGCCGGAACGGCACTCGCTGCTAAAGCACAAGGTGAGGCAGCAATTAAGAAGACCAAGCCTCTGTAAAAACTTTCAGCCCAAGTCAATTGGAAAAGTAATGCGCCACCTAAAACAATTAGTGGAAAAACTGCTAAAACTAGTGTGACATATTTTGGTTCAAATCGTTTAATTTTGCTTGCAATTTCTGATTGATTTTCTTGTGATTGGTTCACGAGCTGTACGATTTTTGCAAAAACTGTTTCTGAACTATCTTTCGTTACTTCAACAACAATTGTGCCTGAACCGTTCATGGTACTACCAAAAACTGGGTCCCCGCTATTTTTTTCTTTGGGAATACTTTCCCCATTAATAGATGATTCATCCACAGCGGTACTTCCTTCAATCACGACGCCATCTGTCGGGATTTGCGCACCATTGAGGACTTGCACGCGGTCGCCAATCTTCAATTGTTCAACTGACACAGTTTGAATTGAGCCGTCATCTGTTATCAGGCGAGCTTCTGTTGGATTTAAATTTAATAGTTTTGTAATTTCACGTTGGCTTTTGCCTTGGGCATAATCTTCAAGGAAATGCGCCGCCGCAAAAATCAAAATCAACAATGCTGATTCTTCAAAACTTCCCATTAATGCTGAACCAACTGCAGCTAAGGTCATTAACAAATGAATATTAGGCGAAAACTTTCGATTGTTTTTCGTATCCCGATACGTATCTCCAAAGCCTTCCCCAATAATATGATAACCAGCTAAAATAGCAGCTAACGAGAAAAGAATATTTTTCACTAAGAGCATGTTCCCTAAAAATAAACCGATAAAGAAAAGAGCCAATCCTGTAAAAAAGAGAATAACTGGAACGTTTTTACCTTTTTCTTCATGTGTGTGTACACCTGTTTGTTTTGACATTGTTATGCGCCTCCTCATTAATGTTTTTCTATTCATATGAATGTATATTCATATTATAAAACACTTGGGTGGTTTTGTAAAGACGTAAACACAAAGACAAGCGATGATTCTATTCGATAGGATCACCGCTTGTCTTTGTCGATTCTTTTTGATGTTGATATTTTTCTTCTTGAATAGTCAATAATGATTGCGTTAAATTGACCCAATCAATCGAACGAGGTGGATCCAGCCAAACCATAACTTTACTCTTTTCTTCTTGATACAAGTTATTTAAATTGGTAATCACCACATCTGGTAAGGTATCTGATAACGGGTCAATAATTTCTACATTTAAATTCACATAGACGGATAAATTTTTTTTGATGAATTGGTTATACTCTTTTCCATAAGAAAAATCAATTAGGACCTTGGCTGGCTCTGCAATTAAATGAACCGGAACATGATTAATTAGCAACAATAGATAGTTAAAAAACAAACAGTGATTGGCTTTCGCAATTTTTTTATGTTTTGCTGTTAACCAACGAATATATTCAATTAAATAAAAATAAAATTCCGGATATGTTTGCTTAAAAAACTGTAAATCCATTTCAAAATCGTCAAACATATTAATCGGAAAGTAAATAACATTGAAATGAATAATTGCTAACCCTTCTTCTAGAGTATTCCTTGTTGACTCCTCTAAACAATTAAATGCTTTTTCAAAACTTCCAATGAAAACACGAGTTAGGCTTTCAATCGTAGGATCTTCGTGAATGACATATTTTTTCTCTAGTTTGCCATGCAAATACAAGAAAAAAACAATCGTATACGTTAATGATTTTGAAGCCAATGCCCATGCCACTTGCGATTTTTTTATTAGTTCCTCTGAAAATGTATTCAGTGCACGCGTATCGATCCCTTCCACCGCACGTCCTTCGTTGTTAATCATAATAGCTAAATAATGGAAAAAATTGCGTCGCTCATAGGTGGTGAAAGTATAGTTTAACTCAACAGACTGTAATACACGTTTCGCTTCATTATAGACTTTTACCGAATATAGTTCGGAAATTGGTTGATTGGAAAGCGTGAACAATTTATACAAAAAAAATGAAATTGCTTTTTGATTGCCGACAATTTCCCGCTTACTAAAATAGATCTGATACTCCTTTAAGGCTTTTTTTAGCCGCTGTAAGGTACTATACGCCACAGAGGTGCTGACATGATTACATTCAGCAAACTTTGTCAAACTATAATTTCCTCTAAAGTAAGACAACACTAATTTAAAAGAGAGCGATTCTGTTAAGTATTTCGTGAGCAAAAGTTTACTTGAATAGTTTCCATCAATTTCAAGTGTAACATCTACATCAGAAACGACTAAAGTTAAGCTGTCGCTTAACTTTAGATTGTCAATATCTGCTTTTAATTTTTCTAATGTTTTTTTGACTAAAAAATTCGACATTGATAATTCTTCGCGAAGTGCAATAAAAGTACCTGATAGCGTGGGACTTTCTTCTAAATGCCTTAGCAAGGAATAACTTCGTTGATCTTCTTTATTTAAAAAAATTTCATAATTCATCATTTATCAGTTCTTTCTCCCATAAATAGCCGTTCCTACTAATTCCCGTATGAAATTCAAGTAAAAAGTGTTTTGCCCCTCCGTTCCAGCACCGCCTGTGCTATTTGGTACAATGGTGATATGGCTAGCATCAAATAATTCATCCGTGAAAAATACTTGATGCTGACTTTTCTTGGAAGAAGGCCTTTCTTCATTTGTTTTTGGATTATTGGTTGTCACTTCTTTTTTACTAACGTCTTCGCTACTTTCTTCCGCTTGCGTTTCGCTAGTAATAGTACTTTCATTTGTTTCTTCCATTTTTTCTGGTGTGCCAGTATTCTCAATCGGATAAATTTCTTCTGTTGGATTGGTCGGATTATAAATTGGATTCCGTTCTTCTGCTGCTTGCACATTGGTTACTTGAAAAAACGAGAGTAACAATGTACTCCATAATAGTAAATGTTTGTATTTATCCATTTTTCTCACATATATTGCCAAATACTTTAGCTACATAACAAAACAAAAAATATAACTAGTAAAGTGGTATCAGACGATATTTAACAATACTCCTTCTTATTATTTCTTTTTTTGAGTTAGGTTTGTTGAATAAACTGCATATTTGATAAGTAAAAACAAACAAAAACGTTGCCGATAATCAAATCAAAAATTAACTACTCTTTATATTTCTCTTTCGTTTTTTTCCTGTTTCTTTTTTCGCCAAATCAACCAGGCAATGATTAAAATCACTATCAATAAAAGTAGTAAGCCAATCATCAAATATAAATTCGAATGATTTTCTTTTAAGGTGACATCTTTTTCATTTAATTCTTTGGCAACTTCACCATTAATTGTAAAGTCTTTTTCAAATTGCCATTGATTTCTAAAAGATATCGATTCATTGTTTATTGATTTTTTAAATGAGCCTGCAGCATCTTTATTCCCAACAACGGTCATAGACAAATGGTAATCTCCTGGCTTAAGCGGTTGCCCTTTTAGCGCAATGGGAACAGAAAAATTGGTATTTGGTGCAATTTGCATGTTTGCTTTTTCCTCTTTATATAAAACTTCTTCATGTCCCTTTTTGGTAATCTCTGCCGAAAAGGCAACTTGGTTAATATATGTTTTTTGATCATTTTGTAGATTGACTAAAATCACATTTCTAGCATTAATCTGTCCTGGTGAGACTTTTTTCAAAAGTAAATTCGGCTCAACCTTTTTTTTATTTTGTTGCATCAATAATGCAACGACATACGAATATTCATTTTTAATGGATAACCCCTGACTCTTATCGTCTTGGCGTTTGCCTTCATCCGACGTTTCTTCTTTAAAAGTGATACCACTAGCTAACACTCCATCAAAGGGTGTATTAGGCATTTTAACGTTAATAGAAACCGTTTGTTCACTTTTCGGTTTTAAACGAACTGAGCTAGGGTATTGAACGTAGTCTTTTATATCAAACGCTAAACTTTGATCTTTTTTCCCCTTATTTTCACCATACTCCACGATTACATTTGAATTGGTAATGGCACTATTGATGGAAATACTTACCTTTACTTCTTTATCTGTATCATTGCGCAAGCTCACTTTCAACTCAGTTTCTTCATTTGGTGCTAGTAATAAATCAAAGTAAGTTTTTTCTTTATCTACTTGTTTTTCTGATGGAATAGGCGTAACCGAAAAATTAAATTCACTGGCAAAACCATTGCTAGGTACTAACGCTAAAAGAATTAGTAGTATCGGAAAAAAAAGAAATCGTTGTTTTTTTCTGTTCAAATTATTTACTCCTTTTCTATATGTAGTGAATAGCAGGTAACCATGTTCCCCGCTATTCTTCTTTTTAAAATTCGTCTAATTTCCTGGAGCGTCTGTCAACGTCCATGTTAATTTTGTGGCGTATTTTTCAGCGTATTTGGTTGTAGAACCTGGAACAGTTAACTCAATACTTTTAGCAGCTGTAGTTGCGTCTGTTCCCCAATCAAATAAATAAGTTCCTGCACCGTTTCCTTTCGCTGCACTCATTACATCTGATTGACTACCATCTGAATTCAACGTAATTGTGGCTGGACCTGTTGGTTTACCTGAATCTGAAGCAGTCACTACATTTCCGTTTTTAAACGTGATAGCTGCCCCAGTCAATTCTTTACCAGAAGTTGATTTAAATTGTCCTTCTTGTTTCACTTTTAATGACCAGCCAGCTTCGGTTCCACGGTTATCTGTTACTTGGACATAGTTAGGCCCTTCTTTGACTTCATCGGTTGCGCCTACCGTCTTGTATTTTTGGGTAGCAGCAAAATAAGTCTGATCCTTCGACGTGATTTTTTGAACACCGAAGTCTAGACTTGACGCATAATCAATTGACAACGGACCGTTTGTTCCTGGATTAGGACCTTCAGGATTTGTTGGGTCAATAGGATCAACTGGATTAGTTGGATCCGTTGGGTCAACCGGATTAGTTGGCTCTTCACTTGGTGTAAATTCTACGATACCATTAGATGTATAACTACCGCCATCTTCTGCAAAGGCTTGAGAAGTCATGCCTAAGCTCCCTAAAATAAATGTGGATAAACATACTGTTGTTACTTTTTTCATTTTCTTTTCTCCATTCTTTTCTTTAATTTCCTGGTACGTCTTCTAACGCCCAAGATAAACGAGCTTTAAATGTTCCAACTCTTTGATAAGCTACAGGAACATTGATTTGAATTCCTTGTTGTTTTGATTCATCAAGTAATGCTGTTAAATCTGTTTCACCTTTCTGATTACTTTCTAAAAGCGTAATTGCCTCATTTGTAATCTGAGAGCTTCCAGCAGTTGAAACGAAAGAAAAAACATCTGGCATTACAATTGAATCATTTGTTAACGGTTGCGTTTGCTTTAGTTGCAAGCGCCAATTATTTGCGTTACGTTCATCCACGACTTTGAGTCCTTCGGTGGGATGCCCAAGTTTAATTAGTGGTTGATTACGTATCTTTTCCGTACCAAAAGTAATCTGTTTTGGTGCCTCTTTAAAATATAGTTCCCCTAAACGATAGTAAAAATAAATATCTTTTGTTTCCTCTGTCATTGTTCCTTCCGCATTTCCTGAGTCTTTTGTAAAAACATAGCCAGAAATATCTAGGGGTTTTTCTTGATAGGGTGCACCAATTTTCCCTGTTACACTTTTAGGTGGAGCAATATCTTTACCTTCCGCGTCTTTATAAAAAACGGTTACTGTTTTTTCTGTTGGTTTAGGAATAGTAATCGTTACATTATTTGACTTTTGCAGTAAGGTTCCTTCTTCATAATAGTCAAAGTTCATAGTTAAAACTTTTTCGGGCGTATTATCTTGAAGGGTTGTTTTTAATTCAATCATCATGTCCTTCTTTAAAACTAGGTAGTCATTTAAAGCAATTGTTAAGTGATTCCCTGTTTGTGTCAGATCTTTGGCTGCTACCTTTTTACCATCAATCGTTAATGAATTTTCTTCATATGCTAATTCATCAGGTAAGTCAATGCTTACTTGCGGTTGACGATCTTCGATAAAGTCATTGTCAATATTCAACGTATTCCGTAGTATCACCTGATCATTTTTCACTGCTTCAACAGCTGAGCTAAACTCCTGACCGTTCACGCTAAGGGCTGCTTGTGACGTAACGTTGGTAGGAATTTGTGTCATTGCTAAAGCATTCTCTTGGTATTTACCACCTGTGGATGATGTAAAGCCCCAATAAACCGTTGTTGCGCCAAATTGTGCATTTAAATCTGAAACTACATACGTATTCGTGCCCACACCTTCTAAATCATATGTTAATGCTTTGGTTGCGGCATTCCAATGAACAGTCAACATGCGCCAGGTTCCATTAGATAGATAGGTTGGCGCAACGGTGACGCCTGAATGCTCCCCTGTATAGCTGTTGTTATTAGCTTTCGGAGTGACAAAAGCTAAATGTCCATTTCCCTTATCTTGTGAAATTTCTCGGTCCATTCGGTTGGAACTACCAGTATTTTTATAGGTATCAAACTCAATCGATAAGGCATTTCTAACATAAGGTTGACCAGCTTTCGTGGAGTATGCACCGATTCCCATCCCAGGTGAACCAATGACTTCTTGAGGCGTTGTGGACATTCTAGGATCATTCGTTAAGGTAAAGGTCATACCATCACCAGCATTTGCATACTCGTTTCCTAAATACAAATAACTTTTAAAGGTAAAATCCGACAATAAGCTGATTGGTTTTTTTGACCAAATAGCGCCTTTTTGTGATTTAACAGCTGGGTTTAGTTGTAATAACTTCCCACCTTCTAAAATACTTGTTGCATTTCCAATTGGCTCTTGAAACACCTTGTCGATTGGAATGATATTAGGATCATCCGGCAATGAAGTAGCGTATGGCGCAGCCAACATGCGCGGCTGTGGTTCAACTATCGCCGATTCTGTTGCACTGGTACCGTCATCCTTTTGTTGTTCGCTAGGGTCTAAAGTAGCCGTTGATTGGTCTGTTTCTGCTGGATGATTATCGGTTGTTGTTGTCGTTTCTAGGGAAGGTTCTTGCTCTAATGTTTCCGAGTGAGAAGGAGCGCTAGTTGCCTGATCATTGGCCGATTCCTCCACTATTTCCTGATTGACTTCGTTGATATTTGTCGAAGGATTACTAATCGCTTCGCTAGTAATAGGCGCAAGGAGTAGTAAGAATAAACTACTTGCCAAAAAGACTAGGCTTTGTTTGTTTCGCATCTCTCTTCACCTCTACTTTTTAAATTTCTGGTACATCCGTCAACGTCCACAATAATTTTGTTTGATATTTCACGGCATCTTTAGGGGTTGACCCTGGTACTGATAGCGCGACATCTTTTGTAACATTAACATTGTGTACCGTATTGGTTTCATCGCGTTCTGCAACCACTTCTACTTTGCCCCAATAAGTAGCCCAAGTTCCCGCACCAGTTCCTTGCTTCGCAGCTGCCACTAGCGATGCGGTTCCTGGAACAAGGGCAATCTTATTTGTTGCCTCTGGTTTCACAACATTTTGCGCATTACTATTAACAGTCGGGTTAGCTAAAGAAATTTGCGCGCCTGTCAACTGACTATTTAAAGTCGCCTTTGTTGCTTTAAATTGCTCCTTTTGCGTAACCGTTAAAGACCAACCACTATTGGTTCCTCTATTATCAGAAATTTGCACAAAATTTGGTGTTTCTTTTTGATTTTCTTGATATTGCTGTGCTCTTGCAAAATATACTTGGTCTTTATTCGAAATACGATTTTTCCCAAAGTCAAAACTTGAAGCATAATCAATAGACAGCGGTCCTTGGGTACCAGGATTGGGACCTTCTGGGTCTGTTGGATCAATTGGTTTGACTGGCTTTTCGGGATCGGGATTTTCTGGATCAACCGGCTCTGTCGGATCTACGTTCGGAATAAATTCTACTAAACCATTCGAACGATACTCTTTTGGCTCCTCTGCCTTCGCTTGCAAGGACCAACCAGCAACTGCAAATGTACTGCATAGAACGATTCCTGTGAATTGTTTTTTCATTGCTTTTCTCCTTTATTTAATTATTAGCGGGAGTATCTTCTAATGCCCAAACTAACTTCGTTGAATATTGTTGTGCAAGCTTTACAGATTTTCCAGGAACGAATAGTTGGACAGCTTCTTTATTTGTTGCTTCATTTGAACCAAAGCGATAAACCCAAGTCCCAACACCTGTTTCTTTTTTAGCGTTCATCGCTAGATTATTATTTACACCAGGTGTTAAGGAAATAGTACTACTGACTTCAGTAGGTTTATATTTTTCATCCACCATTGAGGCAGCTTCTGCCTTTGTAAACGTTAATTGAGCGCCGACTAGTTCCTCTCCAGTAGCTGTTTTAAATTGTTCAGGTTGGGAAAGCGTTAGTTTCCATCCTGCTAACGTTCCTCTTTTATCAGTTACTTGTACATAGGTTGGTTTTTTTGAACCATCTTTCATTTCATCTGGCGCAGCATAATACGTTTGATCTGCCGTAGAAATCTTTTGTGTACCAAATTTAAATTTTGACCCATAATCAATTGATAAGGCACCACCCGTTCCTGGCCCTGGAGGATCAATTGGGTCTACTGGATCAGTAGGATCGGGATTTTCTGGATCAACTGGCGGTGTGATTTCGTTATCGCCTGCTTCAAAAGTAATTGTGCCTTCCGTATTGTATTCTTTCGGAAAAGTTTCTGCTGCTGATGCGTTTATTGCTTGAAACCCTACGCCTAAAAGTATGGTTGCCGATGTAAGTAAAACAGTTTTTTTCATTAAATAAACTCCTTCTCTCGTTTCATTTTATTAATTAAATAAATGACTACCCCCAACAAACTAACTCCTATCAAGGAATACAGCGGATTTTCAGACTCGCCTGTTTTAGGTAAAACTGCTTGTCCAGAAGCAGCTAAATTGTTTCTTCCCTGTTCTTCTGATTGTTGGGTATACGCTACGTCATTTGACTCTTTTTCATTCTCATAAACGTAGGTACCATAGAAGCTCGCTTGACCATTTGATTCATAATTATTTTCTTCAGCCATAACGCTTTTTGTTTGCAACCCAATGATCAATATCCCTAAACATACCAAACTAAACCTTTTTATGATTTTCATCTGAATTCCTCCTTCCCCATTTTCAACATTGACTGGCCCAGCCAATAAACATTATATAAAAGAAATATTTATTAGATTTTTTTATTTTTTTCAGACGCTTTTAAAAAATAAAATGGTTTTAGCTAAGAAAGCTTTAAAATCAACACTTTTAAAGACAAAAAAATAAACAAAAAAACTTCGAAAAATAATTTTCGAAGTTTTTTTGTTTATTTTTTTATTATTTTTATACTTCAACCGCTTCTAACAAAGCTAAACGTTCAGCAACTTCTGCTTCTGTTAAATTATGTTTTTTTACATAACGGTTGGCAGGATGCTGGCTACATTCTAATGAGCAGCCACCTAAATGTTTATGTTCATTTTCTTCTGAAGTTAAGATTTGACGATTACATTCTGGGTTTGCACAGTTAATGTAGCGTTCGCAAGGTGTCCCATCAAACCAGTCTTTCCCAATAACTTTTTTATCAACGTGATTAATTTCGACACTGATTCGGTCATCAAAGACATACATTTTGCCGTCCCAAAGTTCGCCACGTGTTTCTGGATTTTTTCCATAGTTGGCGATACCGCCATGCAATTGAGCAACATCTTCAAATCCTTCTTTTAATAACCAGCCAGAAAATTTTTCACAGCGAATCCCGCCAGTACAATAGGTAACAATTTTTTTATCCATAAATTGTTCTTTGTTCTCGCGAATCCATTGTGGTAACTCACGGAAGCTACGGATATCTGGGCGCACGGCACCACGGAAATGGCCTAAATCATATTCATAATCGTTACGAGCATCGATTACAACAGTGTCTTCGTCTAACAAGGCTTCTTTAAATTCTGCAGGTTCCAAATATTTCCCTGTCGTTTCTAATGGATCAACGTCTTCTTCTAAATTCAACGCCACTAATTCAGAACGTGGGCGAACAAACATTTTGCGGAACGCCATTTCTTCTGCTGGATCAATTTTAAAGAATGTATCCTTAAAGCGCTCATCTGCTTGCATTGCTTCCATGTACTTTTCTGTTTCTTCGACAGTACCAGATAACGTTCCGTTAATCCCTTCTGTCGCTACTAAAATACGGCCTTTTAAGTTTAATGATTTGCAAAAAGCTAGATGCTCTTTCGCAAAAACTTCTGGATCTTCAATTGTTGTATATTTGTAATAAAGTAATACTTGGTATTTCATCTTGTTTTCCCCTTTTGTATAAAGTCATTCTATCCCATTATACGGTGAATAAAAAAGGGAAAGCGATTATTTTGCTTGTGTATTTACACACAATAAAAAAAGCCTGATAAACGGCGGGAACAGAACCAACACTACGCGTTGCTCCGATCTCAACAACTTCTAAGGTGTTTTCTCGACATGCGTCTCGTCACAGTACAGCCTTCAAAAGAGCTACAGCTCTAAGAGTTGCGATGTTTCACTGTGAAGCATGAACAGATGAAATCATCGTACCTACCTTCGGAAATAAGCCGAAATTGACTTTCTCACACAAGTGTTCGGCGTATCTTAATCCTTCCAAGTGTTGAGAATCACGAAGAACGTAGTGATTCGATGATGAACAATACCTACTTGGTCTCCAAAAATTAAAGAGCACCGGGTAGGTATCATGCAACATCAACTCGTACCTCGTTGTGTTTTATGACAATTTTCGGAAATTCCTTCTTATTGCTGAGAAACACTATTTGCAATGCAAATAGATGTTGAACAGTACCTACGTGGTTCTCGGAGCTAAACGGTTCTGTCCCGACCTCTTCTATATACTACTCCTTTTCAGAAGTCGCGGCGAGTTGTTCTTGCAACTCACCTAAAAGTTCAATTTGAATATTTTGGATTTTTACCAAATTTTCTAGTTGATTATTGATAATATAATCCATTTTCTCATGTAATAAATTAATTTCTACTTCTGCTTTTAAGTTAATTTTATAATCATTATTCGCTTGTTCTCTGTCACGGGCTTCTTGTCTGTTTTGACTCATCATAATAATCGGTGCTTGGATAGCTGCTAAACAAGATAAGGCGAGATTTAGCAAAATATAAGGATATTTGTCAAATGGTTGTCCCAATAAAGTGGTAGAGTTAATCACGATCCAAGCAATCAACACGAAGCAAAAGAAGCCAATAAACACCCAGCTACCGCCAAATTTAGCAATGGTATCCGCTGCTCGTTGGCCAAAGGTTAATTTCTTTTCCATCTTTTCATTCATATTATTGGAAATCAGCTTATCTTCTTTGATATGTTGAACCACCAATTCATTCAGTTGTTGGATTTTTTCAGAATCATTTGCGACCAATTGTTTCATGTAATCCAAACGATAATTAAGTAACTCCGCCAATGTAATCATCGATTCAGCTGTCAATTGTGGATTGTTTTGGAGAATAAAAGCTTGCGTTTCCTGTTCTATATCTTGAAGATAAATGTTTTTTTTCGTTGATTCACCAATAACAACTTGTTTATTTTTTGATTGCTTCATCTTCGTCACTCCCTTTGATCGTTCTTCCCTTTATTTTAATATAAAGTCTCTCAGAAGAAACCTAAAAAGGCTTTGGAGTGATCGTTGTTGCTTCTGCTTTAAAATTTAACAGTTAAATTGGTTACATCATGGAACAACGAACCAATTAATTCTTTGTATTTCGCTGGATTCACACAATTAGTTAGCAATATGACCCCGGTTTTCATATCTTTTGAAAATAAAACCAGGGCTTGTTGACCCGCTTCAACGCCGTGTAAGCGTAAATAATTATCATGAACATAGATGCCGCCATGATAAGAACTTTGCTGTGAAGACGTCCATAATTTTTGCAAAAGTGCGGTGGAAACTAAGTGTCCACTCATTAATTGATGTAAGTACCAATACAAATCACCTGTCGTCATATCCACATTCCCAGTCCCAAATTCATGGGCAAAACTAGCTGCGGGAATTGAGAGCACTTGATTATACGAATTGTCTTCTGTCCATTTATAACTTGTTGAATTATTGGGTTGTTCCAATAAGGTTTCATAGAAGCCAAAATTCTTTAAACCAGCCGTTTTGTGATAAAGATTATTAAATAATTCTTGATAGGTACGTTGATACATTTTCTCTAACATTCCTGCTAAAAGGACAAAATTTACTGGGGAATAATTGTATTTTCCTTTATTGACTTGAATGGTATTTTGTTTAACAAATTGAATAATTTCTTCATCGGTAACGATATTATTAGGCATTGCTGATAACTTTAAACCGCTTGTCATATTCAACATATCGCTAATCGTAATATCCTCAGCACCTTGAATTTGCGGATAAAACGTAGCGAGTTTTGTATCTAATGTAAGTTTACCTTCTTCAATCGCTTTTAAGATCAAGGTTGTGGTAAAAGATTTTTGAATTGAGCCAATCTGAAACCTTGTGTTTGGCGTATTGGCTTGTTGCTTTTCAAAATTGGCAAAGCCATATCCTTTATTTACTAAAACCTGATCATCTTTAATGATCAAAGCCGAACCAATATAATTTGTTTCTTGAATTTTTTGATCAAGTTCGCCACTATCTGGTGCAACTATTTCTTTCGTTAAATTCGCATAATTATCACTTCGGCGATCTTCTTCCAAGACCACTTTAGATTCTTGACTAACTTGTGAATCTCTAGTGAAAAAGAACGTTTTTATTAAATAACCACTACCACCAATCACCACCAACAAACATACTATAAAAAGCCAATTCACTCCTCCATGTCTTTTCTTTGCATGTCGTTTACGCATACCGCTTACCTCCGCCTATTCTATTAACAGCATTATCATACGCTATATTTTCATGAAAATTACAGATTTTAGTAAAATTTATAAAACTTTCAACTTTTATAAAAAACAGCTTGGCACCAGAATCAATCTAGATTCTGGTGCCAAGCTGTTTTTTATTTACTTTCTTGCCCCATCACAGCAAAGTAATTATCATCGTTATCTGCAAAATTAAAAACTAAGCCTGTTGGCAATTGAACCATTTCACCGACAGTAACCCCAGCCTCTTGCATTTTTTTATAGAGACCAATGATATCATCGCTAGCAAACATTAAAGAAGAGGTATTCCCCGCCACTTCTGGTGAATGTTTTTTAATAAAGGCCAAATCATATAAAACAATAATCGTTTCTGCTGATTCACTTGGTGCAATTTCTACCACCAATGTACCGTCAACTTCCTCTCTTTCCTTTTCAACAAAGCCAAACGTTTGCCAAAATTGACTAGATTCCTCAACATTATTCACATATAACATAATCTTTACTTGGTTTGAAAACATTCCTTCACGTCCTTTTGAATTTAGTTAACAACTTATTATATACGTTCTTTTAAATAATTACTGCACTTTCGCTTAAAATAAATATGCAATAAATTACAAATAATCCTCAAAGACATCAAATAAATTTTTCTTCATCAAAAAGTGGAAGTCCTAATGCTAAAATTTTAGCTTTTTCTTTTGAATTTAAAAACCAAAAAGATTGTTCTTCATGTCCAATAAACCCTAACCAAGGTTTATCCTCTTGGAAAATCACCAAATCTTCTGGCAAATTTGGACCACACCAGCTATTCATAGCATTGGAGTACTTTAATAAAATTCTTAAAGATTCTTGATTAAGGTGGTATCGGTAAACATGCGCTTCTTTATCTCGAGCAATAATATGTCCAGTAACCCAACTGTTTGTTTGGCTTTCTAGAACAAGAAAAGATGCCAATTCTTCCATTAAATATTCTACATTTTTACTATAACTATATGTGCCGTCTCCTAAAAAATCAATATCATGTCGGAGACAAAATTCAAAATAGTTACAACCAACTTCTATCGAAAATTCCAAAACCTTATTATATATTTCATTAGCAAAATTCCCATGAAATATCATCATTTGATTATTTGGATGCTGTTCCATAAAAAGAATGACCTCCCGCTCTATTCCACGTATGATAATGCCAAAAATTTCCAGATCCATGGCGCTCTACTTTGGTAGGTTGTTGCAACCTACCACCTTTAGGTTTTCCCGCATAATAAGCAATTTTCCATGCTAAAGGCTGTGATGTAGACCATACATCTCCACCAGCTTTCATGTAATTTGTTGCTGTATTTAAATTCATCCCGTTTAATACAGTTAAACCTACCTTTCCAGCCCTAACAACGCGATAATGATCATAATATTTTCTGTATCTAGGATTAACTGAAATTATTGTCAAAGCGAATCCTATTAATCCTCCTACAATAACAGCAAAACCAATTAGTAACAACTGTGAAGCAACATGCTGAGTTATATAGATCCCTACAGGAATTGCCCAAGCAGCCGAAGCCACTCCATCACTAGGATGAATTTCTTTTTCCTCATTGGTAACAAGATTAGTAATCACTATAGGTACATTTTTAAGTTCTTCTACAGAATTTATATGATACTTCTCATTATTATATATTTTTTCTGTAGGTAGTTCTATATTTTTCAATTCTTCTTCAGTAAATACCCCTTTTTCAATATCCTTTAATAGTAATTCTTCTTCTTCCATAGCATCATCTAATTGTTGTTTTTGTTCAATAGTTCCAAAATAAATTGAATATTCAGTCTTTTCATCTTCTAAAATTTCTTTGACTACTAAGGAATCCGAATTGCTTTTTTGTTCATCAGAAAATTCACTAACGATTTGAACACTACGAATTTCAGTATCTTCTTGAACTTCTGCTTCTATCTTAATTTTTTCTTTTTGAAAATCAATTTCTACATCCTCAAAAGAAACATTCTGATCTGATTTTTTTTCGAGCTCTCGCTGAATTTTATTCTCTAATTCCGTTTTTGTGTCTAAATTACTGGCATATGAAACATTACTGATTGTTCCCGTTAACAAAACCATCAACAAAGCTGTAACTATCTTTTTCATTTTTCATTCTCCTTCTATTCAGTTATACTTTCCGAAAAAATAAATTGTTTCAAAAGTTGGACTTGATTATCTTTTTTATTTTTAAAAGATTGTAATTTTCTACTAACTAGACCTGTTATGACCGCTGTTGAATAAGTTGTACCTTTCATTTTTGAAAAACTATTTTTTTCTGTCGTTGTTAATATGTTCACCCCTTGAGTATAAATATCAGCTTTGGAGGTAGAATTTATAGTTGACTTTTCTCCAAAATTGTCTAGTGCCCCTACAAAAATTACATTATTCATTGCGGGTAAAATTCTTTTTTTCGTTTCAAAATTACCATTAGAAAAAATAAATAAAATTTTTCTTGCTTCTCTATTTGACATAAGTTTTACTAATTCTTCAGAAAACACAGTGAAACTTAAGCTAATATTAACTACTTCTACTTTTTCTTTTATGCACCAAATAATTGCATTTTTCAATTGTTCTGACGAAGTTGTTCCATTTGATAAAACGGAAGCACTAATTATCTCAAGAAATTTAGGATTTGCTATACCCACACCATAACCTGCTCCTATCACTCCTAATACAGAAGTACCATGAATTATATCTTCGTCATAAATTATATCTGAAAATTGCTTTTCTTTTATTGAATATATTTCTTGAAAAGCTTTATGATTATTATCGATTTTACCATCTATTATTCCTACCTTCACTACTCTTTTTTCAGTTGTAAAATCTATGTTCCGATAATCTTTTATCATATTTGTTTTATTATTTATATTAAAAAACAAAAAAAGTAAAATAAATAAAACGAAATTTAAAAAAATTAACCATATTTTTCTATCATAGAACAACCTGTTATACAACATTTATTTCGTCAAGAAAAAATAATTAAAATAATCTATTTTTGAAAATATAAATCATTTTAACAGTTAGGTATTTACTAATAAAATCCACCATGCGAACGGGTAATTCGTTCTTTCACCGTAAGCCATTATTACGAGCTTAAACCTAAAACGTTTACTGGAAAAGTTTCCTTCCGCACCACATTTAATCACAGCTCCTTAAAGGAGCTATTTCATTTTTATAATTTTTTTGTCCCATGAACTTTCAATACATATAAAAAAATGGGACAATAATCAGATTTTTTCTGACTATTGTCCCACTCTCTTTTCGTTTTATTGATTTAGATATTTGCATCTAAGACAACGTCGCGATCATTTAAGACATCACGATCTAATTCATGAATACGAGCACTTGTTAACACACCTGCAACCATACTATCGTTAACGTTAACAGCTGTCCGCGCCATGTCAATAAGTGGTTCAACTGAAATTACTAAACCAACAATTGCAACTGGCAAGTTCATTGCGCCTAAAACGATTAGAGAAGCAAAGGTTGCTCCGCCGCCGACACCGGCTACGCCAAATGAACTGATTGTGACAACTGCTACTAACATTAAAATAAATTGTAAACTAAAGACATCAATTCCAACAGTTGGTGCAACGATGGTTGCTAACATAGCTGGATAAACGCCGGCACAACCATTTTGTCCAATAGATAAACCGAAACTACCAGCAAAGTTTGCTGTGGCATCATCAACACCTAGTGCTTTGGTTTGTGTTTCAATATTTAATGGTAAAGCTCCTGCACTTGAACGAGAAGTAAAAGCAAAGCTCAAGACTGGAAAAACTTTTTTTAGATACGTAACTGGGTTGACTTTTAAAGTAATTAAAATCAACATGTGAATGGCAAAAACAATGATTAAGGCCACATACGATGCCAACACAAATTTACCTAAGTTAATAATCGCAACAAAATCACTTGTTGCTACAACATTAATCATTAACGCTAACACGCCATAAGGGGTCAAGCGTAAAACTAAGGTAACAATTCGCATGGTAATTTTATATAAACTATCAATTAAATTTGCAAAAAATTCAGCTTCTTTTGGCGCTTTACGACGAACGCCTAAATAAGCGACACCAACAAACGCAGCAAAGATTACCACCCCAATGGTACTCATTGGTCGTGTTCCCGCAAAGTCAGCAAAGACATTTTTAGGAATAAATGAAACGATTTGTTGGGGAATTGTCAAATCTTGAATCGCATCTTGACGCGTCGCTAACTCGGCAATTCTTGACGTTTCTGCAGCACCTTGCGTGAATTTTGCCCCTTGAAGACCAAACGCTAAGGTTGTTCCAATCCCCACCAAGGCAGCTACTGCTGTTGTTCCTAGTAAGGTAGCTAACACATTAAAGCTAATTTTTCCTAATTTATTGGATTCTTTCATTTTTGTAAATGCACCTACAATAGATACAAATACTAACGGAATTACGAGCATTTGTAGAAACGCTACATAACCATTACCTACAATCCCGATCCATTCCATTGATTGCGTAGTAATTTTACTGTCTGTACCAAAAGCAAATTGAATAATTGCACCTAAAACAATCCCCACGCCCAATGCTGAAAAGACACGTGTTGAGAATTTTAAATGTTTCTTTTGCATTTGGTAGAAACCGAATAACACAGCAATAAATGCAAGGATCACTAATACAGTGATGAATGTTGTCATTTTAGTTCCTCCCTATGTTTTTAATGACAAGTACATCAAAGGAAGTAAAGGTTCCCGGTACTCACTCTCCAGTAAATACCCTGAAAACAGCAAACTGTTTCCAGTGATAGTTCTATTGTACCTTATTTTATAGCAAATAGTGGGATAATTTGCTTACTTTTTGATAGAAAATAACCGTTGCGATAGTTTAAAACTATCACCAAGCGTTGTTTTACTAGTCACTGTAAAAATAATTTGTTTTTTGTCCTCTTTCTTTTAAGCTGACGTGGTATACTTAGTTCTAGGAGGTGTAAGCGTATGCAAAAAATTTGTTGGATCCTTTCTGTCAACCGTGATGGAGCGACGTTATTCGTGGGAAGCCCTGCAAATGCGGGTCCTTGGCTCTTTTCAAATAAAGAGCAGCAAAACATCAAAGCCTTTTTTCAACCAACCTATGAAATTGACTTTATCAGTTATGATGTTCTTTCAGAGGAAGTACCAGAAGCTGCGTTCATTTTGTACAATGAAATGCTCGCTCCCTATCTTCCCGAAAAAATAACCAAAGTTGGTCAGCCGATTGCTTATGTAGATATCGCTACAAAAAATTATGAACAGTTTAAAAAAGCTTTGGTTGCTAAATCTTCACAAGAATAAAAACAGCGTTTGTAACGGAATCCGTTACAAACGCTGTTTTTAAAGGTTAAGCTTCTTCTGATTGTTGAAAATTCAATTGAACACCTGGACGATCCAGAGCAATTTCAGTTACTTCATAAGATAAACGTTCGACGATGCTAAATAAAGGACGCACAAGTTCATCGACTTCTTCTTGCGAAATATCTTCTTGTTTTTCAATTTTACGATCAATAATGTGATTAATTTGACTAATCGCCCCTGATAAAACAAATTCGTCAAAGACAATTCGAAATTCTAAGCGAGCAACAAGTGCTGAGCTATTTTCTGGATAATTTTCTTCTTCTACTTCAATTGGTGAAAAACTGACACGTAAATCTGTCTCTACTTCTGAATCAGGTACTCGCATATCATAGTGATACGCTTCAACAATTTCTTGTTGGCGTTTAATTTCCATTGTTTTTTCTCTCCTTTTTTAACAAGATATTCCCCTTTTAGAATATCCAATGGTTTCTTTTCTCAAGTATACCACAAGTCCAAAAGTTGCCTAGACCAAAAAACACAGAAGGTCAGACTTTTTTGATAAATTGATTTTGGCATTTTGAACAAGTGACTTTGATTGTTCCTCGTCCTTTCGGCGCACGTAATGACTGCTGACATTTTGGACATTTAAAATAACGATACTCTTTCTGAGTCAGGTGTCGCTTGCGAAAAGCATGAACCTTTTGCATTAGGCGTTGTTTTCGAAGAATAAACCGTTGATTTTCATTCAATCGCGGGTGAATATGTTTTGAAAAAAAGCGATAATACACGTAGGCGACTGTGATTAAAATCAATAACCGAACCCAAAGATAGCCAGTAAAAATATTGATGAGCGCCAGCACAACACTTGTTAGCAACAGCGTTCGATTCAATTCATCAAACCGGGCATAACGTCCTTGTAAAAATCGTTGCGCTTTTTTGCGCCAACGTAGAATGCGTTCAAACCAAATTTGGCCCATTTATCTTCCTTCTTTCGAGCATTATTTTTTGAATAAATGATTGATTTACAGAAACTTTCAATCAAAATTTACACTTACTAAGTCCAAATTTTGAACAACTGTCGGTTATTTTCGATGGTATACTTCTAGAGAAGTCAGGTCAACCGATGAATGACTTCGTTGATAATAGCTACCGCTATTTTATACAAACTTAAACTGTCGATGGATAGATTATCCGATTTTAACTTAGGGGAAGGTTAAAATCCGATTCTATAATTTAGCACTACACTCCTTTATTTAGTAGCAACTTTAGCCTATCTATCCACATTTTAAGTCAAAAAGAAGCAAGTCCGGACTTGCTTCTTTTTATTTATCTTTCTAATTCTTCAATTTTCTTCTCAATTAACGCCAAGACATATTGACACGCTTCAGGATCTTCGACAAAATCATATTTATCGCCATCAATTTGAATTTTAGGACTTTCATCATAGTCTTCGTACCATTGATCATAACGCTCGTTCAACATTTGATAGTAATCATACAACGTTGGATCTGTCTCAATTTGTTCATAAGGACGGCCACGTTTTTTGATGCGTTCCAACATTTTGGGAAATGAAATACGAATGTGAACTAACAAATCAGGTCTTTTTTTATGCGCAGCATACGGCAATTCTTGGAGCATGTTTTGTAATAAGTCATCGTACACTTTGACCTCTGTTTCGTTGGCACGACCTAAATCTGCATTTAAATGAAAAAGTAATGAATCTTCATAAATCGAGCGATCCAATACATTATTTTCATGCGTTAATGCTTGTTTAATACTATCAAAACGTTTATTTAAAAAATAAATTTGTAATAAAAATGCGTACTTTTCCGGTTCCGCATAAAATAAAGGTAATACCTCATTATCATCAACTGATTCGTAAAAGGCTTCTGAACCTAAACGGTTTGCAATTAAAGCTGTTAAACTAGATTTACCAGCGCCAATCGTACCTGCTAAAACAATCACTGCCATCGAACTCCCTACCTATTTTTTTCCATTTTATTTTTTATCTTCAACCAATTAAACATACCAAAAATTGAGTTAAAAGTATACATACAATACATAACAAATATCGCATAATCACCACCAGCGTGCGTCCCTGCTCGGAACCATAACAAAATTGAAAAAATATTTCCTAGTAGCCAAAACACGAATTGCGATTGATAACGTTTAATCATCAATAACATCCCTGTCGCTGAAACACTGAACGTGATTGCATCTAATGTTTGTTGCGCATCATTTACAAAACCTAACAAAATATATGCAGCTACGCCAATGAGCAGCCACGTGAAAAAGGCATACAACCACTGAATACCTTTTAAAACTTTTACTTCGGTTACTTGACCCGAGCCATCCTCGCTAGCCCGAAGCCAAGCATAAAGCCCTGTAATGTCCATAATAATATAGAAGCTTTGTAAAAGAACTTCCGCATATACCCGTGTCACTAACCCAAAATAGCCAATAATCACTGCACTGATTAACCCAAAAATGTAATTGCTGACTTTTCCTTGGGCAATTAAATTCACACAAATGATGCCGGCTAAACCACCTACTAACGTAATCCAATTCGATGGATTGATAGCAAATGCAATCAACTGTACCCCCACCATCAAAGCTAAAAACAAGTAACTTCTCGTTTCCCAACCTTTAAAATCATTCACCAAAAAATTCTTATTCACAACAAATTTCCGACCTTCCTAAAACCAAACTTTTCTCTGTTGACGTCTCAATAAGAGTACTCCGTTTTAAAAAACAAGTCAATCAGATTTCGGAATAAAAAGAAGATTTTAATACTATATATTGATTCGGAAAATATCGAAACACTACATATAGTTATTGCGCAAGCTTTCTGATATCCTTTATTGCCACAATATTTTCTTCATCTTGTTTTAATCTTCTATGTATTCATGGATTTGTTTCCATCTAATAATTCCTGCAGCAGAACCCTTTACGACGGTAGCGCTCCAAATTAATGTTGTGAAAGCGGAAGCAACCACACATATTCATGCTTCAAACACAGCCATCGTTCACTCTTTTTATTGATATGCTTAAAAATTGACGGCCTTATTTCTCGAATCTGGCCACTTATTAACTTATTACATGAAAACATTCGCCTAAAAAAGCAAAAAAAAAACGACTCACCTAAATAATCGACCTACAAACAATTCCTTTCATTTGTAGGTCGATTATCTTTATTAGGTTTGATACAGATGTTTCGCCATTCCTAGTTTCCCTTTACTGCTCATCTCTATTTATTTTTTACTGTTTGCCAACAGCTCGTTGTCTGAAAGTACTATCCGTCCTTTTGTACTTTGTTCAAAGCTGTAAGCTTGCTCAAATAACGTTTGCTCTTTATTGGCAGTTTGTGTAAAAGTCAGCCCATAAGGTTGTCCTTCACTGTTTTTCGCCAAAGGAACAGTCAATTCAGGATATCCTGCCACAGCACTTAAACCCGTACCTTCAGAATCAATAAAGGCATATCCGTCTAATTGTTGTTTTTTTAGCAACGCATCAAACGTTTGCTGTGCTTTTTTAATGGTTGTTTGAATGATTTCTTTATCTGGTTGTTTCTTTTTAACATCTGCTTCTAATAAATCTTGCCCATACTTGGCACGAACCTTTTTATCTTGTTGATTATACGCAATTAGTTCCTCCAGTGTTTTAAATGGTAAGTCATAACGTTTCGCAAATTCTTCCAATGCAAACTTAAATTCATTGGAAATAACTTTCCCGCCATCAATCCCTTCCATGTCTGGTGTTAACGGAATCACTTCTGCTCCAGCTTTTTGGAGGGCCTTTTTAGCAGCCGTAAATTCTTCTTCAGCACTTGGCATTTCTAGCAACCCAATGCGTTGACCTTGTAAGTTATTTTTAGTAAATTTCGTTGAATCAATCCTCGGAACCGTGTCTTTCTTAAACGCATTATAGCCTTGCGCAGCGTCAACGACACTTCGGGCAATCGGGCCAACTGTATCTAATGATGGTGCCAATGGTAAAACACCTTCGCCACTTACTGAACTGTGGGTCGGTTTAAAACCAACCACTGATTGATGAGAAGCGGGGGAAACAATCGATCCCATCGTCTCAGTGCCTAAAGAGAAGGCGCCGATATTCATCGTCACACTAGCCGCACTCCCAGAACTTGAACCTGAAGGTGTTATTTTGAGTGGCCCATAAGGATTAAGTGTTTGTCCATGTTTGGAACTATAGCCACTTGGTGCTTTTATTGACATATAATTCGCTAGTTCAGATAAGTTTACTTTTCCTAAAATCAAAGCTTGCGCCTCTGTTAACTTCTTAACTACTTCCGCATCTTCCTTAGGCTTGAACGTGCGTAAGGCATACGCTCCTGCACTCGAAATCATGTTGGTCGTATTTATATTTTCTTTCAAAGTCACAGGAATACCATACAAAGGCTTCTTCGGTGTTTGAGAGGCTTGCTGGTCAAATGCCTTTGCTTCCTTAATTGCTTGCGGATTGATTTCAGAGATGCTGTTCATGCCATTATCTATTTGATCGAACTGTAAAATACGGTCCAAATAAAACGCCGTAAGTTCTTCATAGGTCAATGTTCCTTCGGCAATCGCTTGCTGTAATTCAGTGATATTTTTTTCAATAATCAACGGTGCTTTGGTCCGAGCTTTTTGTACATCTGTTTCTTTTAATTGGTCTTCAATCGTTTTAACAATTCTCTCTTGATTGTACATTGCTGGGGTTTCTGCCTCAGGAGTGAACTTTTTGAGTATAAACCAATACGCTGCACCGCCTATTATGACTAACAAAACAGCAATTATTCCGATTACTTTTAAAAATTTAGACATTTTTATCCTCCTATACCATTTAAAGATTATCTTACTATGTTTATTTTTGCATGACAACTAACAGTTTTGTTCGTTAAAAAGACAAAATAGAGAGTAGGACATCCGTCAAAACGACCGATGTCCTACTCTCTAACGATTAAGATAGCCCGCTAAATGCGTTTGTTTTAGTCTTTTGTGAAAGTTAAATACTGAGAATTTATTGTGTAATTCGTGTACCACTTTCTCCTTTGATTGCTTCCGAAGCTAATTCTAAAAGCCCGATAATCGCCTGGCGGTTTGGTTTACTTTCTGCAAAACTGATGGCCGCTTCCACCTTAGGTAACATACTACCTGGCGCAAATTGATCTTCTTCTATATATTGTTGCATTGCCGTAACCGTAACATCGGTCAAAGCTTGTTGATTTGCTTGACCAAAGTTAACAAAAACATGTTCTACTGCAGTTAATACCACAAAAACATCTGCTTCAATGAGTTCAGCCATTTTAGCTGCCGCAAAGTCTTTATCAATGACTGCATCTACACCATGATAGACTGGACCATCATAGGCAATAGGAACCCCGCCACCACCACAAGCAATTACGATCTGTCCTGCATCAACAAGTGTTCGCAAGCTAACTTTTTCGTAAATATCAACTGGTTTTGGTGAAGGAACTACCCGTCGCCAGCCTCGACCCGCATCTTCTTGATAGACGTTCCCAGTTTCCGCCATCAATTGTTTGGCTGTTTCTTCGTCATAATAACCACCAATTGGTTTTGTTGGTTTTGTAAACGCTGGGTCTTTTGGATCCACCACGACTTGTGTAATTAACGTAACAACTGGTTGTTCCCCTAAATTTCTGGCTACTAGTTCTTCATCAATTGCTTGTTGTAAATGATAGCCAATATAGCCTTGGCTCATTGCTGTGCATTCAGGAAACGGCACGACATCTTCTGGAGATTGACTCGTTTCCTCAAAAGCTAAGCGAATTTTGCCAACTTGTGGCCCGTTGCCATGAGCAATCACCACTTGATGGCCTTGTTCAATTAAATCAACAATCGATTTTGCAGCGGTTTGTGCTTTTGCCAATTGTTCTTTCGAAGAATTTCCTAACGCATTTCCACCTAATGCAATCACTATTTTTGACATCTTTTTCCCTCCTAGCGCTTTGGTTCTTGTTGTGTGATACAGTGAATATTGCCGCCCCCATAAACAACTTCTACCGTATTAACGCCGACAATTTTTTTATCTGGGAACATCGTTTGAACTTGCTCTAAAGCCAAACGATCATTTTCATCACCATACTGTGGCACAATCACGCCATCATTTGTAATTAAAAAGTTCATATAGGATGCGATACAAATATCGCCATCTTCTCGTGGCATGGTTCCTTCCACGAAATCAATTTTGAAGGAGCCTTTAATGGTCACGTTTTTGACAGGACAGCATAATTTGTGGACTTTTAATTGGCGTCCTTTAGCATCAGTCATTTTAAGCAAACGTTGATATGCATCTTGTGCCGCTTCATAAAATGGGCTATTTTGATCTTCGGTGTAAATACAAGCCACTTCACCAGGTGCAATAAAACAAGCTACATCATCCACGTGACCATTAGTTTCTTCTGGGTCAATTCCATCACCTAGCCAAAGAACTTTTTCAACATTTAAATAGTCGCATAATTTTTGTTCGATTGCTTCTTTTGAAAGTTGTGGATTTCGACCTTCACTTAATAAGCACATTTCTGTAGTCAAGACTGTTCCTTGTCCATCTACGTGGAATGAACCGCCTTCTAAAACAAAATCATCTGTACGATAAGAATCTACATGCTCAATTTCACAAATTTTTTGTGCAACCAAATCGTCTTGGTCCCAAGGGAAATATAAACCATCTACTAATCCCCCCCAAGCATTGAATGTCCAATCCACACCACGGATTTCTCCATGGTCGTTAATGACAAATGATGGTCCACAATCACGGACCCAGGCATCATTGTTTGACATTTCGTAAACCGTAATTTCTGGCGGCAATTGGCGACGGCAATTTTGAAATTGTTGTTGAGAAACCACCACATTCATCGGTGTAAACTGACTAATTGCTTTGGCCACATTAGTAAACGCTTCTTGGACAGGTTTACCACCATCACGCCAATTATCCGGTCTTTCTGGCCAAATCATCCAAACTTTCTCTTGTGGTTCAAATTCTCCTGGCATTCTAAAGCCATCTTGTTTAGGGGTACTTCCTACAATTCGTTTAGCCATTTTCTTTCGTTCCCTTCTTAATTTTTTTCACGTAAATAATTACTTCACCAAACAGAATAAAAATGATTGCCCCAATTGTGATTGGTAATTTTTCATTTAATGCTGCGGGACTAAAATCTAAAGGCACTGCTGTGAAAATCAGTGAAATAATAATCATAATCATTGGCAAAACCACTAAAACTTTTAAAAATCCTGGTTTTCCGTTAACTTTAAACGGACGTGGTGTATCGGGATCAATTTTTCTAAGCTTATAAAAAGCTGGGAAAACTGGGATATACGATAACAAGAATAGGACGACATTCAAGGAGAAAAAGGCCCAGAATAAATCTTGATTAGGTAAAATTGGTGCTAATACAATGACCACCGATGCCACAATGCCATTCATCAAAGCAGCCCCAATTGGCATGTCATTTTTCTTGCTACGTTTTTCAAAAAATTTAGGCATGTCACCATTTTCAGCAGCATAACAAGCTGTATTATTGACTCCTAATGACCAAGAAATCATGTTGCCGAACAACGTAAGAAGGAATAGGAAAGCCATCAACATAATGAACCAACCTTCTGTCGAGCCTGTCAATAGTTTAAAGCTATCCATCATACCACTGCCGGTACTAATTTGATCGGTGGGAATCGCTACCCCAATTCCAAAGGCTGAAAAAATATAAATGGCCGCAATGACTAACCCCGCTGCTACAATAGCTTGTGGAATTTGCTTCTTAGGATTTTCCATATCATCTGCAAACGTACAGATGACTTCAAACCCTAACAAATTAAAAATGATTACAGAAATAAAAGATAAACTCCTTAAGTCAAACGTTGGTAGCATTGATTTCAAGGTAAATTCGTTGGCAACACCTTTCGTCAAGGCTACATACAATCCTAGCCCACCAATTAAGACTGCTAAAACCATCTTGATTACGGCAGCTCCATTTAGAATCCAGATACTGTCGCTGACTGGATAAAAACTAATCCAAACCACAATCCAAGTAAAAATTAATTCAACAATAATCATCATCGGTGTTGAAAACTTAATACCTGTAATTGTCGTTAATAGTTCTGGCGTCATAACGGCTAATGAAGCTAGCCACAATGGATAATTAATCCAATAATACCAAGAAACTCTGGCACCCCAACGATGACCATATGCTTTGGTCACCCAATCATAGATGCCCCCTTCACCAATATAAGTTGTTCCTAATTCTGATGAAATTAACCCATATGGCAATAGGAATGCAATTAATAAGAAAATCCACCAAAAAAACTGAGAATTACCAATTGCAGCAACAGGCGCCGCTGCTTCAGCAACGAAAACCACACAGATGACTGATAAAATGGCACTCGTTAAACTAAATTTCTTTTTCCCCTCCATGAAGACTCTTCCTCTCTTTATAAACTGTCCACTGATTCATTTTTTCAATCAGTGGACAGTTGGCCGTTAAATGCTTTGAGTGTCTAAGAAAACTTCTAGTTCTTTTTTCGCTTCTGCTTGTTTGATTAAATCATAAGGATTTTTTGCTTCATAATCATTCATAAGATATACTAATAAGCCACGAATAGATGTTAAACGGTTTTCTGCTTCATCGAAACAAATAGAATTTTTACCGTCAATTACTTCATCAGTTACTTCTTCCCCACGTGTTGCTGGTAAACAGTGCATGAATTTACAATTGGCACCTGCCCGATCCATCATTTCTTGATTCACTTGATATTTTGGATAGAAAACCTTCATACGTTCTTCTTCAGATAATTCCGCTTCGTACAAGCCATACCAAACATCCGTGTACAAGAAATCAGCGCCTTCAACAGAACTTGCATCATCTGTGACCAAAAAGCTACCGCCTGAAACTTCACAATTTTTTGCTAATTTCGCTTGATGCTCTTCATTTAATTGGAAGCCTTCTGGACCGAAGTGAACAAAATTCATGCCCATTTTTGTTGTGATTAATCCTAAAGAAAAACAAACTTGTGTCGCATCTCCGACAAAGACAACTTTACAATCTTCTAATTTTTTGCCTTCTGGTAAATGCTCAACCATGGTACACAAATCACCTAATTCTTGGGTTGGATGATTGTAATCAGACATACCGTTAATGACTGGGATGGTAGCACAATTAGCTAAATCAACAATACTATGGTGACGTTCCACACGAGCCATCAAAATATCTACTAAACGTGACAATACACGGCTGGTATCTTCAATCGTTTCATGTCCCCCTAATTGAATTTGACCAGGTGCTAAATATTCGCCATGTCCACCTAATTGTTCCATTGCAGTTTCAAAAGATACTCGTGTTCGAGTTGAAGATTGTTGGAAAATCATTCCTAAAGATTTGTTTTTTAACAGTTGCGGATAATACCCATTTTTAATCGCTTCTTTAATTTTTAATGATAAATCGACTAAGTAGTGCATTTCCTCTTTCGTATATGTTTCTGTTGTAACGTAATCTCTTTTCATGATGTGTTCCTCCTAAAAGTTGTTTTTGTTTACACATTGACTTTACCAAGTTTAGCGAAGAGTTTACTATCCGCCAAAAGTCAGAAAACGCTTTCTTTTTTGGCGTGATTTTTCATTAAAAAAAGTTTATTTATGGTTATAAACCGTTGGTACACCAGGGGTTTATAAAAGTTTAGGCGGATTTCTCTTTAATTTCTGACCAATCATAGATTTGAAAATGGTATAATTATTTTGAAAAATCATTCACTTAAAATAAAAGATGAAAGGGGTTTCCAATCGTGACATTTGTTTTTATTTATAACATCTTGTTGATTATTTTATATTCGTTTACTTCAACCTTTACCTTAAATCTTTACTTGAAAAATAAACAACCGATTTTTTTATTGCTTCTCTTTTTAATGGTTATTTTTATTTGTGACAATGTGATTGTTTATATGACTGAGTTCATTAATTCGTTTGCAACCGAATATAATCAGACCTTTATGACCGCACCTTTTTTAAAGACCATCATTTTTATTTGTTGTAATTTTGCCTATCTGGCTATTATCAATACTATTAGTGGTCGTCCTTTTAAAAATTATCAATTTGTCTGGTTATTTTTAATTGGTTTATGGATGCTAGCTATTCCATTTTCACAAAATTCCGCCTTAAAAGTTTGGTTGTACTATTTACCCAATCAGCTATTTTTAATTTACCTTGGATGCTATGCGCTCTATCAACTACGAATAGATCCTTTATCAGCCCTTGCGAAAAAATATCTTCGTTTTATTGGTTGGCTAAGCATTGGTTTCGGTGTGGCGATTCTTTTGGAAGATACCTTCGTTATTTTTAACATTGACCAATATTCTGATATTGTCTTTAAAATTAACAACCGAAACGTTTCTGAAGATATTTATACAATCATTCTCTCGATCGCCATTATCTACTTCTGTAATCGTGATTTTCCTCTGTCGGTTCTTGAAAAAGACGCTGCTAAATTGGAAGAAAATCAATCAGATGAACCCGTACTTTTGGCGCCTTTTTGTGATGCCTATCAATTAACGCAGCGAGAACGAGAAGTGCTTTCGTTACTTTTAGAGTGCAAAACAAATCAAGATATAGCCAACGAACTATTCCTATCAATCGGGACAGTAAAAACACATATCCACAATATTTTCGTTAAATTAGAAGTAAACAAAAGAGCAGAAGTTTTTGTCAGTTATCAACTTTTTTCTCAACAACAAACTGAACATTTAGCGAGATAATTAAAAAGGAAGCCTCTCCGTGATCGGTGGCTTCCTTTTTGATTAACTATTTTCTTGTACTTGTCGAACTCTCTTTTCAATTTCTTGAAAGTTAATAATTTTAGCTTGGCGATGAATTTCTTTTCCTTCATAGTATAAGATAATGGTCGGTGCAGAAAAAGCATTTAATTGTCCAATTATTTCTGGACTTTTATCAGCTTCTGCAATGTATGTAGGAAATTCATATTTTGTTGCAATTTTTTCGACAATCGGTTTATCAACTGTACAAACACTACAATTTTTTGCTGTCAAAAAGACGGCTTGTAGACGATTGTCTGTAATTTTTTCTTCTAATTCTTCTAATGTTGTTACATATTCCACTGAATAGCCCTCCTTGTCTTTTGTCTAAAATAACAGATTTACTAGCAAAATAACAACTTATTTGTTTGGCTAGGAATGCTTTAACAAAAAAGTTGTCGCCCATTTCATTAATGGGCGACAACTTTTTACTGATAACCGCTTATTTATTAAAAATTTTAGGCCCTTTGCGCATGTTTTTACGATCATTTTTGGGAGTTTCCATTTTTTTAGAACGGCCACCACCTTGTTTCTTTTTAATTAATTCTAACATTTTTTCTTTTTCATTCATTTAATCCACCGCCTTTGTTAATAACGTGACAGATTCAATGTGGGTCGTTTGTGGGAAATTATCCACTGGTTGAATTTCTTTTGCTTCATAGCCACCTTCTGTTAATAATGCAATGTCGCGAGCGAGTGTGGCTGGATTACAGCTGACATAAACAATTCGTTCAGGTTGCGTTTCAATTAATGTGTTTACTAATTGACCGTCTAACCCTTTCCGTGGTGGATCCACCACCACAACATCTGGTTGCAAGCCATTTTCAACTAATTTTGGCAATAATTCTTCCGCTAAACCAGCCGTGAAAGTGGCATTCTCAATGTTGTTTAATTTAGCATTATTTTCTGCATCTTTGACCGCTTCTTCAATCACTTCAATACCGTAAACTTGCTTTGCATCTTGGGCTAAAGTTAAGCCAATCGTTCCAATCCCGCAATAGGCATCCACCACAATTTCATTGCCTGTTAAAGCCGCATACTCTTTAACTTTTTGATACATCACTTCTGTTTGTTGTGGATTTACTTGATAAAATGAACGCGCGGAAATTTCAAATTTCAAATCAAAAATAGTATCTGTAATTTTTTCAGACCCATGTAATAAGATGGTTTCGTCGCCAAAAATGACATTGGTTCGTTTTGGATTTACATTTTGTACAATGCTGACTACTTCCGGAATAGCTTCCAAAATGTCTGGCACAATTTTACTAATTGGGAATAATTTCGGTGTTCTCGTAATTAGAACAACCATCATCTCCCCAGTATGGTAGCCACGACGAACGACAATATGGCGTAAGTTCCCTGTATTATCAGATTCGTTATAAGGTTTTACGCTATATTTACGCATAATGTCACGGATTTTAACAATTGCTGCATCAATTTCTGGGTCTTGAATATAAAAATGTTCCATTGGAATTAAATCATGGCTATTTTTCCGGAAAAAACCTGTTTGTAGTTGGTTGTCAATTTTACGCACGGGAATTTGTGCTTTGTTCCGGTAATGCCACGGATCGTTCATCCCAATTGTTGGTAAAACAGGGACTTCTGGCAATTTAGCGACACGTTGCATAACATTTTCGACTTGTTGCGTTTTAAATGATAGTTGGGCGCCGTACGCTAAATGTTGCAACGGACTAATCCCGACTTTTGTAAAGTTTTCATCTTTCACGGGAACACGCTGTTCACTGCTTTTTAGGACAGTCAATACTTTCCCATAACCAAAACTTTTGCCTGTTTTTAAGACTTTGATTTCAAGTTTTTCACCTGGTAAGGCATTTTCAATAAACAATGGATAATGGTCCACTTTTGCCACGCCTAAACCATCATGCGTCAAGTCAATGATTTCTACTTCAATGACGTCATTTTTCTTTACTGGATAATTTTTCATAAGTCGCTCCTTCTTTTTATACACTTCACTCATTCTAATGAAAATACCTAAGAAAAGCAACAACGAATTTTCATGGCGATTTAGCAATTCCGTTTGAACTTTTTAGGTAAATAAAAGAATGAGACCCTTTCCCTTAGTCAAAAAATAGCCAATGAAAGATCTTATCAACTAAATCTTTCATTAGCTATTCACGGACTACCTAGTGCTTTTCTTTTTCGGCAATCTTTCCATCGCCATCAATATCTTCGTCTGTTAGTCGTTCAACTTCTTTGACAAATTCTTTGCTAGCTTCGTTATATGCTTCTTCCTCTTCGTCTTCTGATTCTACGACAATCTCATCGCTACCAGTTAAGACAGAACCCATAATTGCATTGGACGGCAGTGCATCACCATTTGCAAAAATTTCAATGTGTTGATGCATATTTTTAAAGGTCATTGGAGCATCGCCTCCATATTCACCATCTAAATTAATCATCATTTTATTGTTCTTTTCTAACGTTTCTGCATGTAAATAGCTGGTCTTTGTATAGATTAGTCGATGATCTTCAACATGCTTTCCACCATTTAACATTAACGCAACTAAATGAAGAATCTCAAAAATATTGGCTGTTTTTACAATGATTAATGAAAACTTACCATCGTCTAATTTAGCATCTGGTACGATTTGCTCAAAACCACCCACCGAGTTAGTCAGCCCTAGGAAAAACATTGATGCATTGCCTTCGTACACACCTTCATCATACGTCATGCGCATTTTAATCGGCTTCACTCGCGGCAACATTTCGGCTCCTTTGGCTAAGTACGCTAAGTAACCAAAAATACTTTTCAACTCTGACGGAACTTCATAAGTCAGTTCCGTTAAATGACCACCCGCCGCAATATTGATAAAGTAATTTTTGCCGGCTTGACCAATATCCATTTTGACAGTTTGATTTTTTTTAATCACTTCTGCTGCCTTAACGATATTATCACGAGGAATCTTCAAGGCCCGTGCATAGTCATTCGTCGTTCCAGCAGGAATAATGGCCATTTTAGGGCGCCGCTTCAACGGAGCAATCCCATTCACGACTTCATTAATGGTCCCATCTCCACCTGCTGCTACTAGTAAATCAAATCCTGCACGCGCAGCACGATGTGCTTCATTGCGTGCTGAATTTTCTTCTGGTGTGGTCGCAAATGCACTGGCTTCATAACCACATTCTTCTAAAATAGATAAAATATCGGCTAAGTTCTTTTTGATTAACTCTTTTCCTGACGTTGGATTATAAATCACTCTAGCTTTTTTCATGGTTTGCCTGCTACTTTCTTATCGTTTTGAAAGCTCTTCTTGCAATAACTTGTTAACCACACCTGGGTTTGCTTGTCCACGAGTTGCTTTCATAATTTGTCCAACAAGGAAACCAACTGCACGGTCTTTTCCGTTTTTAAAGTCATCAATTGATTGTTGGTTGTTGTCTAAAACTTCGTTAATCATTGGTAATAATTGCGCTGGATCAGATAATTGAACAAGGCCTTTTGCTTCGACAACTTCTTTAGCATCTCCACCGTTTTCAATTAACTCTTTGAACACTTTCTTCGCAATTTTCGAGCTGATTGTGCCATCGTTAATCAAAGTAATCATACCCGCTAGATTTTCTGGTGTCAGTTTAGTATCGGCTAATTCAACTTTTTCACTGTTTAAGTAAGCAGAAACTTCGCCCATTAACCAGTTTGATGCTTGTTTCGCATCTGCACCGTTTGCTAGAGTTGCTTCAAAGAAATCTGACATTTCTTTCGTTAAAGTCAAGACCATTGCGTCGTATTCAGGTAACCCTAATTCACTGATATAACGGGCACGACGTGAGGCTGGCATTTCTGGCAAACTAGCGCGAACTTTTTCAATCCATTCATCATCAATTGAAAAACGAGGAACATCTGGCTCTGGGAAGTAACGGTAGTCACTTGAGCCTTCTTTAACACGCATAAGCAACGTTGTACTAGTTGCTTCATCAAAGCGGCGTGTTTCTTGTTGAATTTCGCCACCAGATAATAGGACTTTGGCCTGGCGTTTTTCTTCATAAGCTAAACCTTTTTTTACAAAGTTCATAGAGTTCAAGTTCTTTAATTCCGCTTTAGTACCAAATTCTTCTTGACCATACGGACGTAAAGAAATATTGGCATCACAACGCATAGAACCTTCTTCCATTTTCACATCAGAAACTTCTGTAAATTGGATAATTGAACGCAACGCTTCTAAATAAGCATACGCTTCTTCTGGTGAACGCATGTCTGCTTCAGAAACGATTTCAATTAAAGGCGTGCCTTGACGATTCAAGTCTACATAAGAATAGCCATCTGTGCCGTGAATATTTTTCCCAGCATCTTCTTCTAAATGCACACGTTCAATGCGAATTTTTTTCTTTTTGCCTTCGACTTCAATTTCAATCCAACCATCATGTCCGATTGGTTGATCAAATTGAGAAATTTGGTATGCTTTCGGGTTATCTGGGTAAAAATAGTTTTTACGGTCAAAATGTGTTTCTTTTGAAATTTCACAGTTCAAGGCAAGTGCTGCTTTCATGCCAAATTCTAAAGCACCTTTATTCATCACAGGTAAAACACCTGGGTAACTCCAGTCAACCACGTTTGTGTTGCTGTTTGGTTCTGCTCCGAAATGCGCTGGCGCAGAGGAGAAAATTTTAGAGTTGGTTTTCAATTCTACGTGGACTTCTAATCCAATGACAGTTTCAAAGTTCATTAATCGTTCCCCCCTAAAATGACTGGTTTTTTCGTATGGAAATCTGTCGCTTGTTCAAAAGCATAGGCTGCTTTATACATTGTATGTTCGTCAAAATGTTTTCCAATAATTTGTAAACCAACTGGCAATCCTTCTGAGAAGCCTGCTGGAATTGACATGCCTGGTAACCCAGCTAAGTTAACAGGAACAGTTAAAATATCATACATATACATCGTGATTGGGTCATTGATATTTTCACCCAAACCAAAAGCAACAGTTGGTGTTGATGGGCCAATGATTAAGTCATAATCCGCAAAGACATTCTCAAAATCTTGTTTGATTAGTGTACGGACTTGACCAGCCTTTTTAAAGTGCGCATCATAATAACCAGCACTTAAAGAGAAGGTTCCTAACATAATCCGACGTTTGACTTCAGTACCAAAGCCTTCGGAACGCGAATTAACATAGACGTCTTCTAGATTTTGGACATTTTCGGAACGGTAACCATAACGAATGCCATCAAAGCGTTGTAAGTTTGAACTTGCTTCTGAAGAGGCAATAATATAGTAAGCGGCAATCCCATATTTAGAATGTGGTAAGCTAACTTCTTCCACTGTTGCGCCTAAAGCTTTGAACGTTTCTGCTGCTTTTAATACCGCTTCACGAACATCAGGTTGTACCCCTTCACCTAAGTATTCTTTTGGTAAAGCAATTTTCATGCCTTTGATGTCGCCAGTTAAATCTGCCGTAAAATCAGGAACAGAAACGCCTGCAGAAGTGCCGTCTTTTTCGTCATAACCACTAATTGCATTTAAAGCTAAGGCATTGTCTTTAACATTTCGTGTCAATGGACCAATTTGGTCTAAACTTGAAGCAAAAGCAATCAAACCAAAACGAGACACACGTCCATAAGTTGGTTTCAAGCCCACAATACCGTTGAATGCGGCTGGTTGGCGGATACTACCTCCTGTATCGCTCCCTAAAGAAACTGGGACTTGTCCGGCTGCGACAGCAGAAGCTGAACCACCAGAAGAACCGCCAGGAACTTTGGTTTGATCCCAAGCATTTTTTGTTTTCTTGAAGTAAGACGTTTCCGTACTTCCGCCCATGGCAAATTCATCCATGTTCAATTTTCCGACAGGAATCATATCTGCTTGATAGACTTTATCCATCACGGTCGCATCATAAATTGGGTCAAAATTGTGTAACATTTTTGAGCCAGCTGTTGTTAAAATATCTTTTGTGACAATGTTGTCTTTAATCCCAATAGGAATCCCAGCTAATGGATTACTTTCAGTGATGCCTTTTAAGTCAATCGCTTTGGCTAATGCCATTGCTTTTTCTTCACTAACTGTGATAAAAGAACCTAGTTGTTCTTCTGTATCTTGAATACGATTTAATGTTTCTTCGGTTAAATCAACTGCAGTGATTTCTTTTGAGACCAATAAATCATGTAACTCTGTTAACGATTTGTCGTATAATTTTTCCATTAGGCTCCTGCCTCCCCGTTATCCATAATTGCAGGCACTTTAATGTAACCATTCTCTGATTCCGGAACATTCCGCATTAATTCTTTACGGTCCATTCCTGGTGTCGCTACGTCTTCACGCATGACATTGATTGATTCATTCACATTTGAAGTAAAAGGAACCCCGGTTGTATCTACTTCTTCTAGTAATTCCACCATATCAATAATTTTATCTAGTTGATTGGTAAAGTCCGCTAATTCTTCTTCGGAGAAAGATAATTTTGATAATTTAGCGACATGTTTGACTTGTTCTTCTGTAATTGCCATAGATACCCTTCTTTCTATCATTTACTGAAATTTTCATTTTCAGATTAATCAATTGGATTGTATTTCTTTAAACAGCTTAGCACAGCTGTTCACTCTGTTCCTATTCTACCATAAAATGGTCGGATATTTTAGATGAAACCTTGAATTTCATTGATAATTTGTCGCTCGCAAAAATGACGGAAACATGTTATTATGAAAATGAAAAGAGAGATATGCAGGAACATACCTCTCTAGTAGCCACTACTAGTTATAAGAACTAGCGGCTTACTGAGTTATTGGTTTTATTTCAAACGCTTAACCGTTCAGCTCCTCAAAGCTTATGAACGGTTATTTTTGTTGTCTAAGACAAGCGCTAAGATAACGAAGATAATGGTCACAACAAGTGTTGCAAAACCAATCATCAGTCCCAATGCTGCTTCAACGGACAAAAACATTGCTCCTTTCATTAAGATAAGAAGAATTGCGCATAAGCATCAACCTCCTTTCTCAACTCAGAAAGTCCTCGTTCATATAACTTTTATGACTAAAATAAGCATACCATCAAATTACTACATAAAATCTGACAACGTTAATTTTTCTTCTTAAAAATGACTTGCATCTAACGCATCGACCATTTCTTGTTCATTCCAAACGGTCACGCCTAAGCTTTCAGCTTTGGTTAATTTACTGCCTGCATCTTCGCCAGCAACCACAATGTCAGTTTTTTTCGAAACACTCCCTGTAACTTTTCCACCAAGATTTTCAATTTTTTCTTTGGCTTCTTCGCGAGTGTACTGCGCTAATTTTCCTGTTAAAACAACTGTTTTGTCTTTGAAAGGTGACTCCACTTCTGCTAATTGTTCTGTCCGGAGACCTTTATATGTCAAGTTCACTTGGGCTTTTTCCAGTTCAGCCATTAATTCATGAACTTCCTCATTTTCAAAATACGTCACAACGCTGTCTGCGATTGTTTCGCCAATTGAATCCAAAGCCACAATTTCTTCCGCGGTTGCACGACTTAAGGTTGGTAAATCACCAAAATGCTCCGCTAAAATTTTCGCCGCTTTCGCCCCCACATGGCGAATCCCTAAGCCAAAAATCAAACGTTCGACAGAGTTTTCTTTACTCCCTTGAATGGCAGTATAAATGTTGTTTGCTGATTTTTCTTTGATTTTATCCAAAGTCATTAATTGTTCTTCTGTTAAGAAATACAGATCCGCTACGTCTTTCACTAATCCTTTGTCATACATTTGTGCTAACACTCGTGGCCCCAAGCCATCAATGTTCATTGCGTTTCGTGAGACAAAGTGATTCAGCCCTTCTTTAATTTGCGCAGGGCATTTTGGATTAATACAACGTAACGCCACTTCCTCATCTAAATGCACCAACTCACTATGACAAATTGGACAATGTGTCGGCATTTCATAAGGCTGACTATCGGCTGCACGTTTTTCAACTAGCACTTGCGCTACTTCTGGGATAATATCGCCGGCTTTGTAAATAATAACATGATCATTTAAACGGATATCTTTCATTTGAATAAAATCTGCATTATGCAAACTTGCCCGACTAACCGTGGTTCCCGCGACTCGTACAGGAGCCATGACCGCAGTAGGAGTGACCACCCCCGTGCGCCCAATTGTCCATTCAATATCTTCCACTACTGTTTCTGCTTCTTCTGGTGGAAATTTGTAGGCAATCGCCCAGCGAGGTGCTTTGACAGTGAAACCTAATTCATCTTGCAACGCAAATTCGTTCACTTTAATCACAATTCCATCGATTTCGTATGGCAAAGTGCTCCGCTTTTCATGGTATTCTTCAATGTAGGCCCAAACTTCATCAATTGACTGACATAATTGCCGTTCGGGATTGGTTCTAAAACCAATTGCAGAAAGCTCTTCTAATGCCTCAAACTGCGTCTTCGCTTTCATTGGTCCAAAGTCAGCAACTGTGTATAAAAACGTATTTAAGTTCCGTTTAGCCACAATTTTTGTATCTAGTTGGCGCAAGCTTCCCGCCGCTGCATTCCGAGGATTGGCAAAAATATCTTGGCCATTTTCTTCACGTTCTTCATTCAATGCGACAAAGGATTGTTTAGGCATGTAGCACTCGCCACGAACTTCCACTGAAATGGGCTCCGTTAAACGCATCGGTACAGAGCGAACCGTTCGTAAGTTCTCTGTAATGTTTTCACCAACCGTTCCATCGCCTCGTGTTGCTCCGCGTACAAACACCCCGTTTTCATAACGTAATGAAATTGCTAACCCATCAATTTTCAACTCGCAACAGTAAGCAACGGGTTTACCAATCGCCTTACGAACACGTTCATCAAAAGCAAAAATGTCTTCCTTGCTAAACCCATCATTTAAACTATACATTGGAATGTCATGCGGAGCTTTTTCAAAACCAGATAAAACTTTGCCACCTACACGTTGTGTCGGCGAATCTGGCGTGATTAAATCAGGAAACTCCGTTTCAATATCGACTAACTCTTTATACAAACGATCGTAAACATAATCTTCTACGGATGGTTGATCTTTGACATAATATTCATGGGAATATTGATTGAGTTGTTTTCTTAATTCTTGCGCACGAGTTGTCGCCGCCGTTAATGTTAATGGTTGTTGTTCCATCGTAGAACTCCTCCTCATAAGCGTAATGCTCCTATCGTCTTTTTAACACATTTACACTAAGATAGAAAATAAAAAGAATTTAACTAATGATGATTTCTCATTAAATCGCTGACCTATTTTGCATGTTAAATTTTTTCAATTGGTGCAAATGCCGCTAACAACCGTTTAATGCCTTTTTCTGGGAAAGCAATGTCCAACTCTAAGTCTTTGGCCGAACCGCCTACACGAACGACTGTACCAACGCCCCATGCTTTATGTTGGACCTTATCACCTGCTTGCCAAGAAACTTTTTCGCCACCACTTGCCACTTTGTTGCTAACTGATTTTGTAGCTGGTTGTGTATAAGCTGGTTTACTTGCGCTGGGCTTAAATACTTTAGGATCAAAGGTGCGCGCTGGAGCTTTCTGTAAATTGGCTGCCGCCCCTTGTTTCATTAAACGCTCCGCCTCAATTTCTTCTAAAAAGCGACTTGGTCGATTATATTGCGTGCGACCATATAATGTTCTCGAATAAGCATTCGTTAAGAACAAGGCTTCTTCCGCTCGTGTGATACCAACATAAGCCAAGCGCCGTTCTTCTTCCAGTTCACTTTCTTCTAGCATGGCACGTGATAATGGGAAAACCCCTTCTTCTAAGCCCATTAAAAAGACCACTGGAAATTCCAGCCCTTTGGCCGCATGCAACGTCATTAAGGTTACCTGCGAAGAGCTCTCTTCTAAATTATCTAAATCAGAAACCAAGGCTAAATCTGTTAAGAAATCCGCCAATTTTGTTTCTTCGCCATTTGGATCGTCGTTGTTTTGCGCTTCAAAACGTTTATCAAATTCTTGTGTCACAGATAAAAATTCGTCCAAGTTTTCTAAGCGAGCTTGAGACTCTAAATTATTTTGCGCCATCAAAGCTTCCCGATAACCACTACGTTGTAAAGTTTCTTTCACCAATTCTGTAATCGTTAAATAGGGCACTGTTTTCGTTAAGTCTTGAATCATCATGCCAAAATTACCAAGCTCTTTACCCGCTTTTCCTGAAATATTTGCCAAATCAACATTTTGGGCAGCTTCCAGCAAAGCCCAACCATGCGTATCCGCAAATAGCCGTAATTTTTCAATTGAACTTTTACCGATTCCTCGTTTTGGTTCATTGACAATTCGTTCAAAACTAATCGAATCATCTGGATTGGCAATCAAACTTAAATAAGCCAAAATATCTTTAATTTCTTTACGGTCGTAGAATTTATGTCCGCCCACCATGGTATACGGAATATTAGATTTCAAGAGCATTTCTTCCACTACACGGGATTGAGCATTGGTCCGATATAATACTGCAAAATCACCATAAATTCGGTCATTTTCCCGCATTTCTTTTTGGATTTGGCTCACAATAAATTGTGTTTCATCCCGTTCTGTGTCCCCGCGATAATAGACAATTTTTTCACCGTCTATATTTTCTGTCCACAGTTCTTTCTCGCGGCGGTTACGGTTATTTTTGATGACATCATTCGCAGCCGCCAAAATGTTTTTGGTGGATCGATAATTTTGTTCTAGCAAAATTACACTGGCATCTGGATAATCTTTTTCAAAATCCAAGATATTTTGCATATCCGCCCCGCGCCAACCATAGATACTTTGGTCGGCATCACCTACGACACACAGATTTTTGAAACGTGCAGCCAATAAATTGACTAAGGTATATTGTGCATGATTGGTATCTTGGTATTCATCCACATGAATATAGTGAAATTTATTTTGGTAGAAAGCCAACGTATCTGGTTGTTCATTAAATAAACGAATCGTATTCATAATCAAATCATCAAAATCCATACATTGGTTTTTGCGTAATTCTTTTTGATAGGCTTCATAGCATTTTGCGACAATTTCTTCATATAAGGAACCTTGCATTTCAGCAACTTTTTCAGGCGTTTGTAATTCATTTTTGGCATTGCTAATCGTACCTAAAATTGAGCGAGGATCATATTTTTTTGAATCAATATTTAAGTCGTTTAAGATGCGTTTCATTAATGTTTTTTGTTCCGATGGGTCAATAATTGTAAAATTACGGTTGTAACCAATCTGATCCACATCACGACGTAAAATTCTTACACACATGGAGTGAAAAGTGGAGACCCATACATCTTCGCCACCCGTTTCCAGTAATTTATTTACACGCTCTTTCATTTCTTTAGCAGCTTTATTGGTAAACGTAATCGCCAAAATATTCCATGGATTTACTTCTTTTTCCTCAATTAGATAGGCAATTCGGTGTGTTAAAACCCGCGTTTTTCCACTACCAGCACCAGCCATGACTAACAGTGGTCCTTCTGTATGCAAAACGGCTTCTTCTTGTCGAGGATTCATTCCCTGAACCAAGGCATGTTTTTGTGTCATATTAAACGTCCTCTCTCTTTTTTCAATCTTATACAGTATACCAAAAATCCCTTTGAAGTTCTTTAGAAAAGAACAAAAAATCTTTTTCTTTTTATATGAAATTTTCTTGTAAATCAAGTCAAACCGCAGTACATTAGTAAGTAGTGATGGAGGCTAAAAATGAAATGAATAATGATGTACATGAAATTAAACAATTAGATGGTACCCGAATCGGCTTTATCCTTAAAGGCATCGTCGTCGGAATCCTGGTCGGCTTTGTTGTCAGCTTATTTCGCTTAGGCATTGAAAAAATTGGCGAACAAGTCGTTCATCTGTATCAAACGTTTCACGAAAAACCCTTTTGGATGATTCCTTGGTTCTTATTTTCTCTCGTGCTTGCTTATTTATTAGGACGACTGATTAAGAGCGAACCAGCAATTAAAGGCAGTGGCATTCCCCAAGTGGAAGGACAACTTCAAGGTCAATTAGAAATTCATTGGTTTCCAGTGCTTTGGAAAAAATTTATCGGTGGGATCTTAGCGATTAGTCCTGGGCTATTTTTGGGACGTGAAGGTCCTTCAATTCAACTAGGTGCAGTGGTTGGACAAGGCTATAGTCAATGGCGGCAAAGCACCAAGTCTGAAGAAAAAATTTTAATCAGTAGTGGTGCCAGTGCTGGTTTAGCCGCCGCTTTTAATGCACCAATCGCAGGACTTTTATTTGTTCTAGAAGAGGTTCACCATTCCTTTTCACCTTTAGTTTGGTTAACCTCTTTTTCTGCGGCCATTTCCGCTAACTTTGTTTCTTTGCATTTCTTCGGATTGCAACCAGTTCTTTATATTGGTCCGGTTAAATCTTTGCCTTTAGAGTACTATTGGACATTAGTCCTGCTGGGCGTTTTGCTAGGATTATTAGGTTGGATATATCAAAAAACATTGTTGTCCTTACCAAAAGTATATGGAAAAATCAAAGGCCTTTCTTCTAATTATTATGGTTTTATTCCTTTTATTTTGATTTTACCGATTGGTTATTTCTTTCCACATTTACTTGGCGGTGGGAATCAAATTGTTTTAGCTTTAGGCAATCAACCGGCCACGATTTGGGCTTTAGTCGGCTTATTGGTTTTACGTTTTGTTTTTTCAATGGTTTCTTACGGTTCGAATCTCCCTGGTGGTATTTTCTTGCCTATTCTAACTTTAGGTGCCATTATCGGAACATTGTATGGCAGTCTACTTGTCCAATACGTAGGGATGGATCCAATTTTTGTGAAAAACTTTTTAATTTTTGCCATGGCTGGTTATTTTACTGCGATTGGTAAAGCACCGTTAACAGCAATTATTTTAGTAACAGAAATGGTCGGCAATTTTTCTCATTTAATGTCTTTAGGGGTTGTCGCTTTAGTTAGTTATATTACCATCGATAGTCTTGGCGGCAAGCCAATTTATGAAAGCTTATTAGAACGTTTGGTTCCTTCTAAAGTAAGTAATATTCGTGGCCACAAAACGATTATTGAATTCCCTATCACTGCAGAAAGTTCCTTAGATGATACGATGGTACGTGATTTTGTCTGGCCTAAACAAATGTTGCTCACTTCCATTCGCCGTGGCGAATCGGAAATTTTAACACATGGTGATACTGTTATGCATGTTGGCGATGTGCTCATTATTTTGACCGATGAAAAACTCGCTTACCAAGTCAAAAAAGAGATTTATCAAAAAACTTTACCGAATGATTTAGTGAATTAAAGAAAGCCGCTGAACCTGAGTTCAGCAGCTTTCTTTTTTTCTTATGACTGTTTTTTATTTTTTTTGAATGTTTTTGACCGTTTTAGATTGATTAGCGTTTTCATTTGTGCTATTATATCCATGAAATGAGGGATGAAAATGCTTACGGAAGAACGACATCAAAAAATTTTACAATTGTTAGATCAAAAATCAGTCGTCAAATCGCAAGAACTTGCTAGCTTGTTCAATGCTTCAGAATCCACAATCCGCCGCGATTTACAAGAATTAGAAGACGCCAATTTGTTAGAACGCATTCACGGCGGCGCTAAGCGTATTCTTAATTTAGGCTTTGAACAAAACATGACGGAAAAATCAATCAAAAACACGCACGAAAAGCAAAAGATTGCTTCTTTAGCCGTTAGTTGTGTACAAGATGGCGATATGATCTATTTAGATGCTGGTTCAACCACGTTAGAAATGATCCCTTTTTTAGTTGGGAAACAAATCCATGTAGTGACGAATTCCGTGCATCACGCTGCAAAACTTAGCGATATGGAAATTCCCACTATTATGCTTGGTGGTACTTTGAAGCTCTCCACTAAAGCAATCATTGGTGCCACTAGTATGGAACAGCTACAACATTTTCGTTTTAACAAAGCTTTTTTAGGAACTAACGGCGCACATTTAGAGTTTGGTTTAACGACGCCTGATCCCGAAGAAGCAGCGCTAAAAGCCTTGGCTATTCATCAAGCAGAAACAGCCTATGTTTTACTGGATCATACAAAATTTAATGAAGTAACGTTTACCAAAGTGGAAGAATTAGAGTCAGTTACTTTACTAACTGACTACTGCCCTGCTGAATCGCTTCAAGGATTCCAGCAAAAAACTATTTTAATGGAGGCAAACAAATGATTTACACAGTGACTTTAAACCCTTCTATCGACTTTATCGTTCATGTCGATCATCTACAAATTGGTGATTTAAATCGGATGACGAATGATTTTAAATTACCTGGCGGCAAAGGAATCAACGTTTCACGTATTTTAAAACGTATGGAGACAGAATCCACTGCCTTAGGTTTTTTAGGTGGTTTTACAGGCTCATTCATTGCCGATTGGTTGAAAAAAGAAGAAATCCAAACGAATTTCACTCCCGTGTCTGCTGATACACGAATCAACATTAAATTGAAATCAGATACTGAAACAGAAATTAACGGCTTAGGACCTGCTCTAACAAACGAAGAAATTCAAGAACTAAAACAAGCAGTTAGTCGTGTTCAGGCTGGTGATATTGTTGTTCTTTCAGGAAGTACACCTGCTTCTCTACGCAAAGGATTTTACGAAGAATTAATCCAAATTGTGAAGGAAAAAGGCGCAGAATTTGTTATTGATACGACAGGTGAAGATTTAATGAACGCTTTGTCACAAAAGCCTTTATTGGTCAAGCCAAATAATCATGAGTTGGCAGAATTATATCATACAACCTTTACAAGTGTTGAAGATATTTTACCTTATGGACATCGGTTACTAGAAGAAGGAGCGCAACACGTAATTATCTCAATGGCTGGTGATGGTGCATTACTTTTCACAACAGAAGGTGTTTATCGTTCCAACGTTTTAGAACGTCCACTGAAAAATTCTGTCGGCGCTGGCGACTCAATGATTGCTGGTTTTATTGGCAACTTTTCAAAAACACAAGATCCTTTAGAGGCTTTCAAATGGGGTGTCGCTTGCGGTAGCGCGACCGCATTTTCTGATGATTTAGCCTCAGAAGATTTTATCCAAGAACTTATTCACGAAGTAACAATTGAAAAAATTTCAGAATAAATCCACTAAGGGAGGAAAATAGAGTGAACATTAATGATTTATTAATAAAAGATGTCATGATTATGGATTTACAAGCTACTGATAAAAAAGGCGCGATTGATGAAATGGTCCAAAAATTATACGATGGTGGCCGCATCTCTGACATTGACACTTACAAAGAAGGAATTTTAAAACGCGAAGCACAAACATCGACTGGTTTAGGCGACGGCATCGCTATGCCTCACGCAAAAAATAGTGCCGTAAAAGAACCGACAGTTCTTTTTGCTAAAAGTAAAAAAGGTGTTGATTATGAAGCACTAGATGGACAACCTACTTATCTATTCTTCATGATTGCTGCTCCAGAAGGCGCCAATGATACACATCTCCAAGCGCTTGCGGCCCTTTCTCGATTACTTATCGATCCAGAATTTGTTGGCAAATTGAAAGAAGCGGAAACTCCAGAAGCTGTACAAGCACTTTTCCAAGCAGCGGAAGATCAAAAAGAAGCGGAAGAAAAAGCAGAACAAGAACAAACAACGCCAGCACCAGAAAGCAATCGTAAATATATTATTGCTGTGACTGCTTGTCCTACAGGAATTGCTCATACTTACATGGCCGAAGATGCGCTGAAGAAAAAAGCAAAAGAAATGGGCGTAGACATTAAAGTAGAAACAAACGGTTCAGAAGGAATTAAAAATCGTTTAACTGCTGAAGATATTGCTCGTGCTGATGGCGTGATTGTCGCAGCCGATAAAAAAGTAGAAATGAATCGATTTGATGGTAAAAAATTAGTCAATCGTCCCGTCAGTGATGGAATTCGTAAAACCGAAGAACTAATTAACTTAGCCATTAGTGGTGAAGCTCCTACTTTCCATGGCAGTGACTCGGCTGCAAGCGACCAAGAGGATTCAGCGGAAGGTTCAATCGGTTCTCGTATCTATAAAGATTTAATGAATGGTGTTTCTCATATGTTACCTTTCGTTATTGGTGGCGGAATTGCCATTGCTCTTTCCTTTATGATTGATCAATTTATCGGGGTTCCTCAAGATCAATTAGCCAATTTAGGGAATTACAATGACGTAGCTAGCTGGTTTAACCAAATTGGTGGCGCAGCATTTGGCTTTATGTTACCTGTCTTAGCTGGTTTTATTGCTTCTAGTATCGGGGATCGTCCAGGCTTAGTTGCTGGTTTCGCGGCAGGTGCATTAGCAAACGCCGGAGGAGCTGGGTTCCTTGGGGCCCTAATCGGTGGTTTCTTAGCTGGTTATGTAGTGGTTCTTTTACGTAAAGTTTTCAAAGGCTTGCCAAAATCATTAGATGGAATTAAAACCATTTTATTCTATCCAGTTTTTGGTTTGATTATTACAGGCTTATTAATGTTAGTCATTAACATCCCAATGAAAGCAATTAATGATGCGTTAAATCATTTCCTACTTGGCTTAGATGGCACAAATGCTGCTTTACTTGGTGCCTTATTAGCTGGTATGATGGCCATCGACTTAGGTGGACCAGTTAACAAAGCTGCTTATGTTTTCGGTACAGCTACGCTAGCAAGTACTGTTGCAGAAGGTGGCAGCGTGGTCATGGCTTCTGTAATGGCTGGCGGAATGGTTCCTCCATTAGCAATTTTCGTAGCAACTCGTTTATTTAAAAATAAATTTACAAAAGATCAACAAGATGCCGGCTTAACCAATATTGTAATGGGACTTTCTTTTGTCACTGAAGGGGCAATTCCTTTTGCAGCAGCTGACCCATTACGTGTGATTCCAAGTTTCGTGGTAGGTTCTGCCTTTACTGGTGCGTTGGTTGGTGCGTTTGGTATCAAATTATTGGCACCACATGGAGGAATCTTCGTCGTCTTCCTATTAAGTAATCCATTACTATATCTATTGTTCATCTTAATTGGGGCGATTATTTCAGGAATTGTCTACGGACTTTTGAAAAAACCTGTCGAAGTACCTGCTTAAAAAAACAGCAAAAAAGCGATTCAACCATGGTTGAATCGCTTTTTTATTATTTTCTCTTTATCGCATAATTTTCTAAATACTCAGGATTTCCTTTGCTTCTGATATACGTATACACGCCCATCACAAAGGCCCCAAGGGTATTGGTAAATAAATCCCCCATCGTATCCATTAAAGCAGCACGCCCAATAAACGGTTGGCCGTTGGACATATTATAGCGTTGTAAATTCATGTTCCCTAATGAATCGCAGATAAATTCCCAAAATTCCCAGAAAACGCCACAAAGCACTGCAAATGCAAACCCAAATAATAAAAATAACCACGGGGAAACATCGGCGTACTTCGTTTTCTTCAATAGGAAACCAGCAATACCATAACCAACAGCAGTTAACAGCATCGGACTAACAAAGTGTAAAATTTTATCCCAGAACGAAATGATTGAAATCATATGCAACGAGGTTCCTAGGAATACTGAAATAAATAAGAAAAACCAGTAAAAATAAACGATGGTCGGTGGCATAATAATTTTTAAAAATTTATTGACAAGATCCGGTAAAAAGATCAGCCCAATTCCAAGTAAACATTCGATAACAAACGTCACACCTTGTTTTGTTGAATACTTGGCCGTAAAAAATTCCCAGAGATTGTACGTCAAGCATAAGATGCCAAACACCACTAATCCATATTTAATTTTCGAATAATTTTTATCCATTTTGACACACCCTTTCAAAAGTTATTTTATATGAAAAAAACTGTAGATGAAAGACACCTTCCATCTACAGTTTTAGAAAACTCTATCGAATGAAGAGCTTATTAAAAATGTTTATTTTTCAACAGCTGTTTCAGTAATTGTTTCAACAGCACGTTTCATACGAATATCGTGTTCTAACATGTCGTTGTTTAATACTTTACGTACTTGCGCTTCAGGCATGTTGTATTGTTCTGCTAAATCTTTCACTTCAGCATCGATGTCTTCTTGTGTTACTTCGATGTTTTCAGCTTTGGCAACTGCTTCAATCACTAAGTTTGTTTTTGTGCGTGTTTCTGCTTCGCCTTCAAATTGTTTGTGTAAATCTTCTTCTGTAGAACCAGTTAATTGGTAGTACATTTCAGGAGAAATTCCTTGGCGTTGCATGTTGTTTAAGAATTCATCCATTGAACGGTGAACTTCGTCGTGAACCATTACGTGTGGTAATTCAACGATTTCAGCATTTTCAACAGCTAAACGAATTGCTTCTTCGTCTTTTGCTTCTTCAGCTGCTGCTTCTTTTGCTTCTGTCAATTCTTTACGGAATTTTTCTTTTAATTCGTCTAATGATTCTACTGAATCGTCAACGTCTTTTGCAAATTCATCATCCAATTCTGGTAATTCTTTTGCTTTTACTTCATGAACAGTTACTTTGAAGACTGCTTCTTTACCAGCTAAATCTTCTGCTTGATAATCTTCAGGGAAAGTAACATTTACTTCTACTTCTTCGCCAGCTTTTTTGCCAACTAATTGGTCTTCAAAGCCTGGAATAAATGAATTAGAACCTAATTCTAATGAGTAATTTTCGCCTTTGCCGCCTTCAAATGCTTCGTCGCCTAAGAAGCCTTCAAAGTCGATAACTACAGTGTCGCCATTTTCAGCAGCGGCATCTTCTTTGATTACTAATTCAGCTTGAGATTCTTGTTCGCGTTTCAAACGTGCTTCCACGTCTTCATCTGTTACTTCACGGTCTTGTTTAGACACTGTTAAGTTTTTGTATTCGCCTAATTTTACTTCAGGTTTTACAGTTACTTCAGCAGTGATAACCCAGTCTTCCCCTTTATTCATGCTTTCAACATCAATTTTTGGTTGTGCTACTGGTTCAATTCCTGCTTCTAATACAGCCGCTTCATATGCTTCTGGTAAAACAGCGTTTAACGCATCTTCGTATAACGCTTCTTCTCCATACATACGGTTAAAAACAGTACGTGATACTTTTCCTTTACGGAAACCAGGTACGTTTAAGTTTTTTTTCACTTTATTGAACGCTTGCGTTAATCCTTTTTCGATTACTGCTTGTTCGATTGAAAAAGTTAATACACCATCATTAGTGCCTTTTTTTTCCCATTTCGCAGACATTTGTTTCCCTCCGAATAACATTTAATTTTATACATCAAACTTTATTTATGCATACCTTTAAATAGTACACTATCCCTAGGAAAATGTAAATATTTTAAGTGCTAAGAAGTGAAAGAAAGACTCGATTTTTAGCAAACTATCAGTTTTTTAATTTTTTCGGATTAAAAAAGCATAGAATTTCGAGAAATTTCCTTCTTAAAATACTAAAAGATTGTGAACAAAATATCTTGTTCACCATCGGATGTAATCGCTTTACTTTATGAATGGCCCATTATAGAATGTATGTACTCAATATTTACTCATTATATATTTCCGTCATTATACATATAATATCAAAAAAGGAGAGGATGGTTTTGAATAAGTTTGTCTGGGGAATCTTTTCTTGCATCATATCATGGCTTTTTTTATCGCTGACTCAACCTTTGATAGCTCATTCTGAAACACTGAACCCTACAACTCACGCCTCTACTTTTAGTGAAACATTTACTTCAGTTTCAACAGAACAACAAACAACTCAAGCAACCGATATCGTGGAACAAGAAACCGAGCAAACCCATGCTTCCTCTGAAAACGATGAACCTATGGCACCTACGCCAGCTAGTGTTTCTGTTGGTAATAGCACCTTAAAAAGTACCTTAAGCACGGGAACGTATAACCAAGATATTATCACACTTTCGTATGAATACAGTGTGACACTTATCGGCTTAGCAATTAATGATCGACCGATTATTGCTATTCAACTTCCTACAGAAATTTCAAGCCAGTTAGATAACGACACTCTAAAGCAACAAGATTTTCTGACTCTTTTAACAGGGACTGTCAGTTATCCAGGAACAGCCACTCAAGATATTCACAGTTCAACTAACGGCGTCAGCCTCTCTTATAGTAGCACTTATCATTCTGTTTATCTGACTTTTCCAAGTAGCACCTTGGTGTTACTTCCCGGAACCAAATGGTCTGCCGCCATTTCGTTTGATGTCGGCGCACTTTATAAACGAGGAATTTCAATCCCTCCTGCTCTTAACGGCAAAGACTATCCGATTCGAGGAACCTTTACAGATGTCGGCACTGGATTAGGCGCAATTAATATTATTATTGGGAATAATACAAAAACAGGCATAATTAGCAAAGCTCAACTTAGTTTAGGTAATTATCCCGTTCCTCAAGTCACACCAGCCAAACTAACTCAACCAAATCATCTGGACACTACTGTAACAGGGACCATTCAACAAGTACAAGACCCAAACTATAACTACTCTGTTCAATTAACCTTGAACCGCCATGATGGAACCACTACCCCCATAGTGGTGAAGGGAATTTCTGTTGATGCAGCCGGAAATTTCTCGACATCGTTAGCTTCACCATTAGAATATGGCGACACGCTCTCTACAATTGTCTTTGCTCGTTCCAAAACGTCAACCGACTATATTCAAAGCAGCCCCTCAGCTGACCAAAGTGTCAATTGGTCAATCCAACCAGTCACAAACGTAGTCGCCAATGCTGGCTCAACTCAACTTTCAGGTAAAGCTTCTCAAGCATCTAACGGAACCTATCAAGTTAAAGTACAAATAAATGGTGGTTCTATTTTCACAACGTCCTTAGATTCCAATGGCCATTTTCAATTTGCTAATTTACCCACTTTCCAAGGGGGAGAAACGGTCAGCTTGTGGGTCCAAGGTCTCAGCAATCGCACTGGCCTGCCTTTGCTAACCAGTTCTACTGTTTCTCAAACAGTTGCTTATCCTGAGCCTCAACTAACGGTCACGCAAACCATTGAGCGGAAAAATGTACAAGGGCTCTGGGAAGCTGCAAACTCTGTCGTAAGTGGTCAAATCATTCGTTTTACGTTAACCACACGTTTAACCAATCAACCAGCAACGTGGATGAATCAGCAATTACGAGCAACGGTGCCTAAAGGACTGTCCCAACTTTCAGCTGCTACATTAACAAAACAATCAGCAGCAGGTTTAAGTACGCCAATAGCTGGGCTTCAACTTTTAACTGATAGTTCCACTGGTTTGCCGTATTGGAGTTATCACAATTCGCTGCCAGCAGATAATTTTACGGAAGCCAATACACAATTCACCTTACAATATACAGCAACGGTTACAGAAGAATGGATAAACCAATTTCTTTTATTTTCTAGCACGGTTACTGGCAATGATGGTGGCGGAACGCCAATTACGCCAATCACTAAGGAACAGTCTTTACCTATCAAAAACGGTACCCTCCGTTTTGTGCAGATGCCAACTACAGTTTCCTTTAAAAATTTACCTTTTCCCAGCAAACGAACCATATACTCACCATCGACCATCAGCGCTCCTTTCCTCATTGCCGATGGTCGTGTTGCAAAAACCCCATGGCATTTGTTGGTAAGAGAGAGTCAGCCCATGCATTCAACTTCTACAAATAAAACGATCCAGCAAGCTTTCATTTATCGAAAAAATGGCAGTGATTTCCCTATCTCCTCTTTAGCAACCGAAGTTTATCAATACACCGCAACGGACGATAACAATGTAGAAATTCCTTGGAACCAACAAAATGGACTTTTTTTAAGCGTTGCTCCTGACCTTAACTTAACGGTCAAAGAATCTTACACTGCCGAATTACAATGGATTCTTTCTGATACACCCCTCTAATTAGGATTTAGCTTTTTTAAAAGTTAAAAATAAACAAGAAAGAAGGAATAAAAAATGAAAAAGATCGTGCGCATTTCAAGCATTTTGTTCGTTGCTACGCCTCTTATGCTTTTAAATAGTCCAAAAGTTGAAGCAGCTCAAGTCGCTTCTATTCAATCCAACGCTGATATTACGTTTGCTCTTGATAATACTTTCACGCCACCTGTCAATCCGACGAACCCTTCTCAGCCTGTGACACCTAATCCTGCTGATCCTCATCAACCTGGTACAGCCGGACCCCTTAGTATTGACTATGTTTCAAATATCCATTTTGGATCAAAACAAATTCAAGCCGGAACAGCAATCTATTCGGCACAACTGGACCAAGTACAAAATAGTACTGGCGATTTAATTAGCGTGCCAAACTATGTTCAAGTAACTGACAAACGTGGTCTAAATCTTGGCTGGAAATTATCAGTTAAACAGAGTGCGCAATTTGCTACAAGTGATTCAACACCCGCTGTTTTGGATAATGCATCCTTGACCTTTTTAGCAGCAACACCCAATTCAACACAGTTACTTTCTTTGGCGCCATTAACGGTCCCAGTAACCTTGGATCCAACTGGTGCCGCCACTTCTCCTGTGGCGACTGCCGCTCTTTCAACAGGAATGGGCACTTGGACATTAGCTTTTGGTAGCGGAGCGACCGCTGCTCAAGGCATTCAATTAACTGTTCCTGCGACAACGAAAAAAGTTGCAGCTAAACAATATAAAACAACGCTTACTTGGATTTTGGATGATACACCACTTTAAAAGAAAACAAACAAGGTATTGCATGAAACAACTTCATGCAATACCTTCTTATAAAAAATTGTCAAAAAGGAGTGCGCACTATGAATCAGCAGCTTTTTAAATGGCTTCATGCTGTTAGCGTCATCATTTTTTTATTTTTTATTGGCTCTTATTCTGTAGAAGCAAGCGAAATGACTTTTTCTGTAAAAGCCATTTTACCCGACAATCAACGAACCAAAGAGACAAGTTATTTTGATCTACGTGTCGCTCCAAACCAAACACAAAAGCTACAAATCGAACTAACGAATCAAACAGCCAACGACATTACCGTGCTAGCTTCAGCCAATGCAGCGATTACTAATGATAATGGCTTAGCAGATTATTCTCATGCTGAAACAAAAAAAGATCCGTCTGCACCTTTTACCTTTAATGAGATTGCGCAATTACCAAAAGAAATCTACCTACCTAAACACTCAACCAAGACTGTTGAATGCCAACTTACTTTACCGGAAAAACCATTTAATGGGTATGTTTTAGGAGGACTCTACTTTGAACAAAAGTCAGATGAACAACCTGCTCACTCAGAAAACGGTGTGGCCATCAATAATCGTTTTTCTTATGTAGTCGGCGTCTTACTTAGTGAAACAGATGAACCTGTCCAGCCAGAATTATCTTTAAATGAAGTAAAAACCGATCAAGCTAACGGTCGTAACCGCGTATTAATGAATCTCCAAAACAAACAAGCGGCTATGATTAAAAAATTACAAGTCGATGCCTCTTTATATTATGAAAAAGAAGCTAAACCTCGCTACGAAAATCACCAAGAGTCGTTAACAATGGCCCCTAATACAAATTTTAATTATCGGATTGACTTAAAGGAACAACCTTTTGTTCCTGGAAATTATACTGTAAAAATCAAAGCAAACGATGGCTATCAAGACTATTCGTGGGAAAAACACTTAGTCATCCAAGAAAAAGAAGCTAAAAAATACAATGCTACTGCCGTCAACCTCCCACCTGAAAAACACACCAATTTCCCTTGGAAACTGGTGAGTAGCATCACGCTGGTTTTTCTATTCATTTTGGGAAGCACGATTTATTATTTCAAGAAAAAAATACGTGAAGCGCAACAATAAAAAAGCACATCGACAATTGTCGATGTGCTTTCATAATCGCTTAATTATTTTGTATATTCTTCAACTAATGCAACGACTTCTTCCATCGTGTCGCATTCTTTTAATGCGCGGTCAGCAAGTTCAGCCATTTTAGTTGTGTCTAGACGTTTCATCAAGCTACGTGTTTTAAGGATAGATGTAGCACTCATTGAGAACTCATCTAAGCCCATACCCAATAGTAATGGAACAGCTGTTTGATCGCCCGCCATTTCACCACACATACCAGCCCATTTACCTTCAGCGTGTGCTGCATCAATTACATTTTTAATTAAACGTAAGATTGATGGGTTGTATGGTTGGTATAAGTAAGAAACGCGTTCGTTCATACGGTCTGCAGCCATTGTGTATTGGATTAAGTCGTTGGTTCCAACACTAAAGAAGTCTACTTCTTTGGCAAATTTATCAGCTAATACGGCAGCTGCTGGAATTTCAATCATAATACCTACTTGGATATCGTTTGAAACTTCAACACCTTCGTTGACTAATTTTTGTTTTTCGTCTTCAAAGATTGCTTTCGCTGCTCTAAATTCTTTCAAAGTAGCAACCATTGGGAACATGATACGTAAGTTACCATGAACAGACGCACGTAATAATGCACGCATTTGTGTACGGAACATGCCGTCACCTAGTTCTGATAAGCTAATACGTAATGCACGGTAACCTAAGAATGGGTTCATTTCGTGTGGTAATGTTAGGTAAGGAAGCTCTTTGTCCCCACCAATATCCATTGTACGAACCACAACTGGTTTTCCTTCCATTCCTTCAAGAACTGCTTTATACGCTTGGTATTGGTCCTCTTCAGTTGGAAAGTCAGATGAATCCATGTATAAGAATTCTGTACGATATAAACCAACAGCTTCGCCGCCGTTTTTGTGTACGCCTTCTAAATCTTTTGGTGTACCAATGTTTGCAGCTAACTCAACATGTTTGCCGTCAGCTGTCACTGTTTCTGCATTTTTTAGTTTATCCCATTCTGCTTTTTGATCTGCATAAGCTTTTGCTTCTGCTTCAAATTCAGATTTTTCAGCATCTGTTGGGTCAATAATAACATCCCCAATGATTCCGTTCACTGCTAAAATATCGCCTGCTTTTACTTTGTCAGTAATTTCTTTTGTACCAACGATTGCAGGGATTTCTAACGAACGAGCCATGATTGCTGAGTGAGAAGTACGTCCGCCGATGTCTGTAACAAAGGCTTTAACATACGTACGGTCTAATTGTGCAGTATCACTAGGTGTTAAGTCATGGGCAACCACGATTACTTCTTCGTTAATCATTGAAGGATTTGGAAGAGTCACACCTAATAAATGTGCTAAGATACGTTTGGCAACGTCACGAATATCTGCTGCACGCTCTTGCATGTAAGCATTATCGTCCATTGCTTCAAACATACCAATATACATATCCGTAACTTCTTTCAAGGCAGCTTCTGCATTGACTTTGTTGTCTTGGATATTTTGTTTGATTTGACCAACCATTTCTGGGTCAGATAAAACCATTAAATGAGCATCGAAAACTTGCGCTTCTGCTTCACCAAGGCTTTGAGCTGCTTTGTCGCGAATTGCTTGCAACTCTTCAGTAGATTTTGCTAAAGCATCGTCTAAGCGAGTTGCTTCTGCATCAGTATCTTCTACGGAAGTTTTGTTGAAAGACAAGTCAGGTTGAACTAGCAGGTAAGCTTTAGCAACAGCAACGCCATCACTTGCGGCAATCCCTTTTAGCATCTCAGACATTATTCAGCCAATCCTTCTTTTTGTAATGTTTCAACGATTGCTGCCATTCCTTCAGCTTCGTCAGCACCATCAACAGTGATTGTTACGTCAGAACCTTGACCAACGCCTAAAGACATAACGCCCATGATTGATTTTAAGTTAACAGATTTACCTTTGTATTCTAAGTTAATATCTGAGTTAAATTTGCTTGCAGTTTGTACTAATAAAGTAGCTGGACGTGCGTGAATTCCTGTTTCTGCTACAATGTGAAATTCTTTCTTTTCCATATAAATCGGTCTCCTTCGTAAATAAAAAATTTTTATGTTAGGGTTTTCCTTTCTTGATACGCTAAAATCAAACGTCTACTCGAAAAAAGACCCTTTCAGTTTCTAAGATTACCATTTTTTTCTATCTTACACAACACTTTTTGCTTAAATTTCGTGATGTTTTGCACTGACTATTCTTCCTCTTTTTGGTAACGATAAATGATTCGTCCATTTAACCCCGCTTCTCCAACAATTTCCGCGCGGTCAGGCAAAGAGATCCAAGCATCACGAAATTGGAAAAATTCATTTTGCTCCACGATTAATTCAGAGATTTCTCCAGCTTTTAATGAAGCAATTTTTTCTACAAAAGGATTTTCAGCCATTGATTTCACCACTCTTTCTCTTAAATATCAACTCTTATAGTTTACTTGAAAATGGCGCAATTGTCTGTAAAAAAATCGAATCTTTGCCTTTTTTTAAACAAGGTCTTTTACTTGATTCTCTTACAAAAAATGCTATAATAACCTCAAAGGTCAAAAATGGTCAAGTGGTTTTATAGACAGAATTTATTCCTGCTATCTAGTACTTGGCTGGTTTGAAGAAAAATGGTCTGTTTACTAGAAATAATAGAACAAACAACTATTTTTCTGGCCTCAGTTATTTTGAAAGGATGTGTTTCATTCAATGATTTGTCAAAATTGTCAACAAAATGAAGCAACAATTCATTTATATGCAAATGTGAATGGTCAAAGAAAACAACTGGACTATTGCCAAAGCTGCTATCAAAAATTAAAAAATCAAGCAAATAATTCCCCTCAAAATATGGGACAAGACCCTTTTGGCTTTGGGAGTTTAGACGATTTATATCGCTCTCTTTCTCGCCAAATGCAACAAGGTAATCCTTATGAACAACAAACACCACCCACTCAATTTGGTGATGGTGGTAATGGCGGTCAACCCCCTCGCGGAGGCGCTGGCGCTGGTCAAGGTTTACTAGGCGAGTATGGGATTAACATCACCGAAGCGGCACGCCAAGGAGATATCGATCCTGTGGTAGGACGTGACCAAGAAATTAAGCGTGTCATTGAAATCTTAAATCGCCGTACAAAAAACAACCCCGTTTTAATCGGTGAACCAGGTGTTGGTAAAACAGCCGTTGTCGAAGGTTTAGCCCAAAAAATTGTCGATGGCGATGTGCCCCAAAAATTATTGGACAAAGAAGTCATTCGTTTAGATGTGGTTTCACTTGTTCAAGGAACTGGTATTCGCGGACAATTTGAAGAACGGATGCAAAAATTGATTGAAGAAATCACTGAAGCTGAAAATGTCATTTTATTTATTGATGAAGTCCATGAAATTGTGGGTGCCGGTGCTGCTGGTGATGGCAATATGGATGCTGGCAATATTTTAAAACCAGCCTTAGCACGTGGTGAATTACAATTAGTCGGTGCCACAACTTTAAATGAGTACCGTATTATTGAAAAAGACGCTGCCTTAGAACGTCGGATGCAACCAGTCCAAGTAGATGAGCCAACCGTTGCCGAAACCATAACGATTTTACATGGTCTGCAAAAACGTTATGAAGATTATCATCATGTCAAATATACAGATGAAGCGATTAACGCAGCAGCAAACTTATCCAACCGTTACATTCAAGATCGCTTTTTACCAGATAAAGCGATTGACTTGTTAGATGAATCTGGTTCAAAAATGAATCTAACTATTCAACTCGTCGATCCAAAAACAATTGATAAAAAATTAGCAGAAGCGGAACAACAAAAACAACAAGCTTCCGCAGAAGAAGATTTTGAAAAAGCGGCTTATTATCGTGATCAAATCAATAAATTACAAGCAATGAAAGAAAAACAAATCAGCGATGAAGAAACACCCGTCATCACTGAAAAAGATATTGAAGCCATTGTGGAACAAAAAACTGGCATTCCTGTCGGTGACTTAAAAGAAAAAGAACAAACCCAATTGAAAAATTTAGCTGTTGACTTAAAAGCTCACGTTGTCGGACAAGATGATGCTGTCGATAAAGTAGCTAAAGCGATTCGTCGCAATCGTGTAGGCCTAGGCAAACAAAACCGTCCAATTGGTTCCTTCTTATTTGTAGGGCCAACAGGCGTTGGTAAAACAGAATTAGCAAAACAATTAGCCTTTGAGCTATTCGGTTCAGAAGATTCGATGGTTCGTTTTGATATGAGTGAGTATATGGAAAAACACAGTGTTTCTAAACTGATTGGTTCTCCTCCAGGCTATGTTGGGTATGACGAAGCTGGACAACTCACAGAAAAAGTCCGTCGTAATCCTTATAGTTTAATTTTATTGGATGAAATTGAAAAAGCGCATCCTGATGTTTTACACATGTTTTTACAAATTCTCGACGATGGCCGTTTAACAGATGCACAAGGTCGTACAGTCAGCTTTAAAGACACCATCATTATCATGACAAGTAATGCTGGAACAGGAGCTGTGGAAGCCAACGTTGGCTTTGGCGCTGCCCGTGAAGGTGTGACTAAATCTGTTTTAGGTCAATTGAACAACTTCTTCACCCCCGAATTCCTTAACCGTTTCGATGGTATTATCGAATTCAAAGCATTAAGCAAAGAAAACCTGATGAACATTGTCAGCTTGATGTTAGAAGAAGTAAATGGCTTATTAGCTAAACAAAAATTACACATTGAGGTTCCAACAGAAGTCAAAGAGAAACTCGTTGATTTAGGTTATGATCCTGCAATGGGCGCTCGTCCTTTACGCCGAACGATTCAAGAACAAATTGAAGACGGCATTGCTGAATACTATCTAGATCATCCTGAAAATCATCAATTAGTCGCAACGTTAGATAACGAAGGTAAAATTATCGTAACTGGCGCACAAGAAGTGACTAAAACAGAAACTTCAACATCTGACCAAGCAGAATAATCAAAAATCCACACGCATTAATAACAATGCGTGCGGATTTTTTTATGCTTTTCACTTTTTATTTTCATCAAAAAAAACTATAATAGAAGAAAGATATTCGTATACTTGTTCCTCATAGAAAAAATTCAATCTGGAACTCCTGTACATAATTGGAAACGCTCTTTTGCAGCACACAACTATAATGAGGTGATAAAATGAAATTAGTGAATGTGACCAATAGCTACAAACAATTAGTAAATAAACAATTGGAAAACACGGATGCTTACTTTGTAAAAGTCTACTCAGCAGGAAACACGACCGCTGTCTATTCAGAAGCAGCTCACCATGTGGAAGTTCTGATTATGAATAAAAATCGTCGCATTCGTCCGACAGAAGTAAAAGAAATTTTAGCAAAACTGTTAAAACGATTACCTAAAGAGGCTTATGACCCAGATGAAATTTCTATCATTGAGTTAAACCATGTGACCGAAGTGTCTGTTCCATTAAAAGTTTCCCTCATGGAAAACTAAAAAAAACTGCCGAAGTTTCCCCACTTTGGCAGTTTTTTTAATTTATTGTGACGTTATTTTTTTTACAAGCCTTTGATAATTTTCCGACCAGGCTTCCTCATTTGTCGGACTGACTAATTTATTTTCCTCGATTGCTTTTTTTCTTAAGTCATCCACTTCTTTTTTGAAATTTTCCCCCGATTTTTGAGCATAATCTTTAGAAAAATATTTTGATTGGCGAGAATAAGCCTTCAGTTTTGCGTCTTTAATCTCTTCTTCTGTATCTGCAAAATATTCATCATAACGAAGATCGGTTATTTTCCCTGAATCTTTTAACGTAATAACAGTTAAACGTCCAGAAAGCCCCTCCCCAAAATCTTCTGTTAGACTTGTATAATGTTCTTTTGAAGGTTCTTTGATTTCCTTGGCTAAAGCCCTAGCAGCAGGAAGATAGCCATTATTAGCGCTATTGGATTGCCCTTTGGCTGTCTGGAATGCGCCATCTAGACGATTTTCAGTAACCATTTGATTTTCTAGAAAAGTCATCGTATTAACAATGGTCACTAACGATTGATCAGTTCGGGCGTTGTTCGCTTGAAAATTTGCATAGCCGGATAAACGTTTTGTCACTCCTGCCCATTCTTCAGAATAATAGTTTTTAGGTCCACGTTCATCAAATTCCACTAACTGAATTTGTTGATCCTTAACAACGACATCAATTAAAGCCGTATAGCCGCCATCAAACACGACTTCATGATGATAATAATCCCCTTGAACTTCTCCGATTTCTGGACGACCTGACCAATACATCTTCTGGGCTTTTTCTTCTGGACTAATTCCTGATTGTCCATTATTAGCTTCTACTGTAGCGCCAGAAACAGCATCAACTTCAAAGGTATGTCCATTACGCTCATAACTCACTTTGGCAGCACTCTCCTTCGGTTGATCATTCGTGTTTGTCTGCTCCTCCTGCTTTACAGAAGTGGCATTAGTGGCTGCCGAGGCACCACTCGTTACTTGGACTGCTTCTGCTTCAGTACTTTCTTTCATTTTTTCAGTTCGTTGATCTGGTTGGCACCCCATTAAAATAATCATTGAACAAAATAACCCGACAACTATCTTTTTAGTTTTCATTTTTCCTCCTTTTAAAACTCATTGAATTACCATTTAATTTTAATATAAGTAGAATGAAAAGTATAGCTAAGAAATCGTTTTTTCTTCATACGGCGATAAACTTAACTGTCCAGATAAATACTCACCTAAATAGATTTCCTGTAATCTTTGGAATCCTTGTTCTTGGATTTGCGTTAATAGCCAGTGCTCATCTTTTTTGATTAACTCTAGGACATCCATGTTGGCTTGACCGTCCACAATAATCGGATAACGAATACTTTCATCGCCATATTCGACGATTGTTAATTGACCATTTTGTTCTAAAACCGCCCGTTTAACAAGCTGGACTTCATAAATACCATTTGCTCGTAATTTAAACATTAGATCATTTGCAGAAATACCATTTTTCAAACATTCCTTCACCACAACCTGTCCATCCTTGATTAAAGTAATGGGTTTACCATCCACAATTTGCTTCACATAGCGATTGTGTTCTTTTGCAAATTTTAAAATTAAGACTAATAATGTCCACAAAATTAACACTAATACAAATTGGAGCACCGTAATTGAATCATTATAAATAACACCACCAATAATGCCCCCCAATACATAGTTTTGCACTTGGTCCATAGCCGATGTGGGCGCCAAGTTGCCTTTTCCCATCAAATTAATTTGGACAATTAAACAAATAATACCTAAAGCAAATTTAATAATAATTGGACTATAAAACTGCATTAATTTTCCCTCACTTTACTTTATGATTTCAATCGTTGGTGTTAATAAATACGTTTCTTGTAACGTATAAGACTGCTGATCCGTACTTAAACTCATTTTATAAAACACTTCGTCAATTTTAACTATGGTTCCGTCAGCCAATTGTGTACCATTGACATAAACTTTTTCTGGAGAAACCTTTTTTTCCTGTGCCACTTGTTCGACAAAATGTACCATTTGTGAAGATTGTGAATGCTGATTTTGGTTCAGTTGATAATTGGAATATTGAACCCCTAAAACAAATAATAATGATAAAAAAATAATAATACTTAATTCACGATATTTCGTTTGAATTTGATGTCGCACATAAAAACTAAACACAATGACTAGCCCGATTAACAAAGCAAAAATAAAAAAATACTTTAAGTAATCATTTAAATTAGATTGGCTTTTTAAATACTCGATGCCATAAAAATTCATGTTCTTGTCCACTCCTTGATAGGTTCGTTATAGTAAGTATTCTATCTCAAAAAAAACAATCACGCCTGCTTTAATACCTTATAACAAGAAAAGCTCAGCGCAATCATCTTGAGAATGACTGCGCCGAGCTTCAATCTTCTAAAGATTCAGCTACTGATTGATTACAAATTAATTTTACATCAAACTTTTCAGTTCAACATCTGGATATTTATCAGCAAACCAGCGTTCCGCAAATTGGTTTTCAAATAAGAACAAAGGTTGATCGAAACGGTCCCGTGCCAAAATGTTTCGGCTAGAGCTCATGCGTTCATCTAAATCTTCTGGATTAATCCAGCGGGCAATTTTAGAACCCATAGGCGTCATTACTACTTCAGCATTGTATTCATTAGACATTCGGTATTGGAAAACTTCAAACTGCAATTGACCTACGGCGCCAATGATATATTCTTCTGTTAAATATGTTTTGTATAATTGAATGGCTCCTTCTTGAACCAGTTGGTAAATTCCTTTATGGAAAGATTTTTGTTTCATTACGTTTTTGGCAGTCACTTTCATGAATAATTCAGGGGTAAATGACGGCAACTCTTCATATTGAACATTCATTTTCCCTTCATACAAAGTATCGCCAATTTGGTAATTTCCTGTGTCATACACGCCGATAATATCGCCTGCAACAGCTTCTGTGACGTTTTCGCGGGCATCCGCCATAAATTGTGTCACGTTGCTTAATTTGACTTTTTTACCTGTTCTACCTAAGGTCACGTCCATGCCTCTTTCAAAAACACCTGAACAAATTCGAACAAAGGCAATTCGATCACGATGGGCTGGGTTCATATTCGCTTGAATTTTAAAGACAAAGCCTGAAAATTCTTTTTCATAAGGACTTACTTCGCCACCCTCTTCTGTTTTATGCGCATGTGGCGCAGGCGCAAATTGTAAGAAGGTTTCTAAAAATGTTTGAACCCCAAAGTTTGTCAAAGCAGAACCGAAGAAGACTGGCGTTTGATCACCACGAGCGATTTTTTCCTCGCTAAATTCATCGCCTGCTTCTACCAATAACTCAACATCTTCCAACACTTGTTGATAAACGCTGTTATTGTGCAATGGTAAATCGCTTGGGATATCGCCATCTTTTAAAGGAATAAAACGCTCCCCGCCATTATTTTCTGGACGATATAATTCCACACGTTCATTATAAATATCGTATAGACCTTCTAGGCCTTTTCCCATACCAATTGGCCAGTTCATTGGATAAGATTCAATATCCAATAGTTCTTCCAATTCTTCTAAAAGTTCCAATGGTTCCCGTCCATCACGGTCCAATTTGTTAATAAAAGTAAAAATTGGAATACCACGTTTTTTAACAACTTGGAAAAGTTTTTTCGTTTGTGCTTCAATCCCTTTGGCACTATCAATAACCATCACAGCACTATCCACGGCCATTAAGGTCCGATACGTATCCTCTGAGAAATCCTCATGCCCTGGGGTGTCCAAGATATTAATCCGTTTGTCTTGATAGTCAAATTGCATCACAGAACTCGTTACCGAAATTCCCCGTTGTTTTTCAATTTCCATCCAGTCAGATTTGGCAAAGTTCCCTGTTTTTTTCCCTTTGACGGTTCCAGCTTGGCGGATGGCGCCCCCAAATAATAGTAATTGTTCAGTAATCGTTGTTTTCCCAGCATCCGGATGGGAAATAATCGCAAACGTACGGCGACTATCGACTGCTTCTTTTTGATTGATCGTCATAAAAATCTCCTTATCACTTGTGATGTTTATTTATTTATTTTCTTCAGCATAATTTTTGATTAACCTTTGCTAGTATATCATGTCAAGCCTTGAGAATAAAGAGCTGCTGTTGGCTGTTTTTTAAAAGGAAAACCTGCGACATTAGTCAAAACGACTGATGTCACAGGTTATTTTTAACGTCTTGGTTCGTCATCTTCCATTTCTTTACGGAAAAAACGACGATTTTCTTCTGGTTCTTCATCGACAGTTTCTTCATCGTAGAAATGAACGCGTAAGACTAGCAAACGTGTGCCTTCCATTTCTTCAGCAGTTAACTTAATATTGCCCACTTCAAAAGAAGGTTTTTCCCCTTCATCAGGAATGGTTCCTAATGCTGTAATTAAGTAACCTGCCATTGTATCAACATCGCTCATGTGTAAATCTGTTTCAAATACTTCATTAAATTCGTCAATTAACATGCGTCCTTGAACCAAATATTCATTGTCAGCCACTTGTGTATATAAATTTTCTACTTCATCTGTTTCATCGTCAATTTCACCAACGATTTCTTCTAGTAAATCTTCTAGTGTTGCTAAACCGACAACACCGCCATATTCATCTAGTAAAATCGCCATTTGGTTTTGTGTTCGTTTTAACTCATAAAGTAAATCATCAATAAAAATGGTTTCTGGGACAAATAATGGTTCTTGGATAATCGCGCCTAATTCAATGTTTTCAAAGCCTAAATTACGTGCAGCTTTTAGTAACGTTTTGGTATGTAAAATACCAACAATTTTATCTTTGTCTTCACTATAAACAGGAATCCGAGAATAATTTTCTCCTAAAATTAAATTGATGTTTTCTTGGACATCATCTTGGATATCAACCATGAATGCGTCTGTCCGAGGAACCATTACTTCTCGTGCCACTTTTGTATCTAATGAAAAGACACCTTGTAGCATTTCTAGTTCTTCGTTTTCCAAAACACCTTCTGTTTCAAGCATGTAGCGCATTTCATCTCGTGTCATCTTCGAATCGGCATCATCGAAAGTCATTGGTGTGATTTTGGATAATAAATCGGTCGAAGCCGATAGCAACCAAACGAAGGGACGCGCGATAACTCCTAAAAAGCGGACCGCACCAGAAGTCAATTGAGCGACTTCTTCTGATTTATTCATAGCAATTCGTTTAGGGTATAATTCACCAAATACAATAGAAACGTACGTTAACAATGCTAAGATAATGATACTGGCAAGACTCTTAGCTGCGGCGCCGCCACCTAATACAGGGGCCAAACGACTAGATAAAGTCTCTGCTAATGAAGCACCAGATAGGATATTAACCAAAGTAATCCCTACTTGGATTGTGGATAAAAAGTTATTGGGGTCTTGCAATACCTTAAGCAATTTTTGAGCTTTTGCGTCGCCGTCTTCCGCTTTTTGTTCCACACGATTCTTGTTAACAGATACGACTGCAATTTCCGCCGCTGCCAAAAAGGCATTGATAAACGTCAACACGACTAATAATAGAAGTTGCGCAATTAGCGACTGACTCTCAGGGTCAGCATTATTCATAATGTTCTCTCTCTCCTTAATTGTTGATAATTCCGAGGCTGTACTTTCGTACTCTTTTAACGTTCTTCCTCTTTTTATGGTTAGGTTTAGAAACAGACACAATCAGTATTATGACAGGTTATTTTCTATCCTAATCCATAAAATCATAGCACGAAAGATTAGCGGATTCAATCATTAACCGTTATTTTCTTTCGTATTTGTTTCATTCCCTAAAAGAACAGCATTGGTAACTTTTTCACTACGACCCGCTTTGACCATATCAATAACATAGTAGATAATGGTCCGGCAGATTGCGTAAAATGGGACACCGAGGAAAATACCTAGCAAACCTGCTAAATTTCCTGCTACCAATAAAATTAAAATAATCGTTAATGGATGGATTTTTAGAGATTTTCCGATAACGTTTGGATAAATAATATTTCCGTCCAATTGTTGAACCACTAGCACCACTAAACAACATAAGGCTGCTTTGACGGGTTCATTAAAGATGGTCACTAAGACAGCGGGCGCTAATCCTAGATAAGGGCCTAAATAGGGAATTAAATTCGTAAAGCCGGCAATGACACCAAATAAAAAGGCATAACGAACGCCAAGCAATGAATACCCAATAATCGTAAATGTACCGACAAATAAACATTCAATCGCTTGTCCACTAATATAACTGGATAAGGTTTGGTTCAATTGTCCTAAAAGATCCACGATATCATCTTTTCTTTTCTCAGGTAAAAAGCGTTGAATCGCTGGTACTAGCTTATCTCCATCTTTTAACATATAAAATAAAATAAATGGCGCAGTGACCAAAACAATGGTGGTTGACGCCACCGTTGATACGATTGAACCTAAGCTACTTGATAAACTACTTAAAAATTGTTGGATAATATTTGCATAAGAAATATCCATTTTTTCAATATAGCTTGTTAAATCAATTTGTTTAAAAATAGGTAACTCCGCAATCTCATAAATCCAGGTCTCCACTTGTTTAAAGAAATCTGGCATACTTGATGCTAAACTAGCTAGCTGATCTGCCAACTTAGGGATAATTGTTAATAAGATCAGAACTAATGCGATGATTAGTAATAAAAATACCAGTAAGACGGCATAAATTCGTTTCATTTTCGTCTTCATTAGTAGATTGACCACAGGATTTAGTAAATAATACAAAAAGCCTGCTACTAAGACTGGGGCAAACAACGTTGAAAAGAATGTCCCAATCGGTGCAAATAAGAAATTAATTTTCGAAGCAATAAATAATAGCATGGCCACGACAAGTAATTCAACTGACCAGAAAAATAATTTCGATTCTTTAAATCGATTAATCACAGCGGCTCCTCCTTTATTTTTGTTCAATTGTTGCTGTTTTATTTTATCACACCTTCCCCCCTCAGTCATTGAGAATACTTCATTGCTAGAACTTTTTCGTGGTATAATAAAATAGAAACAGATTCTGAACTTGGGGGTTTTTCTATGCATGTAGCTCAAACAAAAGATACCATGAGTGATCTTTATTTAGATGCTGTCCGGCTTCGTCAACGCGTATTCGTAGCGGAACAAGGGGTACCAGAAGAGATGGAAATCGATGAATATGAAGCACGTTGTATTCACTTTGTTTTGTACACGGATCATGTAGCTGTCGCAACTTGTCGCTTGCTTCCACTAGAAAATGGCGTTATGAAATTACAACGAATGGCCGTTGAAAAAGCTTACCGTGGCGCCGACTATGGACGAGTGATTATGGAAGCGGCGGAAAATTTTGCCAAAGAACAAGGCTACCACAAGATTACTCTAGGAGCACAAGTCACCGCTGTAGGCTTCTATGAACGTTTAGGTTATCAAAAAACAGGCGCACCTTTTATGGATGCTGGCATTGAACACTACGAAATGAATAAAGAACTATAACACCAATTAAATCGGAAAATTTAGAGCTTGGAGCATTAGCCATTTTGGCTAATGCTCCAAGCTCCTTTTGTGGGCTGTTTACATCGGCTATTTTTTTGATAGCTGTTGATAACGTTGATACCAGATATCTACATACTCGGGCGAGAAGGGGCCTTTTTCGTTATTAATCCAATCCACTAAAGTCTTGACATTTTCTTTTAAAATGAAGTCAATATCTTCTGGATAATCCATTAGTTTGCTATGAAATTCATATTCATCAACGTCTAGTAAACGTTTTTCACCATCTGGAAAAACCTTGATATCTAAATCATAATCAATATACTTCAACGCTTCGTCATCTAAAACATATGGCGAAGCCAGATTGCAGTAATACGAAACCCCCTTTTCTCTAATCATTGCTATTATATTGAACCAATATTTCTTGTGAAAATAAACAATGGCTGGTTCACGAGTCACCCACCGACGTCCGTCGGATTCCGTTACTAACGTGTGATCGTTCACACCAATTAAAGAATACTCGCTCGTTTTTAGTACCATCGTATCACGCCACGTTCGATGTAAATGTCCGTCATGTTTATAACTCTGAATGGTTACAAACTCGCCTTCTTTAGGAATTCCCATAATACCCCAACTTTCCCCAAATAAAGTAAAGCACTGTTACTTTTTGGGTGTTCATACATCGATATCAAAATAATTATATCATATCTTTTGAGTTTGCGTACATTGAGTTCACTTAAAGAAGACGATTTCTGAAAAAATTTAATTCAGATGACCAATTAGTTCAAATTCAGTATATATTTTCAGCTTAATTACTGTATTTTTTCAAAGACTGATACTGCGCTCTCTCTTAAAACCTGATTCAATTCTTCAGCATTTGTTTTACCAGTTGTTTCAAGCCACGCAACGGCTGCTTCAGAACCTTGTTGAACAAATGGAAGCACGCCGTCTGCCCATGTTGCGCGACCACATAAGACTCCATTAAATGAGGAACCTGCTTTTTTTGCAAATTTCAATGTTTCCTGAAACATCGTAGCACTAACCCCTGCACTCAAGAAAATAAATGGAAGTTGTGTTGCTTCACTTTGCATGTTGAAAAAAGCCTGCGCTTCATCTTGGCTATAAAGACTTTCAGTGCCAAAACCTTCTACAAAATTCATATTCACAGGGACTTCTACTTTTAAAACATCAACATTATAGCGATCCTTTGAAAATTCTTTCATCGCTTCAATTACTTTGTGCGGTTTTACTTTAGCGTATTCTTTTGAAGCACTATCCGAATTGTTTGCATCATAAGAGACAATTTCTAAAAAGAATGGAATTTCTTCGGCTAAACACTCTGAACCAATCCGTTCTATATAAGCTTTCTTTCGTTCATTGATTGCTTCACTTTCGTCAACATCGTAATAAAGTAAAAATTTACACGCGTCTGCGCCCGCTTCTTTTAAACGCTTAACCGACCAAACATCAAGACTATCGGGTAACCGTCCTGGTGTCGAAGCATCGTAGCCCGTTTTTTCATACGCAAGTAACAAACCTGAAGTCTGTGCTCGATTTTCAGCAGCAGCTAGGCCATATTCTGGATCCAACAAAATTGCTGAAGTCTCTGGTGTTAAGCAACGAGATACTAATACTTTAAAGTCACTGATTTCTTGCGCAGTCACCTCTTTGTATTTTCCCATCATGCGTTTTAAGGCCCCACGTTGATCAATGGCTAGTGCTCCAATAATCCCTTGATCATCTACCAGATTTTCTAAATGTTTACGTTTTTGTTCACTAATTTTTTTCATTCTGTTCCCTCTCCTAATTGATTATTTAGTAACGTAGCAATTTCAGCTGGCGAACTTGCTTGTTTCAGTCCAGAAGTAACTTCTTCTCTTAATAGGAGGCGCGCAACGGAAGAGAGTAATTTCAAATGTGTCGTGCCAGCTTCGGCATCTGGAATAAACAGCGCAATCACAAACTCCGTTAATTGGTTGTCAAGGCTCTGCCACTCAACACCTTGGTCCAAGGTAACGATGATAATGGCCGCTTGTTGAATCGTTGCTGCTTTTGCATGAGGTATCGCAAATCCATTCATCATCCCTGTTGTTCCTTCTTGTTCTCGCTCGTTCAGTTTATCGAAAACTTCCTGTGCGTCCTGAGCAACTTCCAATTCTGTTGATTTTTTTGCTAAAAAGTGAAAAACATCCTCTTGCGTTTGTAACTGTTGATTTAAAAAAATATGATTTTCTTTAATAAAAGCCATTCCATCCACTCCTAATTCCTGTTATTTCATTTTTTTGATAACGATTGCTCTTGTTTGGCGATTCTACTTTTTTGTACAAAACCTAGCAATAAACCGCCTACCAATGAACCAGCTAAAATTGCCAAAACCCATTGAACAGCGTGAGTAACAACCGGTAAAACAAGAAATCCTCCATGAGGTGCTGGCACTTGTACCCCAAACATATACGTTAGGACTGCCGCAATTGAAGATCCGAGCATCATAATTGGTAAAACCTTTAATGGGTCTTTTGCCGCAAACGGAATAGCGCCTTCTGTAATATGTGTGGAGCCTAAAATAAAGTTCACTAGCCCCGCATTGCGTTCATTTGTGTCAAAGTATTTTCCAAAGAATAATGTAGCAAAGCCTGTAATTAAAGGTGGCGCTATGCAGGCAGCAGAAACTCCTGCCATAAAAGAAGTATTTCCTTGAGCTAAGAGTGCCGTCCCAGTAACATAGGCCGCTTTATTAACTGGACCTCCCATATCAAAGGCACACATACAACCCACAATTATTCCTAAAACCAACGGACTGGAGTTTTGGAAACTAGCTAAAAAGCTCATCATTCCTTCGTTAACAGCTTTCATCGGATCTGCTAGTAAAGACATAGTGATACCAATAACTGCAACGCCAATGACTGGATAAAGGAAAATTGCTTTTAAACCATCTAATGATTTAGGCAAACCTTTAAATACTCTCTGTAATAAAAGAATGAAATACCCAGCAAGGAAACCAGATAATATCCCTCCTAAAAAGCCAGTACCACCAGTGTTAGCAATCAAACCACCGACAAAGCCCACAACCAAACCAGGTCGTTTGGCAATCCCCTCTGCGATATACGCAGATAAGATTGGCACCATCATGCCCATTGAGGCATCACCAATACTTTTTAACATAGCAGCGGTAGCATTATACTGACTACTTTCTGGATCAAATGAATAAATGCCCCAAATAGCAAAAGAAAGAGCAATTAAAACGCCGCCTGCTACTACAAACGGCAACATGTGAGAGACGCCATTCATTAAGTTTTTATAAATACTATGTCCAACATTTCCTGAAGAAATTTGTGTTTCCTGTTCAAGTTCGTCCACTGCTTGGTTTTCGGCCGCAATCGATCCTTTTCCTGCGAGCGCTTCTTCAATTAAGCGATCTGCTTCTTTAATTCCCACACTGACAGGGACATCAATGATTCGTTTCCCAGCAAAACGTTCTGCTTGAACGTCTTTGTCGGCGGCAATAATGACTGCCTCCGCTCCTTGGATTTCTGCAGGTGTTAACTCGTTTTCTATACCAATCTGACCATGTGTTTCAACCTTAATCGTAATACCTTTACGTTTCGCAGCTTGTTCCAATGCCTCCTGTGCCATATACGTGTGCGCTATTCCCGTCGGACAACCTGTAGCAGCTATTAATTGATACGTAGCCATCTGTTTATTCCTCCTCTTGAATCTTTATTTGTTGCTCTAACTCCTGAACATCTGAAAAATCTGTCAATCCTTTGCGAAATGCTGTTGAACTACCTGCTGCAATACTTCTTTTTAAATTTTTTTCCAATGAAAGTCCTTGATGCCAGCCAGCTAAAAAGGTACCTAACATTGCATCCCCTGAACAAGCTGTATTCACAACCATTCCAGTTGGTGAATTACCTGAAAGAACCTTTTCATTGTTCATAAATAAAGCCCCTTCACTACCTAAAGAAAGTAAAATATTTTTGGCTCCCCGCTTCAGTAATTCTTGTCCGTAAAAAATGTAATCGTCCTTAGTCTGCACTTCTGTATGAAACCACTCTTGAAGTTCTTCTTCATTTGGTTTCAATAAAAATGGTTGATAAGGCAAACAATCTAAAATTTCTTCATAACTACTGTCTAAAATTAAGAACACCTGCTTTTCAAAACAAATTCGGCTAATTTCAATCAAAATACTTGGCGAAACCCCTTGTGGTAAACTTCCTGATACGCACAAATAATCCCCTTTACGTAACTCTGAAATTTTTTTCAAAAAACGTTGTACATGTTCTTCAGATAATTTTGGTCCTTTATTGACTAATTTGTATTCCTTTTGATCTTGGGTAACTTTTGTAAACACATTGATTCGCGTTGTGCCAGTGACTTCGATAAAATCAGTGGTTATCTCTTTTTCTTTTAAATAATCTTCGACATAGTTCCCAGTGAAACCAGCTTTGACTCCCAAAGCGGTATTATCAATCCCTAACATCTTTAAAATTAGGGAAACATTGACTCCTTTCCCGTTTGCTTGAATATCATCTTCCTTCGTGCGATTCACGACAAAAGGAACTAGCTCTTCTGTTTCGATAAATAAATCAATGGCTAAATTTAATGTACATGTATAAATGGTCACTGTAGTTCCTCCTTTCTCCTCTTTATTATGTCTCAAAATGCCATGTAAAGGTTTTCATTCTTTCGCAAAAATATAGAAAACATTTACAATTTCATAATTCCTCTAGCTTTTTTATTTTTTTTCATTAAAAATAGGCTTATAAATGTTTTTTTAGTGAAAGAAAGAAGGGCTGGCCATTATGGAACAAAAATTGAGTGAGTCAGAGCAATATCTCTGGCATTTTATCGAAACACATATTTTAGAAATCCCTGATTATTCCATTGTAAAATTAAGCGAACGAGCCAACGTATCAACTGCGACGATTGTAAGAACCATGAAAAAGAAAGGCTATGAAGGTTTCACATCCTTCAAGCATCACTTGAAAGATAAAGAAAACCAAAATATAAATTTTTCAGCATTAGAAAAAGTAGACCGAGGAATTCGGACAGCCATTTTAAAGAATGAAGAAGAAGTAACTCGTACGATTAACATGATTGAAATTGGTAATATCGAAGATGCGATCCAAAAAATCAAGGCTTCTCGACGGATTATTATCTTTGCTAGAGGTTTTTCAGAATTAATTGCTCAGGAAATGATGGTTAAGTTTCAATTGGCTGGCAAATACTGTGAGCTGCATACGGACCCAGAAATTATTAAAAATATTAGTAAAAAGTTATCAAAAAAAGATGTGGCTCTTTTTGTTTCTTTAAACGGAGAAACTCAAGAATTAGTTGTCGCTGGTAAAAACTGTTACGACTCAGAAATTGGGACTATCCTTTTAACTGCAAGCAAACACTCTAGTTTAATGAAATATATTGAAATTCCGTTCGTGGGCTTCAAATCAGAAGGCTCCTTTTTCCCCGATTATGAAGTGCGTTCACGGTTACCACTATCCATTCTGGCAAGAATTTTATTGGATGCCTATGCTCTAAGAACGACAACTTAGGCTTTCTTAAATAATAAAAAAAGCGTGGGACAAAAATCACTTTGGATTTTTGCTCCACGCTCAAAAACTGATAAACGGCGGGAACAGAACCAACTCCTTCGGAAATAAGCCGAAATTCTCCAAAAATTAAAGAGCAATTTTTGGAAATTTCTTCTTATTTCTCGGAGCTAAACGGTTCTGTCCCGACCTCTTTTATTTTGCAACAAAACGTGCTTCTACTCGATAAATTCGTTGACCACGACTAGAAAATTTTTCTTCGTATTCTGTCATAATGTTGCCTTCAAACTCGCTATTATGCAAATCTAGCCATACACGTTCAATAATCATGCCATATTTAGAAAAGCTACTTAATGAGTATTCGAAGAGCCCTTGATTATCCGTTTTAAAATGAATTTCTCCATTTGGTTTTAAAATAATTTCATCTGTCGCTAAAAAGTTTTTATACGTTAAACGACGTTTTTCATGTTTTTTCTTTGGCCAAGGATCTGAAAAATTTAAATAGATTAAATCTACTTCATTTTCAGCAAAATATTCTGTTAATGCTTCGCCGTCTACTCGCAATAACTGTAGATTAGGTAACGGCTCGGCCACTAGCTTATCTAATGCAATCGATAAAATACTTAATTGCATATCGATACCAATATAATTAATTTCAGGATGTGCTTTAGCCATTTCATAAATAAAACGACCTTTACCTGAACCAATTTCAATGTGGATGGGATGATTATTGCCAAAACGTTCTTGCCATTTCCCTTGCCATTTTTCAGGACCTTCTACCACATATTGTGGATATTTTGCCATATATTCTGCTGCTCCGGGTCTATTTCTTACACGCATATTTAAAATTCCTTTCTTTTAAAAACAGACTGGTGAAATTCGCCAGCCTGTGTGGATGTTAAATGAATTAGTTTAACTACTAAACATTCGTTTTAATTGTAAAATTTCTGCAGTCATTGCTCTTCTTTCGCCCTCTTGGTGATGACGAACAATCTCTTGTAAAAAGCTAAATAAACCATACCAATAAATTCGTTGAACTGTACTTTCATTAGGAATTAAACCATAAGATAGTAACCATTGATTCCAACCGGAACGAGGCACATAATGACTCAAAATCATTCCTAAATCTACCGCTGGGTCCGCGACCATCACAGAATCCCAATCTACTAAATAGAGATAATTATTCGAGACTAACCAATTCCGATGATTCACATCGCCGTGGACAGCCACATAGCTAGTTTCTGGATATTCTGGTAAATGATTATATAAATAAGTGATTACTTCTTTTAAATAACTGTTTCGTTTTAATTCTTTAGGTAGTTGACGCTTATACTCTTTCAACATTGTTAGCGGGGTACAAACTTCGCCACCAATTTTTTTCAACATGTCTTTCAGCAAATTAGAATGATGCAATTGGTATAACACGTCAATCACGTCATTGCGTTTGCCAATTTCGTCCGCATGTAATAAACGTCCTTCCAGCCATTCTTGGGCTGTTAGTACGTCGCCATTCGCTGTCCGCTTTGTCCAAATCATCTTCGGGGCTAACCCTTCTTTAGACAATGCTGCAAGAAGTGGAGAAGTGTTTCGTTTAATGAACACTTTCTCTGTTTCTTTTATTCCCATGTATGTTTGACCAGTTGCGCCCTTTATCGGCTGCAGACGCCAGTCTTTATCCAACTGAAATTCCATGGAAATTATCTCCTATCTCAACACAATTTTATTGCAATTTTTACAGCAATTACCATTTTAGTCGCCAAACCTTGCTTCGTCAAGCTTCTATGTGGTTCTTTTGTAAATTTTGCTGGGTTTTCTCATCTTTATAACTTATTCAAGCGCATTGGAACATACATTTTAGTGAAAATCACAACTTCTACAATTAAGGCACCCAGAATGAGCAAGCTATTTTGCAAATTGCCTAAACGAAGGCAGACAATCCCACCAAAAATAATGGCCGCAACAGACAATGCGCCGCCAATTAACCGGCGAATTGCTGCTTGTTTTTTTTCTATTGAAATTGGATATAGCTGTGTCATCACCATATAATCAAATTGCGTGTACATGGGAATCAACTGGAACCCGATTAAATAGACAAACAATAAAGCAACTACCAACGCAATCCAGAATTCTTGTAAAAAGAAGAGTAGCACGCCACCAACCAAAATCAAGCGAAACAATAGGCCACTATATTCGCTACCTCGTAAAAAGCTCCGAATGAATAAGTAAGCATACGTGTTCTCAGATGTTTTTTTGACTACTCCGAGGAGAGGATCTAAGTATTTACGACGTTTTACTGTACTACTCACTTCAGGAATATCTGTAAACAACTGAATGAATTTATAAATTCTATGCATTCTGTTTTGTTCTTTTTGGATCATTTTTTCCCAATCCAAGAAACTCTGTTTCATCTTATTTTGCCAAATACTCGATAAACAAACGGCCAGAATGATGCTACCAATCACACCAACCCAAGGCGTCCAGTAAATGGCTCCCGTCATAATCAAGAGACTACTGATCAACCAAACGAACCACCAACTACGGTAAGTGGTTGACGAAAGATGATAGAGCCCGTAGCTTTGTAAACTAAGATGTGTATAAATCATACAAACTAGCATGACCAAAAATAAAAAGAAGGTTTGAAACGACCAACCCGTTGTGACTACAATCAACGGCATCAATAGGCCACTTCCTAGAAAGCTGACCACAATCGGTAAAATTAAAGAGTAGCGCAGCGCCCGTTTCAGATAAGCAGCGAATTGTTTTTCTTTTGGTAATAAAAACACCTTGTCGGGCTCTTCTGTCAAAGTAGCCAACTTACCAACTTGAATGAGTAGCAGCCAGCCCAACAGAATTAACGGTCTGCCCCAAACAAAATCACGAGGTAATTCTTTTAACAACTGGGAATAGTACAGACCTAATCCGCCTAATAAAAACATACAGACTAAAACAAAATGATCATTTAAAATATAGCGCAAGTACTTGGACATTTTTTTAAAATGCCGTGACAAACGTTGACTAAAAAATTCGCCCATGTTACCCCACCTTTTCTTCCTTCGTCAAGGCAAGATAAATATCATCTAAAGAAGACTCTGGTAAATTAAATTCTGCACGTAATTCAGCCATTGTACCGTTTGCCCGTAATTTCCCTTCGTGTAGCACCACAAAGCGATCACAATATTTTTCAGCTGTTGCTAAAATATGCGTGGACATTAAAATCGCTGCCCCTTGCTTACGCATCGTATCCATTAATTCTAATAAAGCATGAATTGCTAAAGGATCTAAGCCTAGAAAAGGTTCATCAATAATATATAAACTCGGTTCAATTAAGAATGCACAAAGTACCATGACTTTTTGTTTCATGCCTTTTGAAAAATTAGCAGGAAACCATTCCAATTTATTGTCTAAACGGAACGTTTTTAGTAATGGTTCTGCTCGTTTGAACGCTTCTTCTAATGGAATATCATAAGCCAAGGCCGTTACTTCGATATGCTCTTTCAATGTTAATTCTTCATATAAAGAAGGTGTTTCCGGAATATACCCGATTTTTTTACGATATTCTTCAGGGGCTTGTTGCAATGTTTCCCCGTCAATCATAATTTTGCCTTTTTGCGGCGTAAGTAACCCAATAATATTTTTGATGGTGGTACTTTTCCCCGCACCATTCAAGCCAATTAAACCAACCATTTCACCAGACTTGACGTCAAAATTAATATCTTTTAAGACAGGAATATGGCCGTAACCTCCTGTTAAATGTTCAATTGTTAAGCTCATTTCTTTTGCCTCCAACCTTTTCTCTCTACCATTATTAAACCCTAAGCGAACCAAGAATTCAAAAATTACTCCCTTAATTAAATGGATTTTTTTCTTTCTCTTATTATACACGAAATGAAACGAACTTTTTAGCGAACTCACGTACTTTTTCATCCACAGAGAAATCAACTTGTGGTAAAGTAAAGGAAAGAACCTAGAGAAAAGAGGAATTTTTCATGAATGATTGTATTTTTTGTAAAATTATCAACGGCGAAAGCCCAAGTTATAAAGTCTATGAAGACGAGAAAGTCTACGCGTTTTTAGACATTACACAAGTGACCAAAGGGCATACCTTAATGATTCCAAAACAACATGTTGCTGATATTTTTGAATATAATGACGTTTTAGCAAGCGACGTCTTTGCTCGTATTCCTAAAGTAGCACGAGCATTAGAAAAAGCTTTTCCAGAAATGGAAGGATTAAACATTTTAAATAACAATAAGGAAGTGGCTTATCAATCCGTTTTCCATTCCCACGTTCATTTGATTCCCCGTTATTCAAAAGAAGATGATTTCTCTATTCATTTTGGCAACCATCAAGAGGACTATTCCGCCGAAGCGATGCAAGAAATTGCTGAGACCATTGCAAAGCAGGTGAACTAAATGAAAAAATTTATTAAAGGTCTCTTTTTTGGCGCAGCTGCTGGTACCATTGGCGGCTTGTTGGCTGCTCCAAGAAGCGGGAAAGAAACACGCCAACATTTAATCAATGAGCTAGAGGACTATCGTTCACTGAAAAATCAAGTCACGAATGACTGGGATCAGGTGCAACGAAATTTGGCAGTTGTCGAAGAAAACGTTCCACTGGCAACTGAATTTTCAAAAGACCTGCAACAAGAAATCACTGATTTCAAATTCCAAGCGGAACCTCGGATTGCTCAAATTAAAGAACAAATTGCTAAAATCACGGCTGAATTACCTGACACACAAACCAACAAGCAAAAGTAAAGTCTTTTATGTTAATTATTTCTTTTGTTATTAAAAAAATAAAAAGTGTGACGTAAATACGAATTTTGTTTGAAACTATGCCTGAGACTCTTTCTTTTTCAAAATAAGGTATGGTATAGTTATAACAGAAATAAAACTAAAAAAAACAGGAGTGCATAAGAGAATGAAGAAAAAACTAATCTTAGCTGCAGCGGGCGCAATGGCCGTTTTTAGTTTAGCAGCGTGTTCAAGCGGTTCAAAAGATATCGCAACAATGAAAGGTTCAACAATTACTGTTGATGATTTTTATAACCAAATTAAAGAACAAAGCACGAGCCAACAAGCGTTTAGCCAAATGGTTATTTATAAAGTTTTTGAAGAAAAATATGGCGACAAAGTAACTGACAAAGATATTCAAAAAAACTTTGACGAAGCCAAAGAACAAGTAGAAGCACAAGGTGGAAAGTTCTCTGATGCATTAAAACAAGCTGGTTTAACTGAAAAAACATTCAAGAAACAGTTAAAACAAAGAGCAGCCTATGATGCAGGTCTAAAAGCCCACTTAAAAATTACAGATGAAGACTTAAAAACAGCTTGGGCAAGTTTCCATCCAGAAGTAGAAGCACAAATTATCCAAGTTGCTTCAGAAGATGATGCCAAAGCTGTCAAGAAAGAAATCACTGACGGCGGCGATTTCACAAAAATTGCTAAAGAAAAATCAACAGATGCTGCTACGAAAAAAGATGGCGGTAAAATTAAATTTGATTCACAAGCAACAACTGTTCCTGCCGAAGTTAAAGAAGCTGCCTTCAAATTAAAAGATGGCGAAGTGTCAGAACCAATTGCTGCAACAAATATGCAAACCTACCAAACAACCTACTATGTAGTGAAAATGACGAAAAACAAAGCAAAAGGCAATGACATGAAACCTTATGAAAAAGAGATCAAGAAAATTGCTGAAGAAACAAAATTAGCCGATCAAACATTTGTTTCGAAAGTCATTAGTGACGAATTAAAAGCGGCCAATGTGAAAATTAAAGATGATGCCTTCAAGAACGCTTTAGCAGGCTACATGCAAACTGAATCTTCAAGCGCTTCTTCAGAGAAAAAAGAATCAAAATCAAGTGATTCTAAAACAAGCGATACCAAAACAAGCGACTCTGAAAAAGCAACAGATTCTTCAAGCAAAACAACAGAATCTTCTTCTAAATAAGCATAAAAAAGGGAGTGGTCGATTGACCACTCCCTTTTTTTATTTATCTTTTGGAACATAGAAACTGCGGTTATCTAAACCAAAGATTCGTTCCGTATACTCCCCAGGCTGTGTTTGACGAATTGCCCCTAGCATCATTTGAATGGACGCATCCATGGTATCAATTTGATGTAAGATTTCCGCTTCCATAATTCTTGGTCGCACAGGTGAGCCATATTCCAACAATCCATGGTGGGCTAAGACCATGTGCCGAAGAACGACAACGTCTTCTTCTCGATCATCAATTTTCAAAGCTAAACACGCCTTGGTAATTTCCTCATCCACCAAAACTAAATGACCAATTAAGTTCCCTGCCACCGTATATTCTGTCGTAATAGCACCAGATAGTTCTAAAACTTTTCCTAAGTCATGTAAAATAATCCCCGCGTATAATAGTGACGTGTTAATTTCAGGATATTCCTTAGCAATTGCTTTGCCTAGGCGCAACATTGAGACAGTGTGGTAAGCTAAGCCATTCGCAAAAGCATGATGGTTCCGTTTGGCTGCAGGAAATTCATAAAATTCTTGTTGGTATTTCGTCATGAGATAGCGCACAATACGATTCCAATGAGCATTGGTAATCTCAAAAATCATTTGATTGATTTCCTCGACCATCTCTTCTTTTTTCAAAGGCGCTCGTTCCATATATAAACTTGGCTGGCTTGGTTCCTCTGCTGTCGCTAAACGCATGTGTAAAATTTTTACTTGGGGTTTATTTTGATAAACTTCTCGTTTCCCATTCAGTAAAACAACGTTTCCCGCAGTAAACCGTGTAATTTCATCCTCAGAGGCGTCCCAATATTTTCCGTCAATCGTGCCAGATGTGTCTTGAAAGGTAAAGGCAATAAACTTTTTCCCATTTTTAGCTACACGCACATCGGCATTTTTAATTAGAACAAATGATTCAAAAAGTTCTTCTACTGTTAATTCACGTAATTTTTTCACTTGACGCTTCCTCCTTCTAACGCAATTACTCTTTGTTGTAAGTCCTGATAATAGCTTACCATTTCTTGGTCAGAAGAAAAACAAATGACTTGCTGTTTTTGACCAAACTTAGTAAATAATTCAGCTAATTGGGCTTTTCTTTGATGATCATAGTGTAACCAGCCATCATCAATGATAATTGGACAAATCAGTTGCTCGCCTTGGACTGCTAAAAAGGCAAAACGAACAGCCATCATCAATTGATCTTTAGTGCCAGTTGATAATTCATGTAAATAAAACATTTCTTGTTCTTTCGTCACCGCAACTAGTTGACCTTCGGCTACTTGGATTGATTGATAACGCTGGCTTGTTAAAAGTGCAAAGTAGCTTGATGCATACTGTAATAAGCTGGGCAATTGTTGTTCCGAAAGCTCTGTTAATAGGTCCATTAACAGTTGCCCCGCCAGTTGATACCCAGACCAACGTTGAGCTAATTCTTTGATTTCCGCTTTTAAAATTGCTTGGCGTTGATACAACTCATCTAAGGTACCATCCGTCATTAATTGTTGTTTTTCATAAATCAGCGCTTGATACTGTTCTTGTATTTTATCTAACTGGCTTTCTTCCAATGCTTGTTGCTGCGCCAGTTGTAAAGAACGGTCTTTTAACGTTGCTTCTGTTACCGCTTCTGGAAACAGATTGCCTAATTGTGTCGCTAATTCTTGCCCACGACCAACTTGGGCTTGCTGAGTGGTCAGCTGTTGAATCCTCATTGGAACATCAGCGATTGATAGAATCCGATAACGAATTAGTAAAGGCTGAATTCGTGTTAATGCTTCTTGCTGTTTAGTTTTCAACTCTCGTAACTGCTGTTTGAGATAGCCATCTGCCTGATACTCCTGAGCAAAGCGAACCTTCTCCATTTCTTCAGCAAACCCTTCTAAAAAGTGTAACTTTTCGGAAAGGCTCTTTCCTTGCAAGGGTAAATGCGTCATCAATGGGAAGCTTTGTTCTTCAAATACTTGGCGTTTTTGTTGATTTTCCTTCAATTGACTCATGAGTTCTTCATTTGTTTGAACAAGCAATAAATAGCGCGTAATCAATTCCCGCTGATTCATTAAAGTATCAATTTGATTCATTTTTCCTAATTGATGGAGTTGGGCTTGCTCCGCTACTGCTTGTTCAAGTTGTTCCACTTGCAGTTGTGCCTCACGTTCTTGATTCAGCGCCTGTTGGAACTGTTCATTTAAATAATCTAGTTGCGAAAGTTTCGTCTGCCATTCTTCTTTCACTTCATCAGAGGAAGCTTCTTTTCTATTGGCGTAGCTAAGCACTTCTTTCGCGATAAAACTAACTCCCACGAGAACTAGGCCCCATTTTAAAGGGCTTGGCAAAAAGAAACCGAGTAATGCAAGGATACTTCCTAGCAATAACCAAAGTGGTTGACTTGTTTTCTGCGCTTTTTGGGCACGCGTCGCTTCACCAAAAAATGCAGCATGCTCTTTTTCAAAATCCGTTAACTGGTCTTCCAGATTTTCAATTTGAGAAGCCAAGAATGCTTTCTGTTCTTGTCCTTTTTGAAGAGCTTGCGTATACGCAACTTGTTGTTGGCGCCACTTTTGAACGGTTTCGTTGTCATAAAAAAGCTGTGGTGGTCGTTCAGGCGACCATGACCATTCGTTCTCTAAAAGGACCATTTCTTGACGATTTTGCTCAAAGGTTTGGGACATCCATTCCGATTCCGTCATCAATTGTTGCATATCATAGCGTTGATTCAACAATTGTTGAATTAATGATTCTTGTTCTAGGTAAAAAGCATAGCCTTCTGGAACATCGAGCGCTTCTGACTGAAGAGATAACTCTTTGGTCAAACGTTGTCGTTCTTTGTCTAGGTACATATATTCTTGAAAGGTTTCTTCTAATTGAACTTGGTCTTCTTTTACTAAAACAACGTTCTCTGTTTCTTCAGGTAGCGACTGCCATTCTTCGTACAAGGGAAAGTGACGTTGCTGTTCCGCAACCTGTAACAAGTCCTGTTGCGTTTCTTTTAATTGCTGTTGCAGTGTCACTCGCTGTTGTTCTGTTTCGCGAATCGTTTCTTCTAATTGTTGAAAAGTTTGTTGCTGCGCTTCTTTCTCTTGAATTTGCTCTTTTAGTTCTTGATAAGCCGCCAACTTCTGATTGAGTAATGGCTGCTGTCCTTTACCTTTAAAGATTTTTTGTGCTTCTTTAAAGTACGCATTTCGGTAAGTCAAAAGTTGTTGACTACCAGAAACACCAATGGCTAACAAGGATGTTTGCAGTTCCTCTTCTGTCAACTTGTCACTCGTAATTAATTGTTCTTGTTGGAAAGTAAAAACCTCTTGAAATAACTTTTTCGTTAGCGGATGTAACATTTGCTGTAAGGTTTTTTCATCCCCCATTTGTTGTTGATAATAAATGATTGCTTGCCCTTTATTTTTTTCTTTAAAACGCTCGACTTGAACTTCTCCAAACACAGGATGTGCCAACCACAAACGACCACCATACGAGCCACCATTTTTAGGTGCGTAATCGCGTTTTCTTTTGCCCTTTGTGGGAAAACCAAACAGCATTGCTTGAATGAATTGATACAATGTGGACTTGCCAACTTCATTTGCGCCGTACAGCAATTGATTACCAGATTCAAATGTAATTTTCTGTTGTTGCCATTTTCCAAAGCCCACAATTTCTACTGCGAGTAATTTCATAGTGGGTCCTCCTGAATAGTAAAGTCTTCATTAATTTGCTCATGTGCTAGGCGCAAGCTCTCTAATCGCCACTGCTCATCCATTGAAAAAATTCCAGCAAATTCTGGATAACGTAACAATTCCTTGGTGGTATCTTCAAAAATAACTGGATCTAAGTATGTTTTTTCTAATGCCGTTAATAAGTTGGGACTAGCGGCTAAATAGATTGGTTCTTTCGTTGGTTCCTCTGCTTGCAATATTAGGCGATAAACAAAAAAATCACCTTGCGTTTTTTGTAAAAGCTGCTGCTGTAAGTAGCTTAATAGTTCACCATTGACAATGGCTTGCACCACGGTCACATCCAAATGTTGCGTTTCTTTCAGTGTCAACGCCATCAATTGCTGTTGCTGATGCGCATGCCACTTCGTCAGCAAACTGGTTTCAAGATAAGACAAAACGCTTTGGGTGTCACGGCATTGCGCCAGAGATACTTCTTCATTCGTCCAATCTATTTCTGCGACTTTTTCAAATTGAACAGTCGCTTGATTTTGGGAAAGTGTGACCACTGCAACCCCTTGTAAAGACTGTTCTTTTTTCGTATGACCTTGAGGTGTTCCAGGATAAACAATTAGCGGTTGTTCACTAACAATTTGCGGCTGATGAATATGGCCCAATGCCCAATAATTATAGCCAGTGGCTTTTAAATCCTTCCATGTAAACGGAGCATAATTTTGTTGCGCTTTCCGACTGGTGTCTCCATGATAAATCCCAATATGAATGTCAGATTCTGCTTGTTTGATAGGAAATTCTAGTGCTTTATTTTCATCAATCCAGGGATGCTCATAACTAAACCCCGAAACAGCCACTTGTTCGCCCGCTTTCGTTTCAAAATACAGTGTCTCAACCATTTCTTTTTCAAATAAAAAAACATTGTCTGGAAAAGAAAACCAATAGCGGTCTTTTTTATAGTAATCATGATTCCCAAATGTTAGAATCACAGGAATTTCTGCTTGTTTCAACTGTTCTAATGCGGCCATCAATTGGGCTTGCATTGAAATAGAGGTCTGACTTTGATGAAACGTATCTCCTGCAAAAATAACCAAGTCCACCGCTTCTCGAATGGCAACTGTTACGATATTCATTAACAATTGTTGATTAGCTTCTCTTAAGCGCTTCGCTAAGGCTGTCGGGATCCCAGTTAACCCTTCAAAAGACCGATCCATGTGTAAATCAGCTGTATGCAATAGTTTCATCGTTTCCCCTCCTTTTCTCCTCCCTTTATCATATCATTTTCTGCCAGCTTGGTCAGTAAAAACATACGAAAATTTGTTCGTTTTTTTATTTTCAGTAAAAAAGAAAAACTCTGACAAATTGTCTTATAGACAACTTGTCAGAGTTCAATTACGTAAATTAATCGTTATACATATCACGCACAGGAGTCATGATAATTCGGTTTAAATCATTGACAACTAAGCTAAACGCTTGTTCTTTTTGCATTAATTCGTTGATAACTGCTGTTTCTTGCACTTTCGTTGCAATGCTTTGTGCTTTTTCAGCATCTTCATCCGTGAATTCTTCACCGCGCATTTGTTTTTCTTGAAGTCCTTGTTGGAATCCTTGGAATTCTTTAAACAATGTGTAAGCTGCTTCGTCTGCTTTTACTTCTTCATACGCTGCTTGTAATGCTTTAAATTCGTCTAACTCACGTAGTTCACGTTCAATCTGATTGGCTGTATCATAAATGTTACTCAATGGAATCCCTCTTTTCTCAATAGTTTCATCTTTATTGTACCATTTCTCTTAGGTTTTCCCAACTAATTTCCTAATAAGCCTCCGAAAATTCCTTCAATCTTGTCTTTGACTTTTTTCGCGCCGTCTTTAATTTGTCCCCCAACTTCATTCAATGTATCTCCGAAATTGCTAGCGCCATCTTGAACAGAGTTTCCAAAGTCTTTCAAGTTATCCCGCCAATTAGAATTGGCACCACCGGTTAAACTATCGTTGCTATCAACAACTTTCCCACCTGTGGCATAAGCATCCGCGACAGGAAATTGTGCTTGTTTGACTTGTGGCAAGATGCCACTGGCTTGACTGTTGAACACCTGAGAGGCATATGTGGCGCTACTACCTTCCAAATAATGGGTTTTACTGGTTTCTTGGAAGCCTAACCAAGTAGCAATGACAACTTCTGGTGTATAACCAATCACCCACTGATCGTTCGTTTTACTACTATCGAAGTTGGTTTCTGTCGTACCTGTTTTACCAGCCATTACATAGCCTGCCGGTTGTGCGTTGACCCCGCTCCCAGAACTAAAGACCCCTAGTAACATACTTGTAATCCCATCTGCAACATCTTTGGTAATAACTTGCTCTTTCTTGACTTTCGTATTATCAACTACAATTGCGCCAGTTGAGTCGACGATTTTTGTAATTAAATGCGTTTCAGTTTTATAGCCTTCATTGGCAAAGGCACTATAAGCTCCCGCCATGGTTAGTGGCGAAACACCCGTTTGTAATCCTCCAAGTGCTAAACCATAGTACCGATCTTTTTCTGATAACGGAATGCCAAATTTCTCTGTTTTTTCATAGCCTTTATCTAAACCAATTTGATGTAATAACCACACCGCTGGTAAATTTAAGCTTTCTCCTAAGGCTTGATACATAGGAACTTCTCCACTGTACGTGCGGCTATAGTTTTGCGCTGGATAATAATCTTGTGGTTTATCTTCTAAAACAGAGTCTGGTTTATAGCCAGCCTCTAAAGCTGGTGTATAGACAGAAATTGGTTTTAAGGACGAGCCTGGTGAACGTTTTGTTTGCGTTGCAAAGTTAAAGCCTCGATAAACATGTTCCCCTCGACCGCCCACCAGTGCTTGCACGCCGCCGGTTTTCGGATCAATGGCTACAGAACCACTCTGAACCATGGCACCATCTTCTGCATTGGGTGGAAATAGTGCATCATTTTTATAAGTTGCATCCATCGCATCTTGATACCCCTGATTTAAAGAAGTGTAAATCTTGTAGCCTTTATTTAAAATATCTTCTTCTTTAAATTTATAACGATTGACCGCTTCATCAATTACCGCATCAAAATAATATGGATATTTGTAACTATTTTCGTCGCCAACATAGGTGTCATTTAATAGACTCGCTAAGTTAACACTCGCTTCTTGATTGGCTTCTTCTTGAGATAGTTTTTTATTGTCGACCATTAGTTGTAAAACGGTATTCCGTCGCGCTGTGGCATTGTCAATGTAATCAATTGGGTTATAAATTCCTGGCCCTTTTAACATGCCCGCTAGCGTTGCGGCTTCCCCCACTGTAACTTGGGACGCATCCACGCCAAAGTATTTACGAGCTGCATCTTGCACGCCCCAGACACCATTACCAAAATAAGAATTATTTAAATACATTGCCAAGATATCTTTTTTCGAATATTTCTTTTCGATTTCAATCGCTAAGAATAATTCTCTGGCTTTCCTATCTAACGTTTGTTCTTGCGTTAAGTAAGCATTTTTGGCTAATTGCTGCGTAATTGTACTTCCGCCACCACCGCCACCGATTTTCCCGAAGGTCAATTTTCCAACAACCGCACGGGCAATACCTTTGATGGAATACCCTTTATGTTGATAAAACCCGCGATCTTCAGTTGAAATAACCGCATCTTGAATATAAGGAGAAATATTATCCAGTTCCACAAAAGTCCCTTTTTGCCCGAATAATTTTCCGACTTCTTTTCCTGATTCATCATAAACGCGTGTTGATTCACTTAGCCCCGATTTTAGGGTCTCAACGTTTGCGGACTTGGCTAAGTAAAATAAATAAATACTGGCACCTAAAGCGACTACCAAACCAATTAACAAGAAAATTTTATTGATTTGATACTTTTTCCAAATCCGCTTTCTGGCTTGATGGAATTGTATTAAATAAGGCTTTATCCACGTCCAAAAATGACGTAATCCGACACCGACTTTACTAAAAAATTGTTTAAGATTGTCCATAGTACTCCCTCTGTTTACGTTTCTTGGCTAAGTCTACCATATTCTTGCAGGTACGACCTAGGTCTAAAGCATGAAAAATTCTTGAAAAACAATTTCAATGGTCTTTTCGCTGTAGCAAAGGAAATATGGCCTTCACTAGAGGTAAATAATTGCTTACGCTTAGAAACGAGTCTTTATTTAGCCTCTATTCTATCATGCTTTTCTTCGTTTTTTATGTAAATTTGTTTAAGAATCTCTCAAGGAACTGCCTTTCTAACAAATTTCAGCTTTTTTTCCGTTCTGACTTGACCTTTTGAGTAGCTTTGTTACACTAAATAGCGAATCAGTGAAAGGTGGGATTTGGTGGAATATTCAATGAGATTACCTGAAAATTTTTCAACAATGACTGTAAAAGAACTATTAGAAAATGAGTGGCTAGTCCCTCGAAAAGTGCGCCATTTTTTACGCACGCGAAAAAATGTCAAAATCAATGGAGAAACAGCTGCTTTTCATTTTCCAGTCCAAGCTGGCGATTGTGTCACCTTAACGTTTGAAGAAACCGATTATGTGCGTCCCACTATTCATTTGGGGGAAGCAACGCGTGTGACGGTTTTATATGAAGACGAACATTTAATGATTGTAAATAAACCTTATGGCATTAAAACCCATCCAAATCAGCCACAGGAAACAGACACCTTGTTAAATCATGTTGCTGCCTATTTAGCCGAGAAAAATCAGGTCCCTTATGTCGTTCATCGATTAGATAAAGAAACCAGTGGTGCGATTGTCTTTGCTAAAAATCCTTTTGTCTTACCTATTTTAGGGCGTTTATTAGAAACAAAACAAATTTACCGCCAATATCAAGCGATTGCGGCTGGTCACTTTAACCAAAAAGAACAGACAATCAATCAGCCGATTGGTCGTGATCGGCATGATCGCCGGAAGCGACGGATTGATCCTCAAAAAGGGGATTCAGCGATTACACATGTCCAGGTGGTCAAAGCTCTTTCTAATAATCAAACCGCAGTTACCTGTGTTTTAGAAACAGGTCGGACGCACCAAATTCGGGTCCATTTAGCTAGCGAAGGGCATCCAATTATTGGTGATCCGTTATACAACCCAAAATCGCAGGCAGCTCGTTTAATGCTCCATGCTTCACAACTTCATTTACTCCATCCGTTTACAAAAAAACAAATCGTTGTGACTGCAGCGCCTGGTCTATGGTAAAAAACAGAAGAAATCGGACGGTAACCGCCGATTTCTTCTGTTTTTTTATTTTACCGCACATTCACTGCTGAGAACGGCATATCTGCGTTTGCTCAGTGTCTTGGTGTTAAACAGTTCCTGAGCTAACTCTCAGCCTTAATCATTTGTAGCCACTCTTTTTGTAAAATTCCGTAATTGTAGATATCCAGCCATTGACCATCTTGAAATAACGCTTCTCTATCAATTCCTTCTTTTTTGAAGCCTACTTTTTCATAAAGATGAATCGCTTTTTGATTGTTACTATTGACAGCTAATCTGATTTTGTGCAAGCCCAATTCATAAAAAGCAAATTTACAAATTAAAGACACCGCCTCAAAGCCATATCCTTGACCACGTTGCTCTTTTTGTAAAATAGCAATCCCTAAATTGGCCCCTCTATTTTTCAACTGTACATCAGACAACGAAACCCAACCAATAAATTCCTCTGTCGTATTTTCTAAAATAGCAAATAGAAATCGATCATCTTCTCCTTTATTAATCGTGAAATCTTTCCATTCTTCAAGCCCCCACGGATGTAAAGCATCCCAGCTCAAATGCCGAAGCAATTCATTATCCCATTGCTGTTTTGCAATATGTTCGATATATTCTTCTCTAAAATGAGAAAAGCCAACGTGTTTTCCTTTTAAGACATTTTCCATAAGAACACCTTTAATTCCTAGATTATTTTTCTATTTGCTGACTATCTATTTCCTCGTATTTTTGTAAAAAAGTGGCAATTTTTTCGATGACACATGCATTTTTATCGCTTTGGTCATTCTCTACCTGAAGAACAAGCAACGGTTCATGCAGACTTAAGCGTAGCAAAAACCACCCACTGCCATATTGACCAGACACGTTTCCCCGAACACCTTCTTGGTTTTCACGGTCCACAGCAAAGTCTGCTTGATTTTCTACAAACAATTCAAAGTCTCGCAAGACTTGTTGCCCATAACAAGTAACATCCTCCGCAGTAATTTTGAAGCGAAATTCGTTGGTTTCTGCCGGTTGCTTCAATGTAGCAATCAGATCACCTAACGTTTGATTGTTTTGTTTCAATTCTGGTAACAACATTAAAATTTTCGCCACGACATATGCACCATCATCCAGATTGTAGTTTTCTTGAAACGCTGCATGACCACTGGTTTCAATGGCTAACGGTGTCTGAAAGCCCCCATGATTCAATTCAATCATTTTATTAATGACATTTCGGTAACCAGAAATATAACGAATCTGTTGGCCGCCTTTTTCTTCAATAAATGTTTTTAAATGACTTGAGGTTGGCGAATTTGTCACAATATAACTACCAGGCGCTTCTTTTAAAACGATTGCCGCTAAAACAGCAATTAAATTATTTCGGTTTAGTACCTCACCTGATTGGTCCACCACGGCCGAACGATCTACATCTGTATCAAAAATAATGCCCAAATCTGCTTGATTAGCTAAAACAGCCGTTTGAATACTTTTCATTGCTTCAGAATTATCTGGATTAGGTACATGATTAGGAAAATGCCCATCTGGTTCTAAAAACTGTGATCCCGTCGTATCAGCGCCCAAAACTTGAAGAACCTGCTCCGCAAAGAAGCCCCCAGCCCCATTACCCGCATCAACGATAATTCGAAAGCCCTGTAAAGGATTCTCTTCTAGCGAATGAATTCCTTGGCGGATTTTTTCCACCAAATGCTCCGCATAAATTGGCAGTAACTCTTGCTTCATCAGTGTGCCATTTTCATTGGCTGTCAGCGGATCAGTATGAGATAAAATATACCGAATATCTTCTTTTTCTGCTCCACCTTCTGCTGTGAAGAACTTCAAGCCATTAAAATAGTAAGGCAAATGGCTAGCTGTAATCATAATCGCTGCATCACATTGAAGCGTTGGAAATTGAGTAGCCATAAACATAGCAGGCGTCGTAGCTAAACCAACGTCAATCACCTGAATACCTAATGAAAGAAACGTATCTACTAATGCTTGCTTAATCGGCTCCGCCGTTAGACGACTATCATGTCCGATTGCAATTGTCAGGCGCTGTTGTGCCTTTCGTGGCAGCTGTTTTTTATCCTGTAACCAACGAACCACGCCCACCGCAATCTCGGCTACTGCTGTTGCGGTTAATGTTGCAGTTTGCTCTTCCGTATCCAAAGCAATTCCCCGAATATCCGAACCATTTTGTAGCGCTTTCAATTCTACCAAGAAAAAAACTCCCTTCTATTGATACTTTCAATTTTAAAAAATCATATTTTCGATGCGTTCGATAAAGTGTTCCGCATCCTCTTCTGAACGTGTAATCACAATAATCGTATCCGCACCAGCCACTGTACCCGCCACTTCCGGATAAGCTACTTCATCTAAAAAGTTACTCACCACATCGGCATTTCCCATCTCTGTATGCAAGATGACAATAAATTGTACTCGCTCCATTCGAACAACTGAATCTTTCACTGATTCTCGTAATTTCTCTTCACTGCTTGTGCCTTGTGCTTGAGAAAAAATTGCATATTTGACACGACCATCTGCACCATGTGTTTTAACAATACTCATTTCACGGATATCTCTTGAAACAGTCGCTTGAGTGGCTCGGACGCCAAGTTCTTCCAAACGAGTGATTAATTCATCTTGTGTTTCAATTTCTTGTTGCATAATTAATTGTTTAATCAAACGTTGACGTTCTGCTTTTTTCATATAGACCACTCCTCTCCATTCATTTCTTTTATTATATCCAAAAATGAGTAAAAATACAGGTACTTTTCACATTAAACTCTTTATTTATCTGAAAAAGACTGAATAAATGTTTATATACCAGTCTTTTTCAGTAAAAAATACTTATTTAAGAAGATTCTTTTCTTTTAAATAGTCTTTCGCCACTATGCTAGGATCTTGCCCCTCCACATTGACTTGATAATTCATTTCACTCATTTCTTCTTCGCTAATTTTTCCTGCCAATTTATTCAATATTTCTGCTAATTCTGGATATTTTTCCAACGTTGCTGTTTTAATAAGTGGTGCTCCTTGATAAGGCGGAAATAGTGCTTGATCATCTTCTAACGTTACTAAATCGTATTGTTTCAATTCACTATCCGTTGAATAGGCATCAATCACATTTACCTCACCATTATTAATCGCTTGATAGCGTAATGCCGGTTCCATCGATTGGACATTCAGATTTAAATGATATTTTTCTTGTAATCCCTTATAACCATCTTGCCGATCAATAAATTCTAACGTAAAACCTGCTTTCAACTGATTGCTAATTTTCTGTAAATCACTAATCGTTTTTAATTGATGCGCTTTTGCAAATGAGCGCTTAACTGCGACGGCATACGTATTTTCATAGCGCATCGGTTTCAGCAAAGTAAGGTTTTCTTGTTTTTTCAAGCCAGCGCGTGCCGCTTCATAGACTACTTGAGGTTGATTGTCTAGCTGAGGAGGATTTTTTAAAAAGGTTTCGATCACTGTTCCTGTAAATTCCGGATAAAGATCGATTTCATCTGATTTCAAGGCATTATATAAAAAAGTAGTCTTGCCAAAGTTTGGCTTTAACGTCACCTGAATGTCGCTATTTTCTTCAATTAAGGCTTTATACATATTAATAATAATATCTGGTTCCGCTCCTAATTTGCCAGCAATTGTCAGCTGTTTTTCCTTTGAAGAAGTTTGTTGATTCCAGAAAAATGAACCACCTAACAAAAGGCCTAAAATAGTACCGCCAATGATTAGTCGCCGCCCATTCGCTTTTTCCAACCAATGAATTCCATAATTAAATAAGACTGCTAGTGCAGCTGATGAAAGAGCTCCAATAAAAATCAACGATAAATTATTTCGATCAATTCCTAATAAAATGAAGGTCCCTAAACCACCTGCTCCAATTAACGCCGCCAACGTGGCCGTACCAATAATTAAAACGGTAGCCGTTCGAATCCCAGAAATAATAAATGGTAACGCCAGTTGTAACTCAAACTTAAACAATTTTTCTTTTTTACTCATACCAAATGCTTCTGCGGCTTCTTCTAACGAAGGATCAATTTCCGTCAAACCAGTATAGGTGTTTTGTAAAATTGGGAATAAGGCATAAATCACTAGCGCAACAATTGCCGGTGGTCGACCAATACCAATTAACGGAATCAATAAGCCTAGCAAAGCTAAAGAAGGGATTGTTTGGAAAATCCCAGTCACTTGTAACAGACTTTCCGCTAACTTGCGATGACTCGTTAAATAAATGGCTAAAGGAATTGCAATCAACGCAGCGAATAATAACGAAATAAAGGACAATTGCATATGCTCGATTAACGCTTGCAGATATTCTTCTTTTCGAGCGAAAAAAGTTTCAATCAGTGCTTGCATCTACTGTTCCTCGCTTTCCAACAGCTGTTCCATAAAACGAGTAATCGTTTTTGAGGTGATACACCCTAAAACTTGTTGTTTTTCTACTAAATTTGCTTTCTCTTGCGCATTAATGAGTTGGACAATCTCTTTTAAATTGGTTTCCATGAAAACAGTCGGCACTGGCTCAATCGTCTCATCTGCGGCTTCTAAAAATGCAGTCAAGTCAGCGCCACAATAGTTCGCTAGTTCTGGCGAAGATTGTTTAAAAAATTGACCGACAAAATTATTTTTCGGATGTTTTTGAATGGCTTCTGGCGTATCAACTTGAATAATTTTACCAGCGTCCATAATACAGATGCGCTCTCCTAACAGTAAAGCTTCAGTCATATCATGGGTCACAAAAACAATGGTACTCGCTAATTCCTGATGAAGTTCTTTCACCAAACGTTGAAGATGATGTCTTGAAATCGGATCTAGCGCGCTAAAAGGTTCATCCATTAAAATCACTTCTGGTTCGGCTGCAATGGCGCGTAAAATCCCGATACGTTGTTGTTCGCCTCCTGAAAGCGCTGCTGGCTTACGATGCAGATATTCCTCAGGATCCAGCTGAACTTTTTTCAATAGTTCAATGGTTCGCTCTCTGCGTTGCTCTTTGGGCCATTTTTTCATTTCAGGAATCAACTCAATATTTTCCGCCACGGTTAAGTTAGGAAATAAGGCAATTTGCTGAAGAACATAGCCAATTTTTAGTCGTAATTCACGTAAAGGATAATTGGTTACCGCTTGTTCATTGAGAGCCACTTCACCTGTCGTTGGCTCAATGAGCCGATTAATCATTTTCAAAGTCGTCGTTTTTCCACTACCACTCGGCCCTACTAATACAAAAAATTCGCCTTGTTGGATTGTTAAATTCACATCAGACAAAACGGCATTTTCTTGATATACTTTTGAAACATTTTGAAATTTTATCATTTATTTTCACCGCATCTTTCACTTCTTAATAAACAAAATCTTTGGAGGATCGTCACTCTTTCAGTATAATTTAAGACTAACATCCTGCCTAATTTTTTGTTTTAAGCGCAAGTATGTGGGGCTCATTTAACGGCTGCCGGTTCGTATCTACAATTATCTACTCAATGAATGGAAAAATTGTCCTCTTCTGCCTTAAACAAAAGTGAACTGTTTTCTACTAAAAGGAGTGATCGTTATGGAAAACGACAAGCGAATTTATAAATGGGACAACGTGAAACTTTTTTTAATTTTCTTAGTGATTTTTGGGCATATTTTAGATCGTGAAGCTTCTCCTTCACGACTCATGGAAACAATCAACTTTTGGATCTATTCATTCCATATGCCAGCCTTTATTTTTGTCTCTGGACTCTTTAGTAAACATGCAATTAAACAACGAAAATATCTACGCTTACTTTCCTTTGTTTGGCTTTATCTCTTAGCGAAGTTGTTGATTACGCTTGCTAATTTCGCCTTTGCAAATAAAATGAATTTTGATTTACTGAACGAAACAGGCGTTCCTTGGTACTTACTTTCCTTAGCAAGTTTCTACTTAATTACCATCTTTCTTCAGCGCGTTCAGCCGAAAATCATGTTGCCCATCATCATTGTTATCGGCTGCGCCTCAGGCTATTTGCCTGTGGAAGGTTTCTTGTCTTTAGGACGGACTCTGGGCTTCTTCCCTTTCTTCTATTGTGGCTACTTAATGGATATTCAAAAGCTACAAACCTTTTTAGATCATCACAAAGTCAAATGGGCAGCGATAGGCGTAATTTTAAGCTCCTTTTTATTTGTAAATAGTCAATGGTCATTGGCAACGAAATTTTGGGGCTTCTTAACTGGTTGGGCTTCCTACGCTGAAATTAGTCCGGCCTTTGAATACAGTAGTTTCATTCAGCTGTTCTTTTACGTTGCTGCAGCATTGGTGTCTCTTTCTTGGTTTGCATTATTGCCGAAACGAAAGTTACCTTTAAGCGCCCTCGGAAAAGATACCCTCTACCCTTATCTCTTGCATATGCCCTTAATTATTCTGTTGGAAAGTGGTTTGCAATTAGACACACTCTTTAAAGAATGGTTTACTTTCCGAATCCTGGCACTTTTCTTCTTAGCCCTCTTCATTTTAGCTATTACGAATATGCCTGTGGTGAAATGGGGAGCGGATTATCTTTTTAATCCAATTGCATATGTGTTGCCAAAACAATGGTTAAAAGTTAAATAAAAAAAGAAGAGCGTGGGACAAAAATCACTTTGGATTTTTGCTCCACGCTCAAAAACTGTTAAACGGCGAGAGTTGCAATGTTTCACTGTGAAGCATGAACAGATGAAATCATCGTACCTACTTGGTTCTTGGAGCTAAACACTTTTGTCTCAGCCTCCACTTTTATCTCAGATTTTTTCCAACTATTGAAACAATCCTTTAATTTTATCAAACAAACCATCGGTCGTTGTATCAGCTAACATCGCTGTAATTTTATGATAGTGTTCGCCTAATTCATCTTTATGTTCTTCAATGAATTGTTGCGCATGTTCCACGTTGCCTTCTCCAATTAAATCTTTTGCTTTTTGAACTAATTCTTCTACGTTCATCTTCACACGTCCTTTGATTAAATAGTTAACAATAAGTGTTTCACTCATTGCGTTTTCTCCTATTTATCGTATCGTGGGATCCTTTGATTTGCAAGAAATTTTCAGTAAATTGACGGTTCTGATTTTGGGTTTTTAAAAGGCAAAAATTGCAAAAAAAGCTGTTTTCGAAAATCGAAAACAGCTTTTTTACTTTACTTCGCTAAACGATAAATCGCATCTGCATAAATAGCAGCTGCTCGGAATAAGTCATCTAATTCCATAAATTCGTTGGCTTGGTGCATTGTGTCTGTGTAGCCAGGGAACATTGCGCCATAGGCAACACCACGTTTTAATAAGCGGCCATAAGTACCGCCACCAATGATTTGTTCTTGGCCTTTTTCGCCTGTATGGTCTTCGTAAACTTGTAGTAACGTTGCCACCAATGGATCATCAACTGGTACATAATGCGGTTCTTGGTTGCGATCTCCTTGTGTTGCAGTGACCGTTTCACCGACTGTTGCTTGAACTTTTGTTTGTAATTCTTCTGCTGAAGTTCCTTTTGGATAGCGGAAGTTTAATGTTACTAAGCTATTTTCAGGATTTTCTGGATCAAAGTTAACAATCCCAGCGTTCATTGTCAATTTACCCATTTTTTCGTCTTCAAAAGCCACGCCTAATTTTTCGCCATAAAAATCTTCATGGATAAATTCAGCAATGGTATTAATAAAGCTGTATGCGCCTTCTGCAAAGCTGTAATCATTTAAGAAAGTTGCCAAGAAAGTCGCTGCGTTAATTCCAGATTGTGGGCTAGCACCGTGAGCACCTTTACCAACTACATGGAAAGTCACTGTTTTATCTGAAAGTTCTGCGTTACCTGAAATTTTTGCTTCTTGTTTGATGAATGTTTCAAAGCTAGCAGCTAGTGAAGCCGCTTCGTCTGCTGAAGCAGCCGTTACAACAGCATCTGCTGTTCCCGGAACCATGTTTTCACGTAAGCCAGATTTGAAGCTTTCTAATTTATAATCAGCGCCGTTACCGCCTCGGAAAGTTAAACGAATAGTCACATTTCCTTTTTCCCCATTAATAATTGGGAACTCAGCATCTGGTGAGAAACCAAAGTCTGGCGCTTCTTCATGTTGGAAATAGTAATCCATATCGCCCCAGCCGCTTTCTTCGTCACTTCCTACTACGAAACGAATTTTTTTAGACACGGGTAAGCCTAATTCTTTGATAATTTTCATTGCGTAATAAGCAGCCATACTTGGGCCTTTATCATCGCTCGCGCCACGTGCATAAATTTTGCCATCTTTAATGACTGGTTCATAAGGATCTGTTTCCCAACCATCACCAGCAGGAACAACGTCCATATGACCAAAAATTCCTAATGTTTCGTCGCCTTCGCCATATTCAATATGTCCAGCGTAATTGTCGACATTTTTCACCGTAAAGCCATCACGTTCACCATACGCTAACATGTGTTTTAAGCCAGCAACTGGTCCAGGTCCAAAGGGCGCTTCAGGTGTTGCTTGTGCATCATCACGTTCACTGTTGATCCGTAATAAGTTTTGTAAATCTTCTAATAAGTCGTCTTTACGTGCTTCGACTTCTTTTGTCCAATCAATTGTCATTTGTTGTCACTCCTATTCATAAAGTTCTACATAGTCAATCATACCATTTTATGCAGAAAAAGAAAGAAACCCGACACTATTTTTCGAGAAAATTTTTATCTTTTCCGCAGAAAGGGCTGGGTTTTTGTTTATTTTAATTGAGGTATGATTGTTTAGGTTGTAGTTGTTGTAATTCGGCTTCTGTTAAGGGCCGATATTCCCCTAGTTCTAACGTTTCATCTAACCATAGTTCGCCCATTCGTAATCGTTTTAAATACGTCACAGGTTTGCCTACAGTGGCTAACATCCGTTTGACTTGATGGAATTTTCCCTCTTGAATCACTAAACGGACTACGGAAGTCCCTTCTTCCTCATTGATCGTCTCAATGACTAAGCGACTTGGTTTAACCATTTCTCCATCTTTCAAGGCAAATCCTTGCGCAAACAGTTGACAATCTTCCGCTGTCACAAGTCCCTCAACTTCAGCTAAATATTCTTTATCCACATGCTTTTTGGGTGATAATAATTGATGCGCTAACTGGCCATCATTTGTTAACAGAAGCAAACCTTCGGTATCTTTATCCAAGCGACCAACTGGGAACAAGTCGACACGGTAATCCTGATCAGTTAACAAGTCAATTACCGTTTCATCTCGCTGATCTTCTGTCGCAGAAATGACACCTTGTGGTTTATGCAACATGTAATAAAAGAATTTCTGATACGTAAGAATTTCTCCCATCAAGGCAATTTGATCTGTTTCTTCGTTTACTTGTGTTTTGGCTTCTTTTACGACGTCACCATTCACCGTAACGACTTTTTTCTTTAACAATTGTTTGATTTCTTTACGACTACCGATACCAACATCGGCTAAAAATTTATCTAAACGCATCGTCATTCCTCTTTCCTTTAAAAAAATAGCTTGGGACATAAATCGAATCGATCGATGTCTCAAGCCTTGTCTCTTAAGAGAATCTGCTGAAAGGAGTTCAATCAGCTATTATTTAATATTGAATTTTGCACGTAATTTTGCGGCATTTTTCCCTAATAAACGATCAGCTAAGCGAATCTTCAAGACCGAATAGCCATAAAAAGCGCCTCCTGCAGCAGCCACAATTACAACGATAATGAAGGCTTGGAAACGTCTAGTTGGATCTAAAAATAGATACAAGAACTGACGGAAAATCAAAGCGATAATCATCATGATGACTGTAATACAGAACATTAACAATGTTCGCCGTAAGGTTAATTTGTAATTAAAACGTGTCACTTGACGAATTCTTCTTAGAATCAATACGCAAGAAACCGTAAAGCCAATCATCGTTGCTAATAACGGACCGTAAACTTCAAATAAACGGATTGCGGGGAATTGCACGATTAATTTCACAGCTAAACCAATTCCTAAATAACGCATTGCGTCACGATTTTCATACATCCCCATCAACATATTTGACACTAACATATACAAGCCCAAGAATAAACTAGCGTAACAAGCTTGCACTAATAAAGAAGTGCCTAAAGCATCTGGCATGTAAAAAACAGTGTATAGTGGTTGCGCTAAAACAATCATACCGAACGTTGCTGGCAACATTACAAACACAAAAAGTTGTAAATTATTACTAATCAAACGCGCTAACTCACGGTGATTTTTTAAGGTGACCGCTTCTGTAATCAACGGTAATCCAGTAGCCGAAATCGAAGTCGCTAAAGCCACGACAATCATGGTTAATTTGTCCGGATTGGCATTAAAAATACCGAAAAGCTCTCGTAATTGGGTATCTGAATAATCCGTAAACAAACGCATAAAGTTTGAGAAAGTAAACTGATCGACAAGTTTAAAGACCGTCACCCCTGAGCCAACTACGATAAAAGGAATCGCCTCTTTAAAAGTTTCAATCAATAACTCTTTTGGAGCAATTTCATGTTCATTGGCGCTGTGTTCTTCTAAATAATCAAATAATGGTTTTTGTTTGTACATGTAATAACCTAAAACCGCAAAACTTGCGAGCATCCCAATAAATGCCGCAAAAGTGGCTTGAGTCACCGCTGTAACGTAATTACCTTCAAAGACTTTCATGATAATAAAAGCGGTTAATAACATGTAAAAAACTCGTGCTACTTGTTCAACAATTTGTGATAAAGCAAAGGGCATCATTTCTTGATTTCCTTGGAAATAACCGCGAATGACACTCATGCTTGGGAAAACTAAAACGGCTAAACTTAATGAACGCATCGTTGGAACTAATTCAGGTCCTCCGCCAGACAAAGCTGCTAATGCCGGAGATGCCAAATACATCACAATAGCAAAAACCACACCTAAGCCACCCATTAGTTGTAAGGCACGATAAAAAAGCTGTCGACTAATTTTATATTCGTTCAATGAATTATAATGCGAGGTCTGCTTGGCAATCGCACCTGGAATTCCGGCGGTAGAGATCATTAGGAATAAGGCATAAATCGTATACCCCATTGAAAACAAACTGTTCGCTTCGTTTCCGTGCTCGCCCATCCAAGCGTACCAGGGGATGATGTAAATCGCCCCTAACATGCGGGAGATAATATTACTAGCTGTCATCCAAGCTGAGCCTTTGACCATTTTTTCTTGGTTCGTCAGGATTGGTTGATCAACTGAATTTGGTTGATTGATCATTTTGTCCTCCAATATTCTTTGAGTATGCTTTCTTTATTTTAATTGTTCATCTTGGGATATGCAACGACTTTCTCGAAGAATTATCCTATTTTAACATTTCTCATGGATTTTCTCACGCTAACGAGATGTTTTTTTTAAAAGAAAAATAATGCTATAATGACATCAGTTTTGAAATTTCGTTGAAACGTTTGGAGGCAAAAAAAGTGACGATTTCATTATTCGCAATTCGCGATTGCTTAGAAAAAGAAGATTTATTAAAAGAATTTATTTCACCAGAAGGCTGGCACTTGACTCTTTCCGACACGTTAGGTCAACGAGAAGTAACGGCTCTTTCTTACGATTCGAGAGACGTAACAGCAGAAACACTCTTTTTTTGTAAAGGATTAAACTTTAAAGAAATCTATTTAGAAAATGCTGTAAAAGACGGCCTAGAAATCTATGTTTCTGAGGTGCCTTATGAGGTTCCGGCGCAACTAGGAATTATCGTAACTGACATTAAAAAAGCAATGGCTGTGTTAAGCATGGCTTTTTATGATTATCCACAAAATAAATTAAAACTGATTGGCTTTACTGGAACCAAAGGTAAAACAACAGCGGCTTATTTCACCAAATATATTTTAGATGTTGCTACACAACAAAAAACAGCCTTGCTTTCTACCATGAATTCGACATTAGATGGCAAAACATTCTTTAAATCTGCATTGACTACACCCGAATCTTTGGACTTGTATCGAATGATGGCAACCGCTGTTGCTAACGGGATGACTCATTTTATTATGGAAGTTTCTTCCCAAGCCTACAAAACTAATCGTGTCTACAAGCTGTTTTTTGATGTCGGCATTTTTTTAAACATTACCCCCGACCATATCAGTCCAATTGAACATCCAACCTTTGACGATTACTTTTATTGCAAACGTCAATTGATTACACATTCTAAAGTCATTGTGTTGAATCACGAAGCTGATTATTTTCCATTACTTAAAGAAACTGCACAACAGCAAAAAGTCCCAGCCATTGTCTATGGCAGTCAGCCGGCTCCAGAAGTAGACTATTCATTCGCTGTTTCTTCAGAGGATTCCTTACGTTTTATCGTTGAAAGTCCTGCAGATGCGTTAGGATTGGCCGGCTCTTATCACCTTCGTTTAGGTGGTGATTTTAACAAAGGTAATGCGTTAAGTGCGGCGATTGCCAGTGTCCTTGTGGGAGCTTCAAAAGAAGAGTGTCAACAAGGGATCGCAGCAACCACCGTCCCTGGCCGGATGGAATCTTTAACGAATACCAACGGTGCAACCGTCTATGTTGATTACGCTCATAACTATGACAGTTTGAAGAATCTTTTAACCTTTGTCCGTGAAGAACATCCTGACGGCCGCTTAATTGTTCTTGTTGGTAGCACGGGAGACAAAGCGATTTCTCGCCGCAAAGACTTTGGTAGGGTTCTTTCTGAATTGGCTGATGTTGCAGTCCTAACAACCGATGACCCAGCCAGTGAAGATCCAGCAAAAATTTGCCAAGAAATTCAAGCCCATATTACCAAAGAAATGCCTGTTTACACCGTTTTAGATCGTGGCGAAGCAATTGCTCACGCATTGTCTTTAAGCACAACGGCTGATGATGCGATTGTCTTAGCTGGTAAAGGCGCCGACCTTTATCAAAAAGTAAACGGCATAGATGAACCTTACGCAGGAGACTTTGCCCTTGCGGAAGCTTTCATTAATAAAAAGAACTAAATCATTTAAACACACATGAAAAAAACAAGCTGCAACCACTTATCAACAAAGGTTGCAGCTTGTTTTTTAAAGAACTTCTTTTATTTTCGTTACTTCTTCTTCCGATAAGCCATGACCGCCATCCACTAGTAAAAAGTCGACTGGGAAATGTTTCTTTAATTGATTAGCTAAAGAAAGAACTTGTCCCGGAATACTCAACTCATCCTGAGCCCCTGTTGTGACAATCACTTTTGTCGCAAACTCACCAGATACATATTGATAGCCTAAATTGCTTGGATGCAGTAAAATAACAGTGTTAGCAATAGTCGGGTTCTTTTCTAACAGGCCTAAAATAAAATTGGCACCGTTAGAGTACCCTATAAAAATAACTTCATCGTATAACTTTTGCGGTTGCCAAACTTCTTCTAGAAACGCAGTCACTCGCTCATCAAAGTTAGCACGAGGTAAGGCTCCATTAACTAATGGCGCAAAAAAGCGTCGCTGTTCGCCTACACCTTCTGTCCCTAAGTAACTTAGAACACTCGCTTCTGGATAAAGGGTTGCGATGGTCGTTAATAATTGATATTCATTGCCACCAGTACCATGGAAAGCGACAACTAATTGATTAGGTTTCGACCCTTTTTGAAAAAATTGTTTCATTTAATAAACCTCCAAGAAAGGAATTTTACTATGTATGCACAAATTCATCACATCTCTATTTTAAATCGATTGATAAAGCCTACATTTGACTTCTATCATAATACACTGGGATTAAAATTACTAATGAAAACGATCAACCAAGATGACCACACCATGTATCACTTGTTTTTCTCAGATAATGAGCAACGAACAGGTACCGAATTAACTTTTTTTGAATTGAATGATGGCCAAGATCAATCCTTTGGGACAAATACAATTGAACGAACTATTTTAAAAGTACCAACGCGCGCCTCTTTGGATTTTTGGGCAGAACGTCTTGAGCAAGCGGGTATCTGCCACTATGGTGTGGAAACATTTAACCAACACCCAATTTTGCGTTTTGAAGCGCCCGATAATACGCAAATGGCGCTTGTTCCGTTACGTGAATTTGAAAATGCGGAAGATTATTTTCCAGCTGAGCATGCTGAAATTCCAGTAGAACATGCAATTTTAGGCATTGATGCAATTCAATTACGCGTCCAATATGCCGCAGCTACCAAACAACCTTTAGTGGATTATTTACATTGGCATGAAAAAGAAACAGTACCTTTTTTTGAAACTGCACATGAAGTAACCGTTCTGGAAAATCATCATCCACAGTTTTATCAAGAGGTTCATATCATTGATGACCGTACCAATCCGCTTGCCATTGAAGGAATTGGTGGCGTTCATCACGTCGCCTTTGGGGTGGAAGATACGCAAGAATTAACGCAAGTTGATAGCCTGTTAGAGGAAAAGAATTTTACAAACTCAGGAATTAAAGACCGCGAATTTTTCAAATCATTGTATTTTAGAGAACCGAACCACTTGTTATTTGAAGTAGCCACACAAAAAGGCCTGCTAGATGCCGAAGCCTATGAAAATCAAAGCTCAAACTTTGATGAAATCCCCCTTTATTTGCCTCACTTTTTGGCAGATCAAAGAGAACGAATCGAAGTGATTTTAGCACAACAACGCCATGAGTAAACAAAAATAGCGGTTAGGACCGCTATTTTTGTTTTTTAATATCCTATTATTGCCCTTTTTTGAAAAAAAGGAGTACACTAATAGTAGATGAACTGCGCAAGGAGGTGAGTACATGTTATCTAAGGAAGAAGTTCTACACTTATTGAACGAAGCAAAAAAAGAAGTCGATCGTTTAGAAACAAACCGCCAAGAAGATTTAGGTAATTCAATCAACTATATTGAAAATGAATTACAGCTCCAACGTGTCTTATCTCAAGTGGAAGCTTATGAAAAAGTACTTGGTTAATTGATTACGCATTAAATGAGAGAGGAGCAACCAGATTCAGGTGAATGAATCTGGTTGCTCCTCTCTCATTTTTTACTAGACTAATTCGTAAGCAAGTTCTCGTGCAATAATTTTTGCGGTTGTTTCAGCGATTTCTCCAGTAAAGCCAATGCATTGTTCCATATGCTCAGGTGAACCCATCGTCATTTTACTTGTCAAAATACTGCAGCAAACCACTCGATGCTTTTGTCGAAAACTTTGATGCAATTCGTTGGCTAAAGCCATCGTTTTATTTACTTGTTCTCCTTTGGCTTCTGTCCGACCAAAAAAGTAGCCCAGACACATAACCCCGCCTGAAAGAGCACCACAAATACACTTCGCTCCTCCAACACCTACAGGAAACCCAGAAGCCATGGCCACAGCTTCAATGGGAATCTCCGCATCGAAGTGTTGCCGAATGGTCGCCACAATCGCTTCCGAGCAATAAAAATCACCGTTACGATAATAGGCTTCCGCTTCTTCCCTGATTGCTTGTAAACAAATTCTCTTTTTCAAAATGCCCTCCATTCTGTATCCGCTTTCATTTTATGAATAAAAGGACGCCAAGCATCCCTTTATTTTATAGATTTTCTGCAGAGGTAAATACTTCTGACACATCATCATCGTCTTCTAACTTGTCAACCAAGCGCTCTAATTGCGCTTTTTGTTCATCGTTCAAGGTTAGTAAGGTTTGCGGAACCATTGTTAATTCAGCTTGTGCTAATGAATAACCTGCTTGTTCTAAAGCATCGCGAACCGCTGTAAAATCTTCTGGTGCTGTGTAAATTTCAAATACTTCTGGTGATGTTTCTAAATCCTCGCCGCCTGCTTCCAAAACGACTTCTAGCATGTCGTCTTCCTCAATTGCATGATCTTCTCGCTTAATGACAATATAGCCTTTACGATCAAACATATAATTAACCGAACCCGTTTCACCTAAAGAGCCACCATTTCGAGTAAACGCGACGCGAACATTGGTGGCCGTTCGGTTGCGGTTATCTGTTAGTGCATGAACTAAAACTGCCACGCCACCTGGCCCGTATCCTTCATAAGTTACCTCGTCATAATGTTCCCCTTCACCAGCACTACTGGCTTTTTTTATGGCGCGAGCAATATTATCATTGGGCATATTGGCTGACTTAGCTTTATCGACTGCTAAACGTAAAGCAGGATTCATTGCGGGGTCAGGGCCACCTGCTTTTGCCGCCATATAGATTTCCCTTGAAACTTTTTGGAAAATTTTCCCACGTTTGGCATCTTGCGCATTTTTACGCCCTTGAATGTTGCTCCATTTGCTGTGTCCTGACATCCTTGATTCCTCCTGACTTTTCGTTACTATTCTCCTTTATTCTACTCTTCTTTTCAGTTAGGAACAAGCGCTACCAAAAAAAGACCCTCGCTTACCCACCGTTCTGACGAATAAACGAAGCTCTTCTAAATTAGCGTCTTCTTTTTTTATTTTTCTTCAAACCATGAACCACCAAACAAATAACGATGGCTGTCAAAGCACCCATGGCATCCAACATAACATCTTGAAAAAGAGGGGTCCTTCCGCCTGTGATCATTTGATGAAATTCATCTAAACCTGCATAGCCAGTAGCAGCTAGCCAGGAAACAACAGCTGTTAAAAACAGGCCTTTGATTCTTGGCACTAATCCAATGAACCAACTACCACCTAATAGAAAATACGTACCAAAATGGGCTCCCTTACGAATAAAAAATTCAACAAATTTACTATAACCACTAGCTTGAATGCTCACTTCACTGCCAGCATATTGAAAAGAAATATTTTTTAATTGTTCTTCAAAAGGATGACTGCTCAGAAGTTTATCTAAAAGACCAACTTGTGATTGCTGTTCATACGTCTGTGATGAACTGAAAAATAAAATGGCCATAATAACAAACGCAATGACTAAATATAAATTACTATCTTTCAAATAATTTTTCATATAATCCTCTTTTCTTGGTTTCAAGTTGCCCCGTGCCTGCCACGGAAAATTCTTTTTTATTATAGTCGGTTTCGAGGGAAAAAGAAACAACTTCTCTTAGGTCTTATGATATACTGAAAAGAAAAAAATGAAAGAAGGATTGGATATGACCTATTCTATTACATGGGATTTAGACAGTATTTTCCCCAATGGGAGCGAGTCCAAAGAACTTAGCCAACGAATGACTCAATTAACCGAACAAACAAAAGAGTATCATCAATTAATCACAGAATGGACACCAGAAAGTGCCCAAGGCAAAGAACAATTTGCTGAAATCTTAACGTTACAAGGGAAAATCTCAAATGGCTTTTCACAATGTAATAGTTTTTTAACTGCTTTAATATCTGCTAATACTAATGATACCAAGGCCAAAATTTTATCAGGCGATTTATACAATCTGTTGCCAGCGATTCAATTAGCTGAAACCATTTTTACTAAAAAAATCACCGAGATTTCAGCAGAACATTGGCAAGCCCTGTTAGCCGAAGAACCGTTTAAAACAATGGCTTTTCGCTTAAATGAATTACGCCGTGATGGAAAAAAACTGCTTTCCGAACAAGAAGAAAATATCATCAATACGCTTTCTCTAGATGGTTTAAATGCTTGGAGTACACATTACGATACGATTGTTGCTTCCATTGTGATTCCTTTTGAAGAAAAAGATGGCTCTGTGACAGAACTATCTGCAGGCCAAGCCTTTAACCGCATGATGGGAGATCCTGACAAAGAGGTTCGTCAACGTTTGTTTACAGCCTGGGAGAAAGCTTGGAGTAGCAAAGCTTCAATTTTAGCAGACACCCTAAATCACTTAGATGGGTTCCGTTTATCTGATTACAAATTGCATGGCACTACAGATTATTTAGAAAATCCCTTAAACTATAATCGAATGAGTCAAGAAACATTAACGGTTATGTGGGAAACCATCCAAAAAAATAAACAACCATTCGTCGACTTTCTAACGCGCAAAGCGCAATTATTCGGCAAAGAAAAAATGGATTGGCAAGACCAAGATGCACCAATTATTTTAGGTGATTTAGAAGAAAAAACGTATTCCTTTGATCAAGCCGCTGCCTTTATTTTAGAAAATTTCCGTAAATTCAGTCCGAAAATGGCTGATTTTGCCCAAATGGCTTTTGAAAAAAGTTGGATTGAAGCTGAAGATCGTCCAGGCAAACGTCCTGGGGGTTATTGTACAGAATTACCTGAAACACAAGAATCGCGGATTTTCATGACCTTTGGCAATTCAATCAACGAAGTAGCTACTTTAGCCCATGAATTAGGTCACGCTTTCCATAGTAGCGTGATGTGGGATTTACCTTCATTGAATCGAGAGTATGCCATGAACGTAGCAGAAACGGCTAGTACCTTTGCAGAATTGATTGTTGCTGACGCCACCTTAAAAGAGGCCAAATCAAACGTTGAAAAGATTAACCTTTTAGACACAAAAATGCAAAATGCCATTGCTATGTTTATGAACATTCATGCGCGTTTTATCTTTGAAAATAATTTTTATCAAGCGCGCCAAAAAGGTTTAGTAGCGGAAGAAGATATTACTGAATTAATGTTAGCGGCGCAAAAAGAAAGCTACAAAGATAGTCTTGGCAGTTATCATCCTCATTTCTGGGCGAGCAAATTGCACTTCTTTATTGATGATGTGCCTTTCTATAATTTCCCATATACTTTTGGCTATCTATTCAGCATGGGTATCTATGCGTATGCCAATCAACAAGGCAGCTCTTTTGAAGACCAATACATTGCGTTATTAAGAGACACTGCTTCGATGACAAGCGAAGAATTAGCGAAAAAACATTTAAATGTTGACTTAACAAAACCTGATTTCTGGCAAGCCGGCATTGATCAAGTCCTAAAAGATGTGGAACAATTCATGACTTTAACTGAAAACTATGTAAACTAAGCAAAAAGGAAGCAGTAACCAACATCAGGTTACTGCTTCTCTTTTTTTCAAATAGTTTCGATACGCAAGGTAGCCCACAAGCATTAGTCCAAACGTAACAAATTCAACTACTGGCATGGCTAACCAAACACCAGTTAATCCTAGTAATTTCACCAAAATAAATAAAACTGGCACAATTAAAAAGAACCCACGCAAAGAGGAAATCATTAGCGCCATTTTCGGTTTACGAACTGCCGAAAAGTAATAAATCCCCATAAAATTCAATCCTGTAAACAAGAAGGAAATCGCATATAAGCGGATGGCTGTCCTAGCAATTTGCGCCAACTGGTCGTTCCCTTCGCTATTAAAGACCTCAATAATTTGTCCCGTAAACACTTGACTGATTAAAAAGAACAGGAAGCCGGCGACCAAGTACGTAATAAAGCTAAGTTTAACAAATTTACGCAACACCTTCGTTTCCCCTAAACCATAGTATCGGCTGAGTAATGGTTGCGCCCCTTGCCCAATCCCTGTAAAAATGGCAATCACAATAATATTGAGATTGGCAACAATCGCATAAGCTGAAATCGCCACATGACCAACTAAGTTTAACAAAACAATATTAAATAAAAACATGACAAAGGCCGAAGAAAATTCATTTAAAAAGGAAGAAAAACCAATCGACATAATTTCTCGAACATCCTGAAATTTCACTTTAAACTTTTCAAAACGTAAAACTCGTTGCGGCGACCACTTATGCAACGTAATCAGGATTAAGCTTGTTAACGGTGACATCACCGTTGCAATGGCCGCACCTGCCATGCCCCACCCAAATTGATAAATAAAGACATAATCCAAAATAATGTTGACAATTCCCCCACTGACAAAAGCAATCGTTGCCAAACGAGGATTATGGTCATTTCTTAAAAAAGTAATCAGGCAATTGTTTAAAATAAATAATAATGAACAGCTAAGGTAAATCATATAATATTCCTTTGCCAAACCAAACAAGACACCGGTCCCCTGAAGTCCCCGAATAATTTGATCGGAAAAAATCAAGCTCGCTAAAGTAAAGAGACTCCCTATAACGAAAACTAACCCAATCGTTAAACTAAAATACTGATTGGCTTTTTTGATTTCTTTTTGCGCAACCGTGGTCGAAAACAACGTAGCGCCGCCAACGCCAAACATCCAACCTAATCCATTAATAATATTAACGAGTGGTAAGACAATGTTAAGCCCCGCCAATGCCTCGGTGCCGATCCCATTTGCAATGAAAAATGTGTCCGCCAAAATAAAAATTGATTGCGCCGCCATACTTAAAATTCCTAACAGAACATTTTTATAAAACAACGCAGTAAAATGGTTTTGCTGTGTTTGCTCCATACCCAAATCTCCTTCTAACAAAAAAAGGACTCATTCTTTTTGCTTCAAGGCTTACGCAAAAATCAGAATCCTTCAATTATTCAACCCAGCGATTAAATAATCTGTCTATTTATTGATACTTCTAGGGTAGCATTCTCTCTTCGAAAAAACAACCATCCTTTTATTTTTCTCATTTTAAACTTTCTTAAGCAGTTGCAGTTGTTTTTGAACCACTTGCCAATCTTCTTTCACGACTTCTTTTAAACGATAATTATAAAAGACAGCCGCTGGATGGAAGAGTGGAATGATTTGATAGGTTTTCTGCGTCCAATGATAGTTTTGTGATTGCTCATCAAATGTTTGAATGGGCGACTGAATGACCGTTCCGTGCACTGCAGTGATTGTTGGCTTTGGTCCTAAAAGTCGTTGCAACCCAATATTCCCCAGTGTCAAAATTAGTTCAGGTTGGCAAACAGCGATTTCCCAATCAAGCAAAGGCGCAAAAATTTTGATTTCTTCTTTGGTTGGCGTTCGATTAGGAAATTTGGTTACTCTTTCTCCCGTTTTTGCAATCTGCTTCGTTTTTACAGAAAAAGGTCGACTCCTAACCGCACTGGTGATATACACCGTTTCACGACTTAAGCCAACTTGTTGTAATTGTTCCATCAACAATTGACCTGAACGCCCTATAAATGGTACGTTTTCTTTAATTTCTTCTTTTCCAGGGGCTTCCCCAATCAGCATCACTTTTGGCTGTTGCGGGCCTTGTCCTTCTACAAAACCTTCTAATGGTAAGTCTTTCGCTTTAGCTAAAACTGCTTGTTTCAGATGTTCAGGATAGTGCATTTACCATCACGCCTCTCTTCTGGTGTTCTTCCTTTGCTATATTGATTATAAATAAGGCCCAAAAGAAACTCAAAAAAGGAGCCTATTCATTTAAGCGCTGGTTTTTCTACACACAAAGCTTTGTCTTTAGCTAGATAAAAAGGCCGTAAGTAACCAACTAAATTAGACATTGGTAAAACCTCCGATGGTAAGTCAATCTTTAATGTCTCCTTTAAATAGGCTTTGCGTGTCGCAATCCGTTGCCACATGTCTGGATAAGTTTGCTGAATCTCTTTTTGCAGTGTTTCATCAGCCAAAGCCACACATTCTTCTGCACTCACCCCTGTATAACCAGGTACAGAAGGAATAATATCCACTTGAAAGAGCATGCCACTTTCCAAACGAATGGCTGAATCTGGATAAATAGGCGACGACATCCATTCATCATCCGAAACTAAATGCCCAGGATTCAAATGCCAGTGATAGATTTCTTTTGGTAACTGTTCTTCAATCGCTTGGTACATTTCTCGCCCTAACAGTCCGATTCGAATGGTTTCAAGCCAGTGAACGACAGCTTGAAAATAGGGTTTTGCTACGCGTTCTAAATAATCACGTTGCGCTTCTGGCAATTGCTGCTCGTTTTCAATAACAAAACCTGTTCGGCTAGACAAGCCGCCTTTGTAACCTGTAGTTAATGATAAGGCATCACCTAACTGAATTTCTTTGGCAGTCGGATACATGTTTGCATATTCAAAACGTTGACCAGTTGCCGCAATGGTTACTACCGTCGGCGTTTGACCTTCATCATTTAACAAAGCCCCAATGTCCGTTTCACGCTGTCCTATTTCAATTGCATTTAAGGCCTTTAACATACTGCGAGAAGCCAAATTCGCCCCATATTCATAGTGCGCCAATTCGTTAGCATTATTTGTTGTGCGGGCCCCCTTTGCTCCAATCAATAAGTGGGTCCCATTTAGTAAACGAGCTTCTTTCGGCAGCGCTTTTTTCAGTGCTTCGACAATAAAATATGGCACATCAAACATAGTAGCAGGTTCTTGCTGTTGTGTTGTAAACATTTTCCAACCAACGATACCTATTTTTTGAGCAGTTTCATCGAGAAGCGTTTCAAAAATCTGCGACAACTTTTGTTCTCCAGCCATTGGTTGATTCGGTAGCGAAAAAGCTGGATAATGAATTAAATCGGCTGAGATGCGTGCATGTTGGCACAGTTTTAAATTTTCATTACCTAAAATAAGTGTCGCCATACCATCCTTATTTAACACAAGGAGTCCTTCTTCAAACCTTGGAATAAAGCCAGTTAAGTATTCAAAATTACTGCCATGCTCTTTGTCTGCATAGAAAACTAATTGATCGAATTTTTCTGTTTCCATTCGTTGTAATACTTTCTGCTTGCGCGCCATCATCGTTTCATTCGTCAAATACGTTGGAAAAACATTCTCAAAAACAGTAGGTTCAGCAATATGTGTATAATTAATTTTTCGCTTCATTATTATCCTCCATTATTCATCTGCGACAATCAACGTTACGTCTGCTTGCGCTAACTGCTCACAGAATTTTTCATCAGGTCGTGTATCTGTCACTAAACAATCAATTTCTGTTAATTCGCAAATTTTAAATAAACCCGTTTTGTTTAATTTCGTTTGGTCTGCTAAGGCAATGACTTGTTTGCCTTGTTGAATCATTCGCCGTTTGACTTGACCTTCTTCTTCTGTGTGAATAAATAATCCTTGTTCAGATAACGCAAACACACCTAATAATGTATAGTCGGGGACAAATTCCCCAACCTTAGCGACTGTTTCTGCCCCAAACAAAAAGAGTTGTTGTTTATGCAGTTGCCCAGGTAATACTGTAATTTTTGTTTGATCCATTTGCGCTAGAAGTAGCGCATGACTGAGAGAGTTCGTGATCGCGTGAATCGGACTATTTTCCATCGCTCGAATAGCTGCTTCCACCGTGGTTGATGAATCAAAAAAAATGGACGCTTGTTTGGGAATATTTGCCCAAACTTTTTGGGCAATCGCTTGTTTTTTCTCTGGATGCTTCATTATTCGTTGAGCATAATCATAAATAGTTGCTTCAGACTGCACTGAGATAGCGCCACCATGCGTTCTCTTTAAATGTCCTTCCTTTTCTAAACGAATTAAATCTCGTCGAATAGTATCTTTTGAAACGGAGACTTGCTCCGCTAAAGCTTCCATGGAAATACTTTTTTGTTCATTCACTATTTTTTGAATCTTGGCTAAACGTTCTTCAATCAACATGCTTCCTCACCTCTTCTAAGTAAAGATAGCATCTTTTGCATTATTTTGCAAATAAATGCAAAACAATGCAAAAAAAAGACAAAAAAACTAGTCCTTCATTTTCTAACGAAGGGCTAGTTTGAGAGTGGTTTTAATAGGTAAATTGAATAATCATGCCGCTAGGATCTTCTAACGCAAGTAAATGATCTTTGGCAATAAAATGTAACTTTGCTTCTTCCGCATTGGCTTGGACTATCTCTAAATCTGCCGCAGTTGGTAAACGGAAGGTGTAATTTTCTAAGCCAAATTGATTTTCTTGAATCGTTGGCAGCTGTTTGCCGCTCCATGTATTTGTCCCAATATGATGATGGTACTGACCCGCTGCAAAAAACTTCGCTTGTTGACCAAAGTTAGACTTTAAGCCAAACCCTAAGTTTTTATAGAACGTTTCAGTGGCATCTAAATCGGCCACTTTCAAATGAATGTGCCCAATTTTAGAACCTTCGGAAATTCCTAGCCAGTGACCGTCAGCTTCTGCAGCTAAACTATCACCGTCTAATTCTTCTGTCACACCGATAATTTCACCATTTGGACGAATATCCCAGACTTCTTCTGGTTTATCCCAATAAATTTCGATGCCATTATTTTCTGGATCACTTAAGTAAAGGGCTTCACTATAGCCATGATCTGCTGCGCCAATTTGCACATTTTCCTGCAAAAGCCACAGCAACATATTGCCTAAATCTTTGCGGGTTGGTAGCAGGAAAGCAATATGGTACAAGCCAGTGGTACCCTGATTTTCTTCCCCAGCTGTTAGTTCTTTTAAGACAAGAATTGCATCGTTGGTGCCTTGTGGCGCTAGCCAAGCACGTCCCTCTCCTTGTTTTAAAAGTTTTAAGCCAATTGTTTTCGTATAAAAGTTTACCATTTTATCTAAATCAGCCACTTTCAAAGTGACTTGTTGAATCCCAATATTACTTGGTAATGCTTGAACCATTTGCTTTCACTCCTCTCCTCTTCATTTTACTAAAGCAATGATTTAGTTGAATTCTTTAAAACGAGCACTATCTTCCATGTATTCTTTTTCGCCAGCTGGCGCTTCAATGGAACCAATGACCATTTGTGCACGTAAATTCCAGTTTGCAGGAATTGACCATTCTGCAGCAACCGCTTCGTCAATGACTGGGTTGTAGTGTTGTAAGTTTGCGCCGATATTTTCTTGCGCTAAGGCAGTCCAAACGTTCGCTTGTGTTAAACCAGTTGCTTGTTCAGACCAAACAGGGAAGTTATCCGCATATAATGGAAAGCTATCTTGTAAGTTTTTCACGATATCTGTATCTTCAAAGAATAAAATTGTGCCCGCACCAGCTGCAAAACCTTGTAATTTAGCTTGTGTGTTTGGAAATGCTTCTGCTGGAGTTAATGGTTTTAAGGCATCTTCAGTCATTGCCCATAATTTTTTGTGAGCATCGCCGAATAAGAACACAACACGTTGTGTTTGAGAGTTAAAAGCTGTTGGACTTTCTCTAACAACTTCTTTTACTAAAGCAGTTACTTCTTCTTTTGAAATTGGTAAGTTTTCTCCTAAAGCATAGATTGAACGACGGTTTTTCATCATTTCAGTAAATTTTGACATAATATGTTCATCCTTTCGAATTTCCTCAGTAAATTCATTTAATTTTGTTTACATGCTTACTATACTACCTTACTAAAAGTAAGTAAAGCTTTTTGTCTTACTTTTTGTAAGTTTTTTTATTTTTTAGTGAAAAACCTTATTCTACCAAAGAAAAAACAACCAGCTTTTTTCTAAGAAAAAGAAAAATCTGGTTGTCGATTAATAAATGTAGAAGTCAATTGAATCGTTTTCGGCCGTTTTTCTTGAAATAAATGTGTGGCTTTTTCCCCTAACTCCATTAATGGATGACAGATTGTTGAAAAATTTAAAATTTCACTTAATAAAGTTTGCTCCTGTCCCACTAAAAAGAGTGGTCTTTCAATAACGGCTTGAATCCCTGCGGCAATTTCATCACCGTTGGTCACAACCGCTTGGAGCGTTGAATCTTGCCCACAGTGACGTCCTACTTCACACCCATCTTCATAGGTTAAACAGTCCTTAAATAACCGATTTTCAGGAATCGCTCCATAAATTTCCTGATATGCGTCAACTAAATAGCGTGCGCTTGTACTTTTTTCTGGTGCACGGTTAATCGTAATTGCCACTTCACTACATCCTTGTTGTTTCAACGCTTGGAAGACCCGCCGATAAACGGTTAAACGATCGATATAGATACTAGCATAACTAGGGTCTTCTATTTTTTCACAAAAAACAACTTGCTCTTTATACGGAGCAAACACACTTAAAGGATTTGCCTTTGACAAAACAATCATGCCATCAAACGCACCCGTGGCCATTTTTTCCAAGTAACTTTTTTCAACTTCTTTATCATAATCCGTTGGTAATAAACTGACCATCATCCCTTGTTGAAATGCTTGGTGGATAATCCCACTTAAAATAGCATCAAAATAAGGTTGATTCGTGTAAGGAACCATGACACCTAATGTATTACTTTTCCCAAAGCTAAGATTTCTCGCTAATATATTGGGCTTATAGCCCAACTCATCGATAATTGCTTGGATTTTCAGTCGTTTTTCTTCAGAAACATACGGATGATGATTAATCACACGCGAAACAGTCGTAACTGAAGATCCTGAAAGGCGCGCAATTTCTCGAATTGTTGTCATACTTTCACCTCATTACTTTACAAAATTGAGTTAAATAAGGCACAATCCCTGTTCCGTAATCAACAAAACGATAAAAGGTCTCCTGCCAAGCAAAAGAAATTTCCTGAATATCCTCCTGCTGTGTCAAGTGCCACTCCGTTATCTGATGGTACGGAATTTCTTGATGCCAAATCTTATAGTATTTTTTGGGACTATTTAACTGCAGACTTTTGGCCGTCGTAGTCACCGAGACAAAATAGTAATCCATACCAAGTCTATCGCTTATCTCCACTATAACATTCATTTTCATGCCCTCCAATATTTTGATACACATAGCTTACCTTATGAAACGCGTACCAGAGCAAGAGGAAAAATAAAAAAAGTGAGGCCATGTTATACTAGATGTATCATATAAAAGCAAAGGATGAGTGCAATGGAAACTGTTACAGTAGCAACAAAAAGCGACTTACTAACAAATTTGAACAAGCAAACAGATGAAATCATTATCTCGGGGGCACTTGCACAAGAAATTTACCACTTAAAAAAACAACAATTAACCGAAACGGAAGAAATGGGCTTTTTAGTGGGCAGCCAAGGTGCTGGCTCATTTTTAACCTATTTAATCGAGAAGTTATCCTATATAAATTCGGAGCTATCGCCAGAAGAACAAAAAATTGAACATGCGATTTTGCGTTTGTATGTTATTAAAAAATTAACTCCAGAAACTACTTTATTACGTCTAAAACAGTTAGATTATTAAAATTTTATTTAATCAAGATAGACCAATTCCCCGCGTACAACGAGTCCCTTTCATTAATCACTTGATATAATTACCTTTATTCAAGTTCCCACCATTGTCATTATCGATTAACCAATGGTATATTAGAAGTAACAGATAAGTCATTTTATTTGAAAAAGTGTTTGGGAAATGTTTGGGGAGGAATGTTTATGTGTCAACCGCAGGAAAAAAAGAAAGAAATTTCTGTTGCTAAGTTACGTTATCGTTTTGAAGTACCAATGATTATCATTGGTTTTGTTTTATTGTTTTTAGCATTGGGGTTAGTTGCCTTATTGATATTGAGTGATTTGCCGATTCCTGACTGGTTATTAATTGTCTTAATTGCACCAATTGCGCCAGTCATTGCTTTTTTTACCATTCGTTATATGTACATGGATACTGCTTCTAACGGAGTGGAAATTACAGAAAATCAGTTACCAGAAATTTATTCCTTGTATATTGATTTGGCAAAAGAAATGGGCTTTGGCACTAAAAAATTAAGGATGCCACGTCTTTATTTAATCAACGGGAATGGTGTCTTAAACGCTTTTGCGGCAAAATGCTCTTTACACAGACGCTATGTTGTCATTCACAGTGATTTGTTGGATATCGCGTACAATACAGGCGATTTTTCGCTGATTCGCTTTATTTTGGCACACGAGCTAGGACACCATAAATGTGGGCACACTAATTTATGGCGACTAATGTTATCCATTATTTTGAAACCAGTTGCGTTAGATAAAAGTTTTACAAGAACGCAAGAATATACCGCTGATCGCGCAGGTTTATACTACGCCGAAGAAGGTGCTTTAAGTATGATTTATTTATTTTCAGGAAAATACATGGGCAGTCGTGTGGATTTAGAAGAATACTTTCACAGTATTGATTTACATGATGATACCATCTGGCTTAAATTGAGTAACTTCTTATCCGATCATCCTGTTGGCTTCCGTCGAATGCAAACATTGAAAAAAGCCAAAGATACTGGCAATTGGGACGTTCATGGGAAATTTTTCTAGCAAGAGCCAACCATCATTAAATAAACGTGCTGGGACAAAAGATTCTTTAACTTTTGTCCCAGCACGTTTATTAATCCACCAATAAATGAACAAATTCTTCTTTGGTGATATTTACAAAGTAGTCTTCAAAGTTAAACGCTGCTAATGCTTGCCAAATTGATGAATACTGATAGTCCACACCTAATAAAGCCGCAACGATTTCCGCTGTTTCTTTTTTGGCAAAGTAATCACCATAAATCGTTAACTCAATTATTTTACCTTTTTCAACAGTCAAACGTGCATCCACAATGCCGCCTTTAAACTTTTCTTCTTTTTTGATCGTAAATTTAGGCGCTTCACCAAAAATCCAAGCTTCATTGCCATACACTTCAGCGACCAATTTCCTAATTTCCTGTTGATCTGCTTTGGTTAGGACATATTCTTTCTCCGCAATTTCAGTTAGAGATTCGACATCAAAGAGCTCCATCAGTAAACGATTGCGAAATTCCTCAATGGTTAATTGTTGATATTTTTCGTCTAAGTACGGCCGTAAATTGGTTACGCGTCCCCGAACAGATTTTGTCCCTTTTGATTCAATTTTTTTCTTAGAAACAGTTAAGACACGTTGAACTTCTGCCAAATCAACATCATACATCAAGGTACCATGAGTATACATCTTCCCCTTTTTTGTATACATGGCATTGCCAGAAAATTTTTTCCCATCAATTAATAAATCATTGCGACCGCTAATCTCGGCCCCCGTTGCGCCCATTTTATGTAATGCTTCAATAATTGGTTTAGTGAACGCTTTAAAATCCCCAAAAGCTTGATGTCCTTCCTGAACAACAAAACTAAAGCTGACATTCCCAAGATCATCATAAACAGCACCACCGCCCGATAAACGGCGAGTAATAACGATTCCCTTCTCTCTAGCATAAGCTAAGTCAATTTCTTCATAAGCATTTTGATTTCGGCCTAAAATAACACAGGGTTCCTGAATATAGAACAACACTAAGGGCTCTTCAAAAGAGAGAGTGTTTAATAGATAATCTTCCGTTGCTAAATTTTCACGAATATCTCGTGACTGCATTATGACATAACGCATAAGGTCGCCCCACTTCTTTTTCTTCTAGTGTATCACTTTCTTTCAAAATTGGTTCACTAAACGTCTTCTCTGGCCATTCTCAAAAGCGGATGATCAACAAAAAAACGAACGTGGGACAACAATCACTTTGGATGTTTGTTCCACGCTCAAAATCTAATAAACAGCAATTACAGAACTGTTTAGCTTTTTAGTCTAACCAAGTTACTACTTCTGAAACATCTCGTCGGACTGTTTCAAAGCCGGGTGTTTGAGCTTTGCCAATCGGAATAATCAGTCCGTTCACTAAATGATCCTCAATATTAAATAACTTGCGAACCGCTTCTGTTTCAAAACCAGACATCGCCACAGTATCATAGCCTCGATCTTTTACAGAAAGCATCAGCTGCATCGCAACTAAGCCTTGGTCTAACATTAGCCACTCTCTTTTTTGTTCTTCGCTAACATCATAGTACCAAGAAACATTTTCATTAATTCCTTGACGAATTTCTTCCGTCATCGTTCCTTGTGCGACAGCTTTAGCACTGATTTCATCTGCATTGGCCACTGTATAAGCAGTCAAATCACCTAATAAAATAATCACCGCCGCTGCCCCTTTAACTGCTGGTTGTTGCATCGAAACTTCGTAAAGGGCTTCTTTTTGTTCTTTTTCTGTGACAATTAAAAAACGCCATGAATTTAAATTGGTACTATTTGGCGCGAACATCGCTTCCTCAATTATGGCCATTAATTCCTCTTTAGGAATCTCAACATCTGGCATAAAATCCCGAACTGAACGGCGGCTGCGAACAACATCTTGATACATCATATTTCTTCTTCCTTCCTCTTACCTTACTTGACATAGTTATTATTACTCACTATGATGGAGAAAAAAAGTACGCACTTTTTATTCACCTAGGAAGAAAAAAGTAACCATTACGTGTCACAAGGAGAAACTATGACAACTGATAAACAAACCAGTATCAACTTAGCCCTTTCCACCATTAACGGCAAATGGAAATTATCATTAATGGATGAATTATTCCAAGGAACCAAGCGCAACGGTGAATTGATGCGTGCGCTCGACGGAATCACTCAACGCGTCCTGACAGATCGCTTGAGAGAAATGGAAAAAGATGGCCTAGTCCATCGAGAATCCTTTAACGAACTGCCCCCGCGTGTGGAATATACGCTCACTTAGGAAGGATATGCTCTTTACGATGCCCTCTCTTCACTTTGCCATTGGGGCGAAACATTTGCACAAAAAAAGGCGAGACTTAACAAATAAGTCTCGTCTTTTTTTATCTATTTTGGGTATTATGGGTAAACTTAAGATATTTTTGAAGTCCTTCTTGAATTGAATAAACGGGTGAAAAACCTAAGCCTTTCAAAGCAGAACTATCTGAAAGAGAATATTTTATATCGCCATCTCGTTCCTTTTGATAAGAAACTGGCAAAGAAAGTCCCACTAATTGGTTCATTTCTTCAATTAATTGATTAAGGGAAATGGCAACTTCGGTACCCACATTATAAACATGTCCCAACGCTTCACTTTTGGTTGCTACTAAATTTAATGCAGTTAGGACATCATCAATGTAGATAAAGTCACGTGTTTGCTGACCATCTCCAAATATTGGAAATTGGCTCGCTTGCCCTTGCTCTAATTGGATATAACGATCCATCAAAATGGACAGGACACCAGAATAGGGTGAAGCAGGATTTTGATTGGGACCATAGACGTTAAAGAAGCGAACTGCGCTTGTAGGTACCCCATGTAAATGGTATTCATTGAGAACATAACGTTCAGCAGCAAACTTATCAATAGCATAGGGACTCAAAGGGCAAATCACCGAAGTTTCTCTTTTAGGCAACGTTGGCTCTGCACCGTAAACGGCTGCTGACGAAGCAAAAACAAAACGTTTGAGCTTTTTTTGATATTTTTTTATTGATTCCAGTATTTTCAATACACTTAAAAAATTGACCTCATGTGTCTCTAGAGGCTGTGCCACAGAACTTGCCACGCTTGCCACGGCCGCAAGATGAAAGATATACTCAAACGAATGCTTTGAAAGTACTTCGTCCAATAATTGCTGATCCGTCACACTTCCTTTAATAAAAACCAACTGCTCAGTTTGTTGCAAATTTGACACTCGCCCCATGGACAAATCATCAATCACAAAAACTTGATACTGTTGACTATAAAAATTAGCCAAATTAGAACCAATAAAGCCAGCTCCTCCAGTAATTAATAGTTTCTTCACCTCTTTGCTTCCTCTCTTTTTTTTAATTTAATTCCACTTTTTTCGTGTTATTTTCTCTTTGGAATAAAAAAATGCAATATCGAATGAACACATAACTTACAATAGCCACAGCTAATAACAGTTCAAAAGTAGACAAAATATTTAACAGACTCGTTAGGCCTACCTTTTCTGCAAATAAAGGTTTAACTTTGACTAATGCTGTCGCAGAAATCACTAATGGGAATGTAAAGGCAGCATAACTTGGATAGAATGTCACTTGCATAATTTTATATAGATTCACAACTACAATCCCATAAATACATTGAGACAAAATTAGCAAGAAAACAACTAATGGCATATACAAATGACCACCCATTGAAATATAGCCAGCTAAACATAACGAACCTGGCGCTGTCATAATCGTCAATAAAGGAATGGTCGATTCAGGCATTTCTTTCGACTTCGTAATTCTCTTGATTAAAATTGGTAACAAGAGTAAATAAAAGAACAACGCTACCCAAAAAACAATTTTTCCCAACTCATTGATAAACAATTGAGAAGTATTAGGAATAACGCCAATGCCGACAAACGTAATAAACCAGCTTGGATAAATATGTTCCAGTTCGATTTTTGTTGGAAAAATATGCACCGCTACAAAATAAATCATTAAAATAAAATGTAAAATCACTGCGCCAATCCACAACACGTTAATCCAAGCAGCATTGGTAAATATCCGATCTAAGAAAACACAGATAACCATTAAAGCCATTGTAAATGTTGGTGATACCGAAGCAATAATTGGATCATCTAAGGTGCTTAATGCATGTTTCATTGTAAAAATAATTTTTAAAATAACTAAAATCATTAAGAGACTGCCAAGTACACAATAAATGGTCCCAATTGTTGCATATCCCAAGGAATAAAGTAAATTCCCCAAAGAAACCATCCCTAAAATTAGTCCACAAATGGGAATCGGGACTTTCCGCAAGAATTTTTTCGCACTTTCTACCATTATGTAGTCACACTCCGTCTTTATTTATTATTATTGATATTAATCAAAAGTATGTTATTATACTAAATGAAATATTTATATTTGTAAAATAAATATTTGCAATACCAACTATTAAGATAGTAAATAGAAAGAGGCGATTTTATGTTCGAATGGATCAAAACATTTATTGCTGTGTATGAAACCAAAAATTTTAGTGCGGCGGCCAAACAATTGTATATTTCTCAGCCAACTGTTTCTTTGCAAATCAAGAAATTAGAGCAACACTTTTCGATCAAGCTGTTCTATCGTAATGGAAAACAATCGGTTATTCCTACCAAAGAAGCTGATTTTTTATATCCAAAAATGCTCTCGATTATTGAAAGCTTAACTACTTCTTTTGCGCAAGCTGCAGAAAAAGAGAATTTTAAAGAAGACTGCATTATAGCCTCTTCAAATACAGTTGCTATTTATTTATTGCCAGATATTATGGAGAGTTTGGTTACCGCTTTTCCACTCATCAACTTTTCAATTCAACTGATGAATTCAAACGAAGTCGTGGATATGGTTCAAAATAATCATGCCCACATTGGACTAATTGAAAAACCCATTGAAACCAAAAATCTACACAAAGAAATTGTTTATGAAGACCAACTAGTTCTAGCAGGAGATGCCGCTTCAAAATTTTGGCTCTTAAGAGAAAAGAACTCTGGCTTACGTTTTTTCAATGAGCTTTATCTCAACGAACACAGCATCAACTTACCAATTATCGAATTAAACAACAACGAAGTCCTGTTACAATTACTAAAAAATAACATTGGGCAATCAATTGTTTCTCGATTATCTATTTCCGATGAGATCCCCTGGCAACCAATTGATCAGTCCTTTGCTTCTCGAAAAATTTTCATTGTCCAGACCGATCACCATGCCAATACTTCCTTCTCTGAAGTTTATAACCGAATCGTTGAAAAAATTCGTGAACGACAAGCCTAAAAAACAGGAGAACGACTTAGCTTTCGCTAAATCGTTTTCCTGTTTTTTATTCATCAGTTTCCTCTACCAATTCAAATTCAAAAGGTTCTAACTCAAATAGTTGGTGTAAAATTTGCTGGGTTTCTTGGAACACTTGTTGTGGCTCTTTACACAAAAGAGTGCTTTGAATGGTCTGTTTTTTTGATTGAAAAAGAATTCTCGTTTCCTCTTCCTTGAATACAACTTGATGAGTTTCCCTTTCAAACACCGTATATTCTTCGAACATTTCCATAACTAATTTTTGACGAAACCCTTCTTTGAGTGCTAATAAAGTTACTAAATCTGCAACGGTTAGTGTTTCTAACGCAATTGTTTCATCTTCTACATGAACAAGATAATTCGTACACTTCACATTCGGACAGGCATTGCAGCCGCCATTAATCAAATCTGAGGTAGTTGTTATTTTCACCTGTTTCATCTTAATCCTTCTTTCCTACTTTTCGAGAAAAACACAAGGGGTCTCCTCAAAAATATTCAATAAAATATGATTAACTTCTTGAAAGACTTCTTCGTGATTCCGGCATTGTTTTTCCATTACTAAACGCAGATCATTCACAACAAAAGTCAACGTCGTCGCTTGTTGGGAAACATGTATACAACGGTTGCCTTTAACAAAACATTCTGTTTGTTCTTCAATGAATGGTTCTTTTTGATAGCCATATGCTGAAGCGACACATTCCAGGATTTCGTAGATTTCTATTTTTGGAAGTTCATAGCTACAGCTACCGATAACTAGTTGAAAACGGTTCGGCTGTTTTTCATTATTGCTTGCATAATACACTGTTGTCGTTGTCATTTTGCCTCCTTATCTCCTCTATTTTCCTACTCTTATCATAACAAAAAAAGCACGCTTTCCTTATTTAAATTGTTAATAAAGACTATTACAGATTGGTATAACCACACCTAAAAAGTTCGTGATATAATTCACTAAGAAAGAAATATTACAGAAAGAAGAGATGAACGATGAAAGTATTTAACAAAAAAGTCGCAATTATTGGTACTGGTTTTGTTGGCACAAGTATTGCCTATTCCATGATCAACCAAGGGATTGCGAATGAATTAATCTTAGTTGATATTGACAAAGCCAAATCTGAAGGCGAAGCAATTGACTTATTAGATGGTGTGTCTTGGGGTCAAGAAAATGTAAACGTCTGGGCTGGCGACTATCAAGACTGCCAAGATGCCGATATCGTCGTGATTACAGCTGGCGCTAATCAAAAACCTGGGCAAAGTCGTCTAGATTTGGTTTCAATCAATGCAGAAATTATGAAAACAATTGTTAACAATATCATGAAATCTGGTTTTGATGGAATTTTAGTGATTGCCTCAAATCCTGTCGATGTACTGACTTATGTGGCTTGGCAAGCTTCTGGTTTACCTGTTTCAAGAGTAATTGGAACTGGTACAACTTTGGACACAACTCGTTTCCGCAAAGAACTGTCTCAACGTTTAGCGATTGATCCACGCAATGTTCACGGCTATATTATTGGCGAACACGGGGATTCTGAAGTGGCTGTCTGGTCTCATACCATGATTGGTACCAAACCTATTTTAGAAATTGTGGATACGACAGAGCGCTTAACTAGTGACGATTTACCAATCATTTCTGATAAAGTGAAAAATACAGCTTATGAAATTATCGATCGCAAACAAGCGACCTATTATGGGATTGGTATGAGTACTGCACGCATTGTTAAAGCCATTTTAAATAATGAACAAGCTATTTTACCTGTCTCAGCTTACTTAGATGGGCAATATGGGCAACAAGATGTATTTACAGGGATTCCTGCAGTCGTTGGCAATCAAGGTGTGACTGACATTATTGAATTGAATCTGAATGCCGCTGAAAAAGAACTCTTCCAAAAATCAGTGACACAATTAAAACAAGTGATGGCATCGTTACAACCGAACGCTTAGTAATTTTTAACTAAAAATAACACTTCAACTAAATTATTCTCTACCAAAATAGATTCTAATTCCCCTTTATCGTTCTTTTTGGTACCATGAAAGAAGAACTTCAACTAAAGCAGAAATTAGGAGGACAAAAAATGGTAATCCAAGGAGATACGTTAGAAAATAGCGCACGTCGTTTATTGCAAGAACGTGGCGTAACAATGAATGATTTAGCTGAACTTGTGTTATTTTTACAAAAAGATTATATTGATAATTTAACATTAGATACTTGTTTAGAAAGTGTTGATGCCGTGTTAACAAAGCGTGAAGTACACAACGCGATTATTACAGGTGTCCAACTGGATATTCTGGCAGAAGAAAACAAGCTACTCTCACCGTTACAAGAAATTTTAACGGAAGATGAAGGGCTTTATGGCATTGATGAAATTATGGCGCTCTCCATTGTAAATGTTTATGGATCTATCGGTTTTACGAACTATGGGTATATCGACAAGGTAAAACCAGGCATTTTAAAAGAGTTAAATGCGCATGATGGCGAACATATCCACACATTCTTGGATGATATCGTGGGCGCAATTGCGGCTGCGGCTGCCAGTCGATTGGCTCACTCACAACCAGATTTAAGTGATATTACTAAATAAAAAAACTTGCCTCTTCATTTTTATGAGAAGAGGCAATTTTTTTATTTGCTGGACTTCTCACAAGCTTTCTACTTAACAGTAATTATTTGCCATGTTATGTTACAGTCAAGAATAAACAGCTAAAGGAGGTTATCTAGAAATGAAAAAGTTTTTACGCGTATTTTTAATTTTTATTGGGGTATTCTTTCTTGCAAGTTGCGGTTCAAAAATAGAGACAAAAACCTTTGTAGGTTCGCCACAAGATGGGATTGATTCCACCTTAACCTATACGTACCAAGGAGATAAAGTCTTAACGCAAACGGCTAAAAACATTGTTTCTTATGACAAATTGGGGATTACAAAAGAAGAGGCAAAAACAGCGTTGGAACCCGTTTCTAAACAATATGAGGACATCAAAGGGCTTGATTACAAACTGACCTATGAGGACAAACAAGCCATCGAAAAATTGACGATTAATTATGAAAAACTTGATTATGATAAAGCCAAAAAAGTGGATGGTATCCAGATTGATGGAGATTCTTCTAAGGGAATCAGCATGAAGAAAAGCCAAGAATTGGTGGAGTCACAAGGTTATACAGAACAAAAATAATAAAAGAAAGCGTGCGACAATGGGCATTGTCGCACGCTTTCTTTTTATTAATTACATTGATGTTGCCATCTTCACTGCTTGAATTGGGTCAAAATGATGGACAGAGTAAACGACTGTACCGGCTTGCCAAACTACTGAGTTTCGATTATAGTCAGTGGTTCCTGCCACGTTCAGTGTGATTTGACCAACGGTATTCGGTGCTGGTAATGTTTCTTGTTCCAAAATGTTGACAACATTTTTCGCTAAATCATCAGGCGATTCACCATTGATATTTGAGGCCCGTACGACTAAACTCCAATTGCCTTCTTGCCAAGATAAGTAACTAGAACCTGCCGCCCCTTGTTTATACCCAGTAATATTGTAACCTAAATCTACTGGCTGACCGCCATTGTCAATGATTTGGTTCACTGCATTTTTTGCTTCGGCATCAGAGCCATATGTTTTTTTCTCAAAAGAACTAATTGGCGTTAACTGATTGACACGTGCATCATTCACTGGAATCGCTTCTTTTTCTGCATAATATAAAACACGGAAATTGTTTTGATCCGCTTGTGATGTTGTCGCTGCAGTTAAAAAGTTATTCGTTTGACTCGTTAAAATTGCCTGCGGTAAGCCTTGACCAGGAAACATGTTTGCTAGCTGGTTAAGCACTTGGTTGGCTTGGTCATCTGGATTCGCATTTTTCGCTGATGATTGCTTCTCTGCTGAGCCATTATTTGCCGCTTCCTTCGTAGAAGAAGCTGTTGCTTTCGAATCAGCTGTCGTTGTTCCTGACGGTTTCGCATCACTAGATTTCGTTGCTGCTTTGCTACTTGATTCTTTTGTAGCAGATGCTTTTGTACTCTCGACTGTGGTACTTTCCGCAGCACTGGAACGACTATCCGTATTTTCTGTACTTTTTCCGCCGCCACATGCTGCTAAAGCAAGGGTTAAAAGAAAAGCACTAGAAATAAGCCCTATCTTTTTCATAAGAATTCCTCCTTGTTTTCCCTACCCTTATTGTACCTTAATCATTTGTATCCGTCACTTGTTTGTGTTTCGTTCTAGTTGGTTTAAATAACAGAAAGTGGACGGTAGGATTCGAACCTACACCTCAACATTGAGCAAGAATAAACTACTGTTAGTCTCTATGAGTTTAACACCACGTTCATCCACCTATTTGATTGATCCTTTGTATCATAACTTAGAATAATTAAATTGCCTTTAAGGAGCTTCAAAGATTATATGAAGAATTGTAAAAAATCTGTGACGAAAAAACGATTGAACCAATCAGTAGATACACTGAGGTTCAATCGTAACCAATTGTTTAATTATCTGAAAAAACTCACAATTCAACGTTAGTCCCTGGTGCTTTTTTGTTTTCCCCTTGTTGTTTTTTTAAGAATATCCCCAAAATGACAGTGATAATAGGACAAAGCAATGGGAAAAAGGCATATGGTAAGTATTCTAGTGCACCAACTTTTAACGTTCCCATAATGAAGGTACCACTAACTCCCCAAGGAATTAACGAGTTGACTGCCGCCCCAGCATCTGCCAAAGTACGAGTTAAATATTTTTTATCAATACCTAAACGAGTAAATGAGGATTTAAATGTTTCCCCTGGTAAAATAATTGACAAATATTGTTCGCCAACTAGTAAGTTAATTCCCACAGAACTTAAAGCAGTTAAAGCGATTAATTTAGCTGGATTATTCACATAGCCTTTAATTTTATCAATTAAAGTAGCCACGATGTTAAACTTAATCAACAAGCCGCCCAAACCTAATGCCAAAATAATCAACGCAGCAGAACCTAACATGCTTTCAATCCCACCACGAGATAAAAGTGTATCAATACTTTGGTCCCCTGTATCTGCCACATAACCACTCATTAAGATGGTAGAAACTTTCGCTAAACTTAGGTGATGATCATTTATAAAAGCTAAGATGACCGCCACTGTAGAGCCGACTAGTAACGTTGGAATAGCCGGTACCTTTTTCCAGGCGAATAAGAATAAAACCGCTACTGGCAACAATGTAATCGGTGAAATCCAGAATCCTTGATGTAACGTTTGGACCATTGCATCAACCGATTGTAAATCCGCCGAGCCAGATTGATGCCCCAAGAAGATATAGCCGACAATCGAAATAATAAACGCCGGAATAACAGTGTACATCATGTTTAGTATATGTTCAAAAAGGTTCACGCCACCAATTCCAGCAGCTAAGTTTGTTGTATCAGATAACGGTGAAATGTTGTTCCCCAAAAAGGCACCTGAAACAACTGCACCAGCTGTCATCGCATTGTCGAATCCAAGAATATGTCCAATACCTAGAAAGGCAATCCCCATAGTTGAAACAGTCGTAAAGGAGCTCCCTACCGTCACACCAACTAGTGCACAGACCACAAAAACGGTTGGTAAGAAGAACTTCACTGAGATAATTTTAAAACCATAGACCATAATTGTTGGAATCGTCCCAGACAAGATCCAAGTAGCAACTAAGACACCTATCAGCAAGAAAATAATAATCGGAATGATTCCTGGTTTGATCCCTTCCACAATGCCCTCGTGGATCTCATCCCAAGAAAATCCTTTCCATTTGCCATAAAGCAACAACAACATGAATACAAAAAGAATCGGTATGTGAGGGGTTAATTTTTGACCAATAATTAAGTACCCGAGAATCGCTAACAAGGCAATCAAAATGCCTAAACTTTCAGCGAACGAAACAGTGGGTTTCGTTGATTTCATATGAAAACCTCCTTTTATGGAAAGCGAAAACTGAAGCAATAATCGAACTTGCTTCAGTTTCCAAACGACAATTTACTATAGTCATCAGGTGAAGAGGCACTCAGCAAAATAATTGCTAGCCTTTTTATTCACCTAAATCTTCTTTTACTTCCGTTGCCCAACTTGCTTTTTTAAAGCGATTAATGATTAACGGAATCACAAACATAACAATAGTGATTAATGCAACTAAGACTGCATCAGTCACGGTTGTTGTACCTAATGTGGCGAAAATAACAATGATAACACTAAAAATTAACATTGCTGCCACTAAATAAGCTAAGCCATTACCTTTTTTACCAATTCGGTAAGGACGTAGTGTATCTGGTTGAGATTTACGTAATTTAATTAGGGAAATCGCAATCAATACATACACAATACTATAAATAATTGTTGTTGCATTTGTTAAAGTTAAGAATACAGCGTTGACATCATCCATTACCCCATAAAGTAAAGCGAATAATGAGATAACCACAGATTGTGTTAACACAACATTACGAGAAACGCCATATTTATTTTCGCGATGGAAACCAAATTTTGGTGGCAATAAGCCATCACGAGCAACTTGAATAATTGTTTTTGATGGTCCAGTAACCCAAGCAGATAATTGTAATAACACACCTAAGAAGACCATGAAACTAAAGATATTACCAATAATTGTTGGTAAACCTAAAACGTCACAATAAAGCAAAATTGGTTGTGTAATGTTAGACAATTCCATTTTGCCATTTGGAACAATATTAGCAACAAACATTGCATTAATAACGTTTAATAAAACTAAACCAATTAATGAAATGAAAACGCCTTTTGTATAATTTTTTGTTGCATCTTTCAAACGAGGAATATAAACAGAAGACATTTCAATCCCAACAAAGATAAACGCAATCCCTGCTAGATATTTAAATGTGTCCATATTTTCTAAGTTTGGTAAAACTTTTGACCAAGAGAAGGCACCTAAATAGCCGCCAGGTGTTAAGCCTACTTTAATCATTGAAAGAAGACCTAAAACAAACATAACTAATACTGGGATGTAAACACCTAGCCAAACACCAATATTTCCGCCAACTTTCGCCATGTCAAATTTCAAGTTCAAGATTGTAATAATCCAGTAAATCACTAAGATACAACCTAATACGAACCAATGATTTTCACCTAAATGAACATTACCAAATGTATTACCTAGCAAAGGGCCTAATGTAGAAGCAACCATTACCATTCCTGGGAACATTTGCACCCATAGTAACCAAGCGACAACAAAACCCCATTTGCTACCTAAGGCAGTTTTAACCCAAAGTTGAGGGCCACCTTCTTGAGGAAGCATCGTAGATAATTCACCAGATATCAATGCGATTGGACCAGCAAAGAATAAGACCGCGAAAATTGTGTAAGAAATTAATGTCCAACCAACAGCAGCAAGTGTTGGGATACTACGTACAGTTGCACACAATGCCATTGTTAAACCGATAAAAGTACCTAATTCAATTTTTTTAACTTGTTGTTTATCCAATTTTGTACACTCCTTATAAGATTTTGGATAAGGAGCATGAATGACTGTTATACGCTGAGTAAAACAGTCATTCGACTGCCTCTTACCCAGACAAAGAATTGGTTAAGAGGTTAGCCGTCTGGTTGATTTATCTATTGAATAAATCAACCAGACGAACGTTCCCTCGTTCGGTTACCATTTCTTTTTTCCGTTTAAGATTCAATTATTTTACGTCGTAAATTTGTTCTAATTTTTCTTGTAAAGCAGCTTGAATCTTAGGAGCGTAAACATCAAATTCTTCTTTATCGTTCATGTATGGAGTCATTACAGCAGCACGTAACACAGTTACTTTACCTGCACGGTTCCATTCTTCGTCACTAAATCCTAAGCTGTTTACAAATTTTAATGGGCTGTTGCCATAATCTGGAATAGCAAAGTCAGTATGTGAAGTAATGAATTCGTTGTTGTAAATATTTCCTTTAACGTATGATGCATAGTCATATACATCATGGTTTAATTTGTTCATTGCTACTAAATCATCGTTGCCTTTTTCTTTAAACACATAGTCAACCATGTTGAAGTCTGGATGAGTTAATGTGTGGACTTCGATTTCTTTGTCGCCAACTTTGAATGTTAAATCATTCAAGAAGTTATAGAAATGATGTGAGCCTTCAATTGAAGCACCAATTAATTTACCATAACCTGCAACGTTTAAAGGTAAAACGTGATGTGCAGCCCATACAGAAGCAGCTGTTGCACCAGCTTTTGAACCTTCAAGGATATAAGCACCTAGTAACGCAGGAATATCGGCACCTTTTTCAAATACGTAAGTTGCGAAGTAAGAAATAACGTCGCGCATACGGATATCTTGGATAACGATACCACCAGCTGAATAAGGGATATAACCCATTTTATGAGGGTCAATTGTTACTGATTCTGCTAATTCGATTGCTTTATATGCATCATACACTTCTCTTGAAATGTGTTCTTTTTTCTCTTTGAAGACACCGTATTCTTCGTGAACATCTTGTAAATCTTCGTAAGGGATGAAGTTGTTGTCTTCGTCTAAGAAGATGGCACGTCCATAACCACCATAAGCAGCATCAACGTGTACATAATAGTAAATACCGTCTTTCATTAATTCATCGCGTAAAGCAATAATTTTATCGATTGAGTCAACGGCACCTTCTTCAGTAGAACCAACTACACCGACAACACCTAGCACTGGAATTTGTTCTTCTGCTAAGCCACGAACGATTTTTTCTAATTCGTTGATATCCATACGGTAGTTATGGTCAACTGGTACTGGGATAACTTGATCTAAACCGATACCGATAATATCAGCAGCTTTTAACCAAGAATAGTGTTTAGTTTGTGGGACTAACCATTTACCGATTGCTTGTAAATGTTTACCTGAACGAGCTGAATGAGCTTTGATTTCATCAATTTCATCTTCAGCTGATTCTAATAAGTCCATAATTTCTTTTGTTGGCATGTTCAATAGTTCCCAATCTGATTTGCCAGCCACTAATTCTGGTTTTACTTCTTTCATAGCAAATGGTAATGATTTAATGTTACGGGCATACCATAAGCCTTCTAAGTTAGCTAAAGAACCATCAGCAACGATGTGTCCCCAACCATTTTTGTAGCTCATTAAGTGAGCAAATTCATGTCCTACTTCTTCTTCCATTTGAGAAGTTGCTGGAGAAGATTCATAGGCAACGTTGTTCCCGTTCCATAGCATTGCAAAGTTGTAAGCTAATAGAGAAGGCATTAATGTTTCTGAGTTCATATGTCCCCAATATCTACCTGCTGTATGCCATGGAACTGAATGTGTACGCATGCGAGAAGAGATTTCATTCAATACATCTTTCATATGGTTGACAGTTTTTTCGTAGCTTTCAGATGTGCGTTCTTGAGAAGAGATAACTGGCATGTCTTGTGGCATGTAGTTTTGACGCCATCCTAAATGTTCATCTACTAAGTCGATCAACAAGTCTTTATATAATTGTCCGTTTTCGGCTTTGTCCCCAATGAATAGTGCATTAAGGTTCATTTCGCCTTTTGCTAATTTTTCGTTTTTCATACGAAAATTCCTCCTTACAAATTTTAATGAATTAGATTTTGCATTCACAACTTACACCCAAACGGCTAAAGTGTAAAGAAGAAAAATAACAATGGTTATCATAGCTCTTTAATTTTATAATTTTTTCACAAGGTGTCTTGTCAGAACCATTATATAAAAAAATAAGAGTGGGATTGTGTGTACAATCCCACTCTTATTAGGTGTATTAACGGTTTCACCACTACCTGTAAGGAGAAATAGAATTTTAACTTTGATCAAATAATCACACGTCTTCTCTTCGTGAAATTATTATCAATTTCTAATCCATTACTTTTGCTAAAAAGTAATTTTTCTTCCCTTTCCGTACAACAACGAATTTTCCATCGAAATGTTGTGTTGGATCGACTGCAAAATCTAAATCGGTAACTCGGTCACCGTTAATACTTATAGCTCCTCCGCTCACATCTTCGCGAGCTTGACGTTTTGATGGTTCGATTTCTGTGTCAACTAACCAATCTACGATGTTTTTAGCATCTTTGGTAATTTCAACAGTTGGCACATGTTCTAACCCTTGCTCGATTTCCTCAATCGTTAAGTCTTTAATATTGCCTGAGAAAAGAGCTTCTGAAATTTTTTGCGCTTCTTCTAATGCTGCATCATCGTGAACAAATCGTGTCACTTCTTCAGCTAAGCGTCTTTGTGCTTCACGTTTACCTGGTTCTTTTTCAACTTTTTCAGCTAACGCATCGATTTCTTCTTTATCTAAGAAAGTAAAGAATTTCAAGTATTTGATGACATCACGATCATCTTGGTTTAACCAGAATTGGTAGAATTCAAATGGTGAGGTTTTCTTAGGATCTAACCAGATAGCGCCACCCGCTGTTTTCCCAAATTTTGTACCATCTGCTTTTAGCATTAAAGGAATGGTTAACCCGAATACTTTGGCTTCTGGTCCTTCTTTTTTACGAATCAAATCTAATCCTGCAGTGATATTGCCCCATTGATCAGCGCCACCAATTTGCAATTGAATATTATGTTTTTTATGCAATGTGTAAAAGTCAATTGATTGAAGAATTTGGTATGTGAATTCTGTAAAGGAAATACCACTTTCTAAACGACTAGCGACAATGTCTTTTGCCAACATCGTGTTGACATTAAAGTTTTTCCCGTAATCTCTTAAAAAATCTAATAAAGATAGTTCTGATAACCAATCGTAGTTGTTCACCATTGTTACCTCAGCATCTTTACCAAATAATTTTTTCATTTGGTTTGAAAGACTGTCCACATTATGTTGCACAGCTTCCATCGTTTGTAAAACACGTTCAGTTGTTCGTCCACTTGGGTCACCAATTGTTCCAGTTCCGCCACCAATTAAAATGTATGGGTGATGACCTGCTAATTGGAATCGTTTCATCATCATAAAAGGAATTAAATGTCCAATATGCATGCTATCTCCAGTTGGATCGACACCGCAATATAGCGAAATGCTCGTATTTTCTGTAAGTTCTCTTAGTCCTTCTTCGTTTGTTTGTTGATTGATTGCATCACGCCATGCTAGCTCGTCAATGATATTCATGTTATCACCCTCCATATTTATAATTATCTCTTTATAGGAAATCGTTCATTTAACGAAATAAACGATTAACACACTTGTTTTTACACGATATCCCGTGTTTATTTCTATGTATACACGGGTTCACGAAATTTTCTTTGGTCTGCCACGTATTCAAAAAAAGAATACAAAAAATCCCTAAGTCGTCGAAACGACTTAGGGACGAATTTCTCGTGGTACCACCCAAATTTATACATAGTTTAGTTTATTTAAAATACTATATACCTCTTAACAAATAACGCTGTTACCCGTGCCCTGTAGGCAGAAGCTCAAGAATGTAATTCGATAAATAACGTGTACTAGTTTCCAGCGCCACTAGCTTTCTGTAACAGTGGTTATTTCTCTACTGCTTTTCTGTCATTGCTTTGTATTTAACTTGTACATGTAGCATATTCCTTTTCGTTTTTTTTGTCAACACTCTTTGCTTAATTTTTTTTACTTTTATAAAAGATGTCCCTTTTTCACAAAAATAAAATAACGAATTCAAAATAATATTTATTTGTTTTAACAGCAACTACAGATAAAAAAATAACGAAAAAATTAAAAAAATATTCTTTTAAATTTTTTTGACTTTTTTTGTGATTTTCTATACTTTTATAAAATTCCCGAAGAAAAATGACGAACTTCGGATCAGAAGTTCGTCATTTTGTGAAAAACAGTTTTAAAGAATTGGTGAAAATAATCGTGAAATTTGTTGTTTAAAAATCAACCATTTTGACATGTCGCGAACAACTTCTGGAGTCATTGTTGTACATTTTTTTCGATCTTCTAAGAAAATTGCTTCTAATTGATCAATGATTTTTTTATCATATAACACAGCATTTGCTTCAAAGTTTAATTTGTAACTTCGGATATCTTGATTGGCTGAACCAACTGTGCAGACTTCATCATCCATAATCATTGTTTTCGCATGTAAGAAACCACCGTTATAAATTAAAATTTCAATATTTTCTTTCATCAATAAGCGGCCGTAATACTGTGTTGCTCGATAAATAAACGGATGGTCGGGCTTATCTGGAATCATAATTTTAACATCTACTCCTGAAGCCGCAGCAACCTTTAAAGCAGCCAAGACACTGTCATCAGGAACTAAATACGGCGTTTGAATCCAGACTCTTTTCTTGGCAGAAGTAATCAATTTAATAAAGGCCAATTTAATTTGTTCACGGTCACTGTTAGGACCACTGGCAATCATCTGAATGGATGTATTTGCCTCTGGCACCAATGCTTCAAGTTTAAAGAAATAATCCAATTGATACGCCACACGATTTTTCTCGGGGGAAGAGACGTTCCAATCCATTAAAAAACGCATTTGCAGTAATGAGGCTGCTGGTCCTTGAATCCGTAAATGTGTATCCCGCCAATAGCCAAACTTTTTAGTCGTTCCGGCATATTGATCGGCAACATTAAAGCCGCCAATGTAGCCTACTTTTCCGTCAATAACAACAATTTTCCGGTGATCATGATAATTCAAACGAAACTTCAAAAGTGCTTTTTGAGAAGTAATAAACGTTTGGACAAAACCACCGTTTTTTTTCAATTCATTCAAATGATGAACCTTGGTGCCCTTTGAGCCAAAGGCATCGTAAAGCAACCGCACTTCAACCCCTTCAGCCGCCTTTTCTTCTAATAAGTTCAAAATTTTGGTGCCGATATGATCCGTTACAAAGGCATAATATTCAATATGAATGGAGTGCTGAGCTTTTTTTATGTCCGCCATCAACGCATTGAATTTTTCCGTACCATCCGTAAAAATTTCAACATCATTTTTCTTAGTCAGAGGCATCCTATTTAACGAGGAAAAAAAGTCTGTAAACTGTTGTTGCTCCTCCGTCGGCATCTTTTGACTATAAAGTTCAAAACTTTCTTCTTGGAAATTCTGAAAATTCTCTAATTCCCGCAAATCACTTTGTTGCAAATAAAATTTCTTTTTGTCGGTTAAACCGCGACCAAAGAATAAATATAAGAAAAAACCAAAAACGGGTAGAGCAATCAGTACGAGTAGCCATGCCCAAATTGCTGCTACATCTCGAGGTTTTAACAAAATGGTAATTCCCGCAATAATTGCATTAATAAAATAAATAACTGTTAAGACGCTAAGAATCAATTGTCTTCCTCCTTTATTTGTTACGTTTTAGTATACCATCAATTACGGATTTGGAATATCTTTTCTTTAGCTGCTTCTGTCTCAAAAAATAAAAAGACCCCCTCATTCTAGTACCAGTAACTAGAATGAGGGGGTCTTTTTGATGTTTGTTTGAAAGTCTTTTAACTTAATTTCGTGTAAATGGACCTTTAGGAGCAATCAATTCTAAATTTGTACCATCTGGATCGGTAAAGTAAGCAACCCCTGTACCAAAACCGCTCTTCAAGCCATCTTCTTCTTGGAATGTAATCGGCTCTCCATCAGGTTCTACGCCAATCGCTCTTAAACGTGCAATAGCTGCATCAATATCTTCCACTTCGAAACACATATGCATTGCACTAATTTGTTCGTTGGAATAAGAAGCTTTTTCTGATTTTGGTTTAACATATTCTAATAAATCAATATTGATGTTTTCTAGATGCACATTGGCATACTTGATTAATGTATCATCTAACCCTTGTGTTTGGGCCATCCGTTTTCCACCAATTTCATCACGATTTGCGATTTTTGTTCCTGTTAATGCTTCATAAAACTTCACTGATTCATCCAAATTACTGACTGTAATCCCCACGTGGTTGACTACTGAAAAACCTTTAACTGCTTCACTCATTGTATCTCCTCCTAGTTAATTTTTAGAAATCAAACGTGTCTGGATCTGGTCCCACACGTAACGATTCATTCAATTGGTTGATTTGTGCCATTTCTTCTGCACTTAGTTCAAAATCAAAGACCGCTGCATTGCTAATCATCCGTTCTTTGTGGACAGATTTCACGGCTAATAAGATATCTTGTTGAATATCCCAACGTAAAATCACTTGGGCTGCTGATTTATTATGGTTCTCAGCAATCGCCAAAATGGTTTCATTAGATAATAATTGGCCTTGCATCAATGGTGACCAAGCTTGGACTTTGATATCATGTTTTTCACAGAAATTACGCACTTCTTTTTGATCCAATTTTGGATGTAGTTCCACTTGGTTAATTACCGGAACAACTTTTGCATAAGAAAGTAAATCTTCTAAATGATGAACTTGGAAGTTGCTGACACCAATTGCTTTCACTTTTCCTTCGGCGTATAAAGTTTCTAAAGCTTGCCATGATTCTTTGTAAGAATTATTTCCTGGCCAATGAATTAAATACAAATCTAAATAATCTAAACCTAAACGTTCCAAACTATCATTGAAAGCTTGAATTGTTTCATCATAGGAAATATGCGCGTTCCAAACTTTCGAGGTAACAAATAAGTCCTCACGGTTCAAACCAGTTGCCGCTAAGCCTGCTTTAATTCCCGCTCCTGTGCCAGATTCATTACCATAGATTTGCGCTGTATCGATTAAACGATAACCATTGATAATCCCTTCTTCGACCACTTTTGCTGTCTCTTCATCTGGTATTTGGAATACCCCGAGACCCATTCCTGGAATTTTAGTGTCGTTGTTTAATGTTACTGTATCTGCTAGTGATGTAATCATTTGATTCGCTCCTTTAACGTTTTCTGATATCATCATATACCGTGCCGTACATGCTGTATAGTACGTACTTTTTCGTTTCATAGGAACCAAAAAGTGCGCTTTTTGGTAAATTCGCTTTTTTAGCCTGAAAAATTTTTAACTTTTTTTATTACCTGAACTGCCAGAAACAAAATATACTAGTTTTTTATTAGTTTTTCAGGTATCAGCAATAAAGTTACTAACTGATTTTGGTAGCTTCAATGAAGTTCCATTGATTAATTTTTCATATAGTTAAAATCTATCCCTACCTCGAGGAACTTTCCATAGGCTTCTTTTAATATCCAAAAAAGAAGAACCTTTCAGCTTCGCTAACTAGGGAGCTATAATTGCTAAAAATGACTTTGCTTTCAAAAATAAAAAAAGAAGTTACTACATTAGTACAATTTAAAGTTGTAATTCTCTGAATATCTACTTCTAACAGATAATCTGAAATTACAATAATAAATTTGTTATAAGAATATAACACACTAAATTCTATTTCTTCCGACAAAATTTATTATTGAAGGCGTACATTTATAATACCCAATTCAATTGCTTTAACAACTGAAGCAATTGCAGAATTTGTTCCTAATTTTTCATTGATGGAATAAACATAGTTACGAAGAGTTCGCTCAGTAATATTCATTTTGGAAGCTATTGCTGATTGTTTTACTCCTTGCGATAAAATTCTTAATACTTCTTTTTCTCTAGGAGTAATTAGGTTATGCTTTAAATCATGTCTACTTGTTTGAGGAAATATTTTTTTGTCTTCATAGCTGATTTTTTTCAAATTCTCAATCAAAGAGTCAACCGCTATATGTTTGTCTAAAAAGCCATTAGCTCCGATACCAATTGCTTTATCTCTATACTCTGCTAAATCAAATCCAGATAAAAAAACTAATTTTGTTTTTGTTTTTCTCAACACTTCTTCTCCCAATTCCAAGCCATTGAACATACCCATGTGAATATCCATCAAAATTATCGATGGTCGATATGTTTCAATCATTTCAAAAACCGTGATTGGATCTGAAATATATCTAAACTCTTTAACATCTGCATAGTTTTTTAAAGTCATCTCGAGACTTTTTCCAATCAATTTATGGTCATCAACTAGTAATATTTTCATATTGCTCTCCCTTCATACAAGGAATAGTGACCCAAACTTTCGTACCGCTATTTGGACCTGGTAAAGACAACATCTTAAATGAACCATTCAACCAATTAATGTCATTTTTTATCGAAAGTAGGCCGATGTGATCATTCGTCTGAATTAACGATTTTTCAAACTCTAAAATATTGCCAACCCCTACTCCGTCGTCTTCTACTATCAACTGAATCTCAGCGTTGTCTATTTCAACTGTTACTTTTCCTATTTCAGCATCTGCATGTTTTCCAATATTTTCATTTAACTCTTTCACGATCCGATATAGTGGAGCAATAACATGCTGTGGTATTATTTTCTCAATACTATAATCCAATATAAACTCTGTCTTCGGATATTTTTTGTTAAAATCATCAATTAATATTTGTAAGTTTTCTTTAAAAGTAAGATGGTAAAGCGTTGATGGATACGTGTTAAAGATTTCAGAACGTATGGAACTAACTAATTTTGAAAACTCCTCATTAATTAAATCCATAACCATGACATCTCCTGACAAATTTGATATTAAAGTATGAAGTCCAATAACAGACTGGAGTATGTTATCGTGAAGATAATTAGCGTAATTTTTCTTCTCAATCTCCATACTATTAAATAGCTTGATTCTTAACAATTGACAGACCTCTATTGGATCTTTCACATAACTTTTGCTATTTAAGTGAAGTAATCTTACGGTAATTATCAAGGTTCCATGTTGTTCTACAGTTTTATGTATAGATTTCAAATCAATATCATTGTCATTGTTTTCAAAGAAAATCCAAACTGTATATCCAGAGATTATTATGGGTATACAGGTATATTCTTTTTTTCGAAACTTAATTTTTTGTTTTTGTTTTTTTAGTAAATGAATCTCTTTTTTTAGTGAATTAAAAACTGCTTCGCCTTTTTGACATAGCAAATAACACCCTTCTTTTGATTCAACAAATACAGCTAGTCTTTGGCTCGCAGTTAATTCTTCTAATTTATCGAGCAATAATTCAGATACATTATTGAGAAATTGCGAGTATGTAACTTGATCTAGTACTTCTAACTTTTCGTTATTTAAATTCCTAAAATTATTTTTTAATTGTTTTACTTTATTTGAACGTATTGCATTTATTGATAGATGAGTCAAATAACATACTAGGGCGAAAAGAATAGTCAAAATGAAACTTTTCCAGAGAACAATACCAATTACTTCTAGAATTAAGAAGAAAAATGCACTATATACTAAGATACAAAACGCTAACAGAAATTTTTCAGATAATATAATCTCTCTTTCCTTAACGAGAATATAAACTACACCAGTTGGTAAAATAGTAACTAGTATGGTAGTTTTATCCCAATCATAAAAAGATAACTCTGGGAAAAGCAGGCATATAAAATAAAATAAGATAAGTAGTACAAAAGAAAGTAGTAATGAAGTAATCAAAACTTTATATTTTAGTGCACTAAAAAAAAATTTCTTTTCTTTAATAATTGTTAAAGAATTGACAGTAATTGACGAAATCATTAACAAGATCAAAGTAGGCCCTACATAAAAATCAAGTAACAGAGCCAAATAGCTGTATAGTGAAACACAACATAGAAGAATACGATTTTTATTAAGTTTTTTCTTATCATCTATATGTATAAAGGAATACAAAAACAGATAAAGGGTTAATGGATGGCAACATAAAAGAAATAGTCCTACTAGCTTTAGAACCCATATATCCGAGTAAACCAATAACACTGTCCAACCCAAATAGAAAGTTAATGAAAAAAAAGATAATGAATATAGTTTTTGGGGGAGCTTTATATAGACAAAACTTCCTAAAAAAATGATATATATACTGCATAGTAAACTTAGGAAGCTCATTTCTTTTTCCATAAATGCTGAGTAAATAACAATATATGATATGGTAACCAACCATTTCAAACCAATTCCAACTTTCTTTCGCTTATCCACCAAGTACTTTCTCCTCGTAATATATATTTTGAGAGAATGCTTATCCCTTCATTCTATCTTATGGGCTATCCCCCAATTTTTTAAATAAAAATAACGGTTTTTACTTAGATACTGTGTAACATTCCTGAATAACAAGTCTTAGAAAAAACTTACGAGAAGATGTTAGCTCTCCTTGTAGCTAGTCTGCGATAAAAAGTTTGCCTAGATCATTGGTATAGCCTCCAACAAATTAGCCGAGTCCACCTCTAGTAGAGATTAGGCGGCTATCCTAATGAGAGAAACTCAATGAATTCGAGCAAAGCTGTCGTTAAGCAACGCAATTTCGAGGTATCTTACAGTACCTATGCAAATTCCGAGTAAATAATGATAAGAGCCCTTCACAAGGGACTTTTTTTGGTTTAGATGTTAGGTTCCGAGAAATTAGATATTCACTTTATGACAGACAATCCAACGTTGTCAGAGCTAAAAGAAGTGTCATTTTAAAATAATCAAATTGGCGCAATTCAAATAAAAAAGTTGATTCTTTAACCGTTTTTCCGATAAAACCAAGTTAGCGAAATATGCTGATTTTTATTAACGACTAAATCAATTAAGTAACTCTGAATACGGAAACACACCTATAGTCAAACAAAGTACTCGTTATCTCCACCATTAATTAGTTAAGTCTAACCAAGTCCATGGAGAGATTTGATCCTAAACGCAATATGTATTGTAAGAAAAACTACAAGAAAATAATCGGATATAACATATTTTTTAAATACTTAGCATATTGACCAATCTTCTACACCAAAAAACGCTTACATCAAATTATAATAACATTCTCTACTTCAACTAAGATAATTATTCTTACTTGAAGTAGAGATCAGACCGAACTTATTCAAAAATCATCATCCTAATATCTAAGTGATAAAAGTAGTGAACCTAAAAAATGACCAGAATCTCACTAACGTTCTGCAAGCTAAATCATAAAACAGGAATACATAGTAAGCTAAGTTCTACTATTATTCTATTTCTAATTCATCTTAGCAATTCAATCTAAGTCTTATTTATACTATACATATTAACACACACTGAGGCTTATTACTAATTAATTTAATACTAATTAGTTGACAAATAATCTTTTTTAGTTTTATGTCTAAAAAATAGATAAAACTTTGAAAAGACTATTCGTCTATTATTTTTCTATAACTTCATTTTTTATTTAAAAAGACAATGTTAGGTGTATGAGTAATTATTTCGTTTTTTTCAAGCATGCAATATGATAAAATAATAATTTCATCTCCGATTTGAACCTTTCTCGCAGCTGCTCCATTCAGACAAATAACGCCAGAACCACTTCTCCCCTCAATCGTATATGTCTCAAATCGTTCACCATTATTATTATTTACAATCTGTACTTTTTCATTAATTTCAATGTTAGCTAATTCCATCAAATCTTTAGCGATTGTAATACTTCCAATATAAGATAAGTTTGCATCTGTCACAGTAGCTCTATGAATCTTCCCATTTAAGATTTCTTTGAACATTAAATATCCCCCCGTAATTGTATTTAAAATTTTCGATAACGCAAGTAGCGGTGATTTATAATTTCTTGCTCAGATAAAGAAAGATATTCATTAGCAAATAATATTAGTTTTTCTCTTAAGTAAGCAAAATTGGAAGAATTTCTCTCCCCATCTGAAAATATAGGAATAATTTTTTCAACTATTTCCAAATCATATAATTGTTTTGGAAATACTTCCATTATTTCACTTGCTTTTTTCTTTAGCTCGCTGTCTTTCCAAACGATAGAAGCAAAACCTTCTGGTGATATTACAGAATAATAAGCATCCTCTGCAATCCAAACTTCATTTGCTATTGCTAAAGCTAGCGCACCTCCACTATTTCCAGAACCAATAATTATTGACAATACTGGTACTCCCACAGAAGAAAGTTCAAATAAGTTACGTGCAATTGCTTCTGATATCCCTCTTTCCTCTGAATCACTATCACAGCTTGCACCAGGAGTATCAACTAAGCAAATTACTGGTCGTTTAAATTTCTCCGCTTGCCTAATCAAACGTAATGATTTTCTGTCCCCTTCTGGATGAGGCATTCCAAAATTGTAAGATACATTTTCCTTTATATTTTTTCCTCTACGAATTCCCACAATAGTGAAAAACTGCTCATTAATACGACCAATTCCACCTATAACAGCCTGGTCATCTCTATATGTTCGATCACCTTTCAATTCAGTAAAATAATCAAAACAATGACAAATGAAATCTTCCGCATTTGGACGATCAATTTCTCTCACCGCTTCAATCTTTTTCCAATTATTTTTGTTAATCATCTTCCGTCTCATCTACTTTGCTATTTGTATTTGCTAAACAGGAGCAAATCATTTCGTTTAAAAATCTCCTCAACTCTGTTCTCGGAATAATAGCATCTAAAAATCCTCTCTCCATTTGAAATTCTGCAGTCTGAAAGTTTGCAGGAAGCTCTTTTCTTATAGTTTGTTCAATTACTCTTCTTCCAGTAAACCCAATCATCGCACCTGGCTCTGCAATATTAATATCTCCGAGCATAGCAAAACTAGCAGCTACACCTCCTGCAGTCGGGTTAAGTAAAACAGAAATATACAATAAGCCCTTTTTATCATGTAAATTTAATAACATAGATACCTTCTCCATCTGCATCAAAGAAGTTATTCCTTCCTGAACTCTTGCACCTCCCGAACAGGAAAAAATAACCAAGGGCATATTGTATCTCGTCGCATATTCAGTTATCAACGCAAGCTTTTCTCCAACAACGTATCCTAGTGTACCCATTAAAAAATCAACATCCATTATTGCTAAGGCTAATTTCTTCCCATCTATTCTTGCAGTTCCAGTTACAACAGCTTCTTGGAATTCGGATTTTTCTCTTGCCTTATTCAATTTAATTTGATATTCAGCCATCTTTACTGATTTTTTTCTCGAACATCGTCAAACAATTCAACAAAGTTATTTAAATCTGTTAATAGCTTAATTCGTATATATGGATCAATTTTCAAATGCTTTCCACAATTAGCACAAATATAGTACTGCTCTAATAATATTCTTTTCAAAGATTTTTTTTTACATTCAAAACAGATAACTTCTTCTGGTACACTATTTTCTACACAATCATCCAAACAGATTTTTTTTACCATATTTGTCCCTCACTTTGTAATTCTTAAACTAAAAATTCTTTGTATAGTCAGAAAAACTTGTTACGTGGTCTATTCTTAAAAATTATGTTTGTCTTTGATTCTCACTCTCGCTGTAAATCAACTACCATTAAATTCCCATTGATCAATGTTTTCTTCAAAATAACGGCATAATCTGATACTAACTGTTCAATATACTGGGATGAATACATTTTATAGTTATATTTAATAGTAATAATTAGTTCATTATCATATTGTGAAATAACAAATACTAAGGGTAGACCCTCTGCTATCCCTGAATGGTCTCTAATTGTACATTCGTATTCATCAACTACGATTTTCTGATAAGACATGTAGTTGAATACTATATCAAACAGTGTACCTTTTACTAGTTCGTCAAAGGGCATACATTGAAAAATTTCTTGCATACTAATTTGTTGATGTGGATAGTGATTGAGTATATTTTCTTTCACCTCTTTGACAAATTCTTTAATTTGTTGCTGTTTGCTCAATTTGAATCGAATACCATGCATTTCAGTCATCAAACCAATAGAACGATAATGCTGTGTTCCCTTACGTCCCGGAAGAAATGTCCCCACAGAAAAATCTTTTCTCCCAGTGTACTGATAAATCAATAACGCAAACGCAGAAAACAATAGCATATATTCTGTACAGCTCATTCCTTTACAAGCTCTCTTGACTTTTGTCAAAAGTTCTTCTCCAAATGAAAATGAGTATTCTTTATAGAAGTGATTGCTATATACTTTTATTTTTTGATCTTCTAAATCACCAATCAAACGAACAGCTTTTTTTCTATTTTTGTAATATTCAAGCAAGTAATCAATACTTTGTTGATTTTTTTGATTTGAACGACTTTCTATATAATTTACGTAACCAGTATCCTCAGAAATAATTGTATTTTCCACGCTGTTAAAAAGCTCATATAAAAAAATATGCAAAGAATAATAATCAAAAATACAATGGTGAATATTCAATACAAGCATTTGCTGCTCATTCGTATCTTCAAACAACAAAAATTGATATAGACATGGGGTATTTAAATCAAAAAAAGCTTGTAGATAACTGAACAAATGTATATCCTTCAGACACTTACAGTCATGAATTTCTAAATAACCACTTGCTATCTGCTTACTTCGTAATAGCTTTACCTTGTTATTGACATTATCTTTTTCAAAATAGTAAGAAAATATAGCATGTCTTTGTAAAATCCTTTCAATGCCTCTTTTAAATATCGAAGGATCAATGTATTTGTTAAATCGAATACTGAATACCATATTATATGATGAAATATTTGGCAACTGATTTTTCTTCAATTCCTTTTTTTCAAGTTCTAACAAGAATTTTTGAAATGGAAGTGCTGTTACTTCCTCAGGTGCACCAGTTACTTTCAAAGAAATTTCTTTAGAACTTTTTTTATTGATTTGATCATCTATATCATTCAAAAATGATTTTACCGAATTGTATTCTGCTAAACATTCAAAAGGTATATCTATTTCATATACCGCTTGAAGATACATCAACAGTCGATACATATCTAAAGAATTAATCCCTTGGCTAGAGAAGTCTTCATCTACATATGCTAAATCAATTGAAAAGTTTGAAGATACTTCTTGTAATAATTTTTTTGTCTCCTTTCATGTAAAACGATTTCATCTTTATAATCTATCTTAATTTTATTGTAAAAATTAACAAGTTCTTTCTTTATAATTTTGCCATTTGTATTTAATGGAAACTCTTCAACAGATACATAATGATCCGGAATCATATAATCGGGTAACTTTTCTTTCAAGTACTTATGTATTCTATTTTCTGATATTCTTTGCTTAGATAAATAAAAAGCTATCAACTTGTCCTTTCCAATATCATTAATTTTTAAAACAACCGCTCTATCAATTCGGGGTACTTCCTCTAACTTTAATTCAATTTCTTTCAACTCTATCCTAAAACCTCGTATTTTTATTTGATCATCTTTTCTTCCTATATAATAAACCATGCCATCTTTTGTTTTATAACCTCTGTCTCCAGTTTTATACAAGAGACTATCAGGATACATTGGGTGAGTAACGAAATACTGTCCACTAAGTTCTTTTTCGACATATCCATTTGACATATTTTTCCCATAGATACATATTTCACCTTCAACTAAACAATCACATTCTTCTGCCTTCTCATTAAGAATAACTATATTAACACCACTTAAAGGGTATCCAATAGACATTTTTTCTATATTTTTAGCTTTTTTTTTGTCGATAGCCAATACTGTCGAATAAACAGAACACTCGCTTGGTCCATAAAAATTGAAAATTCTTGTATTCTTCATAGAATCAAAAGAATATAAGTTATCTACTAATTTAAGTGGTAAAGGTTCTCCACAACTAATAATTGTAGGTAAACAAAAAGATGAGTACGTGCTAAAACGTAAACTATCCAAAACCAACTGTAGATAGCATGGCGTTATATCAATGATGTCCACTTTGTTTATCTTTATAAATTCAAGTAAATTAAGTGGATTTTGTTTTAATTTTTCTTGAATAAATATCAGTTTGTTACTTGTTAATAGCGAAAAAAATATTTGTGCTATGGATGGATCAAATATCGTCGGTGCAAATACCCCTACCGTCTCAATATCTGTTTGATTTATTACTTTCCTCATTCCTTCAACAAGATTATGTAACCCAGCATGATTACCAATAATACCTTTAGGATATCCAGTTGTTCCAGAGGTATAAATAATATAAGCTGGATCCGCTTGCTCAATTTGTACCGTTGGCATAAGAATTGATTTATCTCGCAGTGCACAAAGCACTTCGCAACTATATATAAGGGAATCTATGTAATCATTGTTTAAAATTTTATTTGAAACAATCAATCTCACCTTTGAAACATTTACAATTTGCTTAATTCGATTAACTGGATGCGTAGCATCCAACGGTAAAAATACTAATCCGAGCTTTAAACAAGCCAAAAGAACAGCAGGATAGTAATCGCCTTTTTCAAGCATCACACCTACTACATCCCCTTTTTTTAATCCTTTAGCACACAATCCACTGGCAATCTGTTGGACATGTCCAGTTAACTCTTCATTTGTAATCCCATTACCACTATTTTGTATAACAACTTTTTTAGGAAATAACTTTGCTTGTTTTTCAAATTCTAAGAATAAATTGTAATTCTCCAAAACAGATTTAGTATTCATTTGACTGCTCCTGTTTTGTTGGAAGATTTTTTATCAAAATACTTGCGTTGCTACCACCGAAGGCAAAAGAATTTGACAATGTATATTTATAGTTGAAACCTTGGTCATTCATTGAAGACAATTCTGTTAAAAGTCTTTCATCAGAGTTTGCTGTTATCGGCTTAAGTTCACTCATTTGATAAATCAAAGAAAGTCCCAACTCTACTGCCCCAGCAGCTCCTAAACAATGACCTGTCATAGATTTTGTAGAAGATATATGACACTTTAATTCAGTTTCTGACAGAAAAGAAGCTATCGCCTTACTCTCCATCACGTCATTAGCTTTCGTTCCGGTGCCATGAGCATTAATATATAAACTATTGTCTTTCGAAATATTCTTGTTTTCAGTCGTTTGCATCATTGCAGATAAAGCCCCCGTTCCATCCGGTATCGGGCTTGTCATATGATAGGCATCATTAGATAATCCATAACCAACTACTTCTCCATAAGAGGTTGCTCCTCTATTCTGCGCATACGTTTGATTTTCTAAAATTAAAACACAACACCCTTCCCCTAAGTTAATCCCATCTCGTTCCTCACTAAAGGGCTTAGCAAGAGATAAGCTTAGAGCATCTAAGGATTTAAATCCATATATTGAAATAGCAGAAATATGATCTGTTCCACAACAAATAACGACATCTCGCTCACCTGATTCAATTAAGTCCACAGCAATCCCGAAGCCAGCTGTTCCAGAAGCACAGGCGGAGCTAGTTGTATACATTGGCGCACTAATTCCCATAGTTTGAATAACACGTCTAAGACAAGCCTTACTATTTAGAATCCAATATAAATTTTCTGTTTCTTTTACATAATTTTCTAAGTAATCAGATCCCATAATCGATGTTGCCAAAGATACAGCAAGACGTAGATTATTATCTAAGACTAAATTTGCATGCTCTAGAGCTTCTTTCATAGCATGAAGAGCCATTTTTTCAGATTTATCCATTGAGAAAATCGTCTTTACTTCTTCCTTTTCTACATTGTGATTGATACCACAATACATTTCCCCAAGGTCATCAAACTCAGCTAATGATGTCATCTTAAAATAATTTTCTTTTCTAAGCTCATCAATAATCATTTGCTTATTTTTTCCTAAACAGCAATTTATTCCTATACCAGTAATAACCACTTTATTCTTCAAATTCACTCCTCCATTCATTATTTTCTTTAAAGCACATCTAAAAAAGCATATCCAATTATTGCCTCAGCTACTTTTTTATCTTTAACTTTCGCTTGTACAAATACTTTTGCCAGATGCTTTTCTTTGCTGATTAGCTTCGCAATTATAATTATTTCATCATTAACAATTACCTTGCGCTTAAGTTTCAAATTATCTACTCGTGTAAGATAGGAGAATGTTGATCTCTTAGCAGTCTGCTGCTGTTTTCTTTCAAAAAATAAGAACCCACCAACCTGAGCCATTGTCTCTAAAATTAGTACTCCTGGAAATACTGGATTTCCTGGAAAATGTCCCTCAACCCAAAATTCGTCTTCCTTAATAGTTTTCTTACCAATAACTATCTTCTCATACTCTTGCTCAATTATTTCATCTACAAATAAAAACGGTCTTCGATGTGGTAAGACTTCTGTAATAAATTGATTCAAAGTTATCCTTCCCCCTAAACTTCCTTTCATTTGTATCACCGTTTAAAATAAATTTGACTATTCTTCTTACTGAAATTATTTGCACTTTCAACAAATATTTTTACTGTACAAATATCCTCTGATATCTTTTCAATAATTTCTGAACTAATCTTTCCTGTATCAACTAACTCACAGCCAGCTAGGCGTAGATTTTCTCTAAAGGCTAACAATTTTTGTGTTAAAATTTTAAAACTCAAATCAAAAGCCCGAGCTTGACTTTTATAAATCTCAGCTAATATATCAACTTCTAAATTTTTTGCTATTTTTTTCGCATAATCACTCACAATACTAAAGTGCTCTTTCTCTGGAAGATCACAAGATGCCATTATAATTAAATCAGGATTTTTTTCAATCACAGCATGTTTATATAATCCGTCAGAAGCAACAACAAGCTGTCCCTTATGTAAAGGTAACAGTCGTTCCAAAAATATTTTTAAAAGAGCTGAAACGTTGTCATAATACAATGGTGTTCCTAAAACTAGCACATCTGACTGACGAATCCTCTTCAAATATTCATTCATTGGATCCTTTAGTACACATTGGCCGTTATGCTGATTCCAACATCTAAAGCAACCCGTACACATTTTCAATTGATTCTTATTTAGGTTAATCGAATGACATATTCCTCCACGCTCAACAACACCTTCTTTAAAACTTCTAAGCATCATTCCTGTATGTCCCTTTTCTCCTCGTGGACTTCCGTTTATTATAGTAACAATCATATAGCCTCCTATTTCTTCATAAAAAGAGCATTAGTCTCTTTCATAACATCAACTTCAAGTAATGCTATTTTTTTCAAATAATCAATGATCATATCTATTACTTTTTCAGGTTGCTTCATAATAAAATTATAAGAAATATTATTTTGAAGTTTTCTGGCAAAATCTCTCCACAGAGCAGCAAGATTTATCCATTTATTTTTTATAATTGCAGAATCATCATTCTTTAAATAATATTTTTCTAGTATTGTTTTAAACTCATTCCGAAAAAAGGCATCCGTGCCTCCACAAATTAATTTTTGCATATGTAACATCTGTAAATATATATATTTTCTATAGTTATTTTTGTTCTTTGTTTTGTTATACTTACTAATATCCATTTTTAACTTTTTAAAGTAATCTATAATTTGTTCAAAAGTTTGAATACCTTCAACTCTAACTAACCTCTCTTCAGAAATATATTCAAATTCTGAAAAATAATTATTGAGACAAGTTAAAAGTAACTCTTCTTCTGCTATTTCTAATTTTTTTCTTAAAAGTAAATTTTCTTGTAATTTCCTTTTACATATTTTATATATATAAAATTCGCCATTAAGTAACCATACTTGTTTTTTTGCCACATCTTCAAGAATGCTCTTCATTAAAAATTCTTGCGTCCCTTGAAATTCAAAATAGATTTTTTGTTCGTCCATATCATCAATCATTAAATACGATTGCCCTGTAACTGAAATGTTTCTTGTGTCATATTTTTCTACACCCAGAAAATCCCCTAATAATGGCAATATATATAAATATTTCTCTCTATTTTGAAAATACTCAGAAAAAAAAGTTTGACTATCGATTGTTTCATATATAATTTCCAACTCATCAAAAATATAAGGAAAATTCATTTCTCCAGAGCCATTCAAGCCAATTAATTCATTCTTGCGAAAAGGAAATTTGTACAACGCAATTTTTATTCCTCCAAGAAAAAGAAAAGACTTTGTTAATTCAATTGTTGGATCTATCTCCTTAAATATACGATGTAAGGTCACTAGTCTACATTCTCTAAATTCCAATTAATTTTCTCCTCTCTTTTTCATGAAGTCAAACCACCATCCGCCACAATTGTAGTTCCAGTTATATAGCTAGAGCTATCACTCAGTAAAAACAAAACTATTTTTGCTATTTCTTCTGGCTCTCCAATACGACCAAGAGGAATCTGTCTTTCTAAATTTTTTTTATCTATAGATGCATTTAGCATATCTGTTTGAATATACCCAGGAGCAATACTATTTACACGAATATTTTTCCTTGCTACTTCTTTTGCGATTGCTTTCGTCATTCCAATCAATCCATGTTTTGAAGCACAATAATTACTTTGTCCTTCTGTTCCTATTAACCCAGAAACTGAGGAAATATTCACAATAGAGGATGGCTGTCCGGAACTATACATTCCAGGTAAAACTACTTTTGTCACTCTAAAAGGACCAGATAGATTTGTATCAATAACAGAATTCCATGAAAAATCATCCATGATCATTGAATACTTATCTTTTACAATCCCCGCATTGTTAACTAAGAATTTAATTTCCCCAAGTTCTTTTTCGATTTTATTTACTACAACTTTTATATCATCTAGTTTTGATATATCCATTTTATATCTAAAAAGCTGATTTTTCTCCTCGAAATCCTGTAACTCTTGATTAATTTTTGAAGAATAGAGATAGGTCATAACTACAATCATTCCATGATTACATAATTCTTTGACAATTGCCTGACCAATACCTCTGCTTCCTCCTGTAACTAATACAATCTGATTTTTTAATGATTCAAACATATTACTCACCCTACCTTTTACTGAGTAAAAACAAGTTACAATTTCCCGATAGATCATAATCGGCCACAATTACACAACAATTTGTCTTGTCTGACTTTAACAATTGAGTAATTCCAACATTACAAACCACACCTAAATTTCCTCCCAAAGCCTCAAAAATTTCTAAATTTGTATTTACATATTCTACTGACTCTTGAAAATACTCTTTAAGCCCGTCTTTTTCTTCTTGTCGCTCTGCATCGATACTATTGTTAGATATAAAAGAGAGAAGCGAATTATTTTGAAGATCATAACATTGACAAAGTTCTCCTAAAAAATTGAAAAGTAAGTGACTGAACTCACGATGCAAACCAGTAAAATAATTATGCTCACCTATATAATATTCGGTATATGAAACTAGTCTGATTGACTGACTTTTTTGTTCTGTCGATAAAAACATTGTTGAGGCATTTTCTAAAAACTGCCGACCGATTTGGGCAAAACTTCTTTTTAGAATCTCACTATGTGGTTCCAGTCCACAAGTAAATATGGAATCGACACGGCCATTTTTTATCATGCGAGCGGACATTGCGAGATAGTTACTATTCAATAACATTGTACTTGGTCCAGTATGTTGATAAACTTGACAAAAATGGCCCAACGCAGCATTATTTACAGTATGCGAAAATTGAATGGGGCTAACACCTACCACTCCTTTTTCCAAGTAACTTTTAATAAATTTTAGGTTTGTATCTACTGGCCCATAACTCGTATTGAATATAGTTCCAACTTTTCTACGATCAACCTCTCCCAAAATATTTCCTTGACCTGCAGCTATAGCTAACAAAGACATCCGATCAAGTCTTCGGTATTTCCTTATTTTTGCTAGTTCACCGACTTCAATTTGTTTAATGTTCATCAAGTAGTCATTCCATGATTCTTTTGGGGGCGAACTCATAACTATCGCTGCCTTATTGATAAAAATATTTGTCATACCTTCATTCCCCCTCTCTTTATTCCTACACTTTAATTGCGTATTATGTGTAGTTACCGTAATTAATCAGTCTTCAGCATCTTTAGTATTTTTTTGTGTAAAATCGATTTTTATTAACCGTTCAGAGATCACATCTGGAAGTTCTTTTACAAGATTTCCTTTATCATCTAATAAGACATGCGTAGTCATCCCCTTACAACAAAGTTGATTTTTATTATCGAATAATCTGTAAAAAAATTGAAACTTATTAGAAATTAAATCTCCTTTCAAATTGTAACGAATAGCTACTGTACATTCCGGCTTAAACGATTTAATATATTTTAAATATTGGTTTGTCAATGGAAATTTATACATATGGATGCTGTGCTCTTCATCTTCACCAAAATATTTTCTAATGAAATCAAAACGTGCTTCCTCTAACCAGTATAAATATTTTCCATGATGTGCAATACCATAGGAATCGAAATCAGAAAATCTTGGCTGAAGTGTGTAGAGTCCTTTTATTTCAATGACCGTCTTATCCATTAATTACTGTTCCTCAGTATTTTCTTGTATGTATTTAGCTAAACTACTTATACTGTAAAAAACACTGCTTTCATCAATATCAATAGATACACCGTACATTTCTTTGATCCCTGATACAACTTCCAATGCATCCACGGAGTCCAGATCCATTGTATTTTCTGTCATCTCTTGTTCTTCAATCATTCCACCAAAAAGTGGTGCGTCGTAATCATAATTTTCCTGATCAAGATCATAAATGTTACAACGACTGATAATCATTTTTGTTAACTCACTTTTCAAATTCCCCAACAGTTTCACCTTCTCTTCTCTATTTATAAAATAATTTATACGTCATTTAATTTTGAAAGGGCCAAGAAGAACACTCCTAAGCCCTCGCAAAAATTCAAATCTCTAGCAACAAGTTACTGAACCTTTATTTGGGGTAATAACTTCTTCGATTTCTTCTAAATCTTCAAAATCAATAATATTGAATTTTTCTTCCATCACCGTTCTCCTCCTTTACGATTTATTGCCATCTTGTAGCCAACAGCACTTTATTATTACACCTTAGAATTAGCAACACATTACGCTACCACTTCCGGGTGTAGTAACCTCTTCAATTTCTTCCAAATCTTCAAAATCAATAATACTGAATCTTTCTTTCATTATTTATCCCCTCTCATTAAATATCCGTTTTATTAGCAGCAAAAAGCACTTCCTGCCCCTGGAGTGATAACTTCTTCAATTTCTTCTAAATCTTCAAAATCAATAAATTTCATTCTCAGTTTCTCCTTTCTCTCTTTAACAACAGAAACATGGTCCGAATCCTGGTGTAATAACTTCTTCAATACTGTCCAAATCTTCGAAATCAAAATCATGTAAAAGCATTTTTTATCCCTACTTCCTTCTTTTTTTGGTATCTCATAAAAAATTAAAATATCCTAAGTTATGATTTGTCCTTCTTCCAATTTAAAAACTTGATCACAGAATCGCTCTACAGATTCATCATGTGTTACAATAATGAAAACCTTGTTTTCCATAAATGGAAGCGTTCGAATCAGTTTCAAGAATGCATCTGTATTTTTTTTATCTAAATTTCCAGTAGGTTCATCAGCCAAAATAATTTTAGGTTCCATTAGTAAACAACGGGCAATTGCCGTACGTTGTTGCTCACCACCAGAAATTTCATTTATATATTTTTCTTCAATCTTCTTAATTCCTAACCAATTGACTAGCTGTTCATAATTATCTGAATGATTTTCAATCTTTTCACCTTTTAAACGAAGCGAGAAAAGAATGTTTTCTTTTACATTTAAAAAGGGAATCAAATTAAAATCTTGGAAAATGAATCCAATATCATTAGTACGTAATTCAGCTAATTGATTACTATTAAATTCTGTGATGTTCTTGTCCCCTATTTTCACTTCCCCTTTAGTAGGATGAATTAACCCACCAATAATGTTCAGCAAAGTAGATTTACCTGAGCCAGACGGTCCCACTAAAGCATAAATATTACCTTTATCTAGAGTAATTGTTATACCATTTAGAACTTGCTGAGAGTGCCCATTTATTCCGTATTCCTTTTCGATAGACTTTAGTTCAATCATATTTTCACCTCCCTATTCAGATTCTTACTTACTATTTTTTTCTTTTAAAATAACTCTAGAAATTAAAATAATCCCCAAGACAAGTATCAAATAGATAACAACTAATACTGAACATACTTGCAAGTAAGGAATATTAATGGCAGGTTTGAATACAATGACTTCTTCCATCATCTTAATCCCACCTTCAGCAAAAATAATTCCGAAAAGCCAACCTAAAACGACACCTAAAATATAGATAATAGACATTTCTATTAACATGCTGATAAGCAAAGCTTTTCTTTTCATCCCTATAATTAATAATCCTTTGTATATTCTTTGTCTAGAACTAATTGAAAGAATAAACATATTTAATATGATTGCTCCACTGAAAAAGATCAGCGCATAAATAAATGCTTCAATCATTTCAGTTTGTTTAATTGCTTGATTTTTGTATTTCTCTTTCAGATCACCAATGTTCATTAAGTCATAATTTTTAACAGATAAATACTTTGTGAATTCTTTTATTTCCTCATCACTCAGCCGATTCAAATAGATTGTGTTATAAATTCCTTTAACACCTTTTCCAAATAAATACTCTGTTAAAGCCGATTTTGATGTAAACACTTGTTGTAAATCCAATGGCTGATAAAAATCTTTCGGACTAATTTTTATAGATTTGTCTTTATCAAAGGAATAATCTATGACTTGATTACGTTTAATCTTTGATTTTTCAGATAATTGTGACGGAAATAATACATTCAAAATATCATTATTTAAATCAAAATCTTTAATATTAAACTCTTTTTCCATTTCTAGCACTTGAATATTTTTGAATTTAGAAGAAACGCCTGTCAAAATCAAAGTGTCTTCATTATTTTCTTTTTCAATTTCCATACTTAAAGCAATCTCAAAAGCTGCATGTGGATATAAGTTCTGCAAATAAGCCTTAACTTTTTCTTCTTTGACCTCAGATAATTCATTCATCACAAGTATATGTTCAAATCTATAGGTCTCATCTACCTTTTGTACAACAGCTTCCTTGACAGAATGAAAAAAGGTCAACATTCCTACTAGAAGCATAACCGAAAAGGCCAATGTAGATATTAATGAGCTGATTCTTTTAATATTCCAGCAGTTTTCTTCCACAGCAACGAACAAAGAAAGTCTGTTAAAACGGAGAGACAAAAAACGAAGAGATACCAATGTTCCTGCTATTAATGGATCAAAAATCAAGATTAAACCTGTAAATAGTAAAATTATTGTCATAGTTGAGTATCCACTAACAATTGAAACAATCAACAGGATAATACCTAAAGTTAACTTGATTCTAGATAAAAATTTTTCTTTACTAGTAGGTTGAGACTTGATCGTGCTGGCTTCTTTCTGTTTACTTTCTACTTCGATATTCATACTTTTTAGATTTTTTGAACCGCACCACATGAAAAATAAAATTGCAAAAGCAATAACTATTAGATAAATATAACTTGGAATATGTTCGACCTTCATGTCTTGATAATTAGACAAAAATATTCTTGAAAACACTATGCCTGTGAAAAGTCCCATAACGGCTGTAACAGAACTTATCAGAAAGCTTTCAATACTTAAAACCTGCTGAATTTTTTTGTATTTCATACCTAACTTATATAGCAGTTGGAATTCTTTCTTTCTCCCTTGAATAACAATCGAGTACGTATTATAAATAATAAATAAAGAAAAACCTACAAGAACTCCCGTCCCTAATTGTAAAAATAATTTCATATTTTTAAAGTCTTTTTTTAATAAATAGTCTGCTAACTCATTTTCAATTCTGTAGTTTAGTGTATAAATAACTCCTAAAGAAAATGTCAATAGCAACATTGTTACAAAAAATATCAATATGATGAAAAGAAACTTACTACTATTTTTTTTAAAATTTTCTCGAATATATATCCACATATTTCTCACATCCTTCATAATGTCTTCAAAAAGATTTTAATGCTTTCTTAAAAGAAAGAAGTACTTGTATTAGACTTATAAATGCCATTACATAGACGAAAATGCTTATTACTGTTGAACTAAATCCAAATACATTTAGATAATTCAATGTTATACGTATAATAGAAAAAATCCCTGCAATACCAATAACATATGAAAGAATAAAATAAAGAAACAATCCAATCATTTTTTTGTTTTGAAATTTTTTTAAAATTGAGGTCTCTTTTTTTATTACTCCTGCAAGAAGCAATAATAACTGCCATCTTGTCCCTTCACTACCATATATGATTGTAAAAATATGGTATCCATCACTCGTTGATAGCGGTAATAAACTACTAAAAAGATACCCTATATTAAGAAGAGCTATATAACCAAACCACCAATTATTTGTAATGATAAATAAGCATAATGAGAAAAATATCAGTATACAGTTATTTATCATACCAAAACCTAATATCTTAACTCGTTTCCAACTATCGATCGTATACATATCTGAATAACGAATATATATCACTGGAGAAAATCCCCATTTCAAACGAATGTTTAAGCTTTTCCATCCAACATTATAGTAATTAGACGATAATAAATGACCTAATTCGTGAAAAACAAGTGATCCGCTTCCAGCAAATAAAATAACAATAATATCTACTTTAGTCACATTTAAAATTGAAAAATTTATCTGGCTTATGTAAGAATCTATTAGTTGAACTGGAAATTTAATAATAATAATTGGAAATCCAATTAACATTACAGCTATCAACAATAAATTTAAATAATATATGCCTTTAGTCACTCTCTCAATTCTTTTTTGAATAGCAAATAAAGGAATTTCAAATAGTTTCCGACTATTCAACTCAAACTCGATATTACTTTGACTATTTGTATTTGGGTACGTACACAAATTATGCTTACTTAATATGGTTCTCATTTTTTCGTAGCTAATCGTACTATTTTCATGTAAAAATTCTTTTACTTCTTCAATTTTTTCTTTCTTAAGCAAAGGAATCAAACCTTCAAAAAAAGTATATTGTTCCTTTGAAAGTTTTATATATTTACTTCTTTTTTCACTTATCAAAAAATATTTAGTATCTTTCATAGATTTATCTTTAATAAGAGTAACATCATCAACGACTAGCCCTTTTGATTTATCTAAGTCAAGTTTTTGTGTATCCAAAATTACCAGTCCTTTTTGAAACTTTTTTAAAACTATCCCAAAAAAGTTTATATTCAGCTGATGTTTTATCCATAGTAGCTAAAGTCTTAATAGATTCTTCAATGGTCGTTCTAGAAAAAGTACATCTTGGTGAACTAACTACGTACATATCTCCATGAGATTGAAATTGAATTCCCTTACAAAATACAGAGCAGATTTTTCTTGCAAAACATGCCTGGCATTCAGGTGCATCTTGTCTACTAACATTGGCGATGCCATGTGCTTTTTCATAATTCAATCCTTCTTCTATATTTCCCATATTAAATTTTTCTTCATTTACAAACATTTGACATGGATAGATATGCATATTTGTATCAAAAAACAGCGAGTGTCCTGCATTACAGTCCCTTAAAGAACGATCTTTAGCAATTTGAATGAGTGGAGCAATAATTCCAGAAGGGATTTGATCTGTTTCTCCTTTGTAGAGTTTTCCTATATAATACTGCGTGATTTCTCTAGTAAAGCTTTCTAGATTTGATAGCAAGCGTTCACCAGTAATAGCTAATGATTCTACACCTGTATCTACAGGTACTATAGCAAGATTTTCCCACCCTAACTCATCCATTGCTTTTGCCCACTTAACTCCATCACCTTGTTGATAATTCTCTAGATGATTTCTATTTATCGTTGCTTGTAAGACATATGAAACACCTTGCTCTTTCATTCTATTTATTCCTTTTACCACATTGTCATATACACTCAGCTTTCCATCTCCCTGATAAATCCTTGCAAGATCATTCAATTTTTTAGGTCCATCCAAGCTTGTAACAATAAATATGTTGTTATCTTTTAGAAATTCTATTGCTTTACTTGAAATTCCAACTAGATTAGTACAAATAGATGTTGGTGGAAATTCCATATCATTTTTTTTAAAGAAATCTTGTGCTTCCTTAACAAATGACTTGATTTCTCTAAAATTAATCATCGGCTCTCCACCAAAAAAGCACATACTTTTGATGCCATCTGAATAATTTTCAAGTGCAAATCTAACTGCATTCATATAGTTTTCTTTAGTAAAAAATGCAGGTTTATCCGATACAGACCCATACTCTCCCTCACCTGCAAAGCAATATGTACAACCGAGATTACATGTTCTAGCAGACATAAATGTCAACGCAACAGTCCCTCTACCTGGAACTTTTTCTACAGCTACATCTGAACTATTTTCCTTTTTAAATTGTTTAAGTAGTTCATCTATCTGTTCGTTAGTCATCTGATCTACGGACAGTTCTTTAGAAACTCTCATCATTCGAGAAGTTTCAGGATGGAAAAAAATATTAAATTGCTCTTGATCACTATTTATTAAATACACCTGATTCTGCATACTTTTCCTCCTCATATATTAGTACTCGCTTCATAAAATCATTTTAAATTTACAAATAATGAAATACCATGTATATAGTTTAAAGGAACAGGAATGTAAATTAAATAAGTAAAAGCGGAAAATTGTTATGAATCCATAGATAATTTTTTAGTAATGTTTACACTTTAAATGTTATAGAATAAAATGATAAGTAATATGAATGCCTACAATCTTTTTACATTATTTTGTCTAGAGATACACCTATTCATAAAATAGCAAGGAGAAAAAAGTATTGCTTAACTCACACATTCTTTTACTAAAATTGAAGTCCAACCCAGTTCCAAAAAAGCTTGTTATTTCTTATGGGAAATTTGAATCAAATGATTTTAAATTTCCTATCGCTTTTCTTAGCGAACGCGAACAACATATTTGTAATAGTTATCGTAATCTCAAAAGAAAAATGACCTATCAAATAGGTAGATATGCAGCAAAAACTGCTGTTTCTCTCTTGTTGAATGAATCAAATCTTCAAAAATTAGAAATTCTAGTTGGTTGTTTCTCTCAGCCTATTATTCAGTATGAAAAATTCAGCATGCAGGGAGTCTCGCTGTCCCATACAAAAAATGCAACAATCGCACTGGCATTTCCAGCATCAATTTGTGCCGGTGTAGATATAGAACTGGTTTCAAAGCAAAAAGAAAATACCCTTTACTCAAACATAGAAAATCATGAAAAAAATATTGTTGACCAATTAGATAAGCAAAACCAAAGATTACAATATAGTGTTTTATTATGGACAATAAAAGAAAGTCTGTCTAAAGCAGTACTAACTGGTTTAACACTGCCATTATCATTTTTTTCAGTAAAGTCCGTTACCTGTCATAAAAATATTTGGGTTTCTGAATTTGTTCATTTCAAAAACTTTAAATGTCTATCTTTTTTTTCTGATCAACATTGGATTTCACTTACTTTACCAGCTTATTTAATTGAGCAAATACAAGAAAGCACGCAGCATAAAGTAGAACTACTTGCCTTTTGGGATTTAGAAATTAACGGAACCGATAATGATATTCATAAATAATGACATAAGCCGTTTTGTTGGGATCATTCCATCTTTCAGGTTAAGTGCCTAATAACATAATAACCATAATCAAAACCACCCGTGTGAACGGGTGGTTTGTTCTGCGGCTGTAATCCACTATTACCGGTCTAAGCCTAAAAGGCTTACCGAAAAAGTTCCCTTCCGCACCACATTTACTTACAGCTCATTAATGGAGCTATTTCATTTTTTATAATTTTTTGTCCTGTGAACGGATCTACTTCTTCAAACACCGTTAGCTGAGCAGCTACGTAATCTTCACGAAGTTGATTACGAATATATTCTTCTATCTACTTTTTATTTATTCCTACTGTATCCACGTAGTAACCGCGACACCAGAATTTTCTATTTCCATAACGATATTTTACTATGCCTATCAAATATAATTAAGCTACCTTTTCCTTTTAAATCCCAATGAATTGAGAGACACTTAATTTCGGAGAAATGCATACTAGCATATGAATATGATCCATACATGTTAACAATTTGGAAGGCTTTTTAATCCCTCGCTAGAAGCTATCCTGAGAGCTTGGGACAAAAAGCATTTTGGATTTTTGTCCCAGGCTTAAAAATTGATAAACTGCGGGAGCAGAAGCAACACTACGCATTGCTTCGATCTCAACAACTTCTAAGGTGTTTTCTCGACATGCGTCTCGTCACAGTACAGCCTTCAAAAAAGCTACAGCTCTAAGAGTTGCGATGTTTCACTGTGAAGCATGAACAGATGAAATCATCGTACCTACTTGGTGAAGGTCCTTCGGAACTTACAAGGATAAAACTGTGACGAGCCTTTGGCGAGAAAACAATAAGCCGAAATTGACTTTCTCACACAAGCGTTCGGTGTATCTTAATCCTTCCAAGTGTTGAAAATCACGAAGAACGTAGTGTTTCGATGATGAATAATACCTACCTGGTCTCCAAACATTATAGAACACCGGGTCCTTCAATTCTAACATGTTCCATGCGTAGAAATTGATACGAACGAAACGTAATGTAGTGTATCATGCAACATCAACTCGTTCCTCGTTGTGTTGTATGACAATTTTCGGAAATTCCTTCTTATTGGCTTTCTCATGTGAGCATTCGTCGCAATTTAGCCTTCTTAAGTGCTGAGAAACACTATTTAGCAAATAAATGACATCTGCGATTACTCGATGTATTTGAGCCTTTAGGAGTGTTGAACAGTACCTACATGGTTCGCGGAGTTAAATACTTCTGTACCGACCTCTTTCAATCTATACAAAAAAATCCAGAGGATTTTCTCCTCTGGTCTCGACAGGATTCTACAATTTCTCTTTACCAACATTATTTGACAAAGCGCAAAAAAAGAGAACGCGTACTCCGTCTTCGAAACGTCCTAAGACGCCGACAGAATACCGTTCTCGTGGGTTTGGCACCCAATGGGGGCATAGGGATTCGAACCCTAGACCCTCTGATTAAGAGTCAGATGCTCTAACCAACTGAGCTATGCCCCCGTTGTATAAAATGGCTTTTCAGCTACCTCAATATTGTAGCACTCCGCTATTATTTATACAAGAGGGAATTTTTTTCAGTTGTTATTCTTGTGAAGATTGTTCTTTTTTTACAGGACAAGCTGTTTGACAATCTTCACAACTTTCCCCTTTTTTGATTCGTCGATAGGTGATGATTCCTGCTGTTCCAAAAATTAAAATGGATAAAATAATTGTTGCCATCCGTTATTACCCTCTTTCTAAAGAAGTGATTGCTTGGACACTTTCTTTGCCTGGCTTTGGTTTTCTTATAAGGAAATAAAATCCAGCTAAAACAACACCCATCGCTAAAAAAGTCCCCAGAGTTAGTGTGCCTTTTTCGACTAACACATGGCCCAATTGATAAATCACAAAACTAACCATATAAGCCAAACCGCATTGATAACCAATGGCTCCTAATGTCCATTTGAGGTCTCCCATTTCACGACGAATTGCGCCAATTGCAGCAAAACAAGGTGCACATAATAAGTTAAAAGTTAAGAACGAATAGGCCGCGACTGGCGTAAAGGTGTGTTGCAGTGCGCCCCAGACTTCTACCCCGTTTTCAGAAACATCTTTCACATTGCCAAATAAAATGCCTAAGGTACCAATAATATTTTCTTTCGCTATCAATCCTGTAATTGTGGCAACTGCCCCTTGCCAATTACCCCAACCTAATGGGATAAATAGCACCGCCAACCCTTTACCTAGAAATGCTAGAATACTTTGACTTTCTGGAACGGGTTGAAACGTCACAGAATAATGGGACATGAACCAAATGAGAATACTGGAAACAAAAATAATCGTACCTGCTTTTTTTACAAATGAGCGACATCGTTCATAGGCATGCCGAACCACACTTCTAAGCTGTGGCAAATGATAGGCGGGAAGTTCCATAATAAATGGTGCTGGATCTCCCGAAAAATGCTTGGTCTTTTTTAAAGCAATTCCTGATAACACAATGGAAGCAACCCCTAAGAAATAAGCAGAGGGCGAGACCCAACTTTGGTTAGGAAAAAATGCACCTGCAATCAGAGCGATAATAGGCAACTTCGCCGAACATGGCATAAAAGTCGTGACCATAATAGTCATTCGCCGATCGCGTTCGTTTTCAATCGTTCGACTAGCCATCACGCCTGGGACCCCACAACCTGTCGCAATTAACATCGGAATAAACGACTTACCAGATAGGCCGAATTTCCGAAACAAGCGATCCATGACAAAGGCAATCCGTGCCATATAGCCACAATCTTCTAAAAAACCTAAACATAAAAACAGGACGGCCAGTTGTGGTAAAAAGCCTAACACAGCCCCAACCCCTGCAATGATCCCATCTAAAATTAAACTTTGCATCCATGGCGCTACTTGCCATTGCGCCAACCAATTTCCTACAAATTGAGGAACCCATTCCCCAAAAAAGACATCATTTAACCAGTCTGTCCCCATTGTACCAACCGTTTGAATAGACAAGTAATAGACCAACCACATCACAAACGCAAAGATTGGCAACGCCAACCACCGATTGGTTACCACTCGGTCAATCTTATCACTGTGAGTAAATGTCATTTCTGTTTTTTTCGTCGCACACAAAGCAATTAATCGAGCAATAAAGGCATAGCGTTCATTGATGATAATCGCTTCACTTTCATCTTGAAAGATTTTTTCAGTAATTTGAATGACTTCTTCAATTTCTTTTTCTTGAAAAGAACTCAATAATAATTGCTCTTTGGTTCGAACATCTCGTTCAAAAAGTTTTAAACTATACCAACGCTGTTGCGTTTCAGGAACAGTATTCCCTAAAATATCAACAATTTCAGCAAGTGCTGCTTCTAAGCGATTATCATAAGAAGGATAAATAACCTCTGTCTCTATGGCATTCGCTCGCTGCTTACTTTGTTTTAAAGCATGATCCAACCCACGATTCTTCAAAGCACTAATCTCAACGACAGGCACGCCTAAGCCATAACTTAACTTTTCACTATTCAATGTTTGGCCGTTTTTTTCCAACAAATCCATCATGTTTAACGCACAAACAACCGGTAATCCGGTTTCAATTAATTGTGTTGTTAAATAAAGATTCCGTTCCAAATTGGTCACATCGAGAATATTCAAAATCACTGAAGGTTGGTCCTCCAAAAGATAATCTCGTGCCACAATTTCTTCAGGCGTATAAGGAGAAAGAGAGTAAATCCCTGGCAAATCTTGAATAATGAGTGTCTTATCTTTCTTTGCCACCCCCTCTTTGCGTTCCACAGTCACCCCTGGCCAGTTTCCAACATATTGGTTGGCTCCTGTTAACATATTGAACGTTGTCGTTTTACCGCTATTAGGGTTGCCGGCTAGTGCAATTTGCTGAGTCATTCGCTTTCCTCCTTTTCAACCAAGATTAGTTCCGCTTCACTTTTTCGTAACGTTAGTTCGTAACCACGTACATTGATTTCAATTGGATCGGCTAAAGGAGCCACTTTGCGAATAAAAATTACTGTTCCTTTTGTTAAGCCCATGTCCATCAACCGACGTTTCACCGCTCCTTGTCCGTGGATACCTACTATTGTAGCGCGTTCTCCAACTTTCAAGGTATCTAAGGAGACCCAAACTTTCTCATTCGCCGAGCGCTCCTTCACATGAATCGCTTGTAAAATCGTATCTGTCAGCGCAATTCGACTATTATGTAATAAAACAATACCATTTTGATTCTGATAATTGACAAGGACAACTGCTTGGCCTGCAACGACACCTAAATTGTTCAGATGTTTCTTTGTCTGAACATCTGCTTGGACGCTTTCGACTGTATAGACTTTCCCAACTTCTGCCTGCGCTAACGTAATCATTTACTTTCCTCCATGTGAAAAAGTTTCAAACGAAAATGAGAATCGTTCTCAATTAAAAGAATACGCTTGCTTACACGGAAAGTCAATGAATTTCTGGATGTATCTCCTGTTTTCTTCTATTTTCCTTCTATATAGAGACACTTTTTTCAGGTTACCATTTTTGAAAAAAAGTCAGCACTTGTTTTTTATGTTACTAGCTACTGTAAAATTCCACTCATTCAATAACAAATCCGCTTATTTTTTCTTCTTGTGCCTAACTCAAATGTCAACACAATATTTAGTGTTTTTTCACTAAATGTTCTCTTTCAAAATTTTAATTTTTTTGTTTGTCAAACACTGACCAATGTGTTTTTTCTCCCAAAAACGAGGATTCACGTGTTTTCATTTTTCTTTCAAAAACACAAAAACTAGTATTATGAGAAAAACGCACCACAATATATAGTGTTAAAGTGTTGACTTTTTTCTACATAGATTTATACTAGTCTATGTAGAAAAAAAGAGGAGGAACTTTCAATGAACGTAAAAATCTTTTCAAAAAATAACTGTATCCAATGTAAAATGGCGAAACGTTTCCTAAGTGAAAATAACATCGCTTTTGAAGAAATCAATATCGACGCACAACCAGATGCTATCGACTGGTTAAAAGAACAAGGGTTCCAAAGCGTACCGGTAATCACATCTGAAGCAACAACCGTTGTTGGCTTCCGTCCAGACCAATTAAAACAATTGGCTAGCTAAGATGAAACTTGTTTATTTTTCAGTCACCGGTCAAACAAGGCGCTTTATTAAAAAATTGGATTTGCCTGCTTATGAACTTGAGCCAGCGAATCCTTTTTTTGAAATAAATGAGCCTTTTATTCTTGTCATTCCTACCTATGATGCAGAAATTACAGAGGTAGTGAATGACTTTCTTGATTATAAAAGTAACCAAGAACTGTTAGTTGGTGTAGCTGGTGGGGGCAACCGTAATTTTGCTGAATTATTTGTCTATACCGCCAAAGATATTGCCCGCGATTACCACGTTCCGCTTCTATACTCCTTTGAGTTTAGCGGAACAGACGAAGACGTGGAGACCTTTAAGAAAGTAGTGGAAGAAATTGAGTCTAAAAGAAATTAAAGATGTCAGCTATTTCAAACTGAATAACGAGATTAACCGTCCTGTTGATGGTCAAATCCCTTTAAATAAAGATAAAGAAGCACTCGCAGCCTTCTTTAAAGAAAATGTAGAACCGAATACACGTAAATTCAGCTCTGCTGAAGAAAAAATCAACTTTTTAATGAAAGAAGATTTTATTGAAACTGAATTCATCGAAAAATATTCAATGGACTTTATTGAAAAATTATATGCTTTCTTAGATGAACAACATTTCCAATTCAAGTCTTTCATGGCGGCTTATAAATTTTATTCTCAATACGCTTTAAAGAACAACGCCGGAACAGAGTATTTAGAAACATATGAAGATCGGGTTGCCTTTAATGCCTTGTATTTTGCGGATGGCGATGAAGAGTTGGCTTTAACATTGGCGGATGAAATGATCCATCAACGGTATCAACCAGCCACGCCTTCTTTCTTAAACGCTGGGCGTAAACGTCGAGGTGAATTGGTTTCTTGTTTCTTAGTTCAAGTAACAGATGATATGAACAGCATTGGGCGTTCAATTAATTCTGCCCTTCAATTATCACGAATCGGCGGCGGCGTAGGAATTACTCTTTCCAACTTACGTGAAGCGGGCGCACCAATCAAAGGTTATGATGGCGCAGCAAGTGGTGTTGTCCCTGTTATGAAATTATTTGAAGATAGCTTTAGCTACTCTAACCAACTAGGTCAACGTCAAGGTGCTGGTGTGGTTTATCTAAACGTCTTCCATCCAGATATTGAAATGTTCTTATCTGCTAAAAAAGAAAACGCTGATGAAAAAATCCGTGTAAAAACGTTGTCTCTTGGTGTTATTGTTCCAGATAAATTTTACGAATTAACACGTAACAACGAAGATATGTATTTATTTAGTCCTTATAGTGTGGAACGCGAATATGGTGTGCCTTATTCCTATGTAGATATCACCAAAGAATATGATAACCTAGTGGCCAATCCAAACATACGTAAACGTAAAATTAAAGCCCGTGACTTAGAAAATGAAATTTCTAAATTACAACAAGAATCTGGCTATCCTTATATCATCAATATTGATACAGCTAACAAAAACAATCCGATTGATGGCAAGATTATCATGAGTAACTTATGTTCTGAAATTCTTCAAGTTCAAACGCCTTCTGTTATTAATGGGAAACAAGAATATGAAGTTTTAGGAACAGATATTAGTTGTAACTTAGGTTCAACTAACATTGTTAATTTAATGGAAAGTCCTGACTTTGGAAAATCTGTCCGCGCTATGACGCGTGCGTTAACTTTTGTAACAGATGCTTCTGAAATTGATGTCGTGCCAACTATCCAAAATGGAAATCGTTTAAGCCATACAATCGGACTAGGCGCAATGGGCTTACACACCTTCTTCGCTAAAAATCATATGGAATACGGCTCTGAAGAATCATTAGACTTTACAGACATTTATTTCATGTTATTAAATTACTGGACTTTAATGGAAAGTAATCAAATTGCGAAAGAACGTAACCAAGTCTTCCACAATTTTGAAAAATCAGATTATGCTTCTGGTGCTTACTTCGATAAGTATATTGAAGGCAACTTTACACCAAAATTTGATAAAGTGAAAGAAATTTTTAAAGACATTCAGATTCCAACGGCTGAAGATTGGGCTGCGTTACGCGATGCTGTGAAAAAAGATGGTCTTTATCATCAAAATCGTTTAGCCGTAGCGCCAAATGGTTCAATTTCATATATTAATGATACTAGTGCCAGCATTCATCCAATTACTCGCATGATTGAAGAACGTCAAGAGAAGAAAATTGGTAAGATTTACTATCCAGCGCCTTATTTAGCTAATGATAGAATCCCTTACTATACTTCTGCTTACGACATGGATATGCGCAAAGTGATTGATGTCTACGCAACAGCGCAACAACACGTTGATCAAGGAATGAGTTTAACCTTGTTTATGCGTTCAGAAATCCCTGAAGGCTTGTATGAATGGAAAGAAACACCAAAACAAACAACCCGTGACTTGAACATTTTACGTCATTATGCGTTCAACAAAGGGATTAAATCAATTTACTATATTCGTACATTTACAGATGATGCTGAAGAAATTGGCAGCAATCAATGTGAGTCTTGCGTGATTTAATGAAAAGCACTTAAATAAGGCGTTCTGCTTGAGCGTCTTATTTTTTAGGAATGTTCTCTTTTTAAACAGGACATTTTCAGATATACTGGACAAAGAAGAACGGCTGCACGCTCCTATTTGGACTCTGTAGAACGTTTTAAGCGAAGAAACGAGACAACTAGTCAAACAAGACTGCTGTCCCAGCATACAGGAGGAATAACCATGGCAACGTATTATGAAGCAATTAACTGGAACGCCATTGAAGACGTCATTGATAAATCCACTTGGGAAAAATTAACCGAACAATTTTGGTTAGATACACGGATTCCGTTATCCAATGACTTAGATGATTGGCGGACTCTTTCCGATTTAGAAAAAACTACTGTCGGCTACGTTTTCGGCGGTTTAACTTTATTAGATACTGTTCAATCAGAAAGCGGCATGGATCAACTGAGAAATGATGTGCGGACGCCCCATGAAGAAGCCGTCTTAAATAACATCCAATTCATGGAATCTGTCCATGCCAAAAGTTATTCTTCTATCTTCAGTACATTAAATACAAAAAAAGAGATTGATGATATTTTTGAGTGGACAAATACCAACAAACATCTGCAATATAAAGCAGAACGGATTAACGAAATTTATAAAAACGGTACTCCGTTAGAGAAAAAAATTGCTAGTGTATTTTTAGAAACGTTTTTATTCTATTCTGGGTTTTACACTCCTCTTTACTATTTAGGAAACAATAAACTAGCGAACGTCGCTGAAATTATTAAATTGATTATCCGTGATGAATCAGTGCACGGCACGTATATTGGCTATAAATTCCAATTAGGATTTAATGAATTACCAGAAGATGAGCAAGATAAACTAAAAGACTGGATGTATAATTTACTTTACGAATTGTACGAAAACGAAGAACGTTATACAGAAGAATTATATGATGACTTAGGTTGGACCGAAGAAGTAAAAACCTTTTTACGTTACAACGCCAACAAAGCTTTAATGAACTTAGGTATGGATCCCTTATTTGCGGATACAGCCAATGATGTGAACCCGATTGTAATGAATGGTATTTCGACAGGAACTAGCAACCATGACTTCTTCTCCCAAGTAGGAAATGGCTATTTACTAGGAACAGTTGAAGCCATGAAAGATGATGACTATCTTTACGGTTTAGATAAATAGTAAAAAGCTAGAAACGATTAACGTTTCTAGCTTTTTATTTTACCAACTTCCTGAGGCACCGCCACCGCCGAATGAGCCGCCACCGAATGAACCACCACTGCCGCTACCAGAACTACTATGATTAGACGGATTGTATTGTGAGTTTAAATAAGCATACGTCAAAACACTACCATCATAACTATATAAAGTATCTCCTACTAATAAACGCCCAAAAGATTGTTTTTTTGCATTTGGATATATACTTAGTAAAGAACCACGCTTAGTGGCACGTCTTATTTTCCCTTTTGTGGCAAATAACGTTGCTCCATTAAGATATAAACAATAAAAAGAAGTCTTTTTCATCTTATTTAATACTTTCTTTGTCTGTTCTGAGTTATTTAGGACAGCCTTTGTTGGTAAACAATTCAAATAATCTTGATACATTTTTTTAACAAGTTTTCTTGTTCTTAAAATTTGTAAAATATAAACAGCACAAATGAGCATCCCAGCAATACTTGCCATTAAAAGAACATTTCTTTTCGTTGTGTTAGTGTTTAACTCTGCTTGTATATTTGTTAATTCATTATCCACTTGTGCGGTTTTTGAATTGATTGAAGCCGATACTTGATCAATAATTTTATTGATACCTGTATTATAATCCTCGTCTCTAAAAGCCTCTTTTACTTCTTCATTATTAATAATATCATCCGCATAGCTATCCGTTAAAATACTCTCTAAGCCATATCCAACTTCCAAGCGAGACTCGCGATCCTCAATTGCCATTAGAAAAACCACACCATTATTTTTTTCACGATCCCCTACACCTAATTGATTAGCAATCTTATTGCTGTAAGATTCAACAGATTCCCCACTAGGTAACGCAGGAACGGTAATAAGCATAAATTGTGCGCCATTCGCATTTTCCAACAATTGTTGATTCAATTGAAACATTTTCTGTTTAAGTTGATTTGAGACAATACCTGCATTATCTGAAACATAGATATTAGCATCATTAATGTTCAACTGCCCATTCGTTCCAGTAATTGTCACTAATTCATTTTCACCAGTTATTTCTTGTTTAGAAAAGTTATTTATTGTTGTCTGGGTTGACGCTTCAGTCATTTTCCCTGCTAAGATATCGTCTCTCTTTTTTTGTAAGGCATGTTGCTTCTCTCTCAGTGCAGTTTGTTTTGCTTCATAGGAGATTCCCTTTCCTTCATACCAAGCAGCCATTCCTAATATTAAAATCATACTTAAACTAATTACCACAACAATCGTTGTATTCCGCTGATGCTTTTTATAAAACAAACGAACTTTTTCTTGAATTTTTTCGACTTTTTTATCCAACCTTCCTCACTTCTTTCTTTTTAACCCAAATTTTCTACAAATTTTTTATTTAAATTCCACTTGTGGTACTTCTTTTCCCTGCTCTGTCGCAACATAGTTAGTTTTCTTCTCAAATCCTAAAAGTTTTGCAATTATTTTATCAGGGAATTTTGAAATCTGTTGGTTATATGTTTCAACAGCTTGTATATAGTTACGGCGTTCAACAGAAATTCGATTTTCAGATCCTTCTAATTGAGTCATTAAGGTTTTGACATTTTCAGAAGAAGCTAACTTTGGGTAATCTTCATTCAATACTGTAACAAAATTACCTAATCCTTTTTCAATTTGCTCATTTGCTTGCCCTTTTTCAGAAGAAGATTTTGCTCCTGCGTATGCTTTACGTGCTTCCGTTATTTCTTTTAAAACTTCTTTTTCTTGAGTCATACTGCCTTGAACACTACTGACAAGATTAGGAATTAAATCAGCACGTCTTTGCATTACATTCTCTACTTGTGACCATTCTGCTTCGACTTTATTATCTAAAGTAATCAATTGATTATAAGCTTTCATCACAAATGCACCAATAATCACAACGACAACAACAATAATACTAAGAAATTTATTTTTTTTATTCATCTTACTTATCACCTTTCTTTCTAACTCGTAATACAATCATAACTCTTTTGTAATCTTTTTGAAATATTAAACTTAAAAAATCAGTCCTAGGTACTAGAAGAAAACCGCCATAAGCATTTTAACTTATAGCGGTTGTCATTAATTATAAATAGATGTTTCTACACATTAATCAATCGTAATTTTGTTACATTATTTGAAACAGATAGATCTTCGATAACATCGGCATACGTTAGGCCTTTAGGTAAATCAATAGTATAGATATTCGTATAGATTTTTGTATCATCTACCCAAGAAACATTGAAATTCACATCATAAATTTCAATATGTTTTTCTTCAAAATACTGATTAATAAATTCTTTGGTTTCTTGTTTATGTTGATAGCGAATTTCTAATTTTTTGATTGTTGGTACGTGAATAATTCGTTTGACAATGGTTAAGGCAAATAATACACCGATAAAACTTGTTAAGGCAATCGTATAGTAGCCCATGCCCACCGCGATCCCTAAACCAGCAACGGTCCATAGTGACGCTGCTGTCGTCAATCCTGTGACACTTTGTTTCGTTACAATGATGGTTCCAGCACCTAAAAAGCCGATTCCACTTACAACTTGTGCAATCAACCTTGCTTGATCTGAACGAATGACCCCCGTCAAAGCCGGATTAGCTAACGCATCTTTCAATGCATTGATTGCAATTTGCGACTGAATTAACGCAATAATAGCCGCGCCCATACAAACTAAAATGTGAGTGCGCATCCCTGCTGGGCGATTCTTATATTGTCTTTCAAAACCAATTGCGCCACCCATCACCATCGCTAGGACTAACCGTAAAATAATTTCTGGAATTGTTAGCTGTAACATCCTTTTCACCTCTTCTTCTATTACTTCCAGTATAACAAAAAAAGAACTTGAAACATAAGGAAATCCTTATGTTTCAAGTTCTTTTTCATCAACGATTATAATTTACTTGCAGCTGCATCATCAATGATTACAACAACATCTTGATGGTTTTGTAATGCACTTGCTGGCATGTCTGTTGTTACTGGTCCGTCAATCATTCCTTTAATGGCCTCTGCTTTTGCTTCGCCATAAGCCATTAAAATCATTTTTTTACCTTTCATGATTGAGCCAATCCCCATAGAAACAGCACGTGTTGGGACATCTTCTACTTTGTCAAAATAACGTTTGTTTGCGTTGATTGTTGATTCAGTCAACTCAACGACATGTGTTAAGCTATCTAGAGGTGTGCCTGGTTCGTTGAAACCAATGTGTCCATTTTGACCAATACCTAAGATTTGGATATCTACTGGATGTGCATCGATAATTTTTTCATATTCTGCGGAAGCAGCATCTAAATCTTCTGCTTTACCATTTGGTACAAATGTTTCTTTAAATGGTTTTTTGTCAAATAAGTGTTTGTTCATGAAATAACGGTAACTTTGCTCATCTTCGCCACCTAAACCAACATATTCATCTAAGTTTACAGAAGTCATTTCTGTAAAGTCAACATCACTTGCTGTCATTTCTTTATATAATGTTTCTGGTGTACTACCTGTTGCTAAGCCTAAAACTTTCGCACCATTGTTCATACCTTCTTTAATTAATTCAAACGCTTTTTTGCCGCCTTCTTCTGCATTTGCTACACGGATAATTTGCATTTTGACACGCTCCTTACGGTTTATTTTGGTATAGTCCAATTATAACACCTTCTGAAAAAAATTTCTAGAATAAAAGAAAAAAACTTCTATTTCCCATCAGAAATAGAAGTTTTTGAGTTTGTTTAACAGATTAATATTGTGGTGCGTTGGGATCCACATACGTATTTGGATCAGCATAAGCGTTTGGATCTGTGTACGCATTTGGGTCAACGTACGTATTCGGATCGTAGGCTCCTTCTGCTGCTTGTTGCGTATTGCCGTTGTATTCTGTTTGTCCGGCTGTGGTGTCCGCTGTGCTACTCGAACTAGTAGAGCTATTGGCACTTGAATCACCAGATTCACCAATCAGTGCAGTATCTGTAACAGCATAGCTAAACTGATTATAAAAGGCTAAATCTTTTTCACGTTCAGAAGCATGTTCTTTTAAACCAAGTTGTTTTCTAAGCGTTGTTTGTGTTTTGTATAAGCTATTTGGATCTAGGACTTGATAATAAATATCATCAATGGTTGCACTGTATCCTTGTAATTGTTCAGAGTCAATTGTTTTAAAGGCAGACAAATATTTTGATTGGATGTCCATCATGTCATCCCAAGTTAAGTCTGTTTTTACGTTGGCTTCAACAGCATCAAGAATTTTTCGATATTTTGAAACACCATCAAAACTCATGACTTTGCGCACAATTTTCTCAACAACTTCTCGTTGGCGGCGTTGACGACCCACATCTCCTTCAGGATCTTCGTGACGCATCCGCGCATAAGCCAAACCTGTCGTGCCATCTAACTTGATTTTACCTGCTGGAACAGTAATACCGTCCAACGTAAATTCACCAATCGTATTATCTACTTCAATACCGCCTACCGCATCAATCAGGTCTTTTAACCCTTTCATATTGATGGATACATAGTGATGGATGGGAATATCCAGTAATTCTTGGACTGTATTAATCGCCATTTCGGCGCCACCAAATGCATAGGCATGGTTCAATTTGTCTTGTGTGTCATTTCCAACAATATCTGTTAGAATATCTCTATCCAAACTGATCATTGTGGACTTGTTTTCTTTCGGGTTGATGGTTACAACCATTGTAGTATCTGAACGACCTTGCTCTGTTCGGCCTAAATCGCCTGTGTCAATCCCCATTAAAAGAACAGAGAATGGTTCTTGCGCATCAATATTGGCCGTAGCTCCTTTATTGGACTTACGGTTAACTGATTGATAGATCCCATTAATTGTTGAATTGGCATCTGAATACATCTTAATCCCGTAAGCACATACCCCAGCTACTACCACTAGCAAGACGCTCAAGAAGCCCAGTACTACTTTTTTCCATAGTTTCATAAGACACTTCCTCGTTTATCTAAGAATAATTCTTAATTCATGCCCTTTATTTTCTCATAGTTTGCTTATTCAAGCAATATTTTTTATTTTTTGGAACAAGAACTTAACACAATTGTAAAATAAAAGAGCGCTTTATCAAGGAACAATTGTTATTTTTGAGAAAGTGTTTGCAGAAATTCTTGATAATGTTTCTGTTCATTCGTTTCAGTGATAGTTATTTTCTCAAATGCACCATTTAGTAAATCAGTCAGTGATCCTTCAATCAAATGCGTAATCGTGGCATTCCCAATTAATTCCATCCAATAACTGCCATCTGACGTTTCGTGGACGACTGTTTTCACCATACCTCCAGCATTTTTGACGGTTATTTCTTCATAAAAAACACCATCTTTCAATAATGTATAAAGTAAACTACTTGCGCACATAGCTGTCCCACAAGCACTGGTAAAACCTACACCACGTTCATACGTTCGAACAAATAGTTGATTTTTGCCAAGAATTTCAACAAAACTCACATTTATCCCTTCTGGAAAATATGGATTTTCATTATTTACATAGGAAGCGATTCGTTCAAATTCTGGACCATTTAAGGTTTCGTGATCCACAAATGCTACAAGGTGCGGATTAGGCACTGCTACCGCTGTAAAGCGAATGGTGTTAGATAAGGCTGGTACGATTTCATCAATTAATGTTTGGACCCCTAAATGCATTGGGATAGTGACTGCTTCAAAACTTACTGGTGAAATTTCCACTTGGTAAGTCGCTACTTCTTCAGCTAAATTGGGGGCTTGACGTACTTTCAAATCTGCAAACATTGTTTCAACTGTAAATGATTTTTCTTGGTTTTTTTCAGCTAAATAACGGGCAACCGTACGCAAGCCGTTCCCGCACATGCTTGCTTCACTACCATCGCTGTTAATCACTCGCATTCTAGCATTGGACGTGCCATGAGTCCCTTCTCCTACCAAAAGTAACCCATCTGCTCCCGCCAATAATCCTGTTTCCCGCGAACATAACTGGATGCGCAATTGCTCAATTTCCTCAGCGGTTAAAGAACGCTCAAACTGTGTTTCATCCAATAATAAAAAGAAATCATTTTCTGACCCGTGTACTTTTTGCATCATAACATTCATTTTTTTAGCTCCTTCTTTATGTATCCGTTATCTTTCCCTACTTACTTTAGTATGCCATAAACGAACAACTATTTCGACCCTGGATTTGTAAAAGGAAAGAGTCAAATGACAGCCGTCATTTGACTCTTTCCTTCACAATTGGCAAACTTATTTTGCTGCAGCAAAAAGTTCGTTTACTTTATCCCAGTTAACAACGTTCCAGAATGCTTCAATGTAATCTGGACGAACGTTTTTATATTTTAAGTAATACGCATGTTCCCAAACGTCAAGACCTAAAACAGGTGTTTGGCCATCCATTAATGGTGAATCTTGGTTTGGTGTTGAAGTGATTTCTAATTTACCGTTATTCACAACTAACCAAGCCCAACCTGAACCAAAGCGGCCAGTTGCAGCTGTTTTGAAAGCAGCTTTCATTTCATCAAAGCTACCAAATGTTTCATCGATTGCTTCTTTAATAGCGCCAGTTGGTTGTCCACCAGCATTTGGTGCCATAATTTCCCAGAAGAATGTATGGTTTGCGTGACCGCCACCATTGTTACGAACGGCTGTGCGGATATCTTCAGGAATAGCATTCATATCTGAAATTAAGTCTTCTACAGATTTTTCGCCTAATTCTGGATGTTTTTCAATCGCTGCGTTTAAGTTAGTCACATAAGTGTTGTGGTGTTTATCATGGTGTAAGTGCATTGTTTCCACGTCAATGTAAGGTTCTAATGCATCATAAGCATATGGTAATTCTGGTAATGTGTAAGTCATTTTTTAAATCCCCCTATTTTTTAGTATGTAACATACGTCTTTCATACAACTATTATGATAACAGAGTGAACCGCTTTCTACAAAATAGTTTGCTTGCCAAAAGAAAAGTTTTACAAAAGAGGGAGATTACCTTGTGTTTCCCTCATAAATTCGCTAGAATGACCTGTAGAAGAATGATGTGAGGAGTAAATAAATGAATACATTGCAATTATTTAAGCAGGCCTTTTTTTCAGTTTCAGAATTACGGCATGCGAAAAAAATGGCGTTTTGGAAAGTAATTCTCTATGCTGTTTTTTTAAGCGCTATTTTAGCACTACCTATTACCAAACAAGTCTTTTCTGTGCTACAAGAGGTGCAACAAGATGGCCAAAAAATTGCAGAAAAGTTGCCTGACTTTTCTATTGAAAATGGTACGTTGCAAACAAAGGCCAAAGAATCTGGCTTTATTTATCAAACCGACTCGATTATTTTTACGTTTGATCCAGATGGAAAACGTACAGCCGCTGATGTCCAAAAGGATTTAATTGGTAATGCGTTTGGTTTGGCTTTTTTACAAGATGAATTTGTAGTCGCCTTACCGAATTCAGGAGCAACTGAATCAATTCTAGGCACCGACCAATTTATCTTCCCCTATAGTAAAGGAACCTTAGATGGCGTTAACGCTCAGAGTATCAAGACTGCGCTAAGTGAAGCAGCAATCCCTTGGTGGACAAAACTCATTGTCTTTTTAGTGGCTATCTACCCTGTTCTAATCGGTTTAGTTTTAGACTTACTGATTGCCGCTATCGGTGCATCTCTCTATTCAAAATTACGTTTTTATTCTTTACGTTTGATTGATTGTTTAAAAATTATTACGTATTGTGCTACCGTGCCAGTTATCTTAAGTGCTATTTTAAACTTCGTAAATCCGATGTTTAACGATGGCATCCTAGTTATTTTACTGAGTCTATTCTTTTTCTTTGTCACAACCAAAAACGAACCACGGAATATCCCTGGTTCTTAAAAAAAGAGCCTGGGACAAAAATCACTTTGGATTTTTGTTCCAGGCTCAAAACCTGATAAACGGCGGGAACAGAACCAACTCCTTCGGAAATAAGCCGAAATTCTCCAAAAATTAAAAAGCAATTTTCGGAAATTCCTTCTTATTTCTCGGAGCTAAACGGTTCCGTCCCGACCTCTTTCTATTCTTCAAATTCTTCTTCATCTGTTAATTCAGGTAAGTCAATCGTGGTCACCGCAGATTGGCCAATTTGCGTTAAATATGCAGCTAATTCATCCACATTTTCCACAGGTGAGACGGCTGCTTCAATTGCCATTGCTAAATTAAGTCCAGCGACTACTCGCAATTGCGGATAAGTGCCCATGGCCATCATAGCCACATTACAAGGTGTTCCTCCTTTTAAGTCAGCTAATACAAGCGTCGGGACATTGCCAGCTTCTTTTAAGATTGCTGCCAGTTTTGCTTGCGTGCCGCTCAAGCCATCTTCTGCGGTCATTGACACAATCGCAGCATCTGCTAATTCCCCGACAATCATTTGAGTAGAAGCTAAGGTTTCTTCTGCCATCCGTCCATGGCTCATTAAAATTAATTTTGGTTTCATCATATCCTCCTAAAAATACTGCTGATAAATTTTTGTTCGTGCTTTCAGAAAGCCACGTTCTTCACGAGTGGGATGAATCCGATTCGTCAGCAAAATTAGGGCTTCTTTGGCCTCTTTTTTCATACCAATCGCCGTTCCAGTAAAGCCAGTATGATACAAATAGCCTGCCCCTGCTTGCGTCTTTTTCACTTCCCAACCAAATGTACGTCCCCCTTGGTTCATAGACCAGAGAGCATCGAACATTTTTTCAGAAAATAATGGTTTGCCAGACGGGTAGCGATTGTTCATAAAACACTGAACAAAAGTGAGTAAATCTGGTAAAGTTGCAAATAACCCTGCACTGCCAATTGGCGCTTTCAGTTGATAGGCTTTCGAATCGTGGACCACCCCCTGAATAACGCTGCGTTGTTTTGTAATCTCTGTGGGCACTGCCTGGGCAAAATCGCTGACCGTAAAACTTGTATGCTGTAGGTTCATTGGTTGAAATACGTATGTTTGAAAGCTCTCTTCTAATGAGCAGCGATCCAATACTTGAATAATTTCTCCCAATAAGTAATACCCTAAATCAGAATAAGTGGTTTTCCCTCGTCCAGATAACGAATGCGTTAAAATGATTTCTTGCAAGCTTTTTTTTGTGACATTTTTCTTATCGACAACATCAGCTGGCAGTCCGCTCTGATGCAGTAGAAGCTCCCCAATCGAACAAGATAGTCCTTGATAATCAGGTAGGATTTCCCCCACAGTGGTTGAAAAAGTAAGCTGATTTGTATCGATTAATTGTAACATTCGATTTGTTGTCCCAATAACTTTCGTTAAGGACGCTAAATCATACAGGCTAGCTGATGAAACCTTTTGTCTTGCAAATGGACCAGTATTACCTAAAAAGCCCGTATACTGTTCTGATAAGCTACCTTCTGTAATCGTTCCCCAAGCGACACCCGGAACTACTTGCTGATTAATCAGTCTCTGAATTGTTTCTTGAATTGCGATTTGATTCATTGTTCACCACTTCTATGCTAAAACTTCTGAAATCCGTCCGTCATGTTCTGCTAATAGTTGTTTGGCTTTTTGAAAATCAACGTGGGCTTTCGCCATTACAATGGCTGGTGCCACTTCTAGCTGTGCTGCCTCCAAGTATTCTTTGGCTTGCGATTCCTCGATTTCTGCTGCTTCTTTAATGATATTCGTGGCACGTTGAATTAATTTTTCGTTCGTTGGTTGTACGTTGACCATCAAATTTTGATAGATATTCCCTACTTTAACCATAATCCCTGTTGAAAACATATTTAACACCATTTTCTGTGCTGAACCCGCTTTCATTCTAGTTGACCCTGTAATGACTTCCGGTCCTACAATTGGCGCAATCCCAATTTCCGCCAATTGATTCATCGGACTTTGATTATTACAGGTAACTGAAATGGTTAGAGCGCCCACTTTTTTTCCGTATTCAATTGCGGAAACGGCATATGGTGTCTGACCACTAGCAGCAATCGCAATTACGACATCTCGGGCGGTCAATTGATGTTGCGTTAAATCTTCGATAGCTAATTCTTTCGAGTCTTCAGCGCCTTCAATTGCTTGATACATTGCTTTTTCACCACCAGCTAAAATACCAAATGCGCGTTCTGGCGACACACTATATGTGGGTGTTAATTCAATCGCATCCAAAGCACCTAAACGTCCAGACGTTCCTGCACCACAATAGATTAAACGGCCCCCTTTTTTAAATCGTTCTGCCGCTGCATCAATTGCTGCAGCGATCTGCGGAAGCACCTTTTCAATTGCTTGTGCTACCTTTTGGTCTTCTTGATTTATTAAAGTTACCATTTCTAATGTTGACACTTGGTCAATCTTTTTAGTCGCTTCATTTCTGGCTTCTGTCGTTAATCCTTCTAAGTTCATTTGCTTGCACACCCCTACTTCTCTTTTAGACGGCTGACAAGTTGACTCGTTTCAATCATATTGCGTTCAATTTCTGTGTCTAAATCATCTTGAATTGAACCTAAATACAGAACATCGCCAATTGCCATTGACGAAGCAATCGATGAAATAGCCCCAACTCGAATGAGGTGCTCATTATTGGGGACTAAAAGAACTTCATCGCTCAATGATCGCACGTTTTCTCCATCGTTACTGGTAATAAAAATAACCGTTGCACCTCTATTTTTGGCAATTTCACAGGCGATTAAGGCTTCTTTTGTCAAACCACTATAGGAGACCGTGATCAAAATGTCTTGTGCCGTTGCATAATTTAAAAACTCCAACATCATGTGACTATCATAATTAAAAATCGCTTGGCGACCAGCGCGGTTAAACTTGTGATAAAGATTATAAGTCGTTAAAGAAGAGGCACCAATTCCAACCAAATGAATTTTTTCCGCTTTTTTAACATGCGCGATTGCTCGTTCCAAGGCTTGTTTATCCACTGTATAAAATAAATCCTCAATCGTAGCATTTAATAAAGATTCCACTTTCATACAAATAGTATCCACCGAATCATCCGCCGCTACAATTGGATCAATATCTTTTTTACCGTTACTGGCAGCTTGTACCGCTGCAATGGATAGTTTTAACTCTTCCCAGCTGTCAAACCCTAATTGTTTAGAAAAACGGGTAACTGATGCTGGAGAAGTTTCGCTATTGCTAGCAATTTCGTTTGCTGTTAATGAGAGAAGACGGGTCGGATCCTTCAGTATATAGTCTGCGATTCTCTTATTTACTTTGGAAAAGTCCTTATATTTTTGTCTGATTGAACGGATTGGCTCCATCTTCTCATCTCCATTTCTATTTTATGAAAGTTAAAATTGCTTCGTTTGGTTCAGAAGGGATCATCTGTGCGGTAATAGTCACCCCATTATCTGTTAAACGACGAACGGTTTGAATATCTTCATCGGTTAATGCAACAGATTTTTTAATTGCTCGACTGCCTTCTTTTTGAGAAATATTGCCGACATTGAAGCTCTGTAATGGGACACCGCCATCAATTAAAGCCGCCATGTCTGCAATGTCTTTCGTAATTAAAAAGACTTTTTCTTCATCATAATTGCCTGCTAAAATTTTTTCAATCGCTTTACGTTTCGATAAAATGGATAATTTAACTCCTGCAGGCTTAGCCATTTTTAAGGCACCAATTTGTAATTGATCTTTGACAGCGGCATCATTTACTACCATGATTCTTTGTGCGCCAACCGTATTCGTCCAAACGGTTGCAACTTGTCCGTGAATTAAACGCTCATCTACTCTTGCATGTACAATTGTCATAATAAATCTCTCCTATTATATACTATTTTTTTAAAATAAACCGCCAACCCAAGCCAACATTGGTTGTAAATTGCCTAAAACCATGCCAATTAAAATTAAAACAAAGATTAGCCGTGTTGAATTCATTTTCTTTTTCCCTAGTAACCAATAGGATAAAAGAACAATCCCTAAAGGAATTAATGCGGGTAAAATTTTATCCAACATTTCTTGAACAGATAATGTTACATCTCCCATTTTATAAGTTAAATCTAATTTGTAAGTAATTACCGAAGGAATCAAACCGCCGACCACCGTTAACCCTAAAATAGCTGCACCTTGCGTAAACAATTTCATTTTATCCGCAAATTCTGTCGCAATTTTTTTCCCTTGATGGTAACCAATCCAAGTGAATTTATAGCGAACCCATAGGACCACTGCTCCGGCAATTAACGGGATCAGTAACCCAACAACCTGTCCCCCTTGCGCCATGTAAGCTGCAATCGAAAAAACAATCGCACGATAAATCGCGATAAAAATGGTATCACCAACACCAGCAAACGGACCCATTAGACCTGTTTTCAAGCCAGTAATGGCCGTTTCATCTTCAATGCCGACTTCTTCTTCCAAAGCCATATCAGCTCCGACAATTAAATGCGACATGGCTGGCGTTGTATTCATAAAGCCAAGATGTGTCTTCAAGGCTTTCTTCATAGCTACTGGATCTTCACTATATAGTCGCTTTAATGCAGGCATCATCACCCAAGCGTAACCAAGTCCTTGCATTTTTTCATAGTTCCAGCCCCACTGATAGCCAAAAAGATTACGGACGTAAACTTTATTAATATCCTTTTTTGTTAATTTGTTAGTCATCAATCTCAACCTCCTCATCATCTTCGTAAATAACCGTGCCACTTGTTGTAGCTGCGCCGCCTTTGTTATGATTCATCACATAAATCGCTGCTAAAGCCAAGCCAACCAGTGCGACACCTAAAACTGAGAAGAATTGGGCCCCATAAGCAAGTAACACGAACCCAATAATAAAATAGGGCCAGTATGTTTTAATTGGTAAGTAACGCATTAAAATAGCAATCCCCATCGCTGGTAAAATAGCGCCTGCTGCTTTTAGCCCATTCATCACCCAAATAGGAATCCAATTATTGATAGCGTTTACAACTTGTTCACCAAAAGCTAGGCCAATAAAAACTGGGATGACACGAGAAATCGTCCAAGGAAAAATTCCTAAAACATTGCAGCGCTCGACCCCTTTATAATTGCCTTCTTCCGCATAGCGATCTGCTTTGTGTTGGAAAAACGTATTAGCCATTCTGCCTAAAATATCTAGTTGTGTTAATAATAACCCAATTGGAACCGCAACTCCGATACCATACTCTGCCCCTTTCCCTGAAATGATTGCATAAGCCGTTCCCATAATGGCCCCTGAAAGAAAGTCTGGGACTGTTGCTCCTCCATAAGTCGCTACGCCTAATGTCATCAATTGAAGCGTTGCCCCAATCATCAAACCTGTTTGAACATCTCCTAAGACTAGGCCAGTAAACGTTGCAGCAAACAATGGTGTATATGGACCAATCTGAATAGAAATTTGGTCAAGTACACCAACAACTGTGTAAAGACATAAAATCAAAATAATACCAATCGATACTGTCATGCTTTCTCATCCTCCTTGAATGCGTTTTCTTTTTTGTATTTGTAGAATACCATTAAAGAAATATCATTTCAAGTTCTTTTTAAAAATATTTTTAAATGAAATTACATTTCTTATATAATTTTTGTGCTATACTAAAAGAAAACGGTTTAGGAGTGATTATGTGCGGGTTTTGCTGATTTATTTCATAACTATTTTTCTATCCAATACAGTTGGGGCGCTCTCTGGGATGGGTGGAGGCGTCATTATTAAGCCTGTTTTGGATTTTCTTGGGTTCCATTCGTTAAATAGTATTGCGTTCTATTCAAGTGTCGCTGTTTTTGTCATGTCCATTTCTTCGACTTATAAACAGTATCAAAATGGTGTCCAAATTGAATGGAAAAAAGCCGCGAGTATTTCGTTTGGTTCCTTAGTCGGCGGCATGTTAGGTGATTTACTTCTTAATCAGGCGATTGCACTAGCGCCAAATGAAGAAAAAGTACAACTAATCCAATATATCATCATGTTGCTGACCTTGGTTTTGGTTCTTCTCTACAATCAATTTTCCAACTGGCACTTACACCTCAACGGATTGAGCATTTTTCTGATTGTCGGATTAGGCTTAGGGATTCTATCAACCTTTTTAGGCATCGGTGGCGGTCCCATTAATGTAGCTTGCCTTATTCTCTTTTTTGGAATGGATATCAAATCAGCAACTGTCTATTCCATCATTACTATTTTTTTCTCCCAACTCGCCAAACTTGGCAATATCGGCTTGACCACAGGGTTTGCGGTTTTTGATTTGACAATGCTTTGGGCTATTATTCCTGCCGCTTTATTCGGTGGTTATGTCGGCGGTCTTTTCAGTAAAAAATTATCTCAACAACGGGTCGCCCAAATTTATAGTTTAGTTGTTTTTTTAGTTATTTTGTTAAATATGTATAATTTGTGGACTGTTATCTAAAAAAGAAGCGCTTTGTCGTATAGACAAAACGCTTCTTTTTTAATTAAATCACTGTTAATTTAACATCTATATTATTTCTTGTTGCTTTAGAATATGGGCAAATTTCGTGGGCTTTTTTAACAAGTTCTTCTGCTTTAGCTTGATCTACCCCATCAATATGAACTTCTAATTCAGCACCAACGCTAAATCCATCTTCTCCTTGGAATAAGGAAACACGTGCAGTTACTGTACTTTTACCTTCGACTTTTTCTTGATCCATCACTAATTCTAATGCACCGTTAAAGCAAGCACTGTAAGCCGCTGCGAATAATTGTTCTGGATTTGTTGTATTTTCTTTCTTGACACCTGGCGAAGCAACTGCATAAGAAAATGATTTATCCGGTGAGTGAACTTCTCCTGCACGTCCACCCGTATTAATGATAGTTGTTTCATAGATTTTTTTCATGTAAATTCCTCTCCTTTGTAAAGTTTTACACTTCTGAGAACTTGTTACTTACATAATTATTGTAGGAAACTTTGCCAGATACAGCAAACGTTGTGCTTGTGAATAATAAAAAATAACATTTAACGTTGTATTTTTGACGTAGAAAAAGAACCCATTCTATGATAGGATAAAGTGAACTTGTACATTTGTACACAAACTATTTTACAAAGGAGACTTTCCCTTGACACACTTACTTGATTATCAACCATTAAACCTCTACACAAACTATCAAGAAGCCGCAGAAAAAACACCAACTGTTCCAATTATTTTTGATGAATCTTTGCCTGCTTTTCCTGCACTTGGCTTAGAAACAACTTATGGTGAAAGCCATCAAGAAATTTTGAAACGGGCATATCAATTAGCCGCTTTAGGTGTAAAAAAAGGCGACAAAATTATTATTTATAAAAGTCCTAAATTCGACACGTATTTACTAGCTGTTGCAGCCTCATATCTAGCCGCCGTTCCTGTAATGGTTTCATACCATTTACCTTTTGAAACAATTGAAGTATTCGTTGATCGTTTAGAAGATCCTTATATTTTATTTGATGATGTGACTGCTGAAAAAGTTCAAGCTGTTCGTAACAGCTCTGCCAATAAAAAACTTTCGGTTGCTTCTCTTTTAGAAGCTGATGCCACGGAAGTTCCTCAAGACGAACTGACTAAAGACGAAATTGCCTACATGACTCACACCTCTGGAACAACAGGTATTCCTAAACTTATCTGTCATTCCAATCACTCTATGGGTTGGCGTACAAAATGGCAAAAAACCATTTTCACAAAAATTGCTGAAAAGAAATTAGTTGGCTTTCATATTTCGCCAGTTCATTCTCGTTTTAACATTGGCGTGTCTTCTTTAATGGCCATGGGCTTCCCTATGATGCCTTTAGCAAATGCTTCGAGCGAAAAAGTCGCTGAAATGTTCAGCACCTATCAACCAATCGCTGTAGAAACACACCCCAATAACTTCGTTCAATGGGTTCGTTTGGCCAAAGAAAAACCTGAAGCCTTCGCTAGTGTCCATTATTATCATTCTACTTTTGATGCAATTAACAACGCTACAATGGTGGCTTTCTTAAAAGCATCTGCTGCCAATGAACCAATTTTCCTACAAGTTTATGGTCAAAGTGAATGCGGGCCAATGATCTTACGAGCGCATACTTTAGACTCCCTAAAAGATTCAGATGCTCGTGACATGGGTGTTGGTTTAGAGGATTTAACACAAGCTCGAATTACCGATGAAAAAGGACAAGTTTTACCTGCGATGACGGATGGCCATATCCAATTCTTATCAAAAGGACGGGCCTTAACGTATTACAAAGAAGATGCCCGCTTTGCAGAAAATGTCTACGGCGAATGGTGGGACAGCGGCGATTACGGAATGTTAGATGAACGCGGCCACTTATTCTTGAAAGATCGCCAAGTAGATCTAATTGAAAACATCGACAGTAATTTAGCTATTGAAGATCATTTATTGGATGCATTAGATTTCTTAGAAGAAGTGATTATTGTCCGTGGCAAAGAAAATGAACCTCAGCCAATTTTAGCGGTTGTCCCTGGGGAAGAAATGGATTGGGACGCTTGGTGGACACAAGTAGCCGATTTACCACATTTAAACGAACCTATCATTATGGCTTTTGACGAAATACCTCACACAGCTACTATGAAAGTGCAACGTTTACAACTAGAAAAATGGTTGAAAGAACAATAAAATAAAATTCTTTGTTAAACAGTGTTGGTCAAAAGAACGTTTAGACCAGCGTTGGAGCAAGTGGAGCAGAAAGCTAAAAAGTTAACTCGTTGTAGGTTATCTTAAGCTTTAAAAAGAGGGGTAGTCGTCGTTTTGACGGCTGCTCCTCTTTCTTTTGCATACCGTTAATTAAATCCTTTTTGTGAAGAGCTTGACATGGGATGGTTCCCACAAATTATACTTAGCTTATTCAAAGAATGGAGTGAGCAAGTATGAAAATTTTAATTAAACAAGATTTCGACACGATGAGCGAATGGGCAAAAATGTTACTTCTAAGCACGATGAGCCAAGATAAACGAGTGAATTTATCAATTACCGCTGGTAAAACGCCAGCACTTGTTTACCAAAAATTAGCCTCGATTGTGAAAAACTCATCTGACTTTGATAATGTTCATTATTATAACTTTGATGAAATCCCCGTTCCTCATCAAAAGGAAGGCATTACTCTGACAGATTTGCGGACGCTGTATTTGACACCTGCGGAAATATCCGAGCAAAACATCCATCCATTAACTGTCGAAAACTTTCAACAACAAGAACAACGGATTGCTGACGCAGGCGGCTTAGATTTGATGTTAATTGGCTTAGGAGCAGATGGTCATTTTTGTGGGAACATGCCCACTACCACTCATTTTAAAAATGAAACCTACCAAGTGACCGTCACTGGTTCAGAGCCTTGGTTTGTTCCTGAAATGATGCAGCCAGGCATGACCTTTGTTACGATGGGGCCAGCCAGCATCATGAAAGTTAAGCATCTTGTCCTAATTGTAAATGGGGCACAAAAAGCTCAGATGGTCAAACAAGTGCTCCAAGGACCTGTCACAGAAACGTATCCTGCTTCTATTCTTCAACTCCACCCAAATTTAACGGTTCTCTTGGATGAAGCCGCAGCGAGTCAATTAGAAAAATAAAAAATTGCGCCTAGATTATGCTTCTCTGCATAGTCATAGGCGCAATTTTGTTATCATTACATGATTTTTTGATACTGACTGTATTTTAGCAAATTCGTCTGGGAAAGTGTAACACCAATACCAAGTCCCTGAGGCACGGTCATTGTCCCTTGCTCTAAAATAAAAGGTTCCGTGATGATATCTTCATAAAAATAGCGTTCCGTTGCTGAAATATCACCTGGAAAGGAAAAGGTAGGCTGTGACGCAAATTGCAAATTCAATGCGCGACCAACACCAGACTCAAACATACCACCTAACCAAACCAATAAATCATTTTCTTGGCAAAATGCGGCAATCTTCAACGCCTCGTGAATCCCACCTACACGAGGAATCTTCAAATTGATACTACGGCAACTTCCCAATGCTAACGCCACTTGGCAGTCTTTGAGACTACGAATATTTTCATCCAAACAAATTCTTGTCTTCAGTTCTCTTTGTAATTGTGCGTGATCTAAAAAATCATCTGCAGCAAAAGGCTGTTCAATCATCGCTAATTGATAGTGATCTAAACGTTGTAATTGAGGCAAATCAGCCAATGTATACGCTGAATTGGCATCGACCATTAAAGGCAAGTTAGGAAAATGCTGACGAATCAAAGCAACGGCTTCCACATCATAACCGGGACGAATTTTCAGCTTCACTCGTTGATACCCTTTTCCTACAGCTAACTGAACTTGTTTAAGCAATTGAGGTAAGTCTTCTTGAATCCCTAAACTAATCCCTACAGGAATTTTCCTCCGCGTTGGTCCAAAAAATTCAGTTAAACTCTTCTGTTGCCGTTTGGCATATAAATCCCAGATGGCAGTTTCTAACGCAGCTTTTCCCATCCAATGCCCTTTAACTTCTTCAAAAATTGTTGAAACCTCTTGCGGCTGTTCAAGCGCTCCTGTTAAAAGTAACGGAATTAAATGCTGTTGGATGATGAAGCGTTCGGTTACCAACGTTTCTTGCACATAATCAGGCTGCTCAAAAGCCACTAATTCGCCAAGCCCTTGATTTCCTTGCTCATCCGTTATTACAAATAGATCAAACGCTTTTTCTTCCAAGCGACCATAGCTCGTGACAAACGGCGTTTTTAAAGGCAAACGAACCTGATAGGTTTCAATTGATTGAATGTTCATTCAGACGGCTCCTTCCAATAACGCTGTCACCTTTTCATAGAAAATCGTTGGTTGTTCTAAATGGATACAATGTCCTGCTTCAGGAAAAATTGTCAGCCTCAACAACGGTTGACGTGCCTGCATTTTTTTCGCAATTCCAATAAATTTTTGATCTTCGCCGCCTACCAATAAATCGGTAGGAATCGGCTGCAATTCTGCTAGACGTTCCCAGTAACTCTCTTGCGCTCCTGTCCCCATATACCACAAACTACTAGCCAATCCAAAGGCCGATTGGCTCAAACGTTCCTGCCGAATGGCCATTTGCTGTGCCACAGACAAGGCTTTTTGCGTTTGAAATAACGGTAATTCTTGCCAGAAATCAATAAAATCCACAAGCGGTTCCTCTAAGAGACGTTCCGCCAAACGATGATCTTGACAGATACGAGCCTGACGTTCTGCGGCGGTGGCCAAACCTGGTGATCCACTTTCCAATAAAAGATGCTGTACCTTTTGTGGATAATGTAATGCAAAACCTAAAGCTGTTCGAGCGCCCATTGAATAGCCTAATAAACAAAAGCAAGGCAAATTTAGCGATTCGGTTAGTTCAGCAAGATCATGGCAAACCTGTTTCATGGTATAACGCTCTGGTGCTACCAAACTAGCAGTCGCGCCATGCCCAGGTAAATCAATGCCTAAAACGTTATAAGGTGTTTGACTGGGAAAAACGGCTGCAAACGTGGCTAACGTTCCTGTGAAACCGTGTAAACAGACTACTGTCGTTCGCTTTGCATCAAAAGGTGTTAACCATTGATAATGGTACTGCATCCCCCGAATTAACCGTTCCATGAAATCCCCTGTCTTTCTACTCGTCTACCAATTTCAGCTAAAATTGATTCGTACAAATGAACATTCTCTTGGCGATTTCCTTTGACTTCTATCACTTGAAATTGTGGTTCTTCAGCCGCTGCTTGTAAAATTTGCTTGAGCTCCGCGATTGTTTTGACTTCTTGGTACGAAGCACCGTAAAGTTCAGCAACTAACGAAAAATCTAAATCAAGCGGTGTTCCAAATAAAGGCTCGAAATCGTCCTCACGTAAAGTTCGTTGAGATAGAAAAGAGAAAATCCCGCCACCATTGTTATTTAATAAAACAATTGTTAACGGCAACTGATAACGTTTAGCCAAAAATAAACCATTCATATCATGATATAGCGCTAAATCACCAATCAGTAGAACGTTTTGCTGTGTCGGTGCTACGGCACTCATTCCTAAAGCAGTTGAAACAATCCCATCAATCCCGTTGATGCCGCGATTTCCAAACATCCGATAAGGGCGACTATCCATAAATCGATCTAAGTAGCGGATAGCCATACTATTAGATACAAATAACTGACCGTTCTCTTTCATTGTTTGGTGAACAGCTAAGCTGGCTGTTGTTTCATTTAATTCTGTCGCGTTCAGCGTTTCTAGAAGAACTTCAGAGACCGTTTTTTCCAGCAAGAGCCATTGTGCTAACCAAGTCGCTTCTGTTGGTTTGACAACCGTTAGCAGTTGTTCTACAAACGTGGTTTCCTTTGCCTGAATAACTGTTTGTGATTTTTTCAATTGCTCTTGCCATTGCCCATTTTCGTCCACAAAATAAAAAGTAGTCTCTGTCGTTGCTAAGCGTTTCAACCATAACATGATGTTTTTAGAAATTGGCAGCGAACCAAAGCGCACTACCACTTCTGGTTCTTGTGGCAAGGTCGCCACATTTAGAAACAGATCACTATGTGCAATAACAACTTCACTATTTTGCCCATGTGTCACAATGTTTGCTAAAGGATCCGCTAGTAACGGCCATTGCAAAGCTTCGGCTAATTGAATAAATAACGCCGCTTCTTCCTCTGTATGACTGCCACCGACAACCAAAACGCCGTTTTTCTGGTACCATTGATCCGCTAGCTGTTGCACTTGTTCTGTAGAAAGGATTGATTGACCAGCGAATAAAGCCGTTTGTTGAGAACTCTTTGTTTTTCTCTCTAAGTCAGGTAATAATGGTTCCCGCAAAGGAAAATTCAAATGAACAGGTGCTGCAGGCGTTTGTTGCGCGAATGCTGCTCCTTTAGCGCCTTGCCAATAGGCGTAATTCAACATCTCTTCTGTTGCTTCTGGCAAAGCCATTTCAACAAATAATTTCACGTGATTTTGATACATTTGTAATTGGTCCATGGCTTGAGGAGCACCAACTTGACGTAACTCATGCGGCCGATCCGTTGTTAAAACAACTAAGGGTACATGGCTAATATTGGCTTCGCAAATTGCTGGATAATAGTTTGCAGCTGCTGTTCCAGAGGTACAAAGTAAGACCACTGGTTTTTGACTCGCTTTACTTAATCCTAAAGCAAAAAAAGCAGCGGAACGTTCATCGACATCGACAAATGTTTGGATTGCGGTTTCCCGATGAAGTAATAAAGCCAGTGGTGTGGAACGGGACCCTGGACTAATGACTGCTTGTTCAACCCCACTATTTTTTAAGCCTTCAATAAAGGCCGTTAAATAATCGGTCATTGTTTCTTGATGATTCATTAAACCTGCCCTCCAATTCCTCGTAACATCGGTTGAAATTTTATTTTCGTTTCTTCTCTTTCTAGCTCTGCTTGGGAATCCGCAACAATACCACAACCTGCATAAAGAACGCCTTGCTGACCAGCAAAGACACCTGAACGCAAGGCCACAGCAAACTCGCCACTATCATCATTCCCTGAAATCCAACCGATTGGCGCACCATATAACCCACGACTCCCTGGCTCATATTGTCGAATCCATTCGACTGCCAACTCTTTGGGCTCACCGCCTAAAGCTGGCGTTGGGTGTAGTTGCATCACACTTTCCAAGAACGAAATTCCCGGCTTACGTTGACCCGAGATTGGCACATAAAGATGTTGTACATCTCGATTTTCCAAAATAATGGGTGCTTGAATACTGTTTTCAGAAGTCGTCATCTTCACCAACTCTTTCGCTAAACGTTCCACCACAATTTGGTGTTCTCCGGTATTTTTGCGGTCTTGTAAAAGTTGTGCTCCTAAAGCTTTCGTTTCTTCTGGTGTTTGACCCGTTTTAATGGTTCCTGCAATACAAGCGGTCGCAAACGTTTCTTTAGTACCCAACAGAAGTCGTTCTGGTGTTGCACCAATGAAACTTGTGTCTTTGGCTTCTAAAGCAAACAAATACGTATTTTGTTGTTGTGCCATTAAATTAACGAGCACTTGGTTACTTCGAATTTTTTCAGGACTGCTCACAGCAAGTTGTCGAGCCAAAACCACTTTTTTTAAAGGGCCATCTTCTCTTAAGACTGCTACTGTTTCGTTGACAGCTTGTAGCCATTCAGTCACGGCAACTTCTTCCTTGTCAATCTTTGTTTCCGCTACAGCTGGCAACTCCTCACAGGTAGCTAACAAGCGATCAAACTGAGCCACCAAAGTCGACCAACGTTCCTCGACTTCTTGTTCACTAGAACCTGAAAAGTTCAGCGTTCCATAAATACGTGAACCTGAAAAAGTAAATAGAATACTTGGTAGATAAAACCAACCTTCCCCTAACTCTCCCCAGGCCTCAGTAGGCGTTTGTTCTGTATCAAAAGGCAAACCGCCAAACAGAAGAGCCCCCGTACCAGAAATAGACATATTTTGAAAACGAGTTGCCGCCTCTTTTTTTAAAAGGTTGTTCAATTGCTGCGTTTCTGTTTCTGCACCTTTTAAGATAGTTTCATATCCGAAGCCAACCAAAGCAAAATCTTTTTTCGGCGTTTGCCAAAAAAAACGTTCTCCTTGGTATGCCTTTTCACCAGCGGCAAAAATTGCCAAGGCTGTTTGTTCTGTTTCTAATGGAAAAACCCAACTGAACTGACGGGCATTCTTCTGATAGGCTTGTCGTAATTCATCAGGCAATTTCATCTGATTAAAAACGCCTCTCTTTCTTCTGTCATGAAACGATGTTTGGCAATCTTTCCACTCGCTGTTTGCGGGAAAGAATGACAAAAATAAATGCGTTTCGGTCGTTTATATTTTGCCAGTTTTCGTGAACACTGGTCTTGAATTTGCGCTAAGGTGAGTTCTTGGTCACTAATCACATAAGCAACTGGGACGGCTCCCCATTGCACATCTGGTTCTCCTACAACTGCCGCTGCTTTAATTCCTGTTATCGCCTGTAACACCTGTTCAACCTCAGTGGGGTAAATATTTTCACCACCAGAGATAATGAGTTCACTTAAACGACTAACCAAATACAGGTAACCTTGTGCATCTAAATAGCCCATGTCGCCTGTTTTAAACCAACCATCCGCTGTCCATTTTTCAGGTTGACGATGGTTAAGGTAACCTGAAACAACGTTTGTTCCCTTAAGTAAAATTTCTCCGACTTGCTTTTCTGGCTGTTCTTGTCCTAGTTCATCAACAATTTTGATCTGCATATCTTTTAACGGTTGCCCAGCAGAGCCGATTTTCAGTGCCGCATCTTCAAATTTCAAGGCAACAACTTGCGAACACGTTTCCGTCATCCCATAAGATTGAATGACTGGAATCCCTTTTTCCTCACACTGCGCTAATTTATCCGGTGCAATCGGTCCGCCACCCAATAGCATTCCTTTAAAGCTGGCGCTGTAGCCAGCCTCAGGATAGACAGACAATAATTGTTGTAACATTGTCGCAACCACTGAAATGACGGTTCCACGGCCTTCTTGTAAATCTTGTGTCACTTGCTGTTCATCAAATTTATCGTAAAGGCGAATACTACAACCTAAGACGAGTTGTCGAACAACAATCGACAATCCGCTAATATGAAATAATGGGACTGCACACAACCAACAATCTTCAGCAGTAATCCCCATATTTTCTTGAGTGCCTCTAGCACTGGCCAAATGATTTTTAAACCGTTGCAAGACCCCTTTAGGCTGTCCTGTAGTTCCTGATGTATACATAATAGAAGCCACCGACTCTAAGTCACTTGGCTGTTGAAACTCCTGATGTGAAAGACTATGCTGTTTTTTAATCATTGGCTGAACGTCGACAAAAGAAATTTCTTCTAACAAAGCCTGCGTTTCAGGCGCACCAATAATCGTTTTAACTTGCGCATCTTTTAACTGAAAAGTCAGTTCAGCAAGTGTCAAATGCGTATTTAAAAATAATAACTCTTTCCCCAATTCCCATAAGGCTAGAATTGAAAAATACAACTCTTTGCTGTTCTTACTGAATAAAGCCACACGTTTTTCTTCTGGTGCAAGCACCTGTTGATATGTGGTTACCCAATGGCTGACTTCTTGTTGCACTTCTAAAAACGTCCAAGATTCATCCTGAAAATAAAAAGCAGGATGATCGGGACGTTTTTGTACTTGTTTATTTAACCAAGTCATTGGTTTATGGGAATTTAGGGAATTGATCGAAATCTGGTGTCCGTTTTTCTTTAAATGCATCTCGGCCTTCTTGTGCTTCAGCCATTGTATAGTAAAGAAGTGTCGCATCACCAGCTAATTGTTGCACACCAGCCAAGCCATCTGTATCGGCATTTAAAGAGGCTTTAATCATCCGTAAAGCAATCGGGCTTTTGGTTAACATTTCTTCTGCCCACTCCATTGTCACATCTTCTACTTGATCCAATGGAACAACGGTATTAATCCAACCCATATCTAAAGCTTCTTGGGCAGAATATTGTTTACACATAAACCAAACTTCTTTTGCTTTTTTATGGCCGATAACACGCGCTAAGTAACCTGAGCCGTATCCACCATCAAAGCTACCGACATTTGGTCCTGTTTGCCCAAACTTAGCATTTTCCGCCGCAATTGTTAAATCACAGACTAATTGTAAAACATTGCCGCCACCAATGGACCAGCCTTTCACCATTGCGATGACTGGTTTGGGAATGACACGGATTAACCGTTGTAAATCTAATACATTTAAACGTGGAATATTGTCTTCGCCAACGTAACCACCATTACCTCGAACTTTTTGATCGCCACCAGAACAGAATGCTTGGTCACCTGCGCCTGTTAAAATAATAACCCCGACATCTTCTTTATCACGACTAATGTTGAATGCATCAATCATTTCCATGACTGTTTTTGGTGTGAATGCGTTGTGAACATGCGGGCGGTTGATAGTAATTTTTGCTACTTTGCCTGCTTGCTCAAATAAAATTTCATCATATTCTTTAATTGTTGTCCAGTTTCTCATTAGGAAACCTCCTTCATTAATCTCATCTTTTCTATTATACACAAGAATCGGCACTTTAGAGAAAAAGTCGCTTGAATTTTAAGAAAAAACATGGCTATTTCAAATTTTCTTCATTCCTGTATAATAAATAAAAAACCTTTTATTCTCTCTTTTATTAGAAAGGACTGATTACTATTCATCTTTTAGAGTATTTAGGCATCACGATTCAACAGGTTTCTGCTGAGAAATGTCAGCTTACTTTAACGGTAAAAGACGTGCATAAACAACCCTATGGCCTTGTCCACGGGGGCTTAAACGGCGTCTTAATTGAAACTGCCTGTAGTTTAGGTGCGAACGAAAACGTTCCTGAAAACACTTTTGCTGTCGGCATAGACTTACAAGTAAATCATCTTCGTAGTGTCCATGATGGTAGCCTTACCGTGATTGCGACACCCGATCACTCGGGAAAGACCCTTCAAGTTTGGGAAGCAAAAATATATAACGCAGACCACCAATTGACGAGCGTGGGGCGTTGTACCTTAACAAATCGACAAAAAAAACAGTAATCTTTACAGGTTACTGTTTTTTTTTATGGTTTTTAATAAGTAATTAGATTACTTCGTTTATTTAATTTTAGTACCAACCATTTGCTAACCAGAATGATTTAGCTGCATCCCATGAACCATAGCGACCTGCTACGTACTGATCTGCCACGCGTTCTTGGTTGGCAGGTGAATAGTCACCATTTAAATAAGAGGCAGATAATTGGTAACGACCGATATACTGACCGTTTGTTGCATCGTAAGAACCACTAGATTCACGTTGTGCGATCCACTCTTTTGCATCACTGCTTGCGGCAGGTGCTGCTGGTTGCGCTACTTCTTGAGCAACAGGTTGTTGTACTTCTTGTTGTACTGGTTGTGCAACAGGTTGTTCAACTACTTGTTGAACTGGTGCAACTTCTACAGCTGGTGCTGGAGTATTAGCAACTTCTTTTTCTGAACGAATAACTAATTGTTCTCCTTCAAAAATTAAATCAAGGTTTGGCAATTTGTTATCAGAAGCAATTTTTTGAATTAAGCTATTGTCTCCTGCAAATTGATGAGAAATTGTTGATAAAGTATCTCCTGCTTTAACTGTATATAAGCTCTCTGCGTTTGCGTCTGTTCCTAAGAATAATCCTAAACCTGCGGCCAAAGTTGTTCCAAGTAAAATCGTTTTGATTGATTTCATGTATGTTTCTCCTTTGTAATTAAAAATATTTGATTGTTGCTCTTAGCACTCGGCAACAACCACGTCTGCTTCGGTTTATCGAAACGACTTCACATACTTTATCATCGAATGGCCGGCCGTAGGTGAATATCTCGTGACAATTTATTACTAGAATGTCGGTTTTGTTACATTTTGTAATAAAAAGCTGCTGGAAGCTTGATATTATCCTGTTTATATTTTGCGAAAAAAAGTTAAAAAAACAGGATTTTATTTTCGAGAAACCGTTTTCTAACCCTTGATTAGCCCTTAAATGTCGGTTTTTTTACATTCGTTTCAGTCAAAAAGTAACAAAATGTTAAAGATACTAGACATGAGAATGTTTTTTTCAAAAACTCAGGCCTAAAAAGAACGGGTGTTTTCTTTGAATTTTTTTATCATTCACTATTTTTATTTTTCCTTCTATTATATAGATAAATTTTTTGTCGTATTCATTTTTCAATTCTGAAAAAACACTAAGCACTTCCTATTGAAACAAAAAGAGTTAAACAAAAAAATCTTATATTTTGCTTGTTATTTATTCATTTTAATCTTATTCAAAAAAGGAACAGCTAAAGCAACTATGAAAACAAAGTATTGAAAATAAAGCAGAATAAATATTCATTTTTATCATAATTCACGAATAAAAAACAAACAATCGCTCGAACGCTTGTTATTTAAAAACATAATCAGTTTTTTCTCTTTCTATTTTCCAATCTATGAGTAATAAAATATATGAATCTACATTTAAGTCATTTTATTATCAAATATTCTGAATATTATAAGAATTGGAGTTTTATCTATGAGTGACAAAGAACAACTTGAGAAATTAGACAAATCCTTTCTGGGACAACCGAAAGGACTAGCAACACTGTTCTTCACAGAAATGTGGGAACGTTTCAGTTACTACGGCATGCGTGCTATTCTAATGTATTACATTTACGATACCGTAGCCAATGGCGGTTTAGGTCTCCCCAAAGCAACTGCCTTAGCCATCATGTCCATTTATGGATCAATGGTTTTCATGTCCAGTATCATTGGCGGTTGGGTCTCTGACCGTGTCTTAGGTTCAAGGAAAACTGTTTTTATTGGTGGTTTGCTAATCATTGCTGGACATATTGTTCTCGCTACCCCATTTGGTGTCCCCGCCTTATTCGTTTCTATTATGTTGATTGTATTTGGGACTGGGATGTTAAAACCAAACGTTTCAGGGATGGTTGGCCATCTTTATTCAAAAACTGACTTACGTAGAGATGCAGGCTTCTCCATTTTTTACATGGGGATTAATATCGGAGCCTTAATCGCTCCCCTTGTTGTCGGAACTTTAGGACAAGAATATAATTATCATTTAGGCTTTTCCGTTGCCGCAGTAGGGATGTTCTTCGGGCTACTACAATATTATTTCCAAGGACGTAAATCTCTTGCTGGGATTGGTCAAGCCCCAACTAATCCAATGTCTAAAGAAGAGCAAAAGAAATTTGCTAAAGCATTTATGTTGGCAATTGTCGTTGCTTTACTTATTTTTGGTGGCGCCTATGTCACAGGACATTTAACAATTGATTTCTTTATTAATACCATCAGCGTGTTAGGAATCCTGTTACCAGTTTATTATTTCAGCAAAATGTTAACGTCTAAAGATGTCACTGCTGAAGAAAAACCAAAAGTTCTGGCTTATTTGCCATTATTCTTAGCAGCAATTGTTTTCTGGTCATTGGAAGAACAAGGTTCGTCTATTCTTGCTCTATTTGCAAATGAACGGACGCAAACGAGTTTGTTTGGCTTCCCGATTGCCGCTAGCTGGTTCCAATCATTAAATCCTGTATTCGTAGTTATTTTGACCCCTATTTTTGTTACATTATGGACAAAACTAGGTAAACGTCAACCATCAACAGTTGTGAAGTTTTCACTAGGGCTAGTCTTTGCTGGTCTTTCCTTTGTCTTATTAATGTTGCCAGGTCTACTTTATGGTACCGAAGGACGGGTGAGTCCACTTTGGTTATTCTTTAGTTTCTTCATTATGATTGTCGGAGAAATGTGTTTATCTCCCGTTGGCTTATCGATTACTACAAAATTAGCACCGAAAGCTTTCGAAGCTCAAACCGTTGCTATTTGGTTATTAGCAGATGCCGCTTCACAAGCCATTAACGCTCAAATTGCTCGTTTCTATACACCTGGAACAGAGTCAGCATATTTTGGGATTGTCGGACTTGTAGCTGTCGTTGCTGGGATTCTCTTATTCATTGTGAAAAAACCAATCCAAAACTTAATGGGTGACGTCCGTTAAACCGTCAAAAAAGTTGCCTTTCTCTTTTTTGAAAGGCAACTTTTTTATACAGCGTTTTGATAACGTTTTCATCAAGTGGTATACTAAATAGAAGGAGGACGAGGACATGCGTTACTTAATTGGCGGTATTTTTTTATTGATTAGTATCTGGCAATTCATTGTTACTGGACGAACATTTTCCTACTTAAAGAAAGAGGGCGGCAAAAGAACCTCACCATTTATTCTGTTAGGACTATGGAGTAGCTTAGTGTTTGCTATTATTTCATTTGCTGTGGCGATTGCTTCTTTCTTTTATGTGAGTTTTTAAGGCAAGTATATTTTATATTTTTTCTTATTAAGCAACGAAAAACATCTCAAAAAATCGAGATGTTTTTTGTTGCACATTTTTATCTAAATGGAATGATATTGCGAAACTTTTTGATAGGCACTTGCTATTTTTTCAAATGGTGTTTCCTCAAAAATAGTGAACAGTCCGGGCTTATGTTTATTCAAAAATTGAATGGTTTCTTTAAGAGGTACCTGCCCTTCGCCAATGGCTACCGGAAATATCTTCTGATTTCTTATAATGAAATCTTTCAAATGAAAAGCAACGATTTTTTCACCAAAACACTCAAACGCTTCTTCTACTATTTCCAAATACGTTTTATCTATATCTACTCGAATTAAGTTGGTAGGATCCAAAATAATGCCTAAATTAGTTGAAGCAACCTCGTCAATCAATCGTTGCATTTTTTCAATTGTATGAATTGGATGATTGATTCCTGGTTAAATCCCAACAATTATCCCATACTTTTCAGCTTCTCGACATAATCTTCTAACAGAAAATAAAACTTCTTCGTAGGCTTCTTCTGTATAATTATCTTCAGTGTAATAAATCGTTTCATATATACTGCCTGTTTCAGTTGCAACGATTTTTGCCCCAAACATTGAAGCGTAACGAATGTATGTTTCAAATTGATGAAGTCGTTTTTCTCGCTCTTCTAAATCTGGATGAATCAGATTAATATAACAACTTAGGACACTAATCGTAATCTTTTCATCTTCGAAAATATTCTTCAATTGGCTTCCTAGTCCTGGAGATAGAACAGCAGCACTTGCATATTCTGGATAAGAAATACCTAAGGCAAATTGAATTGAAGTTATGTTCGTTTCAGCAATTTTTTTAGCCAATTCCACAGGAGATATTTTGGTGCCAACATCATGGGCACGTACTGCAAGTGTCAACATTTTATTCAAGCCTCACTTTCTTGATAGATTCTTCGTAATGATCAAAATGAATGATCTGATTATTCTTATGTTGCACCAAAAATTCTTTCGGTGTCATATTAAACTCTTTTTTAAAAGATTTCAAAAAGTGTGGATATGATTTAAATCCACATTTCAGGTAAACATCACTAGCACTGCGATATTCTTTTAATAACTGTTTAGCGTAAAGTAGTTTCTTTTTCAGCACAAATTGATGGAAAGTAAATCCTGTATGTTTCTTAAATTCCCGCGTTACATAATACTTAGTCACAAAAAAATTTTTTTCCATCTGTTCTAAGGTTAATGGTTGATCCAAATTTTGAGAAATGTAGGTAATCATTGCTTCAATTCGTTCATTTTCAATCATTTGTTTTGGTTGGCTCTCATTCTCTTCTTTCAGAACTAATTGATTTAAGTAAATTAAAAAGTCTAACAGTTGTTGTTCATAACGAACATCCGCACCATATTCTTCTGGCAAAGGAGAATGATCTAACGGGGTCAAGTAGTTTGCTAATTTTGCTACATCCACTTTGATAACTTTACTACGACGCTGACCAAAATGTTGAAAACAAGCAGACAAGTTTGTCCGTTTACTAGATCGTTGTTGTAAAAAATCAGGTGTTAAAAAAATATACATCCGTTCAAAATCATCAGTACTCTGCTTAATAATTCGATGTAAATCATGATAATGAATGAGTAAAACGGTCCCTGCTTCAACATCAAATTGATGTCCATCTAAAAAGAACGTTGCTACCCCTTTTAACGTACAATGGACTTCATAAAAATCGTGGTAATGATAGATGGTTTTTTCTGGACTAACCATATCTTTTACATGAAAGATCTCATATTGATCTGAAATCATACTATTTACTTGTGATTTCCGGATTTCTTTTACACTCTTCAACAAGATTCACCTCTTTTTTTAGAAGTTAACTATTTTTTGAATAAACAGTTACAGCTAATGTTGGTACAATTTATTTCTTTCTGGAACAGCCGTTACCACAAAGGCTTTCTTTGTAAGTTCTAGAACAATCCCTTGAAATCAACTCTACTCAAGTAAGTTGTTTTGTGTACAATTATACGATTCACTATAACAAACTGTTCTATTTTAAATTATAGTTCAAAAACTTTTTTTAATTCAGCCGTCACCGGCGAGCAATCAGGATTTGTTTCCATAATATCTTCCATATAGTTCCACCATTTTTGATTGATTGGTGTCAGTGCTATTTGCTCCCAGCGAGCTTCATCTTCTATTTCTAAATAACCAAAAAGTGTACTGGTTTCAGGATTTAAAAAAATTTGATACTTAATTACCCCATGTTCTTTCAGCATTTGACGCATTTCTGGCCATAACTTCTCATGACGTCGTTGATATTCGGCATGTTGATCAGGATATACTTGCATACAAAAGGCTTTTTTTATCATAGCTTTCTCCGTTTTGATACTTTCTCTTCCAAATAGCCAACTTTCGGTGTCACACCAAACGCTTCTGCTAAGCGCCATAAATCTGCATCTGAAATTGTTTGGCGAACGCCTCCTTGCGCACAAACATAAGTGTACACTTCAGCGGCTTTTTCAGCAGTTTCAATTAAACCAAATACTTCATCCATATCACGGCCAGTACCATAAATACCATGTTGCGGCCATAAAACCAAACGAGATTCTTTCATTTTTTCAGCCGTTGCTACACCAATTTCATTCGTTCCAGGAACCAACCATGGAATAATACCAACACCGTCTGGAAATACTACTAAACATTCGGTACACATTTGCCATAATGTTCTAGTAAAGACTTTTTCATCTAATTCGTGGGTAAAACTCATTGCTAATAAATGACTCGCATGATTATGCATGACAATGCGATTTTCTGGATCAACAGCTAAACGAGCAATATGGCTCATAAAATGGCTAGGTAATTCACTCGTTGGCACAGCTTCATCTTCTAAGCCCCACAATAGTTCTAATTCCTGGCCATTTTCACTAACTCGTAAAATCCCTAAGTTTTCGCTTGGTGCATCACAGACATTTTTAAAATATTTTCCTGAGCCTGTCACGATAAAATATTTTCCTGCTAATTTCGTTGCATCAAATTTCATTGGAATCTTTCGGAGCACTTGTGTTGGATTTAGAAAAGGTAAAATCTCCTCCTCTTTTAATAAATACGAAATATTTCCGCCATTTCGTTCATCCCAACCTAAACGATATAAATTTTTGGTCGTTTTGACCATTTCTTCCACAAATGGTGCTTGTAACACGTTCATTTTTTTCATTTTAGAAGTTCCTCTCGTTTGTTAATTTTATGAAAAACGACAACTATCTTTACCTGTTGGCAATTGACGAGTTGGTAAAATCACTTTTTCGTATTCTTGAACATCCGTTAACCAATCTAAGCCGATAGGTACGTGATTTTCTTGACAGTAGTAGTTCCAGATATCGGCAAATGGAAAGTCTTTTAACTCTTCCGTTAAGGCTAAACGTGTGGTAAAATCTCCCATCAATTCAGTTTCTTTTAAGACGTTTGTTGGCTCAAGCATCGCTTTCATTAACGCTTTTTGTGTATTGCGGGTGCCAATCACCCAAGCGGCAACACGATTGATTGTGGCATCAAAGAAATCTAAGCCCACGTGTGTTTTTCCTAATAAATCATTGCGAACTAACTCCTTGGCAATTTCTTGCAATTCATCATCCATAATGACAACGTGGTCACTATCCCAGCGAACTGGACGACTGACATGTAATAGCATTCCTTCGCCAAATAAGGATAATGAAGATAACTTATTAGAAATCACTTCTGTTGGATGAAAATGACCAGCATCTAAACAAATTAATTTATTCCGCGTTAAACCGTAGCCCATATAAAATTCATGAGACCCAACTGTATAGGCTTCTGAACCAATCCCAAAGAGCTTGCTTTCCACCGCATCGACTGTATAAGCTGGATCAATTTCCTCTGAAAAAATTTCATCTAGCGAAGCCATTAGCCGCTTTCTCGGCGTTAAACGATCAACTGGGTTATCTTTAAAGCCATCTGGCACCCAAAAGTTATTGACAGCTACTTGTCCTAATTCTCTTCCAAAATATTCAGCAATTCTTCGTGAACGTTTCCCATGCTCAATCCAAAAGTCTCGAACTTGCGGATTCGGATGAGCTAAAGTAAAGCCATCGCGGTACATTGGATGCGAGAAAAAGGTTGGATTAAAGTCCAATCCTAAGCCATTTTCTTTTGCCCAAGTCACCCATGGTTCAAAATGCTTTGGTTCCAGTTCGTTTAAATCTACCCTTTCCTCTGTGTCTAAATAAATAGCATGCAAATTCAATTTGTGTTTTCCTGGAATTAAAGAAAACGCTTTTTCTAAATCTTGACGTAGTTGCTGGGGACTTCGAGCAACGCCTGGATAATTCCCTGTAACTGAAATACCGCCAGAAAGTTCATCCTCACTTAAGAAGCCTCTCACATCATCTCCTTGCCACACATGCATTGAAATTTTGACATCAGCCATTTTTTCCAATACAGCTTCGGTATCTACGCCAATACTGGCATATTTTTCTTTCGCTTCTTCATATTTTTGTGTAATGGTTGTCATAATGAGCTCCTTTTCATAAATGCTTGATAGCGATTTTTTATTGTTGAATCAATTGGATTTGCTTGATAGATTTCCGTGGGAAAAGATGTTTGGATACAAGTACGAGCTGCTGGAATATCTTTAAGTTCACCTGTTGCAATCATCTGCATCAAAAGATTACCTAAAGCAGTTGCTTCCCCAGGTCCCGCTTTCACTGTAACATTAGCAACATCAGCAGTTAGCTGGTTCAATAAACGATTATTGGAACCACCACCGACAACATGTAAAGTTGTAATTTTCCGTTCGATTCCTGTTAATTGAGCTAATTTTTCTAGTTCTACGCTGTAACACAATGCTAAATTATCATAAATACAACGAGCGAGTTCACCAGGGCTTTCAGGAACTGTTTGTTGTGTTTCACGGCAATAGGCTTGTAATTCAGTAATCATATTTCCCGGATTTAAAAAACGAGGATCATTTACATCAATAAATTGTTGAAATGCTGGTTCTTTTTCAGCTAAGGCGGCCAATTCAGCATAGCTATATTGGTAGTTTTGGTACCGTGCCACTTCTTGAATTAGCCACATACCCATAATATTTTTTAAGAAACGAATTGTGTTCTGGGCGCCCCATTCATTCGTGTAATTTTCTTGGAAAGCTTCAGCAGAAATTGTTGTAACAGTCGTTTCAATGCCTAATAAAGACCAAGTACCACTGCTAATGTACGCCCAGTCATCGCCAATGCCTGGCGTACCTAAAATTGCTGAAGCTGTATCATGACTAGCTATCGTAATCAACGTTGCATTTGGTAAATCATAGTCTGGAAAAGCCGCTGTTTGCAGGTCGCCTAAAATCGTGCCCGGCTCTACTAATGTTGGAAATAGTGTTTCATCAATTCCTAGGAAATCCAGTAATTCACTTTCCCATTGTTTCGTTCCAGCATTCAACAGTTGCGTGGTGGAAGCGTTGGTTGCTTCGATGACTGCTTTTCCAGTAAAGACATAACCTAAGTAATCAGGGATTAACAACAATTGACTGGCTGCAGCCAAACGTTCCTTTTCCTCTACAAATAACTGAAAAATGGTATTAAAAGGTTGAACTTGAATCCCCGTTTGTTGGTACAATTTTTCTAATGAATAGCCTTTTGAAAAATTTGTTACAGCTGCTTCTGTCCGTCCATCTCGATAAGCAATCGGTTCGTCCAAAAGTTGTCCAGATTGATCCAGCAGACAATAGTCAACACCCCAAGTATCAATTCCAATAAAACATTCCTTGATACCTAATTGTTTAACTTTTTGCAGACCAAGCAGTAACTCATGAACTAAACTAGCCATATCCCAACGCTGATACCCATCTTTTTGATGAAAACCATTTTTAAAACGATGAATTTCTTCTATTGTTATCTGACCATTCGCTAAGCGTTGACTTTTCATTATGCGACCGCTAGAAGCGCCAATATCAACCGCTAAATAGGTTCGTTTCTCAACTTGTTCTTTTTTCACTTTGTTGATAGTTGTCAATCCTTTCACTATTTTTATTTTTTGTACGTTAGACTAACTTTATGTATTCATCATAAACAAAAAATAGCGCTTTCACCTCTCACAATTTTGAGATATAATTGTACTATCTTGGTAATTAGGAGGTTCTTATGGATTATTGGGAAAAAGCCGACTACTCTTGGTCAGACGATTCTAAGAGACATATTTTGACACCTAGCAGCAAAAGTCGCACACTTTTTTATTACATACAGGAAATTGGACAGTTTAAAGCCTCGCGCCCTTATTATACGGAGCGGGCACATTTACCATCATACTTAATTAAATTCACGCTAAATGGTACTGGGGAATTACGCTATCGTTATCATACATACAGCTTACAGAGAGGTGATTTATTCTTTATTGACTGTCGGGATTATCAATACTATCAAGCAACCAGCGAAGAGCCTTGGGAAATGGACTGGATTCATTTTGAAGGAGGAAATTCTGGTGCTTTTTTCCAAGAATTTATGAAAAATGGTTCACCAGTTTTCTCCACTAATCAGCTTCCAGAAGATAATCCTATTCATTTAATCATTCAGCAGCTATTACAATTACAAGATTTACAACATGCGCAAACTGATTACCAATCTTCCGTTTTAATTCATCAATTACTGAACGAATTATTGTTGCAAAAGTATCGTCAAGACTTTACCTACGAAACGATTCCATCATTGGTTTTGGAAATGAAAGCTTACATTGATCAACATTTCAAAGAAACAATTTCTTTAGAAGACTTGGCTCAACTCTTTCATTTAAATAAATATCAATTGAACAAAGAGTTCTCCAAATACATTGGATTACCGCCAATTAAATATCAAATTAGTAAAAAAATTTCTTATTCAAAAGATTTACTACGCTATTCTAATCAAACAGTGAAAGAAATTGCTGTAGATGTTGGTTTAGAAAACTATGCCTACTTTAGTCGATTATTTAAAAAGCGAACTGGATTAACTCCTAGTCAATACCGTAAAAGTGGCTTCTAAAAAATCTCTCTATGACACATAATGTCATAGAGAGATTTTTTATTTCTATGCCTCCTAAACTCAATATTTTATAGTAAATTACCAAATCTAGTTGATTGAACAACTTATATTTCGCTCAATTGGGGTTGTTAGACAATTTGTATTGAATTAAGAAATTAGATTTGGTAACCACATGACAAGTTCAGGTACATATGTGATTAAAAGTAAGATTGCTAAGATTACCAGATAAAATGGAACTAGTGGTTTCAGCATTTGCTCAGCTTTAACACCCCCAACACTAGCACCAACATATAATCCCGTTCCAACAGGTGGTGTAATTGAACCAACACACAAGTTCATAATCGCAAATAAACCAAAATGAACTGGATCCACCCCAACATTCATAACAATTGGTAAAAAGATTGGCGTAAAAATCAAAATAGCTGGACCAACATCCATAAACATTCCCACAAACAATAGGACAACGTTTACTAATAGTAGAATTAAGTATTTATTGTCTGTGATTCCTAAAATAGCTGTACTGATTGCTTCTGGTATCCCTGTAAAAGCCATCGCAAAAGACATCATTGAAGAAGTTGCCAACAAGAACATAATGGTTCCACTCATCAAGACAGCCTCTTTTAACATTTTAGGTAAATCGTTTATTTTCACTGTTTTGTAGTAAAACATTGAAATCAATAATGAGTATGCAACAGCAATTGCTGATGCTTCAATCGCTGTAAATAACCCCGTCAAAATACCGCCAATAATAATGACAATTAACAATACACTGGGAACCGCTTCTCGCAGAACCTTGCTGACTTCTCCTTTTTTTGCTTTTGCCACAGTAGGATAATTATGACGTTTTGCAATAACATAGGCTACCACCATAATTCCTAACGCCCACAAAGAACCTACCAAATAACCTCCTAAAAATAAAGAAGAAATAGAGGCCCCACCAGCCACCAATGAATACATAATAAACGCTGTACTTGGTGGAATAACCATTCCTGTAGGAGCAGAGGCAATATTTACAGCCGTTGCAAATTTCCGATCATAGCCCTCATTTACTTGTTGCGGAATTAGCACGCCACCAATAGCAGTAGATGCTGCAATTGCAGAGCTAGAAATCGAACCAAATAATGCGTTCCCTAACACATTAGTATGTGCTAGCGCGCCGGGAACACGACCAACAAATAACATAGAAAAATTTACCAACTTTTGGGCAATTCCCCCATTATTCATAATCACACCAGAAAAAATAAAAAACGGAATTGCTACGAGAGAGAAACTATTTAAACTAGAGACCATTTTTTGAGCTGAGGTAAATGCAGCTGCTTCAAAAGGAATTACTAATAACAATGTTGCAATTGAAGATGCCGCAATGCTCATACCAATTGGCATACCAACTACCAATAAGACTGCAAAAACTACAAATAAGATAATGCCTGCTTCTAAAGCCATATTTTTACTCCTATTCTTTTTCTTCTATAAACGCATTAAGAATCTTTTGATTGCGTGAATAACTCTAGCAAATTCATCAAACTATAAATAAACATCAAAACACCTGCCACTGGAACGGCTAAATAGACATAACCCATAGGAATTGCCAAAGATGGTGAAATTTGTCCTAACGTAATTACTACACCATTCCAACCGCCAAATATCATAATCACTCCTGCAAAAAGTAGGAACAACAATTGAACAATAAATTCTAAAAAGCGTTTTTGTTTCCCTTGTAATTTTTCACTTAACAAAGTTACTGCTAAATGTCCCTTTTTTCCAACCACATAAGCAGAAGCTAACATCGCCAGCCAGACCAATGCAAAGCGAACAAATTCTTCTGTTAAGGTACTAGGATTTTTTAACACTGTCCGGGCAAACACTTGGTACAAAACGACCAAAACCATTGCAGCAAGAATGATTGATCCAAGTATTTCTAAAAGTCGATTTAAAAATTTTCTAAAACCTTTCATAATTACCTCCTTAATTAGTCCGCCAACTGGCGAATAGCCTGATACAGTTCGCCATGTTCTGAGCTATTTTTGAATGATTCATGCAACGGTTGAACAAGTTTTTGGAATGGTTCACTGTCTACTTGATTGAACACAACACCATATTCTGCTTGTGCTTTTTTCTTTTCTTCTTCAACCGCTTCTTTAAAGACCGTTTTTTCAAAAGCGGTCGATTCTTTTGCTGCTTCTTCAATCGCTTGTTCTTGTTTCGCTGTCAAACGTTCTTTTGTCCCCTCGTTCATAATCACAATATCTGGCACTCGAGTATGCTCATCATAAGAATAATACTTAGCCACACCACCATGACCAGCTGTATATAAAACGAACTCATTATTCTCTGCACCGTTGATTAGATTAGATTGTAGAGAAGTATATACTTCCGAACTACCCATAGGTACTGGCGAACCCCCTAAAAGTTCTACCATTTTGATGGCGGTTTCACTTTGCATGACCCGAATTTTTTTACCTTTCAAATCATCTGGAGATGTAACAGGCCCTTTGCTCATATAAAAACTTCGTTGACCAGAGTCATAATAAGTTAAACCAACAAATCCTAATTTTTTTGTAGAATCATACACTGGTTGCATTAGCGCTTGATTATCCATTACTTTAAAAAAATGTTTTTCATTATCAAAAATATACGGAATGGCAAATACAGAATAATCTTTAGAAAAACTTTCTAATGCTGATCCACTGACCTTTGCAAAATCAATTGCACCTGTTTGTGTTAATTCAATTAGTTCTGTTTCTCCTCCTAATTGACCATCTGGAAAGTATTCAATTTGAACTTTACCATCTGTTTTTTCCTCTACCAATTCACCGAATTTCTTCATAGAATCGATAACTGGTTGGCTATTACTAGCATACGCATAGCGCAAGACTACCGTATCACTTGCCGAAGCTTCTGTTTTGCCGCAACCACTTAGCAACTGTAATCCTGCCAATACCATAACTGCTGTAAATAAAACCTTTCTTTTTTTCATGAACTTTTCTCCTTACTTTTCTAGCAATAAGAAACAAGCAATTCAGTCAAACATAGGATTGTTAATGATTGACCATAAGGCATCGCTGTCATTCCAATTGTGCGATAAAAATCTAAATTATCACCCATTCCTGTACCAACTGACACATGTTGTACTTCTCCCGTTTCATCAATCTCATTTAGTAAGCCAGCAATTGCTTTGTTTGCCACTTCTTCATATTCAGAAGAAATATATTTTTTATGAACCGCTTTTAAAATCCCATAAGCGAATCCCGCTGTAGCAGAAGATTCTAAATACGAATTTGAATCATTAATTAATGTATGCCATAAACCAGATTCATCTTGGTATTTCGCTAAAGCTGCCACTTGCGCATTGAGGGTACTTAATAAAAATTCCCGTAAACTATCTCCTTTTGGCAACTCTAAGATTTCAATAATTTCTGGAATAGCAATCGTAATCCAGCAGTTCCCTCTTGCCCACAGTGCTTCCGCATAGTTATGATTTCCCTCAAAAGTCCAACCGTGATACCATAGACCACTTTTTTTATCTTGTAAATATTTAATATGGATTAAAAATTGATGCTTTGCTTCTTCCAAATAATCGAGTCGATTCAACAACTTACCAATTTTTGCCAAAGGTAAGACAGTCATCATTAACGTATCATCCCATAATTGATTTTTATTTTCTGGTCCATATGTCGCATGTTGCAAGCCCCCTTCATTCGTTCGGGGCATTTCTTCCATCACCCATTCCGCCCATTGCTCTAAGTAAGGTATATATTTAGAGTCTTTAGTGTCTTCATATAGATAAGCCATTGTTAAAAGCGGAGCCATCGTATTCACATTCTTAGGCGGCGCGCCTTCTTGCATCCGACCTTCAAACCAGTCGTTAACTACTTGTAAAGCTTTTTCACTTTTAGTATTTCGATAATTCTTATATATACCATACAACCCAACGCCTTGCGGCCAGTTCCAAATCGTCCAACTTTTGTCATCAACTTTTAAACCATCAAAATCTAACAGAAATTCACCTGTGTTATCTTTAATCGTTGTTAAATTTCTAATTAATAAGTCAATCGTTGTTTCTACTGTATCTTTTGGTATGAATTGTTCCTGTTTAATAATCATCGGCAATCAAAACTCCTTTTCCATCCCACCAGCGCAAATGAAACGCTTTCATTTTTTTGTAATTTTAGTTTAGCAAGGAATGTTAGCAAATTATATAGTTAATCTTGACGAATTACTGTCAAAAATTGACTTTTTTTAAAAATTAGATACGGTTTTTACCAATTCAATCAATGAGTAAATAACAAAAAACGGACATCCTTTTTAGGTATGTCCGCTTTTTGTTACTTATTTATGGTTGTTTTCCAATATAAGCTAAAATTCCACCATCGACATATAAGATATGTCCGTTAACAAAGTCAGAAGCGTTAGATGCTAAGAAAACTGCTGGGCCAGCTAAGTCTGCTGGTGTGCCCCAACGATTAGCAGGTGTTCGTCCCAAGATGAATTCGTTAAATGGATGCCCTGGTTCTCTTAATGGCGCCGTCTGTGGCGTTTCAATGTAGCCAGGTCCAATCCCATTACATTGAATATTATATTGTCCATATTCAGAAGCAATATTTTTCGTTAACATTTTTAGTCCGCCTTTTGCTGCCGCGTACGCACTAACTGTTTCACGACCTAGTTCACTCATCATTGAACAGATATTGATAATTTTGCCATGACCCTTTTCAATCATATCTGGAATAACCGCTTTTGCCATAATAAATGGCGCATTCAAGTCAACATCAATCACTTGACGGAACTCTTCTGCTGACATCTCCACCATTGGAATTCGTTTAATAATTCCCGCATTATTGACTAAAATATCAATAGAGCCGACTTCTTCTTTAATCTGAGCAACCATCGCTTGAACTTGCTCTTCATCAGTGACATCACACACATAACCACGTGCTTCAATCCCTGCAGCCCGATAATTTTCCAAACCTTGTTCAACTGATTCAGGAGATAAGTTATTAAAAACAATTGTTGCTCCTGCTTCAGCTAGGGATTTCGCAATCTCAAAGCCAATCCCATAAACAGCACCTGTAATTAACGCTACTTTTCCATCTAATTGAAAATCATTCATTTTAAATTCCATGTTTTCTCCTCTTTCTTTGGTTTATTTTAATTGATCCATTGCAACCATATCCATGTCTGTGTACGTAATATTTTCTCCGCACATGGCCCAAATAAAGGAATAATTACTTGTACCAACCCCAGAATGAATTGACCAGCTTGGTGAAATGGCTGCTTGTTCATTACTCATTACTAAATGTTTCGTTTCGTCTGGTTTACCCATCATGTGGAAAATCCGCGTATCTTCTTCCATATCAAAATAAACATACGCTTCCATACGACGTTCATGTGTATGACAAGGCATTGTATTCCAAGCGCTACCTGGTTCTAAAATGGTGTAGCCCATTTGTAACTGGCAACTTTCACAAACGTTCGGATGAATGTATTGGTAAATTTTACGTTGGTTCAATGTTAATGGATCACCCGTTTCCATTGGGGTAATTTCATCAATACTAATTTTTACGTTGGGATATTTATGATGTGCTGGCACACAACTAATGTAAAATTTCGCTGGATCATCAGGGTTTTCTGAAGAAAAACGAACATGTTTTGTTTCTTTCCCAATATAATAGCCATCTTGTTTTTTCATTGTTTCTTTGGCGCCATCAATTTCAATAAAGCCTGGTCCCCCAATATTAATAACCCCTAGTTCACGGCGTTCTAAGAAATAGTCAACCCCTAATTCTTTGTCCAAAATAATTTCTAATTCTTCTGTGGTCGGTGTCACACCACCAAAAATCATCCGATCATTATGTGTGTAGGTTAAGCTGATTGCACCTGGAATAAAAACTTTCTCTACTAAAAATTCATCTCTCAATTGTTCTGTTGAATAGTGACGGATATCCGCCGGACTATGTGTATAACGTGTTTCCATATTTTGCATAACTAAAATCTCCTATCTATTTATTTTTCCTGAGCCCGTTGCCAAAAAAGCAAGGACTTCTTTTTGACTAAATTGATTACAATCACCATGGACAGTATGTTTTAACGCACTAGCCGCTGTCGCAAAATCAATGCAGGTTTGTGGATCATAGGCAGCTAATATGCCATGTAAAACCCCACCAGCAAACGCATCACCGGCACCGACACGGTCAACAATCGGTTGTAATCGATGACATTTGGACGTATAATACGCACCTTTGTACCATAGCGTTCCGATTAATTCATTATCTGTCGCTGAATGAACTTGACGTTTGGTTGAATAAAATACTTGAATGTTGGGATAACGTTCTTGCATTTTTCGGTAGTACCACGTTAATGCGTCTTCAAGTTCTTCCTCTGGTTCTGGAATCTCCAATAAATAACGAGCATCTAATACCCCAGCTGAACAAATATCAACAAATGGAAGAATGGCCTTCAATGCCACGCTCGCTTCTTTCTGGGACCAAAGTTTCCCTCGATAATTAATGTCAAAACTTACTTGGCACCCTGCTTGCTTCGCTGCTTTAACTAGCGCAACCGTCATACTTTGCCACGTTTTTGATAACGCCGCTGTAATCCCTGAAATATGAAAGATCTCTACTCCTGAAAACAGCTCATGTAAGTCCCATTCCATTTCTTCGATTTGAGCAAAGCTTGAATAGGCGCGATCATAGACAACACTGGCTGCTCGTTCTCCTGTACCAGTTTCCAAGTAATATGTTCCTAGGCGTGTTCCGCCAGTTCGTACAAATTCCGTTGAAACCCCATAACGACTTAAATGCTTTTTGGCGGCTTCTCCTAATGAATTATCGGGCACTTTACTAGCAAAAGTCACTTGGTGGCCATAGTTCGCTAACGAAATCGCTACATTCGCTTCACCACCGCCGTAATGTACAGCGAAATTTTCTGTTTGTGCTACGCGTATTCCGACAAGCGTGGACAAACGCAACATGATTTCTCCCAATGTTACGACTTTCCCCATGTGCCTACACCCCTTTGATTGCTTGGAATTTTTCCATATAGGCTTGGGCAACCTCACGAACTTTTTCAAAATCCCCAGTTGCTGCTGGCGCTAACAGATTGCCACCAACACCGACGGCCGTCACACCTGCGTCAAACCACTCGGCCATATTTTCCAAACTGACACCACCCGTTGGCATAATATTTAACTGAGGCAATGGCGCTTTAAATGCCGAAATAACACTCGGTCCATAAACACTTCCCGGAAATAGTTTAATAATATCTGCTCCGCTTTTCAGTGCTTCTTTCATTTCTGTGATGGTCATACAGCCTGGCAAGTAAGGAACTTGATATAAATTGCAAATTTTAGCGGTTTCTTCATCGAAGCTTGGACTCACAATATATTCAGCCCCTGCTACAATAGCTAAACGAGCAGTCGTAGCATCCAAAACTGTCCCCGCACCAATGACTACGTCAGGATTCTCTTGGTATAACGCAACTAATTCCTGAATCACTTCTGTTGCTTGAGGAACAGTAAAGGTTAACTCAATCCCCCGCATACCGCCTGCTACAATGGCTTGACTAGCTTTTAGCGCTTCCTCTTTTGTCTTTCCGCGAACCACAGCAATCACGCCAGCATTTTCTAATTTTTGTAAAATTGATACTCGCTTCAACAGACTCCCTCATTTCTTATTTAGAAATATATATTTATTATAAAGAAATTCACAACTTCATTATACAGATAAAAAAAGAAAATGCAAACGTTTTTACAAAAATAAAAAAAGAAAGACAAACAAAAATCCCAATCGACTTTTGTTTGTCTTTCTTTTTCTACTATAATTTCGCTTCAATCGCTGCTTTTGTTGCCAAAAGGGCTTGATTAATCGTCGTTTTATTTTCCTCTGTCAAACGATATTTCGGCATGCTTACACTAAAAGCACCCGCAATTTCGCCATCTTTCATTAAAGATACTCCGCTACAGAAAATATCTTGTTCAATTTCTTCATCATCGTAAGCAACCCCCGTTTGTTGCACTTGTTTTAATTCTTTTTTCAAACGCAAGGGATTGGTAATCGTATTTTCGGTATAGGGAATTAATGTCTGCGTGTCTAAATATTGTTGCACTTGTTCTTCCGAAAATTCTGCTAAAACGGCTTTACCCATGGCCGAATTATACAACGGTCGAGTAATTCCCACTTTCGAGGACATGCGAATCGTTTGATTTTTCGGTTCTAATTTATTGATATACAGAATTTCATTATTATTTAAAATCCCTAAATGAATGGTTTCATCGACCGTATTTTGAAGGTTTTCTAAATAAGGTACCGCAATTTCAGCTAAATCGATTTGCTCCACACTTTGATTCGCATAGCGAATCAATTTTGTTCCTAAGCGGTACGTCTTGTTCGTGTCTTTTTGAACATAGCCAATTAATGTTAAGGTTTCTAAAATTTTGATTGCCGTTGATGCCGTCATTTCGGTATTCTTTGCAATTTCCTGTAAGGTTTGATCGGGTTGTAAACTTAGACAGTCCATGATTTTAGCCGCTTTTAACAAGACTGTTCCGTAAGGTTTTGTTTCTTTCATCGAAACCCTCCTTTTCCATATAAGAAATTATATAGAAAAATAAAGAAATTGCAAGAAAAAAAGAACTCGAAGATTCATTCAGTAACGTTTTACTTTCACTTCAGGTCTTTCTCCCAGTCCTATTTCATTCTTATTTTCTTTTCTTTAACTCATCAGAAACATCTGCATCCTTAGGAATTAAAAGATACTCACTGACTTCTGTGGTTTCATTAAATACAACATATAATTTTTGTTCTTCATCGAAATCGCCCAAATCAATCGCTACGTAATTGGGACAAACTTCTGAGATACCATGAAACATTTGACTAAAGATTTTTTTCGTCATCCCCACATTACGATGCTGCTCTTCTGCTTTTTCCACCGCACTTTGTAACGTATATCCTTCATCTAAAAAACGCTTGATCCAATGCACTTTGACGACTGTATGTAACCGATATTTCCGTGGACCGTTTGCGTCTTTCGCAATGGAAGAAATATACCCTTTTTCTTCCCAATAACGAAGTTGACGTGGCGAAACTTCAGCAATTTCACTTAGTTCACTAATTCCTATCAACAAATTTTCTTCATTTAACAAACGCTGAATCATTTTTGACCACATTAGTTTAACTTCCTTTCCCTTATCCTTTCCTTAATTGTAGTTTTTTTTACACCTTTGTCAAGTAAGTTGACAAAGATTCTAATTAGTTGTAAAGTAGTTAATGCAATTTAATTTGAAACTTACAGAAAAAGGAGCGATATATGTGACTTCACAACAACCTGTGGATATTCACGGAAAACCTTATAACCGGTCGTTACTAGTCGGTGTTTTACTAATCGGAACATTTTGTACGATTTTAAACCAAACGCTTTTAACGACGGCCTTACCTACATTAATGAAAGAATTTGATATCTCAGCTTCAAGTGTACAGTGGCTAACCACTGGATTCCTACTTGTGAACGGCATTATGATTCCCATCAGTGCTTGGTTGATTAACAAATTCAGTTCAAAAAAATTATACATAACAGCGATGTCAACGTTCTTAATCGGAACCATCATCTGTTTTGTAGCGCAAGACTTCGGCATGTTATTGACTGGACGTCTTGTTCAAGCCGCAGGGGTCGGTGTATCTATGCCTCTTTTACAAACAATTATGCTTTCAATTTTCCCGCCTGAAAAACGTGGCGCTGCCATGGGCACAACGGGAATTGTTATCGGATTAGCACCCGCTTTAGGTCCAACATTATCTGGTTGGATTATTGATTCTTATACATGGCGTGACCTTTTTGGGATGGTCATTCCAATTGTCGTTTTAGTCCTAATTTTAGCTTCATTTTTAATGAAAAATGTCATTCAATTATCTAATCCAAGTATCGATGTCTTATCGGTCATTCTTTCTACTCTCGGCTTTGGTAGCTTACTTTACGGCTTCTCAAGCGTTGGTGATAAAGGTTGGGGTAGCCCACAAGTCTATGGATTCTTAATTGTTGGTGCGATTGTTTTATGTCTTTTTACATATCGACAATTGCATTTAGAACAACCTTTCTTAGAACTACGCGTTTTTAAATCAAAAGTCTTTACTGTTGCGGCCATTTTATCTGGCGTAACCAACATGGCAATGATTGGTGCCGAAATGGTTTTACCTTTGTATATCCAAAATATTCGTGGCGAATCTGCCTTCCATTCAGGGTTAATGCTTTTACCAGGAGCGTTAGTCATGGGACTTATGATGCCAGTAACGGGTCGCATTTTTGATAAAATTGGTGCCCGTCGTCTTGCGATTACCGGGATGTTTATTTTAACAGCTGCAACGTTACCGTTTGCTTTCTTAACAAAAGCAACACCTATTATTTATATCATTGTCCTATATGCGATTCGGATGTTTGGTATTTCGATGGTCATGATGCCTGTGACAACTTCTGGCATGAATGCTTTACCAATGAATTTATTAAGTCACGGAACTGCTGTAAACAACACCTTCCGACAAGTAGCCAGCTCAATTGGAACAGCTGTTTTGATTAGTGTTTTAACAAATGTTACCAAAGATGGCTTACCTGCATCGGACTTATTAAAAACAGCCCCACTCACTTATCGCGACCAAGCAACAAACGCAACACTAAACGGTTATCACGCAGCCTTCTTCGTGGCAACAATCTTTGGCGTTCTCGGCTTGGCGATTACTTTCTTCTTAAATAAAAAAGAAGCGATGCCTGTTAAGGAAGTAGGTGCAATGAAATAATGATTATTTTCCTTTTAATCCTTTGCGTGTTAGGCTTTGCCTATACGAATGTATTTGGCCGAAAAGTTTGGCATAAATGCTGTATGGTTATTTTTGGTTTAGGGTTCTTAGCTTCGTTAAGTCTTATCGTTTTAAACGATAAAGATCATTTTGGTATGACCGAAGTTACTCAGGACAAAACGTTTGAACTAAAAAGCAGTAGTTCAAGCAAAGATGGCCCCAACATGTTATTGTACCAGCCGTTGGGCGATGGTTCCGAAAAAGTTTATTTATATAACACACCAGATAAAAAGAAACTACAAAAAACAGGAACGGAAAACGTCACAAACACAGTTCAAAAAGATGCTCAAAAATCCACATTAGTCCAAAAAACGACGAAATGGTCCTATCAAGAGTCCTGGGCCAAAACACTATTTGGCCTTGCTGACAACGATAACCAATTTGCAAAACAAGAAAACACCTTCAACGTTGCTAGTGACTGGCTAGTTTTAAGTGCTGATCAAGCAAAAAAATTAGGCGAATATATGGAACAACATGCCGCTGATATCAAAAAAGAAGGGACTGAAACAGTTGGCAAAAAAATGATGGCTGCTATGATGGCGAATCCATCAATGTCCCAAGAAGAACAAGCGAAACTCACCGAACAATATACCAAAGAGTTTCAACAAGAATTGATTCAGAAAATTCTTAGTGACATGAAATAAAAAAGCGAGCTTGATAGGATCATCAAAAAAGATGTGACTACCAAGCTCTTCTTTTTAATTATAAATCGCTTTAATCGGATCCATCCTCGAGGCACCAATTGCTGGAATAATCCCGAAAAAGATACCTGTGAAGACAGAAACCAATGTTGAAATAGCAAAGATGGACGGCGTAATAATTGGCGTAATCGAAATATACCCACCGACCACAGTTGCCAATAAATAGCCGCAGCCGACACCAATCAAACCACCAATCAATGTGATAAACGCTGCTTCCATTAAAAATTGGAATAAAATGACTCGTGGTTTAGCACCAATGGCCCGACGAATCCCGATTTCTCGTTTCCGTTCCGTGACAGACACATACATGATGTTCATGACGCCAATTCCCCCGACTAATAGGGAGATTGCAGTAATTGCCATCAGAAACATTGTCATACCCGTGACCATTTCTTCCATTTGTTGTTGGAGTTGTTGGTCTTGGTCATTTTCTTTAAACGTTCCTTTCACTTCAGGATGATTTTCACTTAAAATAGTGATTGCCTGTCCTAAAATTGCTTCACGGTCCGCTCCCTCACGAACCTTAATATTGATGCCACTAATTGCTTTTGTTTTCGCTAATTTATTGTATGATTCTCGAGAAACAAAACTACTCATAGCAGTTGCCCAATCATCGTTCATACCCAAACTATCTAAATCTTTTGGTGCTAAAATACCAATCACCTTGTACATATAACCACCAATTGAAACAGCTTTTCCAATGAGTTGGCTAGGATCATCAAGCCGAATTTGCGCTTCAAAGATATCATGATTTAAGACAATCGCATCTGTATTTGCATCGCTCGGTTGAAAATCACGACCATATAAAATATCATTCTGCCCTTTAGTCGACGTAATGGATAAATTCGCTTGTGCCCCAAAATAATCCATTGGTACAAACAAATTGTCTCCGCCCCCCATCATTGATTCACCATATTGAGGATAAATACTTTCAATTCCTTGAATGTCTTGTAATTTTTTCAAGTCCACTCGGCTAAACGTATAATCTGGCTCTTCATAGGACATAAAATTGTCACTGCTACCATCCGACATTGTATAATGAATCTTCAAAACATCCGCGTTCACTGCACTGGATGCCTTCACAACTTGACGCTTCATCCCTTCACCTAGCGCAGAAATCGTTACGACTGATGTAATCCCAATAATAATCCCGACCATCGTTAAAAATACCCGCAACTTATGCGCCTTTAAGCTTAAAAAAGTACTAACAAATAAATTAGCAATCATCTAATCACCTCTTCTTCCAAAAAGCGACCATCTTTCATATGAATCACTCGTGAGGCATATTTTTTCATATCTTCATCATGTGTCACCATGACAATTGTTTTGCCCTGTTCATTCAATTCTTTCAATAATTCCATGATTTCTGTACCCGTTTCACTATCCAATGCCCCAGTCGGTTCATCAGCCATAATCAATAATGGATCATTCACCAAGGAACGAGCAATGGCTACTCTTTGTTGCTGTCCTCCAGAAAGTTCAGTAACTTTTGATTTGGCTTTTGTTTCCAACCCGACAATTTTTAGGTATTTTTCAGCAATCGCTTTTTTCTCAGCGCGGCTTTTTTTCCCTTCATAAACACAGGGCAATTGAACATTTTGACTAACATTTAAGGAATTAATCAAGAAAAATTGTTGAAAAATAAACCCTAGATATTCATTGCGAAAGGCTGATTTTTTATTTTCAGACAATTTTGAAACATCTGTTCCTGAGAAATGATAGCTTCCGTCTGTTAAGCGATCCAAGAAACCGATAATGTTCATCAGTGTTGTCTTACCGCTGCCGGACTTCCCCATGATTAAAATGAACTCTCCTTGATGGATGGTCAAGTTCAATTCTTTTAAAACATGTAGTTTTTCCTTACCTACTGGATAGAACTTGTTAATGTCCCGCAATTCAATGAGGGGTTGATTTGTATTGTTTGCTTCCACCATCAAGCCCTCCTATTTCGACGCATCTGTCAGTGATTCGTTGGTTGCTGATTCATCAGAAGCAATCGCTGCATCTGATTCCACAATGTCACCGACTTTTACTGGTTTTTTTGAAGAAATAACCACTCGGTCGGCTGATTCTAAGCCAGATTCAATCGCCATTTTGTCGCCATTTTCTTGCCCGACTTGGACATCACGACGAATGATGGTTCCAAAATCATTCACTAAAACGTAGGCCTGTTCACCCTCTTTTTGAATCGCTTTTTTCGGTAACTCAATCGCCCCTAAATCGCCTAAATCAATGGTTGCTTGCATATGGTAACCATTTTTGACTTTGTCTAAATTGGCCAACGCAATTTTGACGCTATAACTAGACATCGTCGTGCCGCCCTCTGGATTGCCACTCGCGGCATCGCTGTTGCCTTCAGGAGGATTATCATCGATATAAGAAATTGAGCCATCCACAACCACATTGTTGGAAACAGAAGTTAGTTTAGCTTTTTGCCCAACACTAATTTTAGTCAAGTCCTTTTCATTCACTTTCCCAGCTAAATAAAGATCTTCTGAAGTTAACCGTAAAATCGGTGAATTGGCATCTTTTACTTCTGGAATTGATACGCGACCTTTGAAATTAGCCTTTGTGGAAATATATTGCTTCGCTCCTAAATCCGCTAAGGTTTCATTGGTAAAGGTAATCTCTTCATCTACCGCATCGACTTCTGTTTGATATTGTTCATTTAAATCATCACCAGACATCGTGCGGTCTTCTTCTTTAGTTTTATTAAATTTATCAATGGCCCGATTCCACTTATTATAGATATTCGCCCGCTTCGTTTCTAATTTGGCTAAGCTATTTTGTTGTGCCTCAATTTCTTTTGTGACCGCCTCATCTTCATAAGTAAATAATTCTGTGCCTGCATCTACGACATCGCCGTTTTTCACCTTAATCTCTGGATCCTTTGTTATTTTTTGATCACGCGCAAAGGCTTCCATTTGTTCCGGTTGGATGACACCGTTAATATAAATTTGTTGCAAGTCGGGAACGTCAAAATAGTCAATTCCCCAGTCATCTTTAGGCGCTTGCTTGACAGCTACTTGTTGTGCATTTTTATTTAACGCATTCACAGTTACGATGCCCCCAACCGCAATTACCGCAACTGCCCCCAATATAATTATCGTTTTCTTCTTCATTTTCTTCGTTTCATCTCCTCATTCTGTCTATTTTCCTCAACAAACTAAATTGCTCGGTCGTTCACTTATAACTATTTAACCATGCTTGAATTCAAGAAACAAGGGCATTTCTCTAGGCCTTTAGTCTGATTTATTTCATTTTTGTTCATTTTTTTATTTATTTCACGACAATAAATAACCATTGTTGGGTCTTTGTATTTCAACAATCTAAAAAGGTTATTTTTATGTTATTTATAACTAAACTATGCGCAATCGAGATTTTTTGCTTCTTTTTTTATTTAAGGTACACTAGAAGAAACAATTGAAAGTGAGGGCTTGCCATGAAAGTCATTATTTTTGGCGGTAGCGGTTTTTTAGGTCAACAAATCGCGAAAATTTTAGTCCAACGCCAACATCAAGTCATCAGTGTTTCACGTCATGGAAAGCCTGCCACGCTCTCCGCATCTTGGAGCCACCAAGTGCAGTGGGTATGCTCCGATGTTACTCGTGACACGAATTGGCAAGAACAGGTCCAACGTGCTGATTGGGTCATTGATACAGTAGGTATTTTATTTGAAAATCCACGAAAAAAGAAAACCTATCAACGGCTAATTCTGACGCCAGTGAAAAAAATCAGCTCTTTTTTAGCACAACAAAAAAAGCCAGCTAAGTTTTTATTTATTTCAGCCAATACTGTTCCTTTCCCTTTGAGAAAATATATGGATGCCAAATTGGCAGCGGAGGAACTAATCCACCAAGAAGTCGTCGAAGCAGTGATTTTTTATCCTAGTTTACTTGTAGGTCAAGAACGTACCGGCACCATACTTTTTAGTAAATGTATTTATTTTTTTAAGAAAATCCCCTTTTTAAAGAACTTATTTATTGGCTATGATCCTGTGCCTGTGGCAGAAATGGCACAAGAAATTGTTCACGTTTTAGAAGGCGGCAATTCTATTTACACACACAGAAGGACCCGTTAACAAGTTATCTCCCAATCGTCTCTGTCTAGAGGCGGTTTTTTTGTGTTACAATACAACTGTTCGAAGGAGAGAAGAAGCATGAAAAAAATTGCCATTATTGGCGGCGGCATTATCGGAATGACGTTAGCTAATTATTTAGATCCACAAAAATTTGACATTACCGTTTATGATGAAGGGCTCGGCCAAGCGACTAAAGCGAGCGCCGGGATTATTTCCCCTTGGCTATCCAAACGTCGGAATAAGAAATGGTACCAATTAGCGCGAGAGGGCGCTGCCCTATTTCCAAAACTAGTCAAAGATTTTCAGCTGACGGAGGATATTTATCGTCAATCAGGGACAGTCATTTTGCGCCCGGCAACTGCTTTGGCAGACTTAGCCCATTTGGCAGAAGAGCGTAAGCAAACTGCACCTGAAATTGGAGAAATCACGATGTTGTCAGCGGTTCAAACAGCGAAGTTCTTACCGCTACTTAAGGAAACTCCCTCACTTTTTATTTCTGGCGGCGGTCGCCTAGATGGACCAGCTTATCTAAACCATCTTCAGAAACGCGCCGAAGCCAAAGGGGTCACTTTTTGTTCACAACGGGCGCACTTTCGACAACTGAATCAAGGGTGGGAAATTGTCACAAATTCAGAAAAAAAGAGCGTTGATTTTCTCGCTTTAACACCTGGTCCTCATTTAAAGGAATTACTCGCTACTTTAAATTTATCTGTGGACATTCGTCCCCAAAAAGGACAATTGTTAGTTTTCGAGACCCCTTTTACAAATAGTCAGCAATGGCCTGTTGCTATGTTAGATGGCGAAGCCGATTTAATTCCTTTTAATAAAGGAAAAATTTTATTAGGTGCCACCCACGAAAATGAACAAGCCTGGGATTTAAAAGAGACTGCTAGCGCTTTTCAACAACTAACTTCTGGGACTGCGCCATTTCTAAAAGAAGCAAATCAGCTTTTTAAGCAACCCATGCATTACCGCGTCGGTACACGTGCTTATACATCCGATTTCGCTCCGTTTTTTGGCCCTTTGCCAGAAATGCCCCACCTTGTGGTTGCTAGCGGACTTGGTTCATCAGGACTCACTACTGGCCCATTCATTGGTTACCAATTAGCTGAATACTTCAATACAGGTGTCTTCAAAGGAGAGCTTTATCAAAAACCACTTAGTCAATATGTTAAAAACAACCCCTCACTTTAATCAGCGAGCGGTTGTTTTTTCCCTTTAATTAAGAAATGTGAAGTATCTTGGTAGAAGGATTTTGTTATTATGCTACTTGTGGTCGCGCATAGCGTTCTACGTTTTGTTTAATATTTTTAACCGTTTCTGGATCTTCAATGCCTGTTACTTCAGCGATCACTGTATCAACACTTTCTTGGTCAAGCATTTCCTGTAATTGACGGCTTTGTTCATCTTCTGGATCATGATAATTAAAGACAATACCAATCATTGCTAATAAATGCGGCGACACTAGATTGCGTTCCTGTAATTCACGGATTGGTCGAATAAACCGTTCTTGCGCACCTAATTTTCTGATTGGTGTCCGTGCTACACGTGTAATAGCATCTGAAATATATTTATTTTGGAAACGTTGAATAATTTTTTCAATATAGGCTGCATGTTCTTGTTCATCAAAATTCCATTTAGCCACTAAAAGTTTACCGGTTTCCTGCAAAACTGATTTGAGTTGCGCTACCACTAAGGCGTCCTGCATCGCTTCGTCAATGGTTTGATAGCCTAACAACGCCCCTGTATAGGCAACTGTAGCATGTCCAGTGTTTACACTAAATAATTTTCGTTCAATATACGGCTCTAAATCGGCAACGTAATGAACGCCTTCTAACTGAATCTCTTTGGCTTTTCGGTTGGTATCATCAATGACCCATTCACAAAAAGGCTCAACTTGAACAAAAAGTGGATCTTCATGTTTTTGTAATGGAACAATCCGATCAACTGCCGCATCAGGAAAACCAATCCATTGTTCAGCATAAGCTGGGTTTTTCAAATATTTGGCCACTTCTTCTGCTAAAAAGGTTGAACCACCAATCATATTTTCACAAGCGATAATATCCAGCGGCTTTTGACAATTTGCTTCGGCACGTGCATCAATTCCTTGAGCAATTAATTCAGCAATTCTTGGTAAAATATTAGGACCAATTGCCGTCGTGACTAAATCGGCTTCCGCAATTGCTTCTACTACTTTTTCTGGTTCTGTCATGTTATTTAACCCGGTCACATTTTCAACGTTAATTTGTTGATGTGAGGCATCGGCCAATTCAATTGTATAACTTTTACGTTCTTTTAACGCTTGAATGATGGTTTCATTAACATCCACAAACGTAATATGAAACCCGTTTTTAGCTAAAATTTCGCCGATAAAGCCGCGTCCAATATTTCCTGCTCCAAAATGTACTGCGTTCATTCTTATTCTCTCCTTTAAGCAATGGCTAAATTTTCTGTTATTTCTTCTTTACTTAATGCGTCAGCAAGTTGCACCACGTTATCCATATCACTACAATAAAGTGCAATTTGTTGGACTAATTGCAAATGTTCTTCACCGACTCCGGCAATCCCAAATAATACGGTAGCAATTTTTTCATCTTCTTCGGTGCCAAAATTAACGCCCTCTGGGACTTGCACTACACAGATTCCTGATTTTTTCACTAATTTTTTGGCTTCTTCTGTTCCATGAGGAATGGCAATAAAATTCCCCATATAAACAGATAGCAATTGGTCTCTTTCAATCATTGCTTCGATATAAGCGGGCTCAACACAGCCTGCCTCGACTAGTTTTTCGCCGCAAAAGCGAATAGCTTCTTCTTTTGTATTAAACTGTTGATTTAATTCAATTGAAATATTCGTAAGATTTTCCATTGTTTTCTTCCTCTCTAGGCACTTTCTTTTAAGAGCGAAACCACTGTTTCATATTTTTGGGGATTAACCATACTTTTTACTGATAAGTGTGTCGCTTTCGGTGCTTTTTTACGGGCTTGTTCCGTTAGTTCAGCTTTTGTGACAATTAAAGCCTGTGTTTGTTGAGTTAATTCATTAATATTAATTTTTCGAATCGGCATTGAAATTTTCTCTTTATCTAAAATTTCTTCTAAGACTTTCATTCCCATCGTTGCTGACCCGACACGGTCATCGTGAACCAAAAGAATTTCATTGACATTTGCTAAATCTCCCTCAATTTCAGAAGCAGGTGTTGCTTTGAAGGCTGTTGGTTGTGCGTCGTTTTTTTCTTTGGTACCTGATAGTTCAGCCACAATTTCATCATAACGTGGTGAGTTCAAGAAGTTTTCAACTGCTACAAAGGTTGCATTAGGTGCTTTCTGTTTGGCCCGTTCTTGCAATTCCGCTTGTGTGACAATCAATGTATTTCCCTCATCGGTCAAATTATTAATGGCCCGATTCGTCACAGTTTGTACTAAACCAGCCTCTTGGACCTTTTTCCGTAAGATAGACGCACCCATTGCACTAGAGCCCATCCCAGCATCACAAGCAAAAATAATTTGTTGAATTCCTGACAATGAAGCACTACCATTTGTGACAGTTAATCCTTTTGATGCTGCTTTAGCAGCTTGGGTTTCTTTCACTTTTTGGGCAAATTCATCACTTTCTTCTTTCGCATCTGCTTTTAAAATGACTGCGGATACTGCAAAGGAAACAGCAGTTGCTGCTAAAACACCTAAAATAACTGGTAAGTAAGAACCCATTGGTGTCATCGCTAAAATAGCTATAATTGAGCCTGGTGAAGCGGGCGCACGTAAACCAGCATCTAACGTTTGGAAAACCAAACTACCTGTCGCGCCACCTGCAATAACCGATAAGAATAATAACGGTTTCATCATTACATATGGGAAGTAAATTTCGTGGATACCACCAAGGAAATGAATAATTATTGCTCCCGGCGCAGAAGATTTTGCCGCACCTTTTCCAAAAAACATAAATGCTAATAAGACACCTAACCCAGGACCAGGGTTTGCTTCTAATAGGAAAAGAATTGATTTGCCAGCTGATAAGACTTGTTCTGTCCCTAAGGGTGTTAAGATGCCATGATTAATCGCATTGTTTAAAAAGAGCACTTTTGCCGGTTCAATAAAAATACTCGTTAATGGAATCAAATGAGCATTTAAAATGATTTCCACACCACGTGCCATTGCAGCAGTCAGCGCATCGACAATTGGGCCAATCGCTGAAAAACCAAGTAAAGCTAACGCAAAACCAATCAATCCAGCTGAAAAATTGTTTACTAACATTTCAAAACCAGCTTTAATCCGATGTTGGAAATACTGATCAAATTTCTTAATTGTAAAGCCACCAAGTGGACCCATAATCATGGCACCTAGCATCATCGGAATATCGGTTCCCACAATCACGCCCATTGTCGCAATTGCGCCAACTACGGCACCGCGATCACCTGCAATTACTTTCCCACCAGTATAGCCAATTAATAATGGAATTAAATAGGTCAACATTGGGCCAACCATCGTGGCAAAGGCTTTATTTGGCAGATATCCATCTGGGATAAATAGCGCTGTCAAAACGCCCCACGCAATCAACGCCCCGATATTGGGCATCACCATGCTAGATAAGGTACTGCCAAGTCTTTGGACTTTTGCTTTAATTGATACTTTATTTTTTTCTGGTACTTGTTCCATTTTTATTCCCCTTCTCTCAAGTAACTTTTCTTGTTGACTAAATTGTATCCGCTTTCCGAATCTGGAAAAAGTCGTACTTTGGCACAAACCATTGTGCCAAAAGTTGAAAGAAAAAAGCACGTGTTCTCTAGTTACGAAAACCAGAAAACACGTGCTTATTTCATTTATAATAATTTCATTAATAAATGAACAACTTTTTATGCTATACTCAAATTGGCGACTTGCCTCGAAAGGAGGTGCATCACATGTACGAGATTGTCACAAAAATTCTTGTGCCGATTTTTGTCGGGATTGTCCTGAAACTTGTAACCATTTGGTTGGAAAAACAGAACGAGGAATAAACAAGTTGCTTCCAACCGCTGCTGTCTAAACAGCAAAAAAAGACACCCTACCACAATAGGGTGTCTTTTTAGTGCATCCATGCACGACTTTGTCACAAGTTACCTTAAATTTATCATAGGTCCTATTTTTTGTCAAGGAATCTTCTTATCTTTTTTGTTTAACCTCTTAAATTAAAATATTTTATTTTTTTAATATAAAATTATTTCAATAATTATTGAATATTTCAGAATGAATTGATTTTTTCCAGACGTAACTTTAGGCTTGAGCCAGAATTTTTTGTGCTTCATCTATTGTTTGACAATCACTGAGCTGCTGAATGTTTTCGAGATCTGAACAGAAAAAAGCTAATTCTTGAAGCATGCTTAATTGCCTTTGACTTTTTAGAGCAACGACAAATAACAAAGTAGCTATTTTTCGATCTGCTTCCGTACCAAAGTTGACCCCATCAGGCACTTGAATAAAGCAAATCCCTTCTTTTAAAACTTGTTCATCTTGTCCTTCCGCATGAGGTAATGCCACGAAGTTACCGATATAAACACTGACTTTTTGTTGACGTTGATACATTGCTTTGACATAGTCAGGCGTGACCAACTGATTTTTTAGCAGTAATTCACCAGAAGCTGCAAGTGCTTCCTCCCAACTAGCATACGATTGATTCAACATTATTTGCTCCGCTGTAATTTCAAACATCTCTCAACACCTAGCCTTTCATTTCTTCAATTAATAATGACGAAAGCAACTGATAAACAATGGCTTCATTTCCTGAATGAAAAATTTCTGTATTTAAATCATTCATAATAATCGCACCACTGATTTTCCCTAAAATTTTCCCGATTGTTTCATCAATCGGCATCGGCGCTAGCATGAGTAACATACGTTGTAACTGCATCGGCTTTTTATCCATCCCTTCAATCATAAGTGGCTGGGCCAGATTAAAAATACAAAAAACAGGCTGTGTCACTGCTGTACTTGAGGTATGGAATAAGGCCATTTCCGTCTGAGGAATCCCAATAGGCGCTTGCTCGTAACGTTTCATCAATTGCTGACAGACGATTGCACTATCGGTGATTAAATCTGCGGAAAGTTGCGCGAGAGCTTGTTGAACGGTTTCTGCTAAATCCGCTTGATTATTTAAATCTGCTATGAAAAATGTTTCTAATAGTTTACTAATTTCTTCCATGAAAGCGACCACTGTTTCGTAGCTTTCTTCGCCACCTGTTTTTTTCACAGGCGCTTTCCTAAGCGAGCGTTTTTCGTGACTAATCCGCTTAAACTCTTCTTTCAATTGACGGATTTCATCGTCTAAAAGTAACGGTGAGATCAATTTATATTTGCCATTGTATCCTGGTAATAACGAAGTGGAAATCACTAAGTCATAGTTTTCCTCAACATTCACCTTACCTAAATCCGCAATCCGAAAAAAATGAATCTGATTGATAAAAGGAAAGTAGCGCCGTAATCGCATTTCCAGCATACTTGTCGAAGCCAAACCGCTAGGAGAAAAACCAGCAATATCAACTTCCATAATTTTGGGACTCCGTTCTAAAGAATTGGCAAAATGAAGTACCATGTAGGCAATTTCCTCTTCCGATAAATTCTTTTGCGGAAAAATTTGCGGCAACGCTTGGCGTAAAGCCGCAGCTATTTCTTGATATTGATTCATAATCCGTTCTAAAATGGGATTCGTTAAATCTTCTTCTTGTAAAACCGCCCGAGAAAAAACACCTGATAAATGCGTCAACAACATTTTATACAAATTGGTATCTTCGAAAAAATTAACTTCCGTTTCTTGACTTACTGCTTCAATCAGTTGTTTCACTTCATAAGCCAGCTGAGTGTCAAAATGTTCATCAAAAAAATCTTCATCAAAAGAATTAGAAAAATCACTTAATAAGCTAGCAAAAAAAACAATCTCACTGACAGCGTATAGTTGTTTCGTTTCAGCAGCGACTTTTGAAAAAAGTCGTTTAGAACAATTTAGAAAGGCCTTATTCATCTGCCCAGTATAGGTCTCATCAGCTAAATAAAAACCTGCAGTGACCCGATCCATCGCAATTGTTAACATTAAAATCAAATGTTGTAATTTACGATCACTTAATGCTGGAAATAAAGTTTCTACTTCTGGCTGAACAATTTTTTGTGCAAATGCTAAATGTTCTGCATGAATAAACTGAAAGAAAAAATGGTCGTTTGTCGTTAATTCGGTAAAATGAAAAAATTGGTACTCATTAATTTCCATACTTAGAATATTCGCCATTAGAAGACGGCGATATTTTTCAGAACCAGTCACTTCATAACCTTGATTCCGAGAAATCGTCAACGGAATCCGAGCAATCCGTGTTTCTAATTGTTTAATATCGGCATAAAAAGTCGTATTACTAATACAATACGTTTCCAGAAAATAATGCATAGAGACTGGCTCTTTTGTTTGAAGTAATGTCAATAAAATCGCATGTTGCCGCGCCAAAGTAGAAAGTTCCTGTGTCTCTTCTCCTAAAATAGCAGCCTGAATTTCCGTCATCGCTGCTTCATCTGCTTGAATCGAAAAGCGCCCACGAGCTACTTTTTCCAACGTCGCGCCCATCGATGCTAGCGAGGTTTCTAAATTTTCTAATTCACGATATACCGTCCGGCGGCTAACCTTTAACAAATTCATCATGCGGTTTACTGAAACGGGGGTAGGACTATTCACTAATTCCGTTAATAGAACAGTTTCTCTTGTCGTTAAAAACATCTATCAGCTCCTCCTTCCAGCCATTCTTGATACTCTTTCTTATTCAAAAAACTAGTAACTACGTATAAATTTTGTTGCGTTAGATCTAAATGATAGGCTTGCGCCAGTTCACGAGTCACTACGTAGGTTGTCTCCTTGGTAAAAAAGACTGTTTCCAGTGGTTCTTTAGATACTTCAATCGCGACTCCTTGTTTCGCCGCTTGTTGCCGCAATAATTCCATTCCCATTGTTTGCGATCCTCGAACATTCTCGGCATATAAAAAAACAAGCTTCTGTATTTGTTTTGTCGGGTTCGTTTCAGTAGACTCTGAACCAAGTGAAGATTGCTCTTGAGAAGAAGCAGTCAGTTTGGCTAAAACTTGCGGGTAATAGGATTTAATTTCTAAAAAATTTTGAACACTCACCATATCCTTTTCTGGGACGTACTTTTGTGCTAACTGTTTCAATTCTGCTTGAATGACCACTAATGTCTTAGGCTGCCACTTCATCTGATGAACGGACTGGTAAGTCACAGGTATCTCCAAGTCCACAGCTTTTAATTGTCGGCTCAGCAAACTAGCCCCCATGGCACTTGAGCCCATTCCTGCATCACAAACAAATAAAATTTGCTGATAGTTAGGTGTGACTGTTTCCACTTGGTCTTCCTCCTTCTCCTTCATCTTTATCATTGAAACTGGTTCAATTCCTCGTTGACGTTTTAATAACAAGCTTGCTATTGCAAAAGAGCACAGAAAGCTAACAAAAATTCCGCTAAAAACCGCCAGCCTCGCATCAGTCGGGGCATTGGCTAAAATCGCAACCAATGAACCTGGCGAAGCTGGAGCACTTAGCCCCACATTAAATATTTGAAAAACAAGCGTACCACTCATTCCTCCAGCAATTACTGCTAAAAATAAGCGCGGATCCATTAAAACAAACGGAAAATAAATTTCATGAATGCCCCCAATCAGTTGAATCATGGTGGCACCTCCTGCTGTTTTTCGTTGTCCTACAGGCCCAAACAGCAGAAAAGCAACCAAAACGCCCACGCCTGGTCCAGGATTTGTTTCCAATAGAAATAAAATGGACTGACCTGTTTGACTAGCACCTTCTAAACCTAGAGGCGTTAATAAGCCATGGTTAATCGCATTATTAAAAAATAACACTTTTAAGGGTTCTAAGAAAACGTGAACCAATGGCAAAAGATTGGCTTCAATTAACCAAGAAGAAAATTGATACAGCCAAAAACTAGCGCTTTCAACAGCCGGAGCTACAACCAGAATACCAAAACAGCACAGCAGTCCTCCCACAATTCCTGCTAAAAAGTTTTTAGTCAGCATCTCATAGCCTTCTTTAACTTTCGGTAAGAGAATTTGTTCAATTTTGGCGAAAGTATATCCTGCTAAAGGGCCAATAAACATAGCACCAAACAACTGTGGAACATCTGTGGAAACAATCACGCCCACTGTCGCAATAGCCGCAACGACGCCGCCACGTTGTTCCTCGAACATTTTTCCGCCTGTAAAACCAATTAGAATCGGTAAAACAACTCGAATCATTATCGTTTCGACTTCAGAAAGAGCTAGCCGTAGATTTCCAGTCGTATAGCCAGCCACCAAAGACAATAAGCTCCACGCAATAAAAATACTCAAATTTGGCATAATCATCCCACTCAAACGATGACCAAAACGACGTAAATAGGGAGTTACTTTCACAAACTTATGTTTAAAAAAGAGCGAATGCATTTCTTTTTCCTTCATATTCCTTGTCCCTCGCTCTCTATGTAGATAATTAGAATACTTCTATTATATGAAATTTCACAAAAAAATAGTATAGATTTTTGTAAAATAATTCTTTTATACACCTCACAAGAGAATCCGTTTACATTAATAGAAAAAACTTTTATACTAAAAGAAAGAAACTCTTCGGATTGGAGGCCAATTATGGCAATCAAAGCAATTGTAATGGATATTGATGGTACCTTGTTAACTTCAGAAAAAAAGATTTCACCAAAAACGCGACAAGCATTAGTAGCTGCACAAAAACAAGGCCTCTCACTGATTTTGGCTTCTGGCCGCCCGACTAACGGTATGCGGCCCTTAGCAGATGAATTGGAGATGGCTCATTATAATGGACACTTACTTTCCTATAACGGCGCTTGTGTCACCCATCACGGCAGTCAGCAACAACTATTTAATCAGACAGTTTCAAAGTCATTGAGTCAACAAATTTTAGAGCATTTGAAACAATTTGACGTAATTCCAATGATTAATGATGAAACATTTATGTATGTCAATGATGTTTTTCATAACACCTTACATTTAGAGACTGGTGATTTTAATATTATTGAATATGAATCACGGGGTGGCAACTTTCAATTATGTGAGTGGCGTGATTTAGCCGCCAGACTAAACTTTCCCTTGAACAAAATTTTAATTGCTGGTGAACCCGCCTATTTACAAAAATATCATGAGGCCATCTACGCGCCTTTCAAAGAAACCGTCACCGCTGCTTTTTCCGCTCCTTTCTATTTTGAATTTACCGCAAAAAATATTGATAAAGCGCGTTCTTTAGAAAAACTAACCCTACAGTTAGGCATAACTGCTGAAGAAGTAATTGCTTTTGGTGATGGTCACAACGATTATACAATGTTGGAATGGGCCGGCACGGGAATTGCTATGGAAAACGCCGTTGACGAGCTTAAAAGCATCGCAACGGAAGTCACTTTATCCAACGACAATGACGGCATCGCTGTTGCATTAGCCAACTTTCTTTAAGATCGTTGGTTGATGCAAGCGTACGCCGTCATTTTTTATTGCCTATTCAAATGTCGTGATTTTTTCTGGTGCTAAACGAACAGATTCATAACCAGTTTCCATGCCCTTACCCACAGATAAAATCATTACTGGGACATAGCGCTCTTGATCTAAACCAAATGTTTCGGCTAATTTTTCCGCTTCAAAACCACCGATTGGATTTGTTTCATATCCGTGAGCTCGGGCCACTAACATAAATTGCATAGCTGCTAAACTCGCATCAATTTTTACGATGTCATTCATTTGTTCTCTGCTTAAACTTTCATAATGGGGAATAATGGCTGCTAATTGTTGGTCCCGCACTTCCTTAGGCATTTTACCACTAGCATAGGCTTGATTGTAAATTTCCTCTCCTCGCTCATGGCAGTTTAGATCACCAAAAATTAAGAGCATTGCAGAAGATGTTTCATTTTGACGCGTATTAAAGCGAATTAAAGGTTTTAATTTTTCTTTGCCTGCTTCACTTTCCACTACGACAAAACGCCATGGCTGCATGTTAACAGAAGAAGGGGCGGTGGTCGCTTCTTGAATCATTGTTAACATTTCTTCATGAGAAATTTTATGGGTTTCATCGTACACCCGAACCGATTTGCGGCCAAAAACAATCTCTGAAAAATCATTCGTTGTATATGTTGTCATTCTATCATACCTCTTTCGTTGTAATGCTTTGATCTAGTTTTGTCAAAAGTTCTTTTAATTGGCGACAGTCGTCCTTTGTAAATGTACTGGGAATAATTTCTGTTACCGTTTGTTGCTTGGCTGTACATTGCTGCAGTTCTTGTTGTGCTTTTTCTGTTAAATGCACTAGCACTTCCCGATTATTTTCTGGATTTCGCTGTCGTGTCACATACTGTTTCTCTTCTAAAATTTTCAAATGGCGAGTGACCGCACCACTATCGATTTTTAAGTGTTCTTGAATCTCTGTTTGAAGACACGGCTGACGTTCTTTTAAAATCATCAGCAACTCATAACGAGTCAAACTCAAGCCAACTTGCTCTTCAAAAACTTTGGTAATTTTTTGATCTAATACCTTTAACTGACATAATAATTGGCTGACTTCCCGTAATGATAACGACATAGTTTCCTCCTTAAAAAGATGACTCGTCAACAATTGACTAGTCAACTATAACTGTTTCTTTCTAAAAATGCAACCTTTTTTACAAGAAAAATAGAACAATTGACAGAGAGAAACTACAGTATTCCCCATCAACTGTTCTATTTTAATCAATCTATTTTTCGGTAACAGGTTCTGCTGATAACCGCTTAATCCCTAAACCAGTAAATGCACTGACCATTGAGAAGACAGGCGATAATAAGCTAAAGAAAACAAATGGTAAGTAAGTCAACGTTGGTACGCCAAAGGTCCCCGCTACGAAGCTACCTGCAATCCCCCAAGGAATGAGGTAGTTAATAACCGTCCCACCATCCTCCAAGGTTCTGCCTAAAACAGTCGGATCCAAGCCTTCTTTTTTGTAAACTTCTTTAAAGGCATTCCCTGGTAAAATAACCGATAGGAATTGTTCACCAATAAAAATATTTACGCCAATTCCTGTTAATAACGTTGATAAAATCAATTTCGGTGTACTGCTCATTTTCTGCGAAACAACTTCCATGACCGCAGAAATCAATCCTAATTCCATTAATAAGCCACCTAGAGACAACGTTAGAATAATAAGTGCCACAGTCGGCATCATACTCATAATTCCGCCACGACTTAGTAATTGATCAATTTGTGCGTTCCCCGTTTGAGAAACAAACCCATTTTCCAACGTGTTTCCTAATGCCTGCAACGATACTTTCGGATTTTGAATAATAATCATAATTACTGCCACAATAATGTTTAACAAAATCGTGATAATCGCTGGAATTTTGCGCCAGGCACAGATTAACATTAAGGCTAATGGTAACAATGACCAAATGGAAATGGTAAAGTGGTCTTCCAATACTTGAATAACTTGAACTACTTCTGTCAGACTTGTATTCGCGTACGTTTGCCCTAAAATCATAAACAAGATTAAAGAGACGATAAATGCTGGTACAGTCGACCACATCAAGTTTTTTATATGTTTAAACAAATCCGCTTCAACAATCGCTGCGGCTAAGTTTGTTGATTCTGATAAAGGCGACATTTTATCACCAAAAACTGAACCAGAAACAATCGCCCCCACAACTAAAGCAGGATTTAACCCTAAGGTACTGCCAATACCGAAAAAGGCAATTCCAATTGTTGACATCACTGTAAAAGCACTACCTACTGCACTGCCGACAATCGCACAGACAATAAAAACTGACGGCACAAACCATTTAACACTAATCATTTTAAAACCAAAAACCATAATCGTTGGAATAATTCCAGCTTGAATCCAAACGGCAATCAATGCACCCACTAAAATGAAAATAAAAATTGGAATAATCCCTGGCTTCAAGCCATCAACAATCCCTTTATGCATTTGATCAAATGGTACTTTACGAAACATTGCGTAGCCTAAAATCAATGCAATCACAAACAAAATAGTAATATTTGGCGATATCTTTAAGCCAATTACTCCTGTCGCAATAGCTGCCACAATAATTAATAACACGATACTTGCTTCTCGAACACTCACGGTCTTCTTTTTCTGTTTTTCTTTCATTTCGTTACTCTCCTCTAATCTTTTTTCTGAATACTCTGACATTAAAGGATCTTATGATAACGAATAACCCCTCCACAACTCATTGAAAACGCCTCCTAAAGCTACATAAAAAGAGAGATTCATCCTTAAAGAATAAGGACGAATCTCTCCGCGGTACCACCTTAATTAGAAGCTTACTTGCTTCTCGCTTATGTATTATGTAATTGTTACTACTTATTAGTGTAATTCACAAATAGACTTGATCGATTCGCAGCAACCATCGACTTTCTGAACAAAACATCTATTTCCTACTGGGCTAATAATTTATGAATCTCAATATACCAAGAAGAAACCGACTTGTCAACGAAAATAGTATAAAAAATTTTTTCACACGCCAACAAAAATTACTTTTTCTTTTTGTAAAAATAGAAAAGCGCCTCCGTTCTCACGAAAGCGCCTGTTAATTAGTGGGTTGTGCCACCTTGTAGTTGAATATCTTCTTGCGTTTTTACCGCTGCTTCAATCATATAGAACAAAGATTCTGTGATTGCTTCTAATGACATAGAAGCAAACGTTGGTTTATCAATTGTTTGTTCTGGTAGGAACGGAACATGAATAAATCCGCCACGAATAGTTGGATATTTAGTGTTAATTAAGTGTAGTAAGTGATACATAATATCATTACATACAAAGGTTCCTGCTGTATAAGAAATCGCTGCAGGTAATTGATGGTCATGACAATTTTTTACCATCGCTTTAATCGGTAAATTTGTAAAATAGGCTGTTGCTCCATCTTCAACCAACGGTACATCGCTTGGTTGTTGTCCTGCATTATCCGGGATACGCGCTTCCGCTAAATTAATCGCCACTTTTTCAACAGTGACTGTTTGACGGCCGCCTGCTTGTCCAACACAAATCACCATATCTGGTTGATGGGTTTCAATTGCTTCAGCCACTTTTTCACCACTAGTGCCAAAAACAGTTGGCACCTCCACTTTAATAATTTCAGCTCCTGCAATTTCAGCAGGTAATTTTTTGACTGCTTCAAAGGCAGGATTGATTGCTTCTCCTCCAAATGGATCAAAGCCAGTAACGACAACTTTCATTTCGATCATCCTTTCTTATTTGAATAGAATCATATAAACAATTTGGAAAATTAACATGAAAAGTGCAATCGGCAATTGATTTTTAATGACGCCGTACTTATCTTTCATTTCCAACATGGCTACAGGTACGATATTAAAGTTCGCAGCCATCGGTGTTAACAGTGTACCACAAAAACCACATGTTAAGGCAACCATCCCAACTAATGCGGGATCTGCACCTAAAGAAAAGACAAACGGCACACCAATTCCGACTGTCATCACGGTTATTGCTGCAAAGGCATTGCCCATGATAGCCGTAAAAATAACCATTCCCACAGCATAAATAATAATCCCTACATTGACATTTCCTGCTGGCACTACGGCACTAACTCCTTTTGAAATAATCTCACCAACACCAGCGCTAGTAAAAACAGCACCTAAACAAGCTAATAGCATTGGCAACGTACTAAGAGGACCGACTGTTTCTAACATTTCCGCCGCATCATCAAAAAATACTTTCGGCGTATTATTTTTAGAAAAGAACATCATGATGAAAATCGCTACAAAGACACCAACACCGACACCGACTAAAGCTCCTAAAGTAGTCAATGTGGCAAAAAGAATTGCAAAAACCCCGATACTTAGTGCGGGAATAAAAATCTTCATTCCTAATTTTTGAGACATTTTTTCCATGTATTCTTTCGAAGGTAAGCGACTTTCTCCTTTTGTCACTTTTTGAAGAATTGCCGGAATTGTCATCACAAAAATAAGTACGCCACAGGCAACTGGTGGAATAAACCGACCAAAACCAATTAAGATCCCTAAAATCCCCCAGAATAAACTAGTCCCATACGCATGTTGATTGGTTTTATCACGAAAACTACGAAAACTTGTATATAACAAGATAATCCCCATAAAAATATAAAGGACTTCCAATAACTTTGCACTCAAATCAATACTTGGATCTGTGAAAAAACTCATTTCAGTCCCTCCTGTCCATAATATTTTTTACGTAATCTTTTTTCTTTTAAAGTAAAGTAAATACTTGCCGAAATTAAGGCAACTAAGGCGACTGGTACTTCCACTAAAGCCAATTTACCTAATGTCACTTCATAGCCTAAATCTTTCAATGTTGATTGAACAAGCAATGCCCCAGCCCCACCAACAAACAGAACTTGACCAAAGAACCAACAGATATTTTCCATGGCTGAAGCCATCCCTTTTAGTTCTTCTTCATACTCTGGCACCATTGGTAAATTTTTTGATTCAATTGTTCCTAACGCCATTGGCAAAATAATCGGACGCACAAAACCTGCTACCCCACCGAAACTTACGTTAAAAGCGGCGAAGATAATCCGAAAGACACCATAAATGTCAATAATCACACCAGCAGATACCTTTTTGAATCGTTTAATCAACGTAGCCGCTGACTCTTTCAAGCCATTTCTTTCTAACGTTCCTGTTGCTAACATAATAATAATAAAGATAGCCATGCCTCGATTATTCACAAAGGTTGTTCCTAGTGTTTCTAGCATTGATGTCAAACCAAGCCCGCCAGTAAAAGCCGTCACTATTAAAGCAACCATCACAATCAAGATAGCATCAAATTTCAATGCGAAGCCGACAATGACGATCAATACGCCTAATAAAGGTAATAAATCCATCAAATCTCTCCTTCTTAAAATAAAATTTCACTTTCCATTATATGCCAATTTTCGCTCATTTGTAAGACTTTTTTAATTTTTAATGTTATTTTTTCTAAAGACACAGTTTCCAACACTTTTTAGAGCTACCACTCGCACTTTTTTCTTTTTTCCGCTAGAATAAAAGAAACAATAACATTGAGGAGGATTTTTATGTTCCAAACTTTTAGAGAAAATTTTCGGCGCCATACCCTATTGCGCGACGCCGTCTTTATCGTTATCGGAAGTGCCATTGTCTTTAATCCCGGTGCTTTCTTCCAGTTCGTCGGTTATTTAATTGCTGGTTATTTGATGCTTTTAGGGTTAATTAATATTTATGATGACTACAAAATAAAAAAACAAACGGGCAGCTGGGGGCTTGGTTTCGTAACAGGTTTAATCTTTGTCGTCTTAGCAGTAGCCTTTTTATTTTTTGCACCAGTGATCGTTTCGATTCTGCCGTTTTTATTAGGGATTAGCATTGTTATAAACGGCCTCGTTCAATTGACTTTTGCTTTAAATACTCGTCAAACAGGCGCGCTTATCTACAGTATTCTGGTTTTAATCGCTGGAGCCGTTTTAGTTTTCAACCCCTTCAAAAGTCTCTTAGTTTTGATGCAAGTCTTTGGATTTACCCTGATTTTCATGGGTGTCATTGAAATTATTGGTCATTTTAGAAATAAAGCTTAACGAAAGGAGCAACTTATGGATAAAGAAAGTACCAAGTGGATCCGCTTTTTAGGTGGGAAAAATCTACTTTACACATTAACTATCCTTTGTCTAATTGCTGTAACTATCTTTTTATTCAACACTGTTTCATTTATCTTTAAACCAATTTTTGTTATTTTTAGTGCCGTCTTAGGCCCGGTACTTTTTGGTATTATTCTATTTTATTTGCTTAATCCAATGGTGAAACGCCTTGAGAAAAAAATTCCCCGTGTTTGGGCGATTGCGATTCTCTATGTCTTAATTATTGCATTACTAGTGTTAGCTGGACTGCAACTTTTCCCAATTATCCAAGACCAAACGGAAGAATTAATCAAACAATTCCCAAGTTTTTGGAAAAGCACGCTCCAAACAGTACAAGAATTTATGGCTAAAACACCTTTTGCAAAAGATTTAGAATCTGCTAATGAGTCGATTAATCAGCTCTGGGGCAAACTTGCAAACTCCTTTAAAGACTTTGCAGGGGATTACCTACAAACAGGCGCACAAGGTCTGGGAAGCGTCTTTTCTGCAGTCTCTTCTACTTTCCTAACCTTGTTTACAGGACCTATCATCGCCTTTTTCCTTTTAAAAGACAAAGAAAAGTTTTATCGCTTTGTAAAAGGCATCATTCCCCCAGCTTTTCGTCCTGATTTTGATGAATATAGCCAAATTGCCAACATTCAAATTGGCGATTATCTAAAAGGTCAAGTCATTGCTTCGTTGGTTTTAGGGATTATGTATTGGCCAGCTTTTCTATTAATTGGTTTACAATTTGGTAGCATTTTAGCTTTAGCTGCGGGTATTTTATGTATTATTCCTTATATTGGGCCATTTATTGCCTTTATTCCTGGATTGATTATTGCCTTTCAGGATTCCACATTTATGGTAGTAAAATTCGTTATCGTCTGGTTTGCCATCCAATTGATTCATGGTGATTTTGTTATTCCTCGTGTGATGGGCGATAAATTAAAAGTCCATCCGATTACTATTTTACTTGTCTTGTTAGTTATGGGCGAACTGTTTGGTTTAATGGGCGTTATCTTCGGGATTCCAATGTATTGCCTAGTTAAAGTGACAGTCATTTATTTATTCCGCAAATTCAAACAACGCTATAACCGCTTTTATGGTGACAACGGCGAGTATGAACACACGAATTTTACTAAAGATCAATATTTAAAATAATACAATGAAAAAACTGGGACATAAGCCGTTTAGACTTATGTCCCAGTTTTTTTACCATACTTCTCTAGCAATTTCTTGAAGTAATTGAACTTTGCGCCATTGTTCTTTCTCCGTCAAACGATTTCCTTCTTCCGTTGAAGCAAAACCGCATTGCGGACTAATACTTAAGTTTTCTAAAGGAACAAACTGTTGGGCTTCTTCAATTCGTGCTTTCACTTGTTCAGTCTCTTCTAATTCAGGAAACTTAGAAGTAACTAAACCTAAAACGACTTTGCTGCCATTATTTTGCCAATGTCTTAATGGTGAAAAGTCCCCTGCACGATCTGAGTCATATTCCAAGAAGAAACCATCATAATTCGTAGCAAATAATTCTTTTGCTATCGGTTCATAACCACCTGAAAATAACCAAGACGAAGCATGGTTCCCACGGCAAATGTGTGTGGTTACAGTTAAATCTTCTGGCTTGCCAGCTAAGGCTTCATTAATAATCGTGGTACACACTTGTGCAATTTCTTCTGGCTGTATTCCTTTTGCTCGTAATTCTTCTTGTTTTGTCTGATCCGCTAGAAACGCCCAATTTGTATCATCAAATTGCAAATAACGGCAACCTCTCTCGTAAAAGGCCGCAATTGCATCTTTATATGTTTGTGCTAAATCCTTATAAAAAGCACCAATCTCTGGATAAATTGTTTGAATGCGCGAGGTTCCGTCGTTGGATAAAATTTCTTGGCGTAAAATCATGGTCGGACTAGGGATCGTTGCTTTGGCTACCGTGCCATCACCAACTTCCACCACCTCTTTTAAAAATGAAAAGTCCTCTAAAAATGGATGTTGCGTAGGAAAAGATATTTTATCCACTACGCGGATATTATAGGCCGGAGCTGCTTTCCCATGAAAGGTTTGGTTATACCCCGTTTCTGGGATATAGCCTGTCACACCATTTAATCCTTCTAAGAAATCAATATGCCAAAAACCGCGACGAAATTCACCATCTGTGATTCCCCGTAAGCCGCCAGCTTTTTGTTTTGCTACTAATGCTTTGATTTCTTCATCTTCAATAAGACGTAGCTCTGCTTGAGATAACGCACCTGCTTGGACCTTTTTCCGTGCTTTCTTAATTGTTTCTGGACGTAAAAAACTTCCCACATGATCAACTGTAAAAGGAATCTGACTACTCATTTGCCTCACTCTTTCCTATTTTTATTTATAAAAAAACGCCCTTTTACTAGCCGTAACTAGTAAAAGGGCGATTATTATCGCGGTACCACCTTTTTTCGGAAAGATGACTCTTTCCCTTCAACTGACAATCATAATCAGCGGTCTTGTTAACGAAAGACATTACGTTTTTGCCTACGTTTCGACAAAAATTCCTCCTAGGCCATTTTTCGATACAGACATCTAACTTTTTTCACCAACCAAAGTCTCTCTACCAGCTGTCTTGTATTTACTTTCCTATTCAACGGAAATTATTAGATTATAATTAGAATACCACGTTTAGCAAATTTGTCAACGGAGACGGATGAAATAGTAATGAAAAAAGCAGCTTCTTTTCAGAAGCTGCTTACGTCTATTTTTATCATTGCTGATTAGGCTGAGTGTCCTACGATTGTGCTACCTGAGTAACCAAAACCGACACGTGTAATACCTGGGTTAATTTCCCAATCACGGTGACCGCTACCTGAAGCTGTTACCATGTTTGTTTCATTGTACCACGCCATGATTACTGAGTTACCTGGCGCCCACATAATTGCGATAACTTCATCTCCACGAGACCAGTGATCATTTGGAATACCGCCTGCTTCAACTTGTGCTGCACGAGCAGTTGCAGAAGCTGCTAAACCTGCATCCCATACTACTGGACGTAAACCTAATGATTGACGTAGAACGTTCAATGCATTGATTGTTGGGTCAGCCGCAACAGGAGGAGGTGTTTGTCCACCGTTACCATTACCGTTGCCGTTGCCACCGCCATTACCAGGAGTTGGAGTTACTGGATCTGGTGTTTCTTGTCCACCACCATTATTTCCATTATCACTTGGTGTTGTAGGTTGTACTGGTTGTTCTGATGAAGAAGAGCCAGTATTTTCTGTTGCACTATTATCTGTACTTGGTGTAGTTGTTTCAGTTGTTTGTTGCGTGCTTGATTCAGTTGCTGAGCTTGAGCTTGCTGGTGCTTGCGCTTCTGTTGTTGAAGAAGAGGCAACTGGTGCTTCTGCTTTTACTTCAGCTTTAGCTTGAACTGGTTTTGCAGCAGCTTGTTTAGCTTTTTCAGCTGCAGCTTTTTGTTCAGCAGCTAAGCGTGCTTGCTCTGCTTCAGCAGCTGCTTTTTGTTTTTCTAAGCCAGCTTTAGAACTTTCAGCTGATGATTGTTCTAATGCTAATGAAGCTTTCATTACATTTAATTCAGATTGTTTAGAAAGTAAATCTTGACGTTTTGTTTCTAATTCAGCTTCTGTTGCTTCAAGTTGTTTCACTTTTTTCTCGTTTTCAGCTTTTTTATCAACAACCGCTTGTTTGTCTTCTTTTTGTTGTTGCATTAAGTCGTTGTTGGCACTTACGATTGTTGAAACAGCTTGAACACGGCTGATTGCATCTGCAACTGAGTCCGCATCTAAAACTGCATCTAGCATTGTTGTGCTTTGTCCATTAACTTGAACATCACGTGCTTGATTTTTGATTGCTTCGTTACGTTTTTCAATACGTTGATTCAAGTTTGTAATTTCTTGTTGTAATTGTTCTGATTTTGCTTTTAGTGTTTGCTTTTGTTCACGTAAAGCCATGCTTTCATCAAATACTGAAGATACTTCTGCTTCTAAAGAAGATACTTGTGAAGCTAAATCCCCTTGTTTTGCTTTTAATGATGAAATTTCTTGATTTTTTTCTTCAATTTTTTTATCAACATTGTCCGCCAAAGCGATGCTTGGGGTAGCAATTGCTGATAGCGTTAATGAACATAGTAATACTGATGCAAATAGACGTTTCTTCACTTGTCATTCCTCCGAATTAATTTCTAAAGTTTATTTAAAATATCTTAATCTTTTCTTACGACAAAAACATTCTACCACACCCATATTTCAATTAAGCAATAGAAATGTTACAAAAACATTTCAGATCACTCCTTCTTTCTCCATAATAGGTAAACTTACCTTTTGTAAGGCTTTTATACCTTGCCATTACTGGTTTTCACGTGTTTTCAATTGTTAAACAATTCTTCGATTTTTTTTCATATTTTTTCTTTTTTTATTCAAATTTTGCTTCTTTTTTGTCGATATATGCTTTTTTTCGTAAAATTAATCATTTTTCCTTCTTTTTAGCAAACGTTTTTGTTACAAAATTCGTTATATTTTGGTAACGAATCAAGAAAAAGGCCGCTTCGTTGAGCCGCCTTTTATTGCTTTATTTAAAGAATTATTTTAGTTTCTCTGCTTAAGTAAATAGAATCCAGATAAACCTACCAACAAACCACCTAATAGTAAGAATACTCTTTGAAATTTCTGGATTTCGTTTGTTTTTGGCAAATGTCTGTCATTGGGTGTAGCCTTCGTTATTTTTTTTGCTGTTGTGTTCGTCTCTGCTGAGAAATTATTATTCTTGAGTTCTGAGGTTGTTGTGGTAGTTTCTACAACAATTGTTTTTTCAGCACTCGAATTTGTCGTAGCAGTCTCAGAACTTAAAGACTCATTCGTACTTGTATCTGTTGTGCTGGAAACAACTTCTTTACGACGATTTGTAAGGATAAATTCATCCTTTGTCTTTGTCATTATACTGTCAAATTCAGCTGGCACGTTCACTTCTTCTATCTGATATACAAAGTCTTCACCCCTGTTATTAAACTTTGGTAATGCTACTTCTGCCCCATTAACCGTTACTTGATTAATCAGCTTTTGATAGCCTTCTTTTTGGGTTAATTGCATGACTTCTGAAGTGGACCAAGCAGTTTCATCTGTTGTCGCTTTTCGAGTTACTTGATATTGAATTGCTTCTGGAATTTCTTTTTCTGTAATATTTTCCCAGTTCTTAATCAATTTTAATTGTACAGTAGGTGCTTTAATTGCTGGAATCGGAAAATCAACTGTTTCTTCTTCTGGAGTTGGTTGTAACGTAGTACGATCATTACATAAAAACCATGTATCTCCTTTAAAATCATTTGTTTCTGTGTTCAATCTAATCTGATAAGTTAATGTTAAACGTTCGTTCTTTCCTAATGAAATAGTAGAAATATGGAGCACTTGATTTTCTTCTGTAACTACGACATCAGTCAATAAGTCACTAGCCTCTAACCATTCACCCGTTGGCATTTTTCGCCAACCTTTTAGTTGGTAGTTATCTTCTGTGAAATTCCCAGCACCTTGTAAAAGAATATTTTCTCCCATTGGATCGATAATGAGCCCCTCATGGATAGTATTATTGATACTCCCAGCTAATTCTTTCAGTGCAGTGCCCAAACCAGATAAATTTTCATCAATAATCAAATAATTTTTAGGATCAGAAGCTATATTCCTACTAATATACTCTCCTCTTAACGAAGGATTAGCTGCAATTGAATAATAAGTATCTCCTGATTTTTTTAGAGAAACAATGGTTCCTAACGTATTATCTGTCACTGTTGTACTGTTTGTTTGGATAGCGTTAGCATCAGTAGAAGCACTGTTACTTGTATAGTACTGATTGGATTCTGTTTGAAACTCTTCCATGTATGACGATGTATGGTAACCGTTGTAATCGATAATTTCACCATTATTGGGATAGCTTTGAGCATTTTCTCTAGGTAAAAAACTAGCATTTGCACTACCATCACCAATATGAACCAACATCTTTTTTGCATTTGGACGACTTTTTTCAGCCAATAAACGTTGCCCTTCTAGCAATCCTTTTTGCATAAATGTACCTGAATGTGGTTCGGCTGTATTTCTTAAAAAGTCTTCTAAGTCATTCATGTCTGTAGAAAAATCCGCGGTGGAGTAAGTTAGTCGATTATAGGCAACAATACCAATTCGAACATGACCATCTGTTAATGAATCTGATAGTTCTTCGCCGAATTGTTGCAAGCCTTTCAAAGCGTTGTTTAATTTTTCACCTTTCATTGATGAAGAATAGTCAATCACTAACACTAGATCAATAGGGCTTTCTGTCTGATTTCCTTTTACATCTAAAGTCACATTAAAAAGCCCTTGCTGGCCTGTTACAGCCGCCACACTTTTCTTCAAATAAGCTTCATCTCCATAATTCACATATTTTTCTTCGTCAAATGTCGCTTCAGGGGCATGACCATAATCATAATTGTTTGTGTCTCCCTCACTAATTCCGTTCGTTAAATAATGACCTTGTTCGTCATTTTTATAGTTAAAATTGTATGTTTCTGCGGAAACGTCTATACTAAAAATAGTCATTAGGAAAAAGAACATAAATAAAAATAAGGTTGTTTTTTTCAATTTTTTTAACTCCTTTGTGGTAAGTAATTTCTCATTCAAATGAAATTTGAGCGATATATGTAACTTACTACAGAAATAACTTTTAAGGAGACAAAAAAATGTACTTGTTAAGTACATTTTTTTAAACAATCGAATAAAAAACAAGTTATACTTATTTTAACAAAAAGAATCGAACCAATTGGAGAAGAATAATGGAAATATTAGACACTTTTTTCGGCTCAGAAGTTAAAAAGGAATTGGATTTACTGCGTTTGTTGTACCATAAAAAAAACTTTATTCGTATTGAAACACTTAGTCAATTGTTACAAATGGATCGACGTTCAATCAATAAATACTACGAATCCTTAATTAGTAAACCTTATGTATTGGCTAATAATTGTTCACATATTTTCTCTGCCGAGCGAGGTAAAGGCTATTGTTTCATGGGATCAAAAAAAGAATATAAAATTTTGACGAAGCAAATTTTGCAAAGTAGTCCGTATTTTACATTGCTCGAAAAACTATTCTTTGAAAGCAATGTTCATTTAACAAAATTTAGTATGGACCAATTCTTATCCGAATCAACTGTTCGGCATAAGGTTGCTGAGTTAGATACCATTTTAAAAACCTTTGATTTTTCGATCCAGAGAACCAAAGGCGAGATTCGTTTAGTTGGTGCTGAACCACGCATTCGTTTTTTCATGATTGCTTTCTTTTGGCGCGTTTTTTCTGGTCTCGATTGGCCATTTGCTGACGTCTCGCAAACAAAATGTGAAACCCTTGCGAAAGAGCTGATTGCTTTAGGCTATTTCCCAGCCAATCAATTGAATATGAAACTTATTTGTTATATTTTAGCGGTAAATATTATTCGTTATCGAAAGGGATTCCAGACAAATTTCCTGCTTTCTGAATCTATTTCTTCTTTATCTGATGAAGATCAAGAAGTACTGCTTCAATTTGTTGATACTCATCATCTACTAAAAGAACATTTAGAAAATCAATTAACGAACGCCTTTCTGTTACCCAAGAGTGAAAGTCATCTGATTTTTTTATTTCTATTAACAAATACAACCGTACAACTCTCGAACAAACACTTTACAGATTTAATCGAACCTAACCAATCATTTTCAGAGACGAATTCTTTTATTAAAAAGATTCTTCACTCCCTTGAAACAGAAAACCCTCATGCCTTTGAAACGACAAAAAACAGGGGCTTATTCACAAAACAATTAGTGGCTGGTCTTCTTTTCGTAGAGTTATTTGAACAAATGGATTTTACACTTACTGGCTACAATATTAAGAAGTATTTATTACAAAATTTTGCTCATTTATTTGAGCATGCACAAAAGATAGTCGACGAGCAAGACATCTATGTTTCGAACCCAGCTAAACAAACTGGCTTAGGCCTTCAATTATCGATGGCCTACACGTTAATTACTGCTCCAACAGCTTTCAATCAAACAATTCACATAAAAATAGAAACAGACTTACCTACACCGATTGAAGCGATTATCATTCAACGAATTCGTGAAACGTTTGCAAGTTTCTATCACCTTGCAATTAATCAATTGTCTGAAGAAGATAGGTACGACCTTTATTTAAGCACTACGCCTTTGCTGCAAGTAAAACAAGCTGCACCATTTTTATTAATTAATGCGCAAGTTTCTTTAACTGACTTACTAGCGATTCAAGAACAATTAGTTCGGTTGGTAGCAAAGAAATGATTTAATTCTGTTAATAAATAGAACTCGTGGAACAAAAAAATAACTAAAACAGGATCAATCAAACACATCTTCACCTTTATCAAAAAAGCTCAAAATGTTAGTTTTGACAACTAACATTTTGAGCTTTTTGTTTTTTTTCTTAACGAATGATTTCGACTTTTTTGTCTGTCTTGACTGTAACACGGCCGTTTTTAATAACATATAACCGTTCTGGAATATCAATAATCGCATGTTCAACCACTTTTGTGTCTAATAAGACTAAATCTGCTTTATTCCCAACTGCGACACCGTATCCTTCTAGTCCCATCGCACGAGCAGGACTTGTTGTTACCATTGGTAGCACTGTTTTTAAGTCATCCGCTCCACCTAGGTGCCCAACAGGAATGGCTAACATCGCTGTTTGAACAATATCCCCTGTGCCATATGGTGTAAAAGCATTGCGAATATTATTCGTAGCAATACAGACATTCACGCCACCATCGCGTAATTTACGAATTGGCGTAACCGCACGTCGAACATTGTACTGATCACCACGAGCCCCTAAATGTAAATCCGTTGCTGGTAAAGCCATCACGCTAATATTTGCTTCCGCCATTTTTGCAATAATAGGCGCCAATTCTGCTTCAGGTAAGGCATGCAATGCCGTTAAGTGGCCCACTGAAACACGGCCTTGGTAGCCTTCAGCGATGGTTTTTTCACATAAATATTCAATACTCATATCATCAGCTTCATCGGCAAAATCTTGGTGTAAATCTACATCTTTATCATATTTTTTAGCAATTTCAAACACTAAATCAATATGTTCTTTCGCTGGTGCATCATTATAAGGAATACCGCCGACAACGTCTGCGCCCATATCCATTGCTTCATACATCATTTGTTCTGTTCCAGGGGCTTTAAAAATTCCTTCTTGCGGAAACGCAACTACTTGCATGTCAATTAACTCTTTGTATTCTTCTTTCAAACGCATAATTGTTTTGAAGCCAGTAAAACCTTGCGCTGGGTCAAATTCTGCATGCGTTCTTAACGCCGTGGTTCCATGAACGATTAACATTTCTAAAGCACGTTTGGCACGGTCGTAAATGTCTTCTTCGGTAAATGTTGGTTTTAATTCTGCGGTTACTTCAATTGCTTCTTTCAACGTACCTGATTTATTTGGTTTACGATCAGCGATTAATGCCTTGTCCAAATGTAAATGGCTTTCTACAAAACCTGGGATTAAAACACGACCATCTGCTTCGATGACTTCTTTGGCATCGCCAGTAATAACTGGGGCGATTTCAATGATTTTACCTTCTTTAATAGCTACATCTTGTAATGCTTCACCGTCTTGAAGACGAACTTGTTTAATTAATAAATCCATGTTTTCCACTCCCTAAATTGTTTTTTATCCAAAGATTAAACCGATAACTAATAATAGTACAGAGGCAATACTTAACCATTTCACGTTTCCTTTAACAACATCCAAAATTGGAATTTGGAAGCCTGAAGATAAAGCTTGCATAGTAATATTAACGAAACTCATTTGACTACCTAAACCAACACCCATTGCTACAAAACCTAATGCTAACGGCGGGAAGTTCAACGATACAGCAACTGGTAGCACTAAAGTTAAAACAGAACCTACGTAGGCCCCAGCTGGAATCCCAATTAAAATCCCTGTTAAAATGGCAACTGGCACGACAATAAAGGCTGGTGCATTTTCAGCAACACCTGCGATTACAGCAAACGTTCCTGTTTGTGCAATAACATTAATAAAGGCTAAGAAAATCCCTACTTGGAATAAACGAGTCAAAATATATGTAGACCCATCTACCATCGCTTCGACAGATTTGTTCATTGAGAAATCTGTACATAAGAAAATTAAAACTAATGTTAAAATCATGTATACAAGTGGCGTAAAGAAGGCAAAACCAATTAAATCATTCACAATTGGTCCAAAAATTACAGCAAACAATAAGAAAATGGCTGGCAAGGTAATTTTAAATAATTCACCATTGCTCTTTTTATCAAATTCATCATCTGCCGACTCTTTAAAGCCAACATTTCTATGTTTCGTTCCCCAAAAGGCTAGAACAATCGCTAATGCTACGAAGAATAACCAGTAAGGTCGCATGGTTGAAACATATGAACCGACACTGATATCGCCTAATTTTGAAACAATACTTGATTCTAATGAAGCGGGTGATGTTGTAAATGATACCGCAGCAGCTAAAGACATTGCTGCAATTAATTCAGGAACAACGCCAACTGCGGCAAAGGCCAATGGCGCAATAACCATCGCACTTCCGCCACCAATTCCTGACATATATGTGGCTGCGGCTAATAAGATAACAATAAAAGCTGAAACATACTCGACTTTTCCTTTTGTGCCTCGTTTGGCTAAAGTTAATGCAGCTGAATAACTACCTGCTTTAAAGACCGCCATCGCAACAGCTGAATTAATGATGGGAACGGTAATTCCTAACATCATTGGGATAGCTTCCAACATCTGTTTATTCGCTTCTTCTAGTCCAATGCCACCAATCAGCATCGCTAAGACGCCGCCAATTAAACCAGCGATAATCATATCGACTTTCATAAACAATAGAACCAAAACAACAATCAATGGAATAATCACAACTAATGCCATGATTCCTGTCGGGGCAACTACATCCCCAATCTCATCAGCAAAGGCCGCAACTGGCACAAAAATACTAACTAAGAATGCAAAAATAAGTGCTACTTTTGACGATTTTTTCATTTTACTTTCCTCCAATAGAAAGAAGGCGAGAGCAACGCAGCAGCGAATACTCTCTGCGCTCCTCATTATTTGGCAAAGGCACCTTGCCCGCCATATTTATCGTAATGTACAATCTCACTAACTAAATAATCATAAATACTTTGTGGAATTTCAATGCCTTCTGACATGGCTTTTTGATAGTTTAGCTGACCAATTTCTCCTGGATAGTAAACTTGTTGAAACCCTTCTGCTGTAGGCACACTATGAAGTTCTTCCACCATTTGATTAATATTTTCTTTAAATCGTTCAGAATCTGTAAAGCGGCTTGGATCAATGACTAAAAACATCTGACCCAGATTCCGTTTCTCCGTTAAATCCGCATACATGGAGCTGACATGTTTGCCAAAAGGTAAGCCTAACAACGAACCAGCTAAGACATCGACCATCATCATTAGTCCATATCCTTTTGGTCCTGAAATCGGCAATAAACCTCGTACTTCATAAGGATCAGTCGTTGGCTGGCCTTTTTCGTCTACTGCCCATGTGTCGGGAATTTCAACATCTCTTGAACGTGCATCTAAAATTTTCCCCCAAGCCTGTACTGTCGTAGCCATATCAAACACGACTGGTTCATGACCTGCTCTAGGTGCTGCAAAAGCGATTGGATTTGTTCCAAAATAATTGCTTGTACCACCAAACGGTACCACCATTGGATCAGATTGACACATCGAAAGAGCAACCATGCCTTGTTCCGCTGCTTTTTTAACATAATACGATAACGTCCCGCTATGACTCGTTTGAGAAACGCCAACATATGCTAACCCTGATTCTTTGGCTAGGTCAACTGCAGCAGCTAATGCTTCGTTACAAACAAATTGACCCACGCCATTATCGCCATGAAAAATGGCAGTGGACGGTCCAGTTTTTTCAAATGATAATTCGGGATCAATCGTGATCCCGCCTTTTGCAATCCGTTCCGCATAATAATCCATACGAACCGCACCATGTGAATGAATACCGCTAGCATCTGCAAAAGTTAAATGTCGAGCAACTTCTTCGGCATGTTCAGAATGTAAACCAGCAGCTTCTAATTTTTGTTTCATCAGCTTTTCTAATTTCTCCGGTGTAACGACAACCATTTCTTCCATTGCGCTTGCTCCTTTATCATTAATCTTAAAAAAGGGAAAGAAAACAAGTGATTTTCTTCTTCGTCCTTGCATTTCCTCCCCTTTTTTCACTACTTATTGCTACTGTTAAAGACAGTATAGTCAATTTCATCCACTGATTTTGCAACTAGAATAGCAGAGTAAACATCTGAATTGACATTTAAAATTGTTCGTAACATGCCAACAAACCATTCGACGCCTGCAAAAATTGCAATACTCTCAATGGGTAAACCCATTTGCGGAACAATCACTGCCAGTGAGACTAAGCCCGCACCGGGAACAACTGCGTTTGCTAGTGAGACAAACGTTGCTGTAATTGCTAAGTAAATCATTTTCGTAATATCAAACTCTAGCTGATACATCTGAGCGATAGTTATTACAGTAAAAGCCATATGCATCGCTGAACCGTTACTGTTTAACGACATACCTAACGGCAACACTAAGTTAGTAATTCGCTTACTTAAACCTAATTTTGTTTCTGTTTCTTCCAAAGCTACTGGTAAAGTAATTGCTGAAGAAGTTGTCGCCAAGGCCATCACAGACATATTTTTCATGTTTGTAATTAAACGTAGTGGACTTACTTTACAGTACAATGTGATAACCAAAATCCAGATGCCCAAAAATAAAATAGTTCCTAATCCATAGACCAATAGATACTTCACTAACGGTAAAATAATTTGAAGGCCTAAGTGACTAATTGTTGAAGCAATTAAAGCAAAAATCCCCAGAGGTGCTAGATACATGACGTATCGAATGACTGTAATGATAACTTCATTAAAGTCCACAATTATTTGGAAGAGTTGTGTCTCTGGATGGCTTTGTAAGTATTTATTCAGTGCTAAACCAAAAAATAATGCAAAGACAATAATTTGAATAATCGATCCTTGAGTCAGTGAATCAAAAATATTTTTCGGAACGAAATTTAAAATCGTATCAGTGATTGAGATTTCTTGCGCTTTAATAGAAGCATCTTGGAAGCCAGTCATTTTAACACCGTATCCTGGATTAAAAATGACTGCCATTAGTACGCCCCATAAAGCGGCAGCTAAGGAGGAAATCCCGAAAACAGCGATTGTTCTACCCCCAAGGCTCGTTAATTCTTTTGGATTAATACTGCCAACTGCTTGGACAATTTGCCCTAAGATCAAGATAGGAATAGCCATTTGCATCAGTCGCAAAAAGACATCTCCAACTATTTTCAAGTAATTGCCGCTAGCAGGAATCAAGAGTCCTACGAGGATTCCTACGACAACAGCAATTGCAATTTGGGTGATCATGGACGGTTTTTTCATGGTAAACTACCCCTTTTGACTGATCACAGTTCCTGCTTCTTTATCGATGTTTTCTAAGTTTTCGATAGAAGTAATGATTGCTTTCCGTTTGTCATCACCTTTTACGAAGTCTAAGGCAGCTTCGATTTTTGGTAGCATACTACCAGCAGCAAAGTGACCTTCTTTAATGTATTCTTCTGCTTCGGCTACACTGATTTGTTCTAATGCTTTTTGATCTGGTTGATTGTAATTAATGTAGATGTTATCAACGCCTGTCAAAATAATCAAACGGTCTGCATCAACGTTTTCAGCTAAAACACGTGCAGAGAAATCTTTGTCGTTAACCGCTTCCACACCTACGTATTGTCCGTCTTCTGCTACGACCGGAATGCCCCCACCACCAGAACAGATAGTTAAAACGTCCGCTTCTACTAAAGCACGAACCGCCTCTTTTTCAACAATTTCTTTAGGCATTGGTGATGGAACAACTTTTCGGTAGCCACGGCCAGCATCTTCCACATACGTAGAGCCATCTTTGGCTGCTTCCGCGTCAGCTTCTTCTTTTGTATAGAATGGACCAATTGGTTTGGATGGTTTTTTAAACGAAGGATCTTCTTTGTCCACACGCACTTGTGTAACTACAGAGATAACTGGTTTAGCAATGTTACGTTTTTCAAACTCATTAGTTAAAGCATTTTGTAACCAGTAACCGATACTTCCTTGTGTCATCGCAACACAAGTATCCAATTTCAACGCTGGATTTTTTTCACTTTCGCCTGCTTTTTGTTGTAAAAGCAAATTCCCTACTTGTGGTCCGTTTCCGTGACAGACAATGACTTGTTCCCCTTTGGCAACAAATTCTGCAATATATTTGGCCGCGTGATTAACGACGGCTTTTTGGCCTTCATCTGTTGGATCCGTATCTAAAATAGCATTCCCACCTAGGGCAATTACGTTTAAACTCATTGATTGATTCGCTCCTTTTTAGTAAAGCAAAGACAAAATCTTTTCAGTATCGACGGATAAGAAATAATTTGTTTACGAAATGAAAGATTTTGTCTTGCTCATTTTGATTGTTTCAGTCATTATCGAAGGGATAATTAACCTAATTTCGGTTTACTTTCATCTTTAGCTAAGAAAGCAAAAGCTAGTAAACCAATAACTAATAGTACACAAGAAAGATAGAAGCCAACTTGCATTGAGCCTGCTGTATCTGCTAAATATCCTGTGACATACGGTGCTAGGATTGACCCTGACATCCCGATAAAATTATAGGCACTTAACGTTGTTCCTAAGGCCGCTTTTGGTGCATGTTTGGTAACAAAAGTCACCATAATTGGATCTAACGCTAATTTCCCTGTTAACCCATAAAGAATTAAAACAGAAATTAACAATGTCCGATTTGTTACAAAAGCAATCGCAAAGACAGATAGGATTGCTAAAGGTACTAATGTAAAGACTAATTTTTTCGTCGCACCTGTTTTATCATTCAAACGAGCGAAGATTAAGGCGCCTGGAATAGAGGCCCATGGTACAAGTGATGAAATGAAACCAACGCTCGCTCCTGTAAAGCCACGTTCAGCAATTAAAAATTGTGGCAACCAAGTAATAATGACAAAGTTTGCATAAATACTTGTGAAACATAAAATAAATGCGGCTAATAAATTACGATTTGAGAAAATTTCTTTTAATGAGATCTTTTCTTGCGGTCCTTCTTCAGCAGCTGCTCGTGCGGCTTCTTCACCAGGACGAATCACTTTTTCTTTCAAAATTGTATAGAAAAGAATTCCTACGATAAACGTTGGAATCGCCATGATAAAGAATGGTTTGCTCCAATGTTCACCATTTTCTAAAACCAACTTACTTGAAAGTAGGTACCCACCTGATGTACCGAAGGCCATCCCACTATTGATGATGGCATTACCGATGGTCCGTTTACTTGCTGGAATCGCTTCTGTCGATAGCGCATATTGTGGCCCATAGTAAGCTCCTTGACCAATACCAGCAATTGCACGAATGACTAAAAACATAACAAAGGTTGTCGCTAATCCACTAAAATAAGTAGAAATAGCAAGAACGATAAACCCAACAGCAATGACTAATTTCCGCCCAATTTTATCGCCAATCATCCCAAAAGGAATCTGTGCAACAGCATAGGTTAGAAAGAAGATACTATTGGCTAAACCAAGTTGTGTGTTACTTAGACCAAATTGTTCTCCAATGACCCCCATCACTGGATTAAAAATAGTTCGTATTGCGTACATTAAAATCCAGCCTACGAAGAAAATGGCTACGACTTTAATCCAGTAACTATTGCTCACTTGCACTGCTTGATTTTTTTTACTATTCTCCATGTCTTCTCCTCACTTCTCATCTAACTCTACAGATTGTAAAGCTAGTAACATTCCAAATGACATATCTTTACCAGAGGAATGTCCGATTTGTATAATTCTGTCAATATTTTCGTCAACTCTATTATCCCGATGGTTCTCCAAATCCAAGAGTAACTGATACAACAATGAATTTACATATCCTTTAGCCGAGCTTGCAATATAGCCTTTACTAACATCTGTTGTGGATAAATTTGCTGCCGAAAGAGTAGCGGCTAACGCCGCAGCTCTTTCATCAGCAAGTATGAACAGAATTGTTTGATACGCCACTAAAATGTCATCACCACTCGGGGTTAACCCTTTGCCCCGACCAATCAGATAATTCGTTACTTCTTGCCATTCCGATAGTGTCCAAACTTTTTGTTTTTGGCTCATTTTTTTGAAAATATGCTTTGCTCGTTCGTCTAAAGGCAGGCCAATTCTACGTTCTAAGTTTCTCGCTAATAAGCGGTCTCGCAACAAGCGTAATTGGTCTTTTTCTAACTTGAAATGAGTAATGTTTAAAGAAACGACCTCGGCAGGTGTGAGTTGGATCGTTTTCACGCCGACTGTACTGTAAAAGGTCAACTGATTTTCTGTGATTTTGACTTTATTACCTTGTTGTACATACGGAAAGATTTCTTGAAACAATTGATCTGGCAAAAACATACCAAAGCTTGATAAATAATTATGGAAGTTTGCAACATTGATTAATTGATCCTGGACTTTCAGATTAAATGAACGTTCAAAAACACTGTGAATGGTTCCCATCTTGCCATATTGGTGGATAGGAAAAATGTAGTCACTAATGACTAGTTGGTTATTCAACCGTAATGCCTAGTTTCTCAGCATACGCTTCTAGGGCTTTTTCAAAACAGCCTAGAGGTGCTCTAACTGTCCCTGCACCAATTTGACCAACACCGGCATTTTTGTGTGCAATCCCTGTATTGATGATTGGTGTAATTCCTAATTCCACCACTTTACGGATATCAATTCCTAAACAAGTTCCTTGGAAATCCCAAGTTGGAATTGAGAATGTTGGGTTGTGTCCTTCACAGATTTTTGCCATTTCATTTGAGGTTGCTAACGCATCTTCAAAGCCACCTGCACCAACAAACCGTGTTACGCCAGGTGCAGCTACCATAGCCATTGCTCCAACGCCTACTGTTTCAGTAATTGCACTATCCCCGACATCAGGATTTCCGTCTTCTTCGCTGAAACCAGTGAAGTAAAGACCTTTTGGTGTATTTACTGGTGCGGTATGCCATTGATCGCCTGTTTCTGCAATCCGGACCCCAAAGTTCACGCCGTTACGAGTCATCGTTGTGACAATCGTTCCGTTGGTATCTTTACGGGCACCATCAACAATTGCTTTTCCAGTTGCCATCATGACATTTAAGAAGAATTGATCTGTGTCAGCTAAGAATTTGATTACTTCGTATTTTTGATCTTCTGGAATATCTGTTTTGATAATTAATGGAGACAATTCTTTTAAGAAGTTCAAAGATGCGGCAATATTTCTTTGGTGGAACTCGTCACCCATTGTAATAGAGCGCGCAATCAATACGTTTAAGTTCAAGCCTTCTTCAGAAAGTTTCAAGGCTTTCGCAATAGTTGGTCCTAAAACATCTTTAATCCAATCTAAACGATCAACTACTTCTTGTGAATAAGCACCAAAACGCAATACTTTACCGATACCTTCATTCAAGATACAGTATGCTTCGTTACCTTCTAAGCGATTTTCTACAACAAAGACTGGCATATTACCAGAAGTAATACCGCCCATTGGTCCTACTGCTTTTACATGGTGACAAGGAATGAAACGTACTTCGCCAGCTTCAAAAATCTTCAAAGCATCTTCTTCATTGTCTGCCCAACGTTCGAATAATGCAGCTCCGATACAAGCACCTTTCATTGGTCCAGTCATTTCAGACCATTGGATTGGTGGTCCAGCATGAAGTAATGTTTTTTGTGCATCATCATTTAATTCTGGAATCACTGATTTTGCAGGTACCACATCTACTAAGAATGGTTGTGCATTTTTAATTTTGTCTGTTACTTTGTGATTTTCAGCTTCGATTTGTTCACTGTAATCTTCCAAAGCATCCAAAATTTTAATCATTTTTTTATTGCCGTTGGCACGCGGACGCCAGTTAAATTGAACAGTTTCGCCACCGTAATCAACGATTGATTCTGTAAAGCTTTGCAACCCAACGTTAATGATTCTTGGTTTGGTTGTTAATAGTTCCATTACTTTTTCGCCTGGTTTTGGTACATCGACAGTTGGTCCGTTGTAAGCAACCACTTCTTTATCGTCTTCTGAAATTTCGATTCCTTTTAGTAATAAGGCTAATTGAACAGCTTTAGCATTGCTTTCTGCAACTAAAACGCCGCCTTCTTTCAAACGATCAACCGACGATTGGTAATTTTGCGGATCTTTCGTCGTCCCACAAACAGTTGCAACAAAGTAAAGATCACGTCCGGCTTCTTTGGCTGTGGCACGCGCTTCTTCAATTGCTGGTAATAATGCACCAACCATGTCTTCATGAGCACCGTAGCCTAACACCACATCGAATAAGATAATCCCAGTTTTTTCATCTTGTGCATATTCACGAATTTTTTCGATACGAACATCTGGGTCAATCATTGGGTGTGGACGACCTTGTGTATACATATCATCGCCTAAGTCAATGACTTCATAACCATGAGATTTCAAGACATAACCTTCTGCTTTCACTAAACCGCCAAGGTCTAAAGCTTCAGAAATTAACATACCTGCTTCAGAAGCTAATGTACCACCTGAATATAAGCCTTTTACAACTTTATCTTCTGGTAATGTTGGTACAGCTGGTTTTGCTAATGCTTCAAAGTAATTTTTCTTCACGGCCACATCATTTGCTAAATCAACAGCAATTTTAGCTGTTTCTTCTAATGTATGAGCTAGATAAACTTTGCCTTCGTGACTTGTTGGTTTTTCTCCTAAGAAAATCGCAACGACTGGTTTTGAAATGCTTTGTAATAATTCAACCACTTCATCACGAACTTCTTTTGCAGGTGGTTTAGAGATGACTGTAATCACATCGGTTGGTTCGTGATTTTCTAAGGCCACAATAGCATCTTTCACTGTGATAGCGCCTACTTTGTCGCTTAGGTCACGACCACCAGTACCAATGGCGTGAACAACTCCGCCACCTAAGCGGTCAATAATCGTTGTAACTTCTTGAATCCCTGTTCCTGAAGCACCAACAACGCCAATGTTTCCTGGAGAAACAACATTTGTAAAGGCGATTGGAATACTTGAGATAATACCAGTTCCACAGTCAGGCCCCATCATTAGTAAGCCTTTTTCATGCGCTAATTTTTTCAAACGTACTTCATCTTCAATTGACACATTATCCGTGAAAGAGAACACGTGTAAATCATTTTTTAAGGCACGTTCCATTTCTGGCGCACCATATTCACCAGGAATACTGAATAGCGCTACATTCGCCTCTGGTAAAAGATCAAACGCTTCTGACCAAGAAGTTGCTGCTTGTGCTTCTTCACTAGTTCCCTTTGCTGATAAATCATCTAAGAATTCATCAATCGCTGGCATAACTTCTTCCATGATGTTTTCTTTTTCACTGTCAACCACAATCATCATGTCGTTTGCAGATGCACTATTGGCCTCATCCGTTAACAAGTTCGTGTTGTTAAGGATGTCTTTGTTGGCATCTGTTCCCATCATGATTTGACTCATGGTTACACCATCTAATGCATTGATTTTATTGGTCAATAACATTAAATTGATGGAGTCTTGGTAATTGTTTTTCAAAATTACTGTGTGTAACATTGTTCATCCTCCTATCTATTCCTTACAATGCTATTGTATCGAAACGAGAAAGTGTTTTCATCGGACATAATTCTAAAAAAATGGTATAATTTTTATCCATAAGAGGAAAAAAGGAGAAAACGATGAAATTAAGAGAGTTATTATCGATAGGTGACTTAAAAAAAGGTAAAATTTTGACGAAAGAGATTGGTTTAGACAATGAAGTTGATTCGGCAATGGTCTTAGAAGCGATTGATATCGAGAACTGGAGTAGAAAGAATCAGTTAATTTTGACTTCTTTCTACGCATTGCATGATTTACCAGAAAAAGAGTTGGAAAATTTTTTCGTAAAGATGCGCCGAATTGGCATCAGCGGCTTAATTTTGAAAACAGATCGATTCATTAAAATGATTCCAGAGTGGTTTATCGAATTATGTTTCAATTATGAAATTCCTTTAATTAAAATCACACAAGACATTAGCTATGAAAAAATTCTATTTACGATTTACGAGCCTTTGTTGAATTATCAGTCGCATGTCTTACGTACGTATTACGATGTGCGCCAACGTTTCACCAAATTAGAGCGCCACTACCCAACGGTTGAGACGATTATGCAAGAATTTTATGACATCATTAAATTACCCTTCGCTTTAAAAATGTTGGATAAACATCTGGAAATTAGCGATGGCGACTTACCCCATGATGCGATTGTGCTCTCAAGAGAAAAACTAAAAAACAGTGAGTTCACTAAAAATGATTACTCTCTTTTAACACTTTATTCTCATGCCAACCCCAAAAAACAGTTGGCACTAGAAGTTTCTATTTTCAATAGTTATTCCACTAATTGTTTACTTCTGGTTTATTTACAAGATGAAAAGGTTAAAGAAACGGATTTAGTGATTATCGAAAATGCGATTGATGTCTTACAAGAAAAATTCAATACCGAAAATTTGTTAAAAAAAGAACGGTATACTCGTTTGAACAACTTAGCAGATGCTATTTTACAAAATACACCGCAAAATCCTGACGAGCTAAACAGTTTGCTTCGTGAAGTGCAAATGCAAGAGCTAGATTCTTACCAAGCGATTGCTTTTTCTACCAAAGACACCAATACACAACTCATGAAAGAACGAATTATTGCCTTACTTCGTACCCTGCGTGTGAAATCCATCTTCTTTGATCAGCTAAATTATTCGGCGGTCCTTTTTAACTTCAATGAAAGTGATGGAAAAATTACAAAGCTGCAATTAAGTCGTTTATTAGCTGAACTTTTAGAAGAAAACGACACGCTTACCGTTGCCGTCAGCAGTTTAAAATCACGAGAAGGGATTAAAGAGCTACTGATTGAATGTCTGGACATTCTGCGCTTTAATGAAACTTTTTATAACGGACCAATTGTCACCTTAGCCGATATTGGGGTATTTAAAAATTTTATCCGCGAAGACCAATTGGAAAATTTAGACGAATTAATTCCTCGCGCACTTTATCAATTAGCCGAAAACAACTACGATTTATTTGAAACTTTGTACAGTTTTTTCCAAAATAACCGCAACTATAAACAGACCTCTGAAGCGATGTTCCTCCATTCAAAAACGATTCGTTATCGTTTAAACAAAGTGGAACAACTTCTTGATATTGACTTAGCCAATCCCTTGCAATTGTTAAATTATGAAATTGCCACATACATTATAAAGATGAGGAGACGTGCACTTGAAAAACAATCAAACACTCGCTAATGGCGCAACAGTTACTATCTACCCCACTACGACTGAACCAACGAACTATGTCGTCTATTTACACGGTGGCGGGATGATTTATGGAACCAAAAGTGATTTACCAGAAGAACTGAAGGAGCTGTTTACAAGCAATGGCTATACCGTTTTAGCACTGGACTATTTGTTGGCTCCAAATACAAAAATCGATCACATCTTAGGGACGCTAACAGAAACCTTCCAATTGCTAAACGAAGAGATTATTCAAAACCAGCCCTTTGGTTTGTGCGGGCGTTCCGCTGGCGGTTATTTAATGTTACAGTTAACCAAACAATTACAAACACTAAATTTGACGCCACAATTTTTAGTCAATTTTTACGGCTATACAGATTTAGAATTTATTAAAGAGCCACGAAAATTATTAAAGCAAGCCATTTCCGCTAAAGAAATAGCTACCATTGACCAAACAAAGCCTGTTTGGGATGATCCTTTTCTTTCTCGCTATCTGCTGTATCATTACAGTATTCAGCAAGGGCTATTGCCGCACTTTTACGGATTACCAGAAAATGGCGACTGGTCTGCTTACGCACTGTCAGACGAAACATTAAAAACTTTTCCCCCTTGTTTCAGTACAGCTAGCAGCTCAGACGAAGAAGTGCCGTTCCGCTATAGCAAAAAAATCGGACGGACCATTCCTGAGAGTACCTTTAAAGCGGTTTACTATTTAGAACATGATTTTTTAAAACAAACCAAAGATCCTTCGGTCATCACTTTATTTGAGCAATTGGATAGCTGGTTGAAGGAACGATAAGCATAACAAAAAAGAAGCGAGAAATCTCGCTTCTTTTTGTTATTTTTGATAAAGTGTGGTTCCTTTTACCACACTGATTTCCACCGGTGTCTGACGAGCGACAAAAGCCGCCGCACATTCTGCTTCAGTGAGTAAGTAAGTTGCTTCAGCACCAACTTGCGGCCAATTTGCTTGCCCTTGTTCGTCTAAAGTTGTGACACCATCTGTCACTAAGCCCAATAATTGGGTTAAAGCATCTTGATCTTTCACATTAAAAAGTTCACCTAAACGAGCCAATTTTTCTTGTAATGAGCCATCACCATAAGGAGACCAGCAATCGTAGATATTGTCACAACCAAGATGGACATTGACTCCATGACGTAACAATTCCATAATTGGCGGAATCGTGTTAGGTGTGATTGGCACGCTGGAATTAATATGAATTTTTTCTGCTGCTAAAGCATCATAAACTTCATCACGTTCTTCACCAATGAAATCATTTAACCCGAAGGCATGGCTGATAAATACTTTGTCTTGTAGGCCATATTCTTTCGTTAAACGGATAATTTCTTTAATCGTTGTTGTCCCAGCTTCGTGACGGTCATGTAAATGAATATCTACACCGACACCATGTTTATCTGCTAAGCGGAATGTTTCAGCCAATGATTTTTTGTAATCACCATCTAGTGAATAAGGATCCACGCCACCAATAAAATCGGCACCTTTTGCCAATGCTTGATCAACTAATTCAACGGAATCTGAACGTAGTAAGCCGTGCTGTGGAAAGACGACAATTTCTACCGCAAATGGTTTCGTTTGGGCCAATGCTTGGACTTCATCAAAATAACGTAAGTCTGTCATCGGTTCCACGTCGACATGTGTTCTGAAGGCTGTCGCGCCATGTGGTAATTCTAAGTCAATTAAATGGTTGGCGCGTTCTGTTAAAGAAAGTTCTAAACTATCTAAATAAGGGATTTCTGCTTCGACACGTTCCACAATTGACTTCGCTGGCGTCACCGGATACCACGGAACACCTAGTTTACTTTTATCAAAGTGACAATGTTTTTCAATCAAACCTGGTAAAATCAATTGATGGTGACCATCAATAATTGTCAACCCAGGTTCTTCTACCAATTCTTCATTGGGGATGATTTTCGTAAATACTCCATCTGTTACTTCAATTGCCACTTCTTTGGTTACTGTCCCAGATAACCAGTCACCTTCTTTTTGATACCCTGTTTCAATTCGAACATTTTTTAACCAATAATTCATGCTTTCCTTCACTCCTACCTGTATTTATTCCTTCCCGAAAGGACACAATACTTAGTTGTACTGTGCTAAAATTTTACTAATTTCCGTATAACCTTTTTGATTGGCATAGTCCATTGCTGTTCGACCAGAATTGTCTTTAATGGATTGATCCGCACCATTTTCCATTAACAATTTTACAATACCTTGGTAAAGTTGGTTCCCTTCACGTAACCCCACTGCCTCAATCAATGCGGTATAGCCAAAGTCATTTTGGAAATCTATGTCTTCTCGTCCATCTTCTAACAAGAGCTTCACATTGTCAATATGTCCTTTTTCAGCTGCCGGAATTAACGCATTGCCACCGTAACGGTTATGCTTATTTAAATCTGGGGTCGCATTTTTTAACATATACGCTAAAATCTCCGTACGTCCTTGCGCTCCCGCATAAAGATAGGGACTATCACTAATGCTATTTTGCAGATTAATATCGGCACCCCGATCAATCAACGCTTTTGCAATCTCAATGTCATTATTGTGAACAGCGATATTGAGCGGTGTGTTGCCTTCTGTGTCGACTTCATCCACTTGATAAGTAGTATCTTGTAAAATTTCCTTGACCTTCTTCGTATCTCGTTGATTGGCTGCTTCTAAAAGCGCACCCACTTCATAGGTCTTCATCGGTTCTTTCACTTCCTCTTTTGATGTTGTTTGAGCTACCGAACGGGTTGTACTGGTGCTTTCAGTTTTTGCACTACTTTGAGTAGTCACCGTTTGACTATTTTTTGACGCTGCGGAGGGTGTTTCTCCTCCTTGACACGCAGCAAGTAATGGAATGGTCACGACACTTAATAGCCCCATTAAAATTTTTTTGTTCATTGTGCTCAACTTCCTTTCCTCGAGAGAAATATGAGATTTTTCTCCAGTGGTTCTAATCTAACGAATCTTTTTTTATTTGTCGATTAAAACGCTTTCTCTGTTTTTCTATTTTAAAAAGAGAGAAACCAAAAGAAGTCGAAACTTTTTTTGGTTTCCATTCGTATGTTTTGTTCTTAAAAGGTAAATTCAGGATCAAAAGTTCCTTGGTATGGTTCATGTTCCACATAGACTTGGATATCGTTTCCTTCGTTATCTTTACCCATTCGTGTGTACGTAAAACGATTATCATTCAATTCTGTTAATTCTAAGACAGCGCCATAGCGATTGGTTCCAATGGACACATGGGCACGGAATTTATTTTGATTTCCTACTTTAAAGTAGCCATAGTCGCCACGGGTTTCACCCGTTTGTAAATTGAAAAATTCATATTTGCTGCTGTCTTGGTCAAATTTCGCTAAGCTAATGAAGTTTTGATTAGCCGATGTTACATCATTGCCATCTTTATCCACTACTTTCGTGCCGTTCCATAAGCGCTCAGGCGTACCATACAACCAAGATGTTTTTCCAAGAATCTCATCACCAGGTCGATTAATATCGATTGCCCCTGTTTGTTCTGTCATGGCACGGCGTCCATTCGTGAATTCTAGTGTTCTGGGACGATTATTGGGGTATGGCTGCGGACGACCATAAACTGGTCCTGAGGTTGCTTTGTTTTCTACGAAAACTTCAATATCATTTCCGTTTTTATCTTTCCCCATCTGTCTATACGTAAAAGTATCTTGGTATAAAGTTCTAAGTGGGTATACACCTTGATAATTTTTGGTTTCAGAAATAATTACAAGACGGGAAACATCTGTAATACCAGCGGTCATAAAGAAGGTTCCTTCATCTCCTGTTGATTCTCCAGTCTCTTTATCAAAAAATTCATAGAAACTAGTGGTTGCATCAAATTTGATTGCATGTAATAGGTTTTGATTTTCATCTGTTAAGTCATTCCCGTTTCGATCATAAACGCGTGTTCCAGCCCAATCTTTTTCTGATAATCCTTCATCTTGTCTAATACCAACTGAACGTAAATACTCAGGTAAATCCCCTAAATTATTGGGATTGTCTACGCTTTGAGGAACGTATGCTTCTGCCGTCAAAGCCCCTCCTGCTCCACCAACTAATAACGCACTTAAAGCCAACAACGTAATTGTACCAACGATTTTTTTCTTCATAAACGACTACTCCCTTTCCTTTTGATAATTTAAGGATAGCAAGTAGTTATTAACTCCACCTGTCCATAATATGAACAAATTATTAAATAATAATCATTATAATTATCTTAATAATAATATTTAATTATAACTAATAACAATTTATTTATAGAGGAAGAGAAAACAAAAGAACGTTGGGGGACGTTCTTTTGTTAAATAAGAGAGAAGACAAGAGACTTTTAGAAAGTAAAGGCTGGATGATATGTGCCTTGGTAAGGTTCATGTTCCACGAACACTTGAATATCATTCCCAGCATTATCTTTACCCATTCGAGTATACGTAAATCGATCATTGTTTAGTTCCGTTAATTCTAGCGCTACACCGTAGCGATTCGTACCAATAGATACATGAGCCCGGATCTTGTTATTGTCCACCACTTGGAAGTACCCAAAGTCGCCGCGGGTTTCACTCGTTTGTAAATTGAAAAATTCATATTTACTTGTGGTTGGATCAAATTTCGCTAAACTAATGAAATTTTGATTGGCCGCTGTCACATCATTACCGTTTTTATCTACGACTTTTGTGCCATTCCACAAGGTTGTTCCTAAAATTTTATCCCCTGATTTATTTGTCACAATTTTGCCAGTTTGATTGGTTAATGCTTCACGTCCATTTGTAAAAGCTAATTTTTTCCCATGATAAGGGATGTGTTCCACGTAAACTTCAACATCATTCCCCAGTTTATCTTTCCCTAAACGCTTGTAAGTAAATTTGTCTTTACTCACTTCGGTTAAATCCACTACGGCTTGATAATTTTGTGTCCGCGAAATTAAAATTCGTTTTGTGCCATCACCTGTCACAAAAAATGTTCCTTCGTCACCACGGGTTTCCCCAGTGTTTTTGTCGAAAAACTCATAAAAACCGGTTTCACCATCATATTTTGCTAAACCAATAAAATTAGCATTTTCTGCCGTTAAATCATTACCTGCAGCATCATAAACTCGGGTTCCTTGCCAGTCCGTGCCAGATAAAATCTTAGTCGCCTTATCGCCTCTTGTTTGGCCATTGTTTTGATGTTTGCCTAAATTTGCTGTAGCACTATTTGGATTGGCTGCATGACCTGCAAATGCTGGACTTGCATAACCTGCTATAAGTAACGTACTTAATGTTACTAAAGTAATCGAACTTAATACTTTCTTTTTCATAAAGCATCGCTCCTTTTCTTTGATAAACCAATCTTAACAAACGATTCTAAACTACCACTGTCAGAAAAATGAACAATTTATAAACGATTAAAAACAACTATAAACTATTTTTTTGTTAAAAATGAAGCGGTCAAAAGAATCCTTTACTTCCTTTTGACCGCTTCATCCACTCGTGATTGACTAATTAGAACGTGAAGTCTGGCGTAAAGTCGCCTTCATACGGTTCATGTTCCACAAAAACTTTAATTTCTTTGCCGTTATTGTCTTTACCCATTCGTGTATACGTAAAACGTTTATCATTTAATTCTGTTAATTCTAATGCAGCTCCATATTTATTGTCACCAATTGAAACGTGAGCACGGATTTTGTTATTATCAATTACTTGGAAGTAACCAAAATCTCCACGTGTTTTACCCGTTTCTAAATCAAAGAATTCATATTTACTTGTTTTATTATCAAATTTCGCTAAACTAATAAACATTTTATTTGCTTCAGTAACATCGTTACCGTCTTCATCTAAAACTTTCGTGCCATTCCATAATGTGGCCCCTAAAATGTCATCCCCAGGTTCATTGGTAACAATTTTGCCAGTTTCTGTTTCTAAATCTTTACGACCGTTCGTAAAGGTTAACTTTTTATCAGAATAAGGGACATGCTCTACAAAGACTTCTACATCTTTCCCATCTTTATCTTTCCCCATTCGCTTATAGGTAAATTTATCTTTCGTTACTTCCGTTAAATCAACCACTGCTTGATAGTTTTGTGTATCCGAAATTAAGATACGCTTTTCGCCATCATCTGTCACAAAGAATGTGCCTTCATCGCCACGGGTTTCACCTGTTTCTTTGTCGAAAAATTCATAAAAACCTGTTTCACCATCATATTTTGCTAAACCAATAAAATTAGCATTTTCTGCTGTTAAATCATTATTATTTTTGTCGTAAACTTTTGTGCCTTGCCAATCAGTACTGGATAAAATTTCTGTTAATTCTTGTCCTTTTGATTGCTCTTTAGCTGCTTCTGCTGAACTAGAGACTGCAGTGCTTGAGCTAGCTGCACTTGATTTATCTGTTGCAGAGTTGGCTCCGCCAGCACAGCCTGCGATCAACAACGTACTAAAGGTTAATAAGGTAATCGTACTAAAAACTTTTTTCTTTTTCATAGTTGGTAATCCCCTTTTTTCTTTTTGATATACCTAGAATAGCAAAGCCTTATAAACTCCTACTTGCCGAAAAATGAACAAATTATAAACAAATGAAAAAAAGTTAATAACAATACTAGCTTTTTTTTGTTTACTTGTAATACACTATAAGTAAGAAATAGATTAAAACCACTAGGAGGGACGCTTTTGACCATTAAACGCCGCTTTTTTATTTCTTATATTAGTGCCATCATTATTACTTTAGCCTCTGTTTTAGCTGTTTTATCCTTAGCTTCTTACATCACATTAGGAACTGTCCCCAGTTTGCCCCAAGCTTACCGAATGATGAATAAGCAACGACCATTGACCGCTAACGAAGAAGAAAGTTATTTAGCCTTAGATCAATTGTTAAAAAAGTCACCGAAATTACTAGATACGCCTTTAAGTAAAGAATTAAAGGAAACGATTCAAACAATTGAGGCAAAAGGATTAAGTGTGATTATTCGAAAGAATGCACGGTTTCCTTATTATTCGGATAATTTAGTAGAAAAATCTTTGTCTGTACATATTCCAAACTACGAAATGAATAATATTATGCCAACTGGCACACTGGATAATGCAGGGCGTCTATATCATTATGTCAAATCCGATTTTCATTATTTAGATGGTTCTAACGGGAGCTTTATTGTCTTGAAACGCGAAAGCAGCCTTTTTGAATTCTTCACACGCTGGATTATCTGGATGATTTTGTTAATTATCCTTGTAGCAATTGCGGCAGCTTGGCTCATTAATAAGCGCTTAACCAAAACCACTATCGAGCCATTAGAAGCATTAGAAAAAGCGACTAAAACATTGGGTAAGGATGCCCAAAAAGAAAATCCATTTACACCAACTAGCCACCAAACCGTCTCAACAGAAGTCAAACAGCTCCAACTTAGTTTTGAACAAATGTGGCAAGATTTAGAAGAAGCCAATGCGGAACGCGAAAAATATGAAGCTAATCGGAAAGAATTAATTGCAAATATTTCTCATGACTTAAAAACACCAATTACTTCTATTATTGGTTACGTTGAAGGTTTGATGGATGGTGTTGCCAATACTGAAGAAAAAAAACAGCGCTATTTAACGGTCATTCATGAAAAAAGTTTAGGCCTCAATGATTTAATTGAAGAATTATTTTTGTATTCTAAATTAGACCTAGACCGTGCTGTCTTTACAATGGAAAAGACCAATTTCACTCGTTTTATTGCACATATTCTTGAAGAATACCGTTTGGAACAAGAACTCGTGATTACTTCTGTACTTCCCACCGAAGCTTTATACGTTCAAATGGATCCCACGCAGATGAATCGCGTGATTACCAATCTAATTCAAAATAGCATTAAATTTGCGGATCCCACTAAAGAACAACTAGCCTTTACGATTTCTTTAACGCATAATCAAACAGACTTAGTTTTAACCATTACAGATAACGGCATTGGTATCGATAAAAAAGAATTACCTTATTTATTCGAACGCTTCTATCGTGTAGACAAATCTCGAACCCCAACAGTTAAAGGAAGCGGCTTGGGATTAAGTATTGTCAAACAAATTATTGACTATCATCAGGGAACAATCACTGTCACAAGTAAAAAAGGAGACGGCACCAACGTGATAATTACGCTGCCGTTGTTGGAGGATGAAAAATGAAACCACATGTATTAATTATTGAAGATGATCCAAGCATTGCTGATTTGCAAAAAGATTATTTAGAAATTAACGATATGACTGTCACAATTGAACATGATGGAAAAAAAGGATTGGAAGCAGCTTTAAATGAGCCCTTTGATTTAATTATTTTAGATGTGATGCTGCCAACTATGGATGGTTTTGAAATCTGTCGTGCAATTCGGAAAAAAAAGCAAACGCCGATCATGATTGTTTCGGCTAAAAAAGAAGATATTGATAAAATTCGTGGGCTTGGCTTAGGTGCGGATGATTATATAATCAAGCCGTTTAGTCCCAATGAATTAGTCGCTCGAGCAAAAGCCCATATGAACCGTTATCAATTGTTAAGCAAAGCAGAACAACCACCACAATTACTAAAAATCAATGAAATCGCTGTCGACACTGCCGCCCACAAAGTGTTTGTTTTAGAAAATGAAGTTATTTTTACAAGCAAAGAATACAAATTGTTGGTTTTCTTGATGGAACATCCTAACCGTGTGTGGAATAAAGAAGAACTTTTTGAAAGTGTCTGGGGGTTTGATGCCTTAGATACTGAGGTTTCGACTGTCGTTGTTCACATTAAACGGATTCGGGAAAAATTAAAAAAAGCCAATCTTTCTGACTCTCCAATTGAAACACTCTGGGGAAGTGGCTACCGCTTCAATCGATAAAGAGAGCAAAAATAAGTCGGAGCCTATTTCTAGGCTCCGACTTATTTTTTATTAATTTACACGAGAAAATTTTTGATAAAGTTGGTTGAAAACAATCATAAATTGTTCAATTTCTGCCATTGTATTGCTTTCATCTAAACTAATGCGCACAGCGGAAGTCGCTAATTCCCCTGGCACATGCATGGCATACAAGGTGCTGCTAGCCATTTTTTTCCGGCTAGAACAAGCACTCGTAGTCGAAATATAAATCTGTTTTTCTTCCAATGCATGGACCAGCACTTCGCCACGAATCCCTTTCAAAGCAAAACATAAAATGTGTGGCGCAAAATGTTCATTATCTTGTGAAAAAACAGTCACATTTTGAAATTCTTCTAGCGCCTTTAATAAATAACTCCTTAATGTCGCCACATGTTGCGGCCGTTGTTGTTCGTTCTCTAAATGCAAGCGTAACGCTTTGGCCATTGCCACAATTGCTGGTACGTTTTCTGTCCCACTGCGTTGGTTGTTTTCTTGCCCACCTCCTGTTAAAAGCGGCGCTAAACGTTTCCCTTGTTTCCAATACATAAAACCAATGCCTCGTGGTCCATGAAATTTATGTGCAGAAAACGTTGCAAAATCCACCCGATCCGTTAACCACTCTGAGTAATTAACTTTTCCAATTGCTTGAACCGCGTCTACATGAAAATGAATTTTAGGAAACTCCGCTAAAACCTCGCTGATTTCTTTAATTGGTTGAATCGTTCCCACTTCATTGTTGACTGCCATAACAGAAACCAAAATCGTTTCTTTTCTAATTAATTTCTGTAATTCCTCGACTTTTACACGACCTTCTTTATCCACTGGCGCATAAGAAAGTTCAAAACCTAGTTCGACTAATTGTTCCGCTGTTTCTGTAACTGCTGGATGTTCCACTGCAGAAATAATAATATGATTACCAAATTCTCGTTTTTCGATTGCCGTTCCTTTTAAAACCCAATTATCTCCTTCAGTTCCGCCACTTGTAAAATAGATTTCATTTGCTGAAACATTGATTAGCTCCGCAATCTGCTTCCGTGCTTGTTGTAAGAGCCGATTCGCTTGGTTGCCTAAGTCATGCAGACTAGACGGATTGCCAATAATCCGCTGACTGGTTTTTACATATGTATCTAAAGCCTGGGGGTAAATCGGTGTAGTTGCACTATTATCAAAATAAATCATTTGTCACCCTTCTTTTTTAAAATTCTTTCCCATTATATACTTTCTAAAGTATCACTTCAAGTCACCACCACGCCATAAAAAACAGAGGCTTGTCTGTCGACAAACCTCTGTTTAGTGATTGTTTAATTAAATTGCTGTTAAATTAGGGTTATTGATATTTTTAAAATAAAAATCTTCGATTCGTTTGAACGCCCCTGGCTCAACAGCTTCCAATGCCGTTCCAATTTCATCTAATGCATCTTGATAACGGAATTCTGTCGAGAATAAATACATGCTTTTATCTAAAGCCGCTCGGATGTTCTCGTGAGTATGACGATAGCGGTTTGCATATTGCATCATTTGTTCTGTCAGAGCTGCTGCATTGACTAAATCTTTTGTTTTCTTATCTAATAACTCTAAATCATCTTCGCATAAGTCACATAAACGATTGATTTCATCCATGTTAATGCGCATTTTATTTAAGGCTCGGCTTAAATCTTCAATTCGATCCGTTGCCACATAGAAAAATTCTAAGTAATCAGCAGACAAACCTGGTAATCGTTGCTTTTCAACATACCGTTTGATACTCCGTAAACGGAATTCGTATTCGTCAACTTTTTCTTGGGCGACTTTTTCGCCTTTTCTTAGTTCTTTCAATGAAGCATCGATTTCTAATTGTTGATTTTCAATATCATCTAAAATCTTATAGCATTCTTTATAGAACGCTTGAATTTCAGAGTAAGGAACGGTATGTTCTTTCATTCGAGGTTCCAAGTCTTTTTGACGGCGGATAATTTCTTCAATTTCCGTTTGGAAACCACGACTACGTCCTAACTCGTTGTTGTTTAAGGTGTAGCTTTGTGATACATGGTCCAATTCAATCATTAATTGACGGTTATTTTTTAAGGAATGAGAAATATAATCGTCAATAATTTTTTGATTGGTTACGACATATTTCTTCGCTTCAATTTCACGTTCCATCACTTCATATAATGCATCAATCGCCGTTGCTGTGTCGCGATTTGCGACCTCTACTGCAGCAATCTCTGTTTTCTCTAAATCAGCCATTGAATTCTCGACACGTTTTTTCGCATGTTGAATTTCTTCAGCAAAGTTTTGTTCAGGGAACACGTAATCGTCAGCTAATAATTGGTTGTAGCCTTCTTCGATTTCTTTTAATTGATCTGGGAAAGTTTCATTTAATTCTTCATACATTGGTGGAATCCGTTTCATTAAGTCTTCCAATTCATACGTATGACGTTCCGCATCTTCTAGGACTTCTCGAGCCTCGATTGGGTCCCCCGATGTATTTAGTGTGACAAATTGTGTGAATTCAATTTCGACGTTTCTTAATTGTTTTTGGATTTCGGAGTAAGCTGGACCAAAGCTAGCTTTATCATCTTTTAGTGATTTACTTAATTCTTCATAGACATCCAAAGCTTTTTGAACTTCCAATGAATTGCGCTCTTCACTTTCACGTAATTCTTTCAAGCCATTACGAATGACTTCCACTTCGGCTTCCATTTCGGTCATCGTTTCATTCGCTTCCACGACTGCTTTCTTCGCTTTCATGAAACGGAAAATTTCATTTTGATTTTCGACTTCATAAATTTGACTCTCTAGTTCGGCGAAAGAACGCGTCGATAGTTCTACCCAGCGTTGATTCCATTCACGGAAACTATTTTGACTCTGTCCAACTAGATGCATTTTTTTAATGTCATCGATTTCTTCAAAGACTGGCAAGTCAAACAGGGCTTCTTTACGAACTTCTAATTCATCTAATTGTTCTTGATTTTTTTTGCGCATAAAATAACCAATTAAGTATAGCACCGCAGCAATAATAACGATTACTAGTACTAAAATGATAATCCAATTATTCTTCATTTTGGCTCCTCCGATAATTTTTCTATAATAAAAGAAAGGTTGTTTGTTCTCTTCACACGGTTATCTATTGTTCCTGACCCTTGAAAAAGGGCATTCTTGCAGAAATACCTATAGAAAATTATAGCACAAACTGTATATTCATTCACTAGTTATAACAAACTTTTTTAAGAAAACCCGCGATCTTCTTACGAAGGGGTTGATTCACTGCTTTCATCGATCCGATTTTCACTAATTTTTTTACAAATATCACTTAGTTGTGTTAAGAAGGCATCCGCTTGACTTTGATCCATCCCAAAGTGTTCATCGCGCATCGCCCAAACTTCTAGCCCAGCTTCTTTGGCAGAGGCAATGCCTTTTTCTGAATCTTCAATGGCTATACATTCCTGTGGCGCAACAGCTAATTCTTGTAACGTGTGCAGATAAATATCCGGCGCCGGTTTACTTTCTTCGAAATCTTCCCCACTCACGACCGCATCAAAATAACTACTTAATTGCCCCACTGTCAAAACCTCTTCAATTGCGTCTTTTGTGGAAGAAGAAGCTAATCCGATTTTATAGCCTTGTCTTTTTAAAAATTGTAAAACACGTTTCGCATTTTCATCAAGCACAGCTAAATAATCTATCGGATGCGCTTTTTTATAGGCTATGTATTGTTCATTTAAAAAAGCAATATCTAGCTCTTTTTTGTTGACTTGTTCAATCTTTTGCCATAATGAACGCATATCCGCACCGACTAATTCTGGCAAGGTTAGGCCCTCAATAGTCAAATCAAATTCCGCTAAAAATGCTTTACGTCGCTCATAATAATAAGCTTCGCTATCTACTAGGACACCGTCCATATCAAAAATAATGGCAGTTTTGGATTCTGTCATACTATTTAACTCCTTCGTTACGACTCATATCTTTACAGTTTAACAAAATTTTAAGGAAAAATGAAGAACAAATATTTTCATGATTTCCTAACTTTCTGAAAATAAGTGGTTGCTTTTCTAAATGTTTTTCGGTATCCTTTTACTAATCTACAAATGAGAAAATAATTAAAAACAGGAGTGATAAACGTGAACGTAGTTAAATTCGGCGGTAGCTCGCTAGCATCAGCACCACAGTTACAGAAAGTCTTACAAATCGTCAAGGAAGAGCCGCGCCGAACGTTTGTCGTTGTATCCGCTCCTGGAAAGCGAACCCCGCAAGATATTAAAGTGACTGATTTATTGATTCAATACTATCAGCGCTACTTAAATAATGAGGAAATTGAATCGACAATCTCTGCCATCATTCGTCGTTATGAAGATCTTTTTGATGAATTACACTTGGATAAAGCAGTTTTAGCTGATATTGCTATTTCGATTCGCCAATTAGCCACTTTACCAAAAGAAAACAATGCTTTTTTATTTGACTATTTTTTAGCTAGTGGCGAGGACAATAATGCAAAAGTTGTTGCCAGTTTTTTCAATCAGAATGGCTTAGATGCTCGCTACATTAGTCCAAAAGAATTAGGTCTCCTGGTGACACCTGAACCAGGCAATGCTCGCATTTTACCAAAAGCTTTAGAGAAAATTAGTGCCTATCGTGAGACTCAACAAATCTTGGTTATTCCAGGTTTCTTTGGTTATACAGAAGCCGGCGAAATTTGTACTTTTTCTCGTGGCGGTTCCGATATCACAGGGTCCATTGTTGCCGCAGGTGTTCAAGCAGATTTGTATGAAAACTTTACCGATGTGGACGGAATTTATGTCGCCCATCCTGGAATTATTGAACAGCCTCAAACGATTCAAGAATTGACCTACAGAGAAATGCGGGAGTTAGCTTATGCAGGATTTGCCGTCCTCCACGACGAAGCTTTAATGCCTGCCTATCGCGCAAATATTCCAGTCGTTATCAAAAATACTAACAACCCACATCATCCTGGCACCCTAATTACCACTTCTCGCAAAGTGAAGCATGCCCCTGTTGTAGGAATTGCTAGTGATCAAGGGTTCGCAAGTATTTACATTAGTAAGTATTTAATGAATAGAGAGTTAGGTTTTGGGCGACGGCTCTTAGAAGTACTAGAAAAATTAGCCTTGAGCTATGAGCATATGCCCTCAGGAATTGATGACATCACGATTGTTTTAAGAGAAGACCAGTTAACAACTGAAATTGAAAATCAACTGATGGCCCAACTCCAAGAAGTTTTAGCGCCTGATGAGTTACGCATCACGCATCACCTTTCCATGATTATGATTGTCGGGGAAGGCATGCGCCAACGAATTGGGGTTACTGCTGAAAGTACAATGGCGTTAGCCAAAGAAAAAATCAACTTAGAAATGATTAACCAAGGATCTTCGGAAGTAAGTATTATGTTTGGTATCAAAAAAGAACAAGAGGAAAAAGCCATCAAAGCCTTATATCGGACGTTCTTCCATGATTAATGAAAAAGACGAATGAGTTTTCTCATTCGTCTTTTTCATTGGTTTCAGTAATTTTCAATTGGCGTTGAATTTCCGCTTTAATTTTAGCTTCTGGCGCAAAATCTTGTTCCCAATTTTCAGGTTTTAATACTTTATTTGTTTCCGGATCATAATGTGGCTGCCCATCTGGAAATAATTTCCCCATATTGGCTTGATGAACGATTTCAATAATTTTTGTTGGATTGACGCCCATTAAGCAAAACGAACCATAAGTAAAATACAATAAATCGACTAGTGCATCCACTTCCTCCACTAAAGGATCAGATACTGGTTTGCCTTTCGCCAAGACTTTCTGCTCTGCTTTATCGACAGATTTTTTTAATCCGTCGACCAATTGTTGAAAAAGCACTTGGTCATTATTAGCAGCACTATATAAAAATTCCACAAGTTCTTCGACTTTAAACTCTGCTCGTCGACTGGCTAGCTCTGGCGAAAAAGCAGTTGGTTGCTCTGGTTGTTGTGGATTAAAAACCTCGTGGAAGGCACAAGCCATTTCATAAGGGGATTGCTTTTCAGACATTCAGCTACCTTCTTTCTCAAAATAAATCTAATTGTTTTGGATTCAAATCATCGTAACTCAAATTCAAGACTTTTTGCATCTGTAGAGCGTTTTCTGCGGCATCGCCGCCAGAATTATTATTAAAAATTACGCCCACTTCTTTAGCTTCTTGCGACATTTTTAAAACAGCTTCGCTTAAATCAGCGATTTCCTGCGTATTATAATGATAAAGGGTTCTTTTTTTTCGCCACTCTGCATCATTGGCTAACCAGCCAGCCGCATTACGTCCGTGAAACCGGAAGAGCACGAGATTAGGATTCGTTACATACGGATAAAAGGGCACTGGATTCGTAGGAATCTGCGGTTCATCTACAATCACAAGTGAAAATTGATTTTCTTTCATAAATTGCAACATTTGTTTTACAAAGTTTGGTTGATACCATGAATTATTTCGTAATTCAATGGCGATGGGTAGGTCTTTAAACCAGTGACGAATTTTTTGCAAGTAAGCGACATTTTCTTTCGTACAACCAAATGTTCCTGAAAATTGTACCAGAAAGGCAAATAATTTTTTACTTTCAATTAATGGGGCCATACTTTCTAAAAAAGCGGTGATCATTTCTTCTTCACTTGCATAATAGGTCTGCCACTCACCTTGACAACTGATTCCACTATAAACTTTCATGACAAAGCGAAAGTTTTCGGGAACTGCTTTGACCCATTCAGCTACTCGTTCTTTGGGAGGAATCCCGTAATACGCCGTGTCCATTTCAACTAGCGGTAAATGACTGGCATATTCATAAAGCGTGGCCCGTTTTTTTCCAGTTAAATAGTCGTGTTCACTAAAAGATGTTAATCCTAAGCGAATCATGTCCTCCCTCCTCTGCGTAACTTTTTATTTTCTAAATCGTCATCTTAACTTAATTTGTCCAATCGATATTCGCTTCACAATAGGTTTGACCATCAATCCGAATCTCATGGCGTGTTTTCAACTGATTTTCTTGTTCGACAATTTCGTAATGACTTTCGACTTCTTGGCCATATTCTACTTCTTTATCAAATTTCACAAGAATTTTTTTCGGTTGATGCGTTGTTAAAAAGTCATACCCTAACACATCCAATAACCAATTAAAATAAATCGCATTATTAACATGTTGATTGCCATCAATATCAAAAAAACGCACACGATAAGGTAAAAAGTTCCCCTCTGTGACCTTTTCAATTTTTTCATGGCGATAAATTTTAGTGATTTTTTCAGAATCAAAAGGTGCAATAATTTCTGGTAATACACTACTGATTTTCCGATTTTTTTGATCCATTAAGACAAAGGTTGATTTCACAAAGACACATTCATTGCCTTCTTCATCATGAACCCAAAAGTTACGATAACAAAAATATTTGTTATAACTCATAGCTTGCGTTGTAATTGCTACTTTTTCACCAACTTTTGGTAAGCGGTGAATCTCTATTTCATAGTTGGTGATGACCCAGCCTAGGCCAAATTGGGCGACATAAGCCGCATCTCTTCCTAGTAATTCTGTTTGTTCTTCTGATACTTTAATGACAACCGCTAACAAAGCCGGTATCTTCATTGCACCAGTAAAATCGCCGTCATAGTAGGCAACTTCATAAGAGGATGTATGTTTTTTTCCCACGAAATAATCTCCTTTTTCCAATGGCTACTTTCGTGTCATTGTTTCTTCTTAAAAGTATACCACGTGATTTCTTCAATTGCGATTCCGAATGAAAAATTAACAAAACTTTGAAAAACACTATTATTTATATTATTTAAAAACATTCTTAATATTACTTAAAAAATATTGTTTTATTTTTAAAAATAACATTTCTTATTATTTGTATCCAAAAGATTATTATGTTATATTCCTATCTGTAAGCGCATACAAAATAATTTTTTAGGAGGTTTTTTTCGTGAAAAAGAGTTTATTAACAATCGTCCTGGCTTTTAGTTTTGTTTTAGGTGGCGCTGCATTGGCCCCTACTGTTTCGGAGGCTCATGGTTACGTAGCAAGTCCTGGAAGTCGTGCTTTCTTTGGTAGTTCTGCTGGTGGTAACTTAAATACAAATGTTGGTCGTGCACAATGGGAACCTCAAAGTATCGAAGCGCCCAAAAATACGTTTATTACTGGTAAATTAGCCAGTGCAGGTGTCTCAGGTTTTGAACCTTTGGATGAACAAACAGCTACTCGTTGGCACAAAACAAACATTACCACAGGTCCCCTTGACATCACTTGGAACTTAACTGCCCAACATAGAACTGCTTCTTGGGATTACTATATTACTAAAAATGGCTGGAATCCCAATCAACCATTAGACATTAAAAACTTCGACAAAATTGCTTCAATCGACGGCAAACAAGAAGTTCCTAATAAAGTTGTTAAACAAACAATTAATATTCCGACAGACCGCAAAGGTTATCATGTCATTTACGCTGTTTGGGGCATTGGTGATACGGTGAACGCCTTTTACCAAGCGATTGATGTGAACATTCAGTAAAAACACTCACATCTTAAACTAAATTAAAGGAGTTCTCAAAAAATGAAGCTAAAAAAAATAATTCCTGCTTTTCTGCTTCTTTCAACCGTTACAGTTGGCTTGTGGTTAACGCCTACTCAAGCTTCTGCAGATGCTGCGGATACGATGGTAGATATCTCTGGCAAAAAAGTGTTGGTTGGATATTGGCATAACTGGGCCTCAAAAGGACGCGATGGTTACAAACAAGGAACATCAGCATCACTGAACCTTTCAGAAGTAAATCAAGCCTACAATGTCGTACCGGTTTCCTTCATGAAAAGCGATGGCACGATACGGATTCCTACGTTCAAGCCTTATAACCAAACGGACACTGCCTTCCGACAAGAAGTCGCACAATTAAATAGTCAAGGTCGCGCAGTTTTATTGGCACTTGGTGGAGCAGATGCACATATTCAATTAGTCAAAGGCGATGAACAAGCCTTTGCGAATGAAATCATTCGTCAAGTGGAAACATACGGCTTTGATGGTTTAGACATCGACTTAGAGCAATTGGCGATTACTGCTGGCGACAACCAAACCGTTATCCCTGCTGCGTTGAAAATAGTCAAAGACCATTATCGAGCACAAGGAAAAAATTTCATCATTACGATGGCGCCAGAATTCCCTTATTTAAAACCTGGTGCCGCTTATGAAACATACATTACTTCCCTAAATGGTTATTATGATTACATTGCCCCACAATTATATAACCAAGGCGGCGACGGTGTCTGGGTTGATGAAATTATGACTTGGGTTGCTCAAAGCAACGATGCTCTAAAATACGAGTTCCTCTATTATATGTCTGATTCATTAATCCATGGCACACGCGGCTATCTACAGATACCAAACGATAAATTAGTCCTTGGTTTACCAGCAAATCGGGATGCTGCTGGTAGTGGCTATGTTGTTGAGGCTACCCCTGTAGCCAAAACTTTTGATCAGTTAGCAAAAGACGGTAATCCTATCCGTGGCTTAATGACTTGGTCTGCAAATTGGGACGTTGGTCAAGATGTCAACGGCAAGTCCTACAACAATGAATTTGCGACACGTTATAGTAACCTCGTAAAATAAAAGCTATTTTGAGACAGAACACCGCATTTGGTTCTGTCTCTTTTTAAATTTTACTCACCGGTCTTTCAATAATCCAAACAATGTTCTCTCGCTTTCTAACCAATTAATTTTAAACCAATCACAGAAACAATGATTAAAAAAATAAAAAATATCCGGCGTAGGTCTTTTGATTCACCTAAGAGCATTCCTAAAATAGCGCCTCCTGCTGTACCAATTCCTGTCCAAACTGCATAAGAAACGCCCATCGGCAATTGTCTCATCCCTAAATATAAGAATAAGAAACTACCACTAAACGCTAGAATTAAAATTAACAATGAACGTAAGTCTTTTTTTGTTGTAAATAATTTAATTGAACCTACGCCAAAGATTTCAAAACAGCCTGCAATGACTAAGTATAACCAACTCATCTTGTTTCCTCCTCTTTATTTCCAGTTACCATTTTTAAGCCAATTACACCTATTAATAACAGCAACAAAAAAAGAACTTTTCCTATGCCCAATGGTGTGTGGAATAAAAAATGATCTGTTACAATAGTTCCAGCACTACCTAAGCCGACAAATACAGCATAGGCTGTGCCGACTGGCAATTCCTCTCCTGCTTTAATCAGCGCATAAAAACTGATAAAGATTGCGATTACTGTCCCTAAAATCTCCCACCATGTTGTACTATGCTTCATGCCAATGACCCAAATCACTTCACAAAAAGCGCCAAAAATAACTTTTAACCAAGCTTTACTCATCTTGTTTTCCTTCCCTTCCAAACAAAAAAAGTGCCAACAAACAGTTCAGCTATGGCCTAAGAACTGTTCATTAACACTTTAGTCGCAAGCATCCGGCGATGTTTACGAAAGTTTATGTATTAAAATATCTCAGGCTATTATATTCTTATTTTTTTTAAAAATCAACTAAAAAATAATAGTTCGAATTCGAGACATTTCTTTTGCATTTTTAGGACTAATCATTTAAACTTACTTTTAGTAAGTTAATTAATCAAAAAATTATTTTTCTTTTAGGAGGATTTTTATTATGAATACACAAATTTTAGGTTTACACCACGTCACTGCCATGACTTCAAGTGCCGAAAAAATTTATCACTTTTTCACCGATATTTTAGGTCTACGTTTAATTAAAAAGACTGTTAACCAAGACGATATTGAAACATATCATTTATTTTTTGCTGATGATGCCGGCTCTCCCGGAACAGATATGACTTTCTTTGACTTTCCAGGCTTACCTAAAGGAACCAAAGGAACCAATACAATTTCTCGTACTTCCTTCCGTGTAAAAGATGATGCTGCTTTGGACTACTGGGTATCTCGCTTTAATGAATATGCAATTGATCATGGAGAAATTCAAGAGCGTTTTGGTAAAAAGTATTTAGAATTTGAAGATTTTGACAATCAACGTTACCAACTTATTTCTGATGAAAAGAACCAAGGTGTTGCAGCTGGCACGCCTTGGAAAAAATCTAACGTCCCTAGTGAACATGCTTTAATCGGCTTAGGTCCAGCCTTTGTAACTGTCGAAAATTACGAACATCTGCAACTAGTTTTAACTGAAGTTTTAGGGTTCAAATTGATTGATGCTGAAGGTAGTTTCCATTTATTTGAAGTTGGCGAATGTGGGAATGGTGCCAGCATTATCGTAGAGCATCGAGAAGATTTGCCAGCGGCCCAAGAAGGCTACGGCAATGTCCATCACTTAGCCTTGCGCGTTGCCGATGAGGAAGCACTACGTTTCTGGATTGAAAAAATTAATCGTTTGGAATTTCCTAATTCTGGCTTTGTGGAACGTTTTTACTTTAAATCTGAATATTTCTTGGCAGCAACACATGTTTTATTTGAACTGGCAACCGATGGTCCTGGATTTTTAGAGGATGAAACCTATGAACACGCTGGCGAAAAATTATCATTACCGCCATTTTTAGAACCAAAACGGGCAGGGATTGAAGAATTTGTGCGTCCTTTCGATACTTCAGATGCGAATGTTCAAAGAAATTAGTATTTTTTCTAGGAGGCTCCTATGATTCATTACAATAGTAACGAGTTATCTGCAAAAACAGCGTATAAATTTTTATCAGGAAGCATTATTCCTCGACCAATCGCTTGGGTTACGACACAAGATACAGCCACAGGTATCGTCAACGCTGCCCCCTTTAGTTTCTTTAATGCAGCGGCAGCTGAAATTCCTTTAGCAACGTTGTCCATTTTACGACCAGACAAAGAGCCTAAAGATACGGCACGAAATATCTTGGCTACTAAAGAGCTTGTCATCCATTTCGTTAACGAAGAAGTTCTTACTCAAATGAATCAGACTTCGGCGTCTTTAGCACCAGAAATCAGTGAAATTGACACATTTGGTATTGAAACCATTGCCAGCCAGACTGTTGCTGTTCCAGCAATCAAAGCCGCGCCAATTCGGATGGAAGCTCGCTTACATCAATATGTACCTATTGCTAACCATGAAGGTCAAATTATTACGGATTTATTCATTGTAGAAATTACCGATTTCTATTTTGATTCAGCCGTTTTCGATGAAGAACATCAGTACATTTTACCTGAAAAACTCCAACCGATTGCTCGTTTAGCAGGCAATGATTATACAACATTGGGCGAAATCCGTGAAGTTCGCCGCCCAACGTAAAAAGAAGGCCCCGCCATGACGGCGGGGCCTTCTTTTTCTGTTTTATGCTAATGCTCCCATTGGATCCCAAGGTGCCAAAACAGTTGGCGCTTGTTCCCAAGCTTTTTTCTGTTCATCAGTTAATAAATCTTTGTGCACAACGATTTGATAAGTGTATTCGTCCATCCACGCATCGCTCATAACGAAGAAGCCATTTTCACCGACTTTTTCGCCCCAGCTATTTTCCACTTTCCATTTTGTTGTTTGACCATCAACGATATCAACACCTGTTAAAACCATGGCGTGTGTCATTAAGCTTTCACCAAAGTCTAAACGTTCTGCTTTAGTCATCGTAAAATCAATATCAAAAAGATCGTTCATATCGTAAACGTCTAATGCCATAATTCCTGTGTCACGTGTTGAAGATTGTCCGACATCACAACCAAACCAAACAGATTCGCCTTGTTCCAATTGTGCAGCAGCTAATTTTTTGAAAGCAGCCATTTCTACATTTAAATATTTAACTTCTTTGCCGCCGACAACATTCCCTAACATTTCAACAGTGTATGTTTTGTTGAAGGGTTTATCTTCTGTAGGAGCATTAATAATACTTACATAATCATGTAAATTAACGCCAACGTATTTTTCAAAGAATGTTTGCGGTGTTAGATTTTGATCCAAATGATAATTTTTTTCTTCGTCACGGTATTCAAAATCAAAGGTTTCTGGCGGTGTTCCTAAAGAGATTGCTAAGAAATTATAAATTTCTTGTAACATTGCTTCTTTGTTTTTTTGGACTTCTTCAGCAGAAGCGCCTTTTTCAATTAAACTACGTAAAATTGTTGCATCTTTGCGTAATTTTTTATTTAAATAGTTGTTTAAATCACGTGAATTGGAACTGTTGCTGCTTTCAGGCATTGCCGTTTTAGGCACTACGCCATATTTATCAAAAATTGAAACGATCATATCCCATTGCCCACCATCTTGTTGTGGTGTCGCTAATAAAAAGGCCACTTTACGACTAGTCAACGGTTGATCGGCTGTTGCAATAATATTTTCATAGAAATAGTTTGATTTTTCATATTTATCCCAGAAAAATGTATAGTTTTGTGATAATTCAAAATCTTTTAATTGAAACGCATTTAACATTCTATGTCTAAATGTATTTAATGCCGCAAACATCCAGCAGCGACCGCTTTGTTTTTGATTGGCCACTTTTCCAGTAGCTAAGTCGACTGAAAAGACGGGTACGTTATTCACGGCTCCTTGTACAGATTCACCTGAAGCGCTGATACCATTTTTTACTACACTACGTTGTAAGGCATTTTGTTTATTATTGTTCAAGAAATCTTGATGGAATTTCTCTGTTAATTTTGGTTCAATTGCTGTCATATTTTCATCGTCCTTTCATTTTACGTTCTTCTTCATTATATGCTTCTCTTTAAACAGAAACAACCATTTACTCTAAATTCCTTGCTTTCCAACTCTTTTTGTATTAGTATATATAATACAAATAACACAAATAAGACAGGAGTGATTCGATGCTTTTAGAAATAGATGAACAAAGCGAACAGCCCATCTATCAGCAACTCATTGATCAAATCATTGTAGGCATTGCCAAAGGTGAACTGGTTCCCAGTGAAAGTTTGCCTTCTATCCGACAATTGGCGGACGAAATCGGGGTCAATATGATGACTGTTTCAAAAGCTTATAATAAGTTAAAGCAATCAGGTTATATTGTGACTGACCGTCGTAACGGCACCAAAATTGCCGCAAAGTTACCTGCTACCGCTGTTTGGCAACAGCAATTGCATGAGCGTTTAGAACTTCTGTTGGCTGAAAGTTTTTTACATCAGCAATCCGAAGCAGAAATCCAAGCACTTATTCAGAAAATTTATCAAAATTTTGATTCGAAAGGGCGTGCATTATAATGGCGGTATTCTTTTATTTCATCCTAGTTTCTGTCGCTTTTTTTATGGCATTTACTATGGGGATTTATGCAAATCCTCACAAAAATATTATTTTGGAAAACACTTTACCAGAAGATAAACTACAAGATCCCAGCGTTCAAGCAATCCGGAAACGTTATAAAAAACGCTTGGTTCAACTAGCAGCCGTTTTTAGTGTTCTTAGTTTACCTTTGTTATTTATTCCTTATGATTCGATTTTATTGTTCCTTTTTCTGTTACTTTTATTTAGTTTTATTGGCAGTGGCTACTATCTGCAAATCGTTTATATTCGCAAAATGGCCGCTTTAAAAATGCAAAACGGCTGGTTGCTACCTAAGCGTCCTCTCTTAATCGATACGCAATTAGTTTTAAATAAAAACCAGAAACTTATTTCATTTTGGTGGTTTTTACCTGCAATTATTCTTACTTTTGCTGGGGGCTTTTATTCCTTGCAAACGGCGATTGGTTCCTGGATTCTTTTCTTAATTACTGTTTTGATGTTAAGTTTGTTCATTGGCGGCTATTATTTTATTGCGCGCTTACCTGTCAAACCGCTAACTAGTGACTCAAAAATTAATCAGCAAATCAATGATTTATTTCGGCATCATTGGTCTGTTTTAATGGTTTTATCCGCCTTAGTTTTTGCACCGCTAACCATTTTACCAACTTTCACAATTGTAATTGATTATACGGTTGCGATGGCCCTTACTTTTTGTTATTTTATTCTTTTGTTTGTTTATGTAGGCTTTCTCTTCTACTACCTATTTTCAATGCGCAAAAAACAAGATCAATTCGTTTTACAGGCTGGCGATTATCGCTATGGGGATGATGATCAATATTGGCGGTATGGGATTTATATCAATCCAAAGGACCCCAAAATCATGGTTCCTGATCGCATTGGTATGAATTTATCTATTAACCTAGGACGGCCTGCTGGGAAAATTATTCTAGCCGCTACTGGTATTTTAACGATTGCGGTGCTGTTCTTTGCCACAGTGCCGATGTTTATAAATGATTTTTCTAGTCATGCCTTTCAAGCAACTATTGAAAATAAACAAATTGAGTTATCTGCCCCATTAGCAAAAACAAGGTCAATTCCTTTTAACCAAATCACTGTTGTTTCTTTGATTGATGACTTACCTCAAGAACGCATCCGCACAATGGGTGCTGCGACAGATAGTTACTTAACAGGAGAATTTAAAGTCGCTGGAAAACCTGCTTATTTACTAATTTATACAAAAAGTCATCCGATTCTGAAAATAGAAACGCGGGAAAAAGTTTATTATTATACTGCGCGTGATGGTCAAGAAACGACTAAGATTTATCAGGAAATCAAAGCCAAACTTCCATAACAAAAAAACAGGGCCTACTCATGATGGTAGGCCCTGTTTTTTGTTATTCGCTGACAACCTTGAATTTTGTATCTGCCAACGTGGTATTCAGTTCATCTTGGCTTACTTCACGATCTGCTGTCACAACGGCTGTTTGATCTGCCAAGTGAACCGCAACATTCGTTACGCCGTCAATTCCACTAAATTTTTCAGTGACCGCTTGAACACAGCCATCACATTTCATCCCATCAATTTTTACTGTTTTTTCCATTTCACTTCATCCTTTTCAATTTTATTTTTGACTTCCACTAGTTCTTTTCACCGCCGAAGGTTTAAATCCTTTTAAGCGTAAGGCGTTTAGTAAGACAGAGACTGAACTAAAACTCATAGCTGCTGCTGCAATCATCGGACTTAACAAAGGTCCACCAAATAAGTGTAACACACCCATAGCCACTGGAATACCTAATGTATTATAGGCAAATGCCCAGAAAAGATTTTCTTTGATGTTTTTGATGGTCGCTTTACTTAATTCAACTGCTGTAGGCACATCCATTAAATCACTACGCATTAGCACAATGTCGGCCGATTCCATTGCAACATCTGTGCCTGAACCAATAGCAATCCCCACATCTGCTTGGGCAAGTGCTGGTGCATCATTAATACCGTCACCCACCATCGCTACTTTTTTGCCTTCTGCTTGTAGTTTTTTCACTTCTAACGCTTTATCTTCTGGTAAAACTTCACTTAAGACACGATCGATACCTACTTGTTTTGCAATCGCCTCGGCAGTACGTTTGTTGTCTCCCGTAATCATCACGGCTTCGATCCCCATTTTATGCAAACGTGCAATGGCTGTTTGACTGCTATCCTTCACAGTATCTGCTACCGCAATGATACCCGCAAACGAACCATCTTTTGCCACAAACATTGGGGTTTTCCCTTCTTCTGCCAAACGATCCGCTTGTTGAACAAACGTTGATAGCTCAATGGCTTCTTCTTTCATTAATTTTATATTGCCCAAAAGTAGGACTCGTTCGTTGATTGTCACACGGATGCCGTGACCTGGAATCGCTGAAAAATCGCTTCCTTCTACTAATGGCAATTGACGTTCTTTAGCCGCTCCCACAATTGCTTCACCTAGAGGATGTTCTGATCCTTGTTCTGCAGAAGCTGCTAATGTTAGTAACTCAGCTTCTGAAAGTGCTGAATCAGCAACTAAAATATCTGTAACCACCGGTTTGCCTTCTGTAATAGTTCCTGTTTTATCAAACACGATTGTTTGAATTTTGTGAGTGGTTTCTAAAGCATCCCCACTTTTAATTAAAACGCCATTTTCAGCGCCCTTACCTGTCCCCACCATAATCGCAGTCGGCGTTGCCAAGCCGAGCGCACAAGGACAAGCAATCACTAACACAGAAATGGTAATTGTCAAAGCGAAAATCCATGACTCTTGTCCTAAAAAGAACCAAGCCAAGCCAGAAAGAACAGCCAAACCAATAACGATTGGGACAAAAACACCCGAAATTTTATCAGCTAATTGTGCAATCGGTGCTTTTGAGCCTTGCGCATCTTCCACTAATTGAATGATTTGGGCAAGGGCCGTCTCTTTTCCCACTTTTGTTGCCTTGAATTGAAAGCTGCCATTTTTATTGATGCTAGCACCAATTACTGCATCACCGACTTTCTTTTCAACAGGCAAACTTTCGCCCGTTAACATGGCTTCATCCACAGAACTACTGCCTGAAACAATCACTCCATCAACAGGGATTTTATCTCCTGGGCGAACAATCACAATGTCATCCAACTGAACAGCATCAACTGGCACTTCAATTTCTGCGCCATCACGTAAAATATGGGCAGTTTTCGGTGCTAAACCCATTAATTTTTTTATCGCATCTGAGGTTTTCCCTTTTGAAACAGCTTCGAAATATTTTCCTAATGTAATTAAAGTTAAAATAACACCCGCTGATTCATAATAAAGAGCCATTGTAAAACTTGTGTCTCCTAAAAATATCATGACTGTGCCATATAAACTATACACAAAAGCAGCACTGGTTCCTAAAGCTACTAAAGAAAACATATTCGGATGTCCTTTAAATAATGCTTTAAAACCGACTGTGAAAAATTCTCTGCCGACATATAGGACGGGTAACGTCAAAATCAATTGAACCATTGCAAAGGTCGTCGCATGTGTCATTGGATTCAAAAAATCCGACAATGGTAAGCCTACCATATGTCCCATCGCAATATAAAGAAGGGGTACTGTAAACACCGCTGAGATCCAAAAACGTTGCCACATCTCAGCAATATGTTTTTGTTTCTTTTCACGATCTTGGTCCGCTGTTGCACCTGCAGCGACTTCTTCTGTCGCTTGATAACCTGCATCCGTAACTGCTTTGATAATTTTAGCACTCGTTACTTGATGGTCGTCATAACTAACCACCAGTTTTTCCGTGGCTAAATTAACAATCGCTTGTTGAACACCAGATAATTGGTTCACAGCTTTTTCAATCGTTTGGGCACAGGAAGCACAACTCATTCCTTCAATCGCAAACGTTCGTTGCTGGGCTGGGCTAATCGCCTTGTAGCCAGCATCTGACACAGCTTCCTTAATTTCTTCTTCTGTGACTTCCGTCTGATCATACGTGACACTTAATTTTTCCGTAGCTAAATTGACACTTGCCTTTGCCATCCCAGGTAACTTCGCCGTAGCCTTTTCAATCGTTTGGGCACAGGAAGCACAGCTCATCCCTTCAATATCAAACGTTTTACTTTCCATTTTTTTCACTCCTTTTTAAATTAAATGACATTGGCATTGACCAGGAATACAGTTACAAGGGACAGATTCAACCGCCGTCTTGCGCTTCTCTTTCAAGAGTTCCTCTAATCGATCCAAATCGTCATAACTCAACTGACTCTCTGTTAAAATTGTTTCTACCACGGAACCAACTTTACGGCTGCACACCTTAGCTAAAAGTTCGTCTGCCACCGTTTCAACGCTCCGACGTTCTTCTACTAGCGGATAATAAATATATTTATTGCCTGCTTTCTCCGTTCCAACTAACCCTTTATCTGTTAAACGACTTAGTAACGTCTTGACGGTCGTTGATTTCCATTCTTTCTTCTCATTTAAAAGTGTATGCACTTCACGACTCGTGGTCTTGCCTTGGGTCCAAATAACCCGCATGACTTCCCACTCTGCATCTGTAATTGTCGCTAATTTATCTTTTGCCATACTCGTTAAATTCCTCCTTCATCAATAAAAAAAGAGTTCAAGGTTATCGACTACAAATGTAGTCATCCGTCTTGAACTCATCATATAGCTATTTTATTTTTTTGTCAACAACTTCTGCTCATCTTTTTTTATTGCAACGCAGATTCTTGTTTTTTAACAAAGTATTTCAATAAGAACGGTGCAACTAAGGTCGTTAAGATAATTACCACAATCATGCTCGTATAATACGCTTCTGAAAGTAATTTAGATTGGTAGCCAATTTGCGCAATGATTAATGCCATTTCCCCACGCGAAACCATCCCAGCACCGACCATTAAAGAACTTGTATTGGAGAAACCAACCATTTTCGCTCCCCAGGCGCCGCCCAGTAATTTCGTTAAAATCGCCATAATCGTCATTACCAAAATAAAAGGTAAATCTTTTCCTAACGTGTTAAATGTCACTGATAAGCCAATGCTGGCAAAAAAGACGGGAATAAACACGGCATAGCCAATAGCTTCAATATTGAAATCAATTTCTGTTTTTGCATCCGTTTGTCCCACAGCAATCCCTGCAAAAAAGGCACCTACGACAGAACTTAAACCAACTAAATCAGCCAAATAAGCCATGCCCAAACAGATAATCAATGACATGATAATAACAGACGACCCAATGTTCATTTTTTGACTTAAACGTAGTAAATAGGGAGCAATAAAGCGGACCAAAAAGAAAATCCCAATAAAGAATAAGCCTTGTTCAATTAACTTAACAATAAAGCTGACTTCTGTATTGCCGCCTGTACTTGCACCAATCATGCCGACAGCGACACTTAAAATAATCACGACCACGATATCGTCAACGACGGAAGCCCCAAGAATCGTTGCACCTTCTTTACTACTTAAAACATTCAACTCTCTTAATACTTCTACTGAAATGCTGACCGACGTTGCTGCTAAAACTAACCCAAGGAAAAAAGCTTCTTTCCAAGAAAAAGCAAACAGCTGACCAATCAACATAGTAAAACCAACCGGTAAAACGATGCCCAAAATAGCAACCATGACACTAGGTTTCGCATATTTTTTCAATAATTCCAATTCACATTCCATTCCAGCAATAAACATCAACATAATGACACCAATTTCTGAAAAGTCATGCACAAACACATCTTGATGCACAATATTTAACATCGCTGGACCTAACACAATCCCTACTAGCAATTGCCCAATTACCGCAGGAATTCCTACTCTTTTACAAGCAACACCTGCTAAAGTCGTTGTAATTAAAATCAAACATAAAATACCTAAAAATTCCATTCTATTTCCCTCTTTCTCTATTAACCAATCATCACTGATTCTTTTGGATATTGAACTTTCGACTGACTTTCCAAGCCTTTCTTAATTAATGACAATAACACCGTGTACACACCCACACGACCGACGAACATTAGAAAAATAATCACTAGTTTACCAAAAACAGTTAAATCTGGTGTTAACCCCATTGTTAAACCAACCGTTCCAAATGCAGAAACCACTTCAAAAACAATATACTCAATCCCGTTTTTTAAAGGTAATGTTTCTGTAAACGAGAGAATAACTGAAGCAGTTACACATAAAAAAGTTGCCAAGAAGAACAAAGTAAACGCTTGGAGCACTACTCGCTCAGGAATTGTGCGTTCATGGAATTCCACTCGCTGTTTCCCTTTAAAAATTGCACGAAATTGTAAAAATAACACACCAAACGTAGTGGTTTTCAAGCCGCCAGCGGTTGATCCTGAAGTGCCACCAATAAACATCCACAAAATCGTGACAATCAGGCCTGGATTACTCATTTTCAAATAATCAACTGAATAAAAGCCAGCCGTTCTTGGTGTAACCGACAAGAACCAACTGTTGACAAGACGCTGCCAAAAAGACATGTCAGCTGGAAAATGGCGATATTCTGAAATGTAAAAAATAACGGTCCCTAAGACTAAAAAGGTGGCGGTCACCGTTAAAGCAAGGCGTGTATGAATACTAACACGGTGCTTAATTTTATTTTTATAACCTTTAATCATTGCAAAAATATCGCGCCACACAATAAATCCTAAGCCACCAGCTATAATTAAAAAGCTAATGACTAGTAAAAGATAAGGCGAATTTTGATAAGGAACCATACTATCCCCTAGCAAATCAAAGCCAGCATTACAAAATGCCGAAACGGCATGGAAGAGACTAAAAAACAACCCTTTTTTCCACCCAAATGTTGGCACAAATTGAAAGGACAACAAGAAGGCTCCAAGTAATTGAATAATGGCCGCAAACTTCATAATATATTTCATTAAACGAAAAACTCCGGAAACTTCACTAACATTTAACGCTTCTTGATACAACATCCGTACACTTAGTGACGCTTTTTTCCGTAGCAAACTAAAGAAAATCGTGGCAACGGTTAAAAAGCCTAAGCCGCCTAATTCAATCAAAATCATAATAATAACTTGCCCGATAGGACTCCAATGTTCCGCCGTATTCAAAGGCGAAAGCCCTGTAACACAGACGGCGGAAGTTGCCACGAAAAAAGCATCAATCCATTGCGTTTTTTGTCCAGCTTGTGCAGAAAAAGGCATCATTAATAAGATTGTGCCTACAACAATTAATAAAAAAAAGCCTAAGACAATTGTTTGAACAGGTGAAATATACAACCTTTTTTTGATCTGATGTTTCATTTTTTTCTCCTCTACCATTTCTTTGTCAATCAAAAACAACACAAACGGCTAGACAACTGTTGCTTTGTTCCTCTCGCCCTATGAGAAACTCAAAACCTTGAAAGCAACTTGCCCAACCGAATAATTATTTTTTAATTTTTGTTTTCACGTTGATAAATCGAATAAACCAACTCATTTTTTTGATAAACCTGTTTTAAACGAACTGGAATTGATTGAGCCATTGTCTCGTATAGAGCAATGCCCTCACCCAGAAACAGTGGTATTGTCGTCAAAATGAAGGTATCAATTAAATCAGCTGCCAAAAGCGGTTGAACCACTTTTGGGCCTCCAACAATCCAAATTCCCGCGCCGTCTTCTTCTTTGAGACGACGAATTAATGTGACTGGATCTTCCTTGGTAAAAGTTCTTGAAGCAGTTGATGGTTCTGGATGAGAGGTAATGATATAAGAATGCTTGTCTTCATAAAAATACACATCTGGGGACAATTCTTGTGTCACTTGATCATAAGTAGTCCGCCCCATTACCACAGTGTCTATTTTTTCATACATTTCATCGTAACTACGATCTTCTTCATCGCCACGAATATTCTCTTCTAACCAAGCAACACCGCCCGCTTTGTCCGCAATGAAACCATCAATACTCGCTGCAATAAATAAAATTACTTCCCGTGCCACATCAACGCCTCCTTTTCTCTTCTTATCTATTTTAGCTTGTTTTCTCAAAAAACTCTAGGGGTGCGCATTGTTATTTTTAAAAGAAAAAAGAGAAAAACTAGGATAATTGGGCTACTTTTTGTAAAATAGGAAATAAGAAACTTTTTATTGAGTTATTTTACATTTTTTTCAAGAAAAATAAGAATTGGTTTATTTGATTTACACAAAAAAATAACATATTCAGTTTTTATATAAAGGAGGATTACTTTGTTTGATTTAGAGAAGGTTCAGACCTTGAATGAATTAGAAATGCTCGTTTACCATTATGTATTGGAACACCTGCACCAAATCCCTCAACAGACCATTCGCCAACTGGCTACTTCCTGTCATGTCTCCACCTCAACGATTCTACGATTTTGTAACAAAATGGGCTATGCTGGTTTTTCCGAATTAAAATATGCAGTGAAAGAAGAAGCCAAACAAACACAAACGTTTGAAAATTTTTATGATGCCACGGTTCACGTCGATGCTTTTTTAAAAAAATTAAACCAAGAAACCTATTACGAAATGCTTCGTCCAGCAATCCAAATGATTGTTCAAGCACGTCACGTTGCCTTTACTGGCATTGGTACTAGCGGAATTTTAGGTAGTTATGGCAGTCGTTATTTTGCCAACTTAAATATCAATTCTTACAGTATTGCTGATCCCTTTACGCCTATCCCCAAGCGCGGATTTGAAAATACATTAGCCTTGATTCTGTCTGTATCTGGGGAAACCAATGAAATGATTAAACAAATGACCGATCTTAAAACAGCTGGCGCCAAAGTGCTAAGCATTACCAACAATCAACATTCAACTATTGCCCGCTTGGCTGACTACAACATCTCCTATTATATGCCCGACGAACGTTCTCCATTTGCAGATAAATCAGTCAATACAACCACTCAAATCCCTGTCATTGCTTTAATTGAACTCCTAGCTCATCAAGCAAGTCAACTTTTAAAGGAACTAGATGAAACACCTTTCTAGTTGTTTTTCACAAAAGCTCATGCTGTTTTAGACAGCATGAGCTTTTTTGTTTTTTTTCTTGGTACATGTTTCTCATTCAAGCAAAAGTCTATTTTTTCTTCAAATAACCTTATATAGTAAATATGTAAACGGATACATTTGCATTTATATTATTCTTCAAAGGAGAGATTTTTATGAACGAATGGATTAACGAGAAATTATTACCTCCAGTACTAAAATTCGTCAATACCAAAGCAATTACTGCCTTACGGAACGGGATGCTTTACACGATGCCTTTTACCATTGTTGGTTCCGTATTTCTTCTATTAGCGAATTTCCCAGTTACAGCTATTTCTGAATGGGTTAACGCAAGCGGTCTGGCTGTTTATTTCAATCAAGCATATGGGGCATCTTTTGCGATTATGTCGTTATTTGCGGTCATCGGTATTGCCTACTCATATGTAAAAAGCGAGGGATTTGAAGGCCTCCCAGCGGGCATGATTGCCATGGTGGTTTTCATTTTGTTTATGTCATCTGAAGTCAAAGATGCGGTTTCTGGCGCAGTAGTTGGCAATGTCATCAACAAAGATTGGACAGCTGGCAAAGGGATGATTACAGCTATTATTGTTGGTTTGTTAGTCGGCGTTGTATATAGTTGGTTTTTACGTCATGATATTCGTATCAAATTACCAGAAGCTGTACCAGAAAATGTGGCCAATTCCTTTACTGCGTTAATTCCTGCCAGCGTTATTGTAACTGGTGCAATGCTAATTTTCATTCTTCTAGATAAAGTCTTCAATACGACATTCTTTGACTTTATTTACGAAGTGCTACAATCACCACTTCAAGGAGTCACAGATTCACTAGGTGGCGCATTACTATTAGGTTTTGTCATTCCGCTCTTTTGGTTTTTCGGTGTTCACGGGTCAACAATCGTTGGCGGTATCATGGGCCCTATTTTACAAGCAAACTCTTTGGAAAACACCGAAATTTTGAAATCTGGAAAAGACTTAACACTGGCTAATGGTGGCCATATTGTTACACAACAATTTTTAGATCAATTTTTAACGGTCACTGGTGCGGGCATGACAATCGGGTTAGTCGTGTTCATGGTTTTCTTTGCCAAATCAGCTCAGTTTAAGCAATTAGGTCGGCTTTCAATTGGGCCAGCTGTTTTCAATATTAACGAGCCAATTGTCTTTGCTACACCTATCGTGATGAACCCAATCATGGCTGTGCCATTCATTATCACACCGATTGTTTCTTCTGTTGTGACATATTTTGCCTTGTACACAGGACTGGTTCCTCTCTTTACTGCGGTACAAGTTCCCTGGACTACTCCTCCAATCATTTCTGGACTTTTAGTTGGTGGTTGGCAAGCAGCGTTGCTTCAAGTAGTAGTACTGACGATGAGTTTCTTTATCTATTTACCGTTTGCTAAAAAAATGGATGCACTTAATTACGCAGAAGAAACCAATCAACCGATTACTGAAGAAACCCTTGAAAAAGTCGAAGCACAAAACGTATAAAAATTTGAACAAAGGACTGAAACGATATGTCAATTTTGAAAAATGATTTTCTTTGGGGCGGCGCTGTCGCTGCTCATCAATTAGAAGGAGGCTGGGACCAAGGCGGTAAAGGGGTGAGCGTGGCGGATGTAATGACTGCCGGTGCACATGGCGTCCCTCGTAAAATTACCGCAGGCGTTTTACCAGATGAACACTATCCTAACCATGAAGCGATTGATTTTTACCATCGCTATCAAGAAGATATTCAACTATTCAAAGAACTTGGTTTAAATTGTTTCCGAACCTCTATTGCTTGGACACGAATTTTTCCTAACGGAGATGAAGAAACGCCCAATGAAGAAGGCCTTCGTTTTTATGATGCACTTTTTGACGAGTGTTTGAAAAATGGTATTGAGCCAGTCGTGACACTGTCTCACTTTGAAATGCCTTATCATTTAGTCACAAAATATGGCGGCTTTCGCAATCGCCAGGTCATTGATTTTTTTGTCAAATTTGCTGAAGTCTGTTTCACTCGTTACCAGAAAAAAGTCAAATATTGGATGACCTTTAACGAAATTAACAACCAAGCCAATTATGAAGAAGATTTTGCACCTTTTACTAACTCTGGTATTGCTTACCAGAAAGGAGAAGACCGCGAAGCAATTATGTATCAGGCTGCTCATTATGAACTAGTCGCTAGCGCACGTGCAGTGAAAATTGGCCACGCTATCAATCCCGACTTCCAAATTGGCTGTATGATTGCGATGGTGCCTATTTATCCTTATTCTTGTAATCCTGAGGATATGATGATGAGTGTTAGCGCAATGCAAAAACGTTATTGGTTTACCGATGTTCATGTCCGCGGTCATTATCCAAGTGCAATTCAATGCTATTTGAAACGAAAAAACATTTCATTAGATGTCACAGAAGAAGATTTAACTGATTTGGCTAATGGCTGTGTTGATTATATTGGCTTTAGCTATTACATGTCGTTTGCTGTAAAAGGTGCAGAAAAGGCCCCTACTTTTGACTACAATGAAGCAAAAGACTTGGTGCGAAATCCTTATGTAGCAACATCTGATTGGGGCTGGCAAATCGATCCTATGGGCTTACGCTATGCAATGAATTGGTTCAATGATCGGTATGAATTACCACTTTTTATTGTCGAAAATGGCTTTGGTGCTATTGATGAGCTAGAACCAGACGGAACGATTAACGACACTTACCGAATCGCTTATTTACGTGAACATATTGAGATGATGAAAGAAGCCGTTGCGTATGACGGCATTGATTTGATGGGCTATACACCTTGGGGATTCATCGATTTAGTGAGCGCTAGTACAGGCGAAATGAAGAAACGGTATGGCTTCATTTATGTAGATAAGGACAACGATGGTCACGGAACGTTGGAACGGCGAAAGAAAAAATCGTTTGCTTGGTATCAACAAGTGATTGCTACGAATGGAGAAGAATTATAAACAAAAGGCCTTCGTCTAAAGACGAGGGCCTTTTGTTTATGCTTGTAATCCCTTTTCTAAATCAGCCAATAAATCTTCGACTGCTTCAATTCCTACAGATAAACGAATGAGTCCATCTTTAATTCCCACAGCTTCACGATTTTCTTTGGGAATAGATGCGTGAGTCATAATGGCAGGTACTTCAATTAAACTTTCTACGCCACCTAAACTTTCCGCTAAAGTAAAAATTTCCAACGCTTCTACGAAAGGAACGACTTGCTCATCCTTGGCTAATTCAAAAGAAATCATACCACTAAACCCCGACATCTGTTTTTGCGCAGTTTCGTGACCAGGATGACTCGCTAGTCCTGGATAATACACCGTTGCCACCGCTGGATGCGCTTCTAAAAATTCTGCAATTTTTTGAGCATTTTGGGCATGCGCTGCCATCCGGACGCCTAATGTTTTTAAACTACGTTGGACCAGCCAACTATCATGTGGTCCTAAAACAGCACCAATCGCATTTTGTAAAAAGGCAATCTTTTCTGCGCTTTCTGGATGATTCGTTACGACTAAACCAGAGACTACATCACTATGGCCCCCTAAATATTTTGTCCCGCTGTGAACCACAATATCAGCACCTAACGCTAACGGCCGTTGAAAATAAGGCGTCGCAAACGTATTATCGACAATGGTTAACAACTGATGTTTTTTAGCAAGCTTAGCTGCCGCTTCAATATCTGTAATTTTTAACAGTGGATTACTTGGTGTTTCCAAAAACAAGGCTTTTGTATTTGGCTGAATTGCGGCTTCAATTGTTGATAAGTCGCTGGCGTTTACAATCGTGTAGCTTAACCCATTTGCTACAAATACTTTATCCAATAAACGGAAACTCCCCCCATAGACATCGTCACCTAATAAAATATGATCTTCGGGTCCAAACATAGAAATGATTGCATGAATACCAGCTAAGCCTGAGCTAAACGCAAAGCCATGGCTCCCACCTTCTAACTCAGCGATTAAGGTTTCTAACGCGTGACGTGTGGGATTACCTGAACGAGAATATTCATATTCTTTTGGCTGGCCCACGCCATTTTGTTCAAAGGTTGACGTTTGATAAATAGGAACACTCACTGCACCTGTTGTTGCATCTTTACTAATGCCGCCATGAATTAATTTGGTATTGAATTTCATAAAAGTTTTCCTCCTAAGAATAAATATTTTTTGATAAATAACGGTCACTACCGTCAGGAAAAATAGTTACAATTGTGCTGCCTGCTGGTAAGCGGCGCGCCTCTCTTAATGCCGCCGCAAACGCTGCGCCGCTGGAGCTTCCCACCAGCAAAGCGCTTTTCTTGGCTAATTGTTTGACCCAGAAAAAACCATCCTCGTCTGAAATGGTATAAAAGCCGTCCACAGGAATCTGTTTAAGAAAAGGCGGCACGAACTCCACGCCAATGCCTTCGATTTCATGTCCGTGTGCAGGTCCGCCATTTAAAATTGAACCTTCTGGCTCCACGCCCCATAATTGCGTCTTACTATTTTGTTCTTTGAGATATCTGCCAACACCAGCAAACGTTCCACCACTGCCTAAACCTGCGACAAAGCTAGTAATCTTCCCGCCTAGGTCTTGAACAATTTCAGGTCCTAATCCTTCGTAGTAAGCAGCAGGATTATCCGGATTTTCAAATTGTAACGGCACGTAACTATTAGGAATTTCCTTGGCTAAGTCTTGGGCACTAGTTATCGCTCCGACAATCCCTTGCTCTGTTGGCGAAGGGACAATTTTAGCACCTAACGCTTGCATCAGCTGTTGTTTTTCCTGACTAAATTTTTCTGGCACAACAAAGATTGTCTTGAGGCCCAGTTGACTGGCTGCTAATGCCAGGCCAATCCCTGTATTCCCCGCCGTCGGTTCAATAATTGTTGTGGCTTGATTTATCTTTCCCGTTTTCATTGCTTCTTTGAGAAGATGCACACCAAGCCGATCTTTGACGCTGCCACCTGGATTCAAATATTCTAGTTTCGCATAAATTTTAGTGCCTTCTGGCATAGGATATTGTTCACTTGTAAATTCAAATAATGGTGTTGCTCCGATTGTGTCTAAAATTGACTGAACAATCATAGCGAATTCCTCCTTCTAATACATGTACATAAAACAAAAAGGTGCTGATCGCATCAGCACCTTTTTTGTTTATTTCTGGTTGTCTAGATTCAGAGAGGAATCGTGTTAGGCAATTTTTCAGAAATAACGGAGGTTTTCCCCATCACAAAAGAGTATGCTGCACTATTTTGCACCATACAACAACAGCTTTCCGTTTCTAAAAAAGGGCTAGCTTGTTTTTTCGTCATGGTTGATTTCCTCCTTCGTCATGTGTTGACCAAACTATACCATTTCCCATTTTCTAGTGTCAACGATTCTAACGATTGCTATTTCCTATCACACCAATGGTTTTCTTATAGGTAAAAGAATTAATAGACCAAAAAAAACAGAAGGCTAGCCTTCTGTTTTTCTGCTACTTATTTAGCACGTTTTAAATACGTACCTTCCGCAGTATTGATTTCTAATAATTCGTCTGCTTCAACAAAATCTGGAACGTTAACAACTAATCCTGTTTCCATTGTAGCGGGTTTACCAGAACCAGTTACTGTTGCGCCTTTGATTGAAGGTTGTGTTTCAGCAACACGTAAGATTACCGTTGTTGGTAAAGTTAAACCAATGACTTCTTCACCATAAAATTGAATTTTTACTTCCATATTTTCTAGTAAATATTTTAGTTCTTCTTCAATTAAAGCAGTTGGTACTTCATATTGTTCATATGTTTCTAAATCCATGAAAATAGCCATATCATCTTGGCTGTATAAATATTGAACCGGTTTTGTATCGATGTGCGCTTTTTTCACTTTTTCATCTGGGCGCATTGTTGTATCTGTTGTTGAACCCGTACGAACATCTTTTAATTTCATACGCATAACCGTGTTACCTTTACCTGGTTTGTGGTGGCTAGCTTCCATTACTTTAATTAATTTGCCGTCTTGCTCAAAAGTCATACCGGCTTTTAAATCGCTTGCTGCAATCATTGTAATTTCTCCTTTTCTCTGGTTAATTCTTCATTATTGTAGCAAATAACCTAGGATTAATCTAGGAAATCACGTATCTTTTTTAGAAGTTTATCACTCCCCAGACATTGAATTGGGAAATAAAACGAGTTTAACTTGCCTTTTTTCTTGAATTGCGTTAGAATTACCAAGCTTTCATCAATTATTTTCACTTTTTACATAGAAAAAATCAATCATTAAAGGGGGTGATGATATGATACGTCAAACGCTATCTTTATCAAAAACACATGAGGTTGTCTGTCACTAAACATACGTTGGTGAGACAAATTGCCTTTCAGCGTATGTACTCGGTCTATTTGAAAGGAATTTAAAATCATGAACCCAACTATTCAACCTTACCAATTTAACATAATTAAAGAACAAGTCGCTGTGTTACTAAACACCTATACGTCTGTTAACGATGCTACGACTGTCAAAACTGTCCAGGCCCTATGTGTCGAAAAAATCAATGGGTTATTTCCAGAAGAACACCCTGCTGTTACGATTTTGTTGGACAAAGTGATGGATCGTCGTTTAACACGCGCACGTGCTGAAAAATATTTAGATGAATTAAAAGAAACCGTGTTGCCCTTTAAAGAACCTTCAACACCACAAGTCACGAAAGTCTTTCGCAAAGTGAAAAAGTTAAAGATTCCTGAGTGGGAAAACATGGATTTACGGAACAATACCTATGTCGGTTGGAACGACGCTGGGACTCAGAAAAAATTTATCTTAGCGTATCGAGAAAATAAATTAATCGGCGTCCACGGCACCCTTTCACCCACCATTGTTAAAGGTGTTTGCTCCATCTGTCAAACAATCACGAATGTGTCTATGTTCCTAGCTACCACCAAATCAGGCGGCGACGGAACCTACACGAAAAAAGGCAATTACATTTGCCATGATAGCGACACCTGTAACCAACAATTAACACAACCTGAATATTTGGAAGCCTTTATGGAAAATGTTAAGGCTGTGAAATAACAAAAAAACCGTCAAGAAAATTTCTTGACGGTTTTTTTGTTACATCTCTTTCAATTTCCCACGAAATTCTTCAATACTTTCATAACCTTTTGCTGCCATGATTTCTTGTAATTCTTTGGCTAGACGCTCAAAAACTTGTGGACCTTCTTGATGCAATTGTGTGCCGACTTGTACTAATGTCGCACCACATAAAAGATGCTCAAAAACATCTTTTCCACATGTAATACCGCCCGTTCCAATAATTTTGATTTCTGGTTTCAAACGTTGCGCAAACGCACGAACATTGGCTAACGCTGTTGGTTTGACATATTCGCCGCCCAGTCCACCGAAACCTCCTTTTGGTTTAATGACCACTTCTTCCTTGTCACTGTCAATATATAAACCATTACCGATGCTATTAATACTATTCACGTATACTAAAGGGAATTTATTTAAAATTTCAGCCATTGCGTCAAAATGTGCAATATCAAAAAATGGGGGTAATTTTACACCTAATGGTTTAGTAAAAAATTGGAAAACTTCTGTTAAAAGCTTTTCTGTTAATTCAAAATCATAAGCAATTTGCGGTTTACCAGGCAAATTGGGACAAGACAAATTAAATTCTGTCACTCCTGTGTATTCACTTTCTTGCACTTTTTTTAAAATAGCGATATTTTCCTCATAATTCATACCAGATACAGATAAAAAGCGTAACTCCTCAGGAAATTCCTTTTGACGTGCAATCTGATAATCTAAATAATAATCAATCCCTAAATTAGGCAAGCCCATTGAGTTAATACTTCCTAATGGTGTATCAAAATACCGAGGCTCCTCATTGCCCTGACGAGGATTAGGTGTTGCCGTCTTAGCGACAAAAGCACCTGATTGAGAAGCCGCTAACTCGTCCATTTCCTTAATTGTCATACAATGAATGCCTGATGCGTTCATTAACACATTCGCCAATTTATGTCCCGAAAACTCTACTGAAATATCCAAAAGAAAAACCCTCCTGTAAATTGTTTTACTCATAAGCTTACCACCTTCACGTAAGCTTTTTATGATTATAGCATGTTTTTTTGCGTTAGTGTTATTTATATAAATTTAAAAAGGAATAAGCCAATGTGACTTATTCCTTTTCTTAGGGAAACTAACGTATCCAAAATTGATTGATTCTTATCGTCCCACAATAAACGTCAATTCACATTCGCAGACCTTTTTATCTTCCACATAAGCAGTCGCTTTGCCGATGCCGACAAAGTCACGTAATTTGACGATTTCAAAATGTAATTTCAAGACATCACCAGGGACCACTTTTTGACGGAATTTGGCCTTGTTGATACCGCCAATATAGGCCGTTTCACCTTCAAATTGATCCATTTTTAAGATTAAAATCGAACCTACTTGTGCCAATGCTTCAATAATCAAAACGCCTGGCATTGTTGGATTTCCAGGGAAATGTCCTTGGAAAAATTCTTCGTTAATTGTCACATTTTTTGTTGCAATAATCTTTTCATTTGGAATAATTTCATCCACATAATCAATATAACAAATCGGATAGCGATTAGGAATCATTTCCATAATTTCTGTTGCAGTCATTACTTTTTTCATACTAGTTTTCCTCCCATTTCTTCAAGCAAATTACACCATTATGGCCACCAAAGCCAAACGAATTACTAATTGTATAGTCCGCTGTAATGTCACGTGCACCTTCTGTGACATAATCTAAATCACAATCTGGATCAGCTACTTGGTAGCCTACTGTCGGATGAGCTTTTCCTTCTTGCAATGTTTGCACACAAGCGATCGCTTCGATACCGCCAGCCGCGCCCAATAAATGTCCAGTCATACTCTTTGTACTTGAAATTGGAATTTGCGATGCTCGCTCACCAAAGACACGCTTGATGGCCGTTGTTTCCGCAGCGTCATTCGCTGGGGTTGACGTACCATGAGCATTGATATACCCAATTTGTTCCGGCGTAATCCCTGCTTCCGCAATCGCCATTTCCATCGCAGCCGCCGCGCCACTACCGTCTTTTAAAGGAGCGGTCATGTGGCTAGCATCACAGTTGCTGCCATAGCCAACAATTTCGCCGTAGATAGTTGCGCCACGTTTCTGTGCATGCTCGAGTTCTTCTAAAATCAGCATTCCTGCGCCTTCACCCATCACAAAACCTTTTCGTTCTTTATCAAAAGGAATCGAAGCCCGAGTCGCATCTTCTGTTGTATTTAAAGCATTTAATGCTGCAAAACCGGCAATCCCAATTTCACATACTGTGGCTTCTGTCCCACCAGTTACCATCATGTCCGCTAAACCATATTTAATCGTGCGAAAAGCTTCACCAATCGCATTCGTCGCAGAAGCACAAGCAGTCACGATAGTTTGAGAAGGTCCTTTTGCACCTAAACGAATCGAAATATTTCCCGCTGCCATATTAGCAATTACCATGGGCACGAAAAATGGTGTTACGCGTTTTGCGCCTTTTTTGTCCATTACCCGTACTTGGTCTTGTAAGGTAGTCATCCCGCCAATCCCACTACCGACAATCACACCTAAACGAGTCGGGTCAATCGTTGCTTCTGTTAAACCACTCATTTCCCACGCTTCTAAAGCAGCGACCAAGCCATATTGAGAAAATAAGTCCATTCTTTTTTGCTCTTTGCGTTCTAAAACAGCACTTGGGTCAAACTCTTTTACTTCACCAGCCAAAGCCACCCCAGTATCTTCAGAATCAAATTTAGTAATTTTGCCAATTCCTAGCTTGCCATCCACTAGATTATGCCAAAATTCTTTTACCGTATTGCCTAATGGTGTTACGGCACCCATGCCGGTTATGACCACTCTTTTCATACTGTACCTCCGAGTTTATTTTGATTATCAAACTATTATTTCATACGGTTTCCAGCACTTTTTCTTAAAAAATAAGAAAAATAGTTTGACTTTCAAAGTATTTTGGTTAATAATTCAGACATCAGGAAAAATGTCTGTTTTTTTCAAGATTAGAAAATTGAGAAGATTTTGTTATCATTCTCACACAGATAATACCAGTTGAAATTTTATTCGTCAACTCAATAAATGTAACTTTTACATTTTGATGAAGAAAAGCCTATTCTATCAACAAAAATTTTTTATTAAAGGAGATTTTATATGTTTTTACAAAATAAGAATGTCGTCGTAATGGGTGTTGCCAACAAAAAAAGTATTGCTTGGGGCTGTGCAAAAGCATTAAAAGATCAAGGGGCCAATGTTATTTATACGTATCAAAACGAACGCATGAAAAAGCAAGTGGTTAAATTAGCAGATGAAAATGATTTGTTGGTGGAGTGCGATGTTGCTTCTGATGCGTCCATTCAAGCAGCCTTTGAAACAATTAAAAATGAAGTGGGCACGATCGATGGACTAGTCCATGCGATTGCTTTTGCCAAAAAAGAAGAATTGTCTGGAAACGTTAGTGACATCACTCGTGATGGTTTCCTATTAGCACAAGATATTAGTAGCTACTCTCTTTTAGCAGTCACTCATTATGCGAAACCTTTGTTAAATCCTGGTTCAGGAATTGTCACATTGACGTATTTAGGTTCCGAACGTGCGATTCCTAACTACAATATGATGGGGATTGCTAAAGCATCTTTAGAAACTGCCGTGAAATATTTAGCTTTTGAATTAGCTGCAGATAAAATTCGTGTCAACGGAATCTCCGCAGGAGCGATTAAAACATTGGCTGTGACTGGTGTAAAAGACTACGATCAATTGATTAGTATTTCTAATGAGCGGACACCAGATAAAACAGGTGTAACCATTGAAGAAGTCGGAAACACTTGTGCCTTTTTAGTCAGTGAACTAGCTAGTGGTGTGGTCGGTGACATCATTTATGTCGATAAAGGCGTTCACTTAACTTAATCATTTTTTGTCTTTATTTTCTATTTATACATTAAAAAACAGAGATTGGACGATCTCTTTCACTCATTGATTGTCCAATTTCTGTTCTATTTTGTACTTTATTCTATAATAAAATTGACAGTTTCAATTCCAAAAACAGTTGTTAGGATTTGATTGACTTGTTCAAAAAGTTCTGGTAAATCTTCCAGTTTATTTTTAGATTGGATTTTTTCAGAACCGTTATCGTAGCTTAAATGATTGTACATTTCTTTAAAGGTTACTGCTGTGTCTTCTTTTCGATAAAGGATATATTCGTCATCTAGCATATCCATTTGCAGCTCCTGTTTAAATCCATTTCTGGCAACAACAGCAGAAACTAGATGAGCAACAGTCAAGCCATCTAACGGAATGTCCACTCCATTCATTGCTAATGTGTAGACGGTATCTTCCACTAAGCCACAGGCGTTGCAACCACCACTGGTTAAATCTACTGTACTTGTTATAATTGCCTCTTGCATCGTTTCTTCCCCCATATTGTTTTTTAAAGTTATTCTTTCATTTGTTATTTACGAACGTAATTCACATCATAATCGTCAACTTCAATATAGATATAGATTTTTTTATCAGGCATTTTACTGCGAATGTCTCGTTCAATCGCATTCACAACATCAGGTGCATCTTCTTCCATTGGTTCTACCACATCAATTTTTGCCGCTACTAAAATTTCAGTTGGGCCTAAATGAACGGTTTTTACATCAATTAGTTTTTCAACATCCGCCCGATCAAATGCGGTTTTAATTTTTGCTAAATCTGTAGCGGTCACACTTTCACCAATAATCAAACTATAAAATTCTTTCGCTAAGAAAATGGCTGCACACATTAATAGTAAACCAATCAGTAAGCCGCTGATAGCATCAAATGCAGCAATCCCAGTTACCATTGTTAAAAGGGTTCCCACCAAAGCTAAACACAAACCAATAACCGCACAAAAGTCTTCCGTAAAAATAATTAAAATTTCACTGTGACGACTTTCTCGCAAAAATTTTAAGAGCGATAACTTCTCTGTATTCAATTCTTTGATTTCTTTCATCGCTACACGCAAAGAGCTACCTTCCACAAGCAAACCAAAAATTAAAATACCAATGACAATAGCCACATTTTCTACTTCGTGAGAGGGATGCAGTAACTTCTGAATAGCCTCCATTACGCCTAACGCACCCCCACCAAAAAAGAGCATCGTTGCAACAATTGTACTAAAAAAGTATTTTGCACGGCCTTCTCCAAATTGATGTAACGCACTTTGTCCACGAGAAGCGCGCTTATTCCCAAAAAGTAATAACACCTGATTACTACAGTCCACGACACTGTGGATACTTTCATTCATCATAGCGGTACTACCACTTAAAGCAAAACCAACAAATTTACTAATCGCTACTAAAATATTCGCAATTAGTGCGGCAATAACTGCAAACATGCCACTCGATTTTTTTGTCTCCATAATTACCTCCTATATGTAACGTAAAACTAAGATAAACCACCCGTTTATTCATCCATCATTTTACCACTTCTGAGGTATTTGTAAAAAAAAGTTCTCTTAAAATTCAAAAAGAAATGTACTGACTGTTTTAGTTGGCCCTCATTTATCGGTATCCATCCCACTCTTGATAAAATTCCTCCAGATAAAGTTCCATAAATTGATGACGCTTTTCCGCCAATAAGCGACCATAATTTGTATTCATTTGTTCCTTTAACTTTAAAAGTTTCTCATAAAAATGCATAATAGCAGTATCTTCCCCATTCCGGTATTCTTCTTGGGTTAACTGTTCACGAGGTTGTTTGTGAGGATCGTGAATTAAACGGCCTTTATTTCCCGAATAAGCCATCACCCGTGCAATTCCAATCGCACCGATGGCATCTAATCGATCCGCATCCTGGACCACTTTTCCTTCTAATGTAGTGACTGTTTTCCCAGTATTTCCTCCTTTAAAGGACATATTAGCAATAATGGAAAGGATGTGATTCGTTTGCTCTGTTGATACGTTATTTGCTTCCAACCATTGTTGCACCTTTAGCAAGCCAGCCTCTTCACTTTCGTTAAATTTTTCATCGCCAATATCATGTAACAATGCTGTTAATATACATAAAAATAAATTTGCTTGTTCTTTCTCTGCAATTGTTTTTGCTAATTGTGTCACTCGATAAATATGCCACCAGTCATGGCCACTTGCTTCGTTGGCTAATTCTTGTTGAACATAACGCTCTGCTGCTTGAATAATTGTTTGTTCTTCAAAACTAAGAGATTCATTTTCAAACATCCTAACACTCCTTTATTCTGGATTTAAAATTTCCACCTGGATAATCCCGCTAGCTTTCAGAAACATATTGGTGACAATCGGACCTACAAAAGAAAATCCTCTTTTTTTTAAGTCTTTTGCTACGTTATCTGACAAAAGCTGTGTGCGTGGGACTTGGTATGCTTCTTCATAAATAGATAAAACGGGGACGTTTTTTACAAATTGCCATAGATAATTGGCAAAACTGCCAAATTCTTCTTGTACTTTTAAAATTGCTTGCGCATTTTTAATGGTTGCTTCAATTTTGCGCCGATTGCGAATCATATCTGGATCAGCTACTATTCGATCGACTTCGTCAGGCAACAGTGCGGCAACTTTTTCCGGCTTCATTTGGCAAAAATTTTTCATGAATGCTACTTTTTTCCCTGCTGCTGCTTTCCAACTTAACCCAACTTGAAAAACACCCACCGTCAACAATAAAAACAGCAAATCATCCTCTCTTGTCGGTTTTCCCCATTGTTCTGTATACCATTGATAGTTGTTCATCGCCGCCTCCTTTTAAGACTGTTCAAATGTTAATAATGCTTGTTTCATTGCTAAACCACCACGGTAACCGGTTAATTGTCCCTTGCTGCCGATGACTCGATGGCAAGGAATGACCATTAATAAAGGATTTTTCCCAATCGCTGTGCCAACTGCTCGAACCGCACGTGGACGCCCAATTTTTTCTGAAATTTCTTGATAGGTCATTGTCTCACCATAAGGGATTTCTTGCAACGCCTGCCAAACTTCTTTTTGAAAGGGCGTTCCTTCGATGTCTAGGGGGCAAGCAAACGTTGTCGAATGTTGGTTAAGATAACTTATTAATGCTTCTTTATAAGGCGCAGTTTTCTTTTCAGAAGCTTCTAATTGTGCTTGAGGGTACCAGTTTTTCAGCTCTTCTATCGATTGATTGGCTGAACCTACAAAAGCTAGTCCAGCGTCTGTCACACCAAGATAATAGTGATCGTTCTGCCATTCTTGTTGCGCATAATAAATCTTTTTTGCCATATGTCTACACTTCTTTCTCGTGTTTTTCTTATCTTCATTATAATTCTTTTGGCTTTCAAAATCTTGCGCTCCTATCACTTTTTACTTGTTTTTATTAGGGATTCTTTTACAATGAAGAAAACGGGAGGTGTGCTTACAATGAAAACAACGTATCGACTTACTCAGAAACGTTGGGAAGCCATTCAAAATAATAATACGCAATTTGATGGTGATTTTTTTTATGGTGTGACCACAACTAAAATTTTTTGTCGTCCTTCGTGCCCTTCCCGTGTGCCCAACAAGAACCACGTTTTGATCTTCAAAACGGCTCAGGAAGCTTTAACACTTGGTTTTCGTCCATGTAAAAGATGTCAACCAACCGGGCAAGTCGTTCCTAACGAGGAATGGGTTGCTCAAATTAAGCAATTTATTGATCGGCATTCAGCGGAACCTTTAAGTTTAGACTATTTAGCGCAAGCCTGCCACGGTAGTCCCTTTCATTTGCAGCGAACCTTTAAGGAACAGACAAAACAAACCCCGTCAGCTTATTTAACAAGTGTCCGAATTAGGCAAGCCCAAGAATTGCTTCTCCATTCACCCCTTACGATTCAACAAATCGCGAAAAAAGTTGGCTTCCAAACCGCAGCATATTTTGCCACCACTTTTAAAAAAGAAACAGGCGTAACCCCCTCTGTTTATCGCAGTAAAAATGAGCCGAAAAAATAACATTTCGGCTCATCGGATTATTTATTGGAGCGTGATTGTAGCCATGCTACAATCACTTGACTGATTTCTGTTTGCTGTTGCTCATTAGAAATTGTCGCTTTGTTGTCTCCTTTTTGGACACCGTAATTACCAAACCCTGCATGATTCCCACCTTCGATAGATACATACTGCGTATCTTTTGGCAAAAACTGTTTGGCTTTTTGGTAGCTAGTCCAATTTAAAACACCATCGTTTGTGGCTGTTATTGACAGAACCGGCAGATTTTGCTTGTTTAGTGCACCTTTTTCGTCAGGATAGCTAGCTAAATAAATCATGCCTTTGATTCGTTGCTCATTTTCCGCTACAAAACGGCTAGCCATCACACCACCCAGAGAATGTCCAGCCAAAACGAAGTTTTGTTGTGGATGATCCTTTATAATTTGTTCTGCAGCATTTGGTGCAAGAACCGCTAAATTCAAAGGAAAATGAACAATATAGACATCATAACCTTTCGTAGCAACTTCTTGCGCCCATTCACTATAACTAGCGGGCGCAACCAATGCACCTGGATAAAAAATCAGTGCTGTATCATTTTTTTGCCCGTTTGTGTAATAATCATAGTTTTTTTCTTGCGTGGCACTTTGACTTATTTTTAAGGCCGAATCGGTTGCTTGATACGTACTATTTTTAATAAAAATAGTCAAACCGATGACTAAGATTACTAAAAAAAGCCCAAGTCCTAGGACAATTTTTTTCCAGCGTGATTTTGTTCTATTTTTCATCTCATTTCCTCCCAATGAAAAAATTCTTCTTTCTGATTCTACCCTTAATAAAAAAAGAACACAACAATAGGAGTTGGTGAAGCAATCCTTCTGTTGCTCCACCAACTCCTAAATAGACTGTTTCTCGATGCCTTAGATTATTTTGATTCTTTTTCGCCTGCTTCTAAGTAGCTGACATCATTGACTTTATCCAAAGTATACTCGCCATTTTTGTAATGAATCGTTGTAACACTAGCATTCTTCAAACCGCCTTCTGGGACTTTAAAATCATCAAATAAAGTTGCTAACAACGCTGAAATACTCAAGCCATGAGAGACCACTAAAACATTGCCATTCCCGGGATTGGCTGATTCTGTGGCAACAATTTTATCTAAGCCTTTTTTCAAACGTTTGGTAATTGTAGCATAGTCTTCTGCAGGCCAGTTATTCTTGCTTTCCTCGCGCTGTTGATCCAGTTTAGCTACACTGTTGGCAAAAGATTCAGGGGTCATATTTTTCATAAATTCTTCTAAGGAAACACCTTGATCATCAGCAATATCCTGCCACATTGTCTTGTTTAAATCCCCTTCATAGCTACCAAAATTAAATTCACGTAAATCTGGGTCACGCACGACTTCAAGGTCTTTGCCTGCTTTATTTTGATCTAAAATAAGTTGAGCGGTTTGCAAGGCGCGGCCACTATCACTACTATATGCATTTTGAAAGGCAACATCTTTCAGGCCAATTCCAGTTGCGGTCACAACTTTTTCACCTTCTGGTGTTAAGACCGCATCTGACCATCCTTGTACGCGGTCCGTCGTATTTAACATAGTTTTTCCATGGCGCACAATGTAAAGAGTTAGTTCTTCAGGTTTTGTCTCTTTTTCTTTTGTCGTTGCTTGCTGATTTTTACCACAACCAACCATTACTAAAATGGCCAGAAAAAGCATCCCCACAATCGTCAATCGTTTTTTCATTTTTTATTTCCCCTCATTTTCTACTCAGTTGTTAAGTTTTCACCATTACTAGCGATAACTTGTTTGTACCAATTAAATGATTTTTTCTTAGTTCGTTTCAAGGTTCCCTGACCTTGGTCATCCATGTCTACATAGATAAAGCCGTAACGTTTTTTCATTTCGCCAGTCCCTGCTGAAACTAAGTCAATACAACCCCATGGCGTATAACCAATTAAGTTAACCCCGTCTTCTTCTACTGCGGTTCTCATGGCTTCAATATGTTGTTTAAAATAATCAATGCGGTAATCGTCGACAATCGAGCCATCCTCTTGCAATGTATCCACCGCACCGAACCCGTTTTCAACCACAAACAATGGCATATTGTAACGATCTGACAACTGACACAATGAAATTCTTAACCCTAAAGGATCGACAGCCCAGCCCCATTCAGATTCTTGCAAATAAGGATTTTTAACCGCAGGCATTTGGTTGCCTCCGACATATTTTACTTCTTCGGGATAAGCAGTCGAAACAGTCGACATATAATAACTAAACCCGATATAATCAACTGTTCCTTTTTGAATAATCGCTAAATCCTCTGACTCCATTTGAATTGTCATTCCTTCACGCTCAAATTCTTTGAGCTTATGCGCTGGATAATATCCCTTAGCCTGGACATCCATATAAAATTCTTGCTCTCGGTTAAATTGAACAGCTGCCATCACGTCCTCAGGTTTGCAGGACAAAGGATAACTCGGTATATAAGCCACCATCATACCAATCTGGAAATCTGGATTGATGGAATGTCCCAATTCAACTGCTTTCGCACTTGCTACAAATAGATGATGCGCTGCTTGATATTTACTTTGTTTATCATTATTGTGAATCCCAATTTGCGTCCAACTTCTTAAAAAATTAATTTCATTAAAAGTCATCCAATACTTCACTTTATCCTGATAACGTGTAAAAATGGTTTCGCAAAAGAAAACAAAGAAATCAATCACTTCACGATTTTTCCAACCATCATATTCATCGGCCAAATACATCGGAATATCAAAATGGTTAATCGTCACAACGGGCTCAATTCCATGGCGCAGCAAAGCATCAAAAACTTTATCATAAAAGGCTAAGCCTTCTTCATTAATCTCTTTTGTTCCATTTGGGCAAATCCGGCTCCAGGCGATAGACAGCCGAAAACATTTGAAACCCATTTCTGCAAATAAGGCGATATCTTCTTCGTAATGATGGTAAAAGTCCGTCGCTACATGACTAGGGTAGTATAACTCTTCATCGATATAGCCAATCGCTCCTTCGGGTAATGCTTGATCGCGCGTACACGAAGCTTTTTGGCCCTCTTTAGTTAAATACGTAATCCGTCGCGGTTCTGTTTGACTACCACCAGTAATTGCATCTAATGTACTCAGACCTTTGCCTCCTGAAAGATAGCCACCTTCATATTGGTTAGCAGCTGTTGCACCGCCCCATAAAAAATTTTCTGGAAATCCCATAAAATCCCTCTTTCCCTCTGTTTTTAGGCATCACAAAGAAACCATCAAGGGAATTGACGCTGGCAGAAGAGTCCTTGTTTTTTCTGCCAACGTCAAACGCCCTTTAATAGTTGCTGATTTTATTAATTACTTAAATCTTCACCATTTGTTGCGATTACTTTTTTGTACCAATCAAACGATTTCTTCTTGCTTCGTTTTAACGTACCATTTCCTTCGTTATCGCGATCCACATAGATAAAGCCATAGCGTTTTTTCATTTCACCTGTTCCAGCTGATACTAAATCAATACAGCCCCAAGTCGTATAGCCTAACAAGTCGACACCATCTTGTTCAACAGCATCTTTCATCGCTTGAATATGCGCTGCCAAATAATCGATACGATAATCATCGACTACATAACCATTTTCGTCTGGTGTGTCTACCGCTCCTAAGCCATTTTCAACAATGAATAGTGGTTTTTGATAACGATCATATAAATCATTCATCGTAATTCTCAAACCAAGCGGATCAATTTGCCAACCCCATTCACTAGCTTTTAAATAAGGATTTTTCACAGAGGCAAAGATGTTACCAGCTGTTTGTTCATTAATTTCTGGATCTGTTGATGTGACACGAGAAGAATAATAAGAGAACGAAATGAAGTCCACCGTATGTTCTTTTAAAAGTTCTTCGTCGCCTTCTTCCATTTCAATTTGAATACCTTTACGGGCCATTTCTTTTAAAGCATACGCAGGGTATTCCCCACGTGATTGGACATCAATAAAGAAATAATTTTCACGATCTGCTTGTCGAGCAGCGAAAACATCTTCTGGTTTACAAGTATAAGCGTAGTTGGAACCAGCCGCTAACATACAACCTACTTGGTTTTCAGGATCTACCTCATGAGCAATTTTTGTCGCAATTGCACTTGCTAGTAGTTCATGATGGGCCGCTTGGTATTTCACTTGTTCTTTGTTTTCGCCTTCTTCAAAGTATAGACCTGCTCCCATAAATGGTGCATGTAAAATCATATTAATTTCGTTAAATGTTAACCAATATTTGACTAATCCTTTATATCGGTTGAAAATTACACGGCAAAGATTTTCATAGAAACCTACTAACTTACGACTACGCCAAGCGCCATATTCTTCCACTAAGTGCATTGGGCAGTCAAAGTGTGTAATCGTTACTAGTGGCTCAATCCCATATTTATGACATTCTTTGAATAAGTCTTCATAGAACTTCAAGCCTTCTTCATTCGGCTCTGTTTCATCTCCCATTGGAAAAATTCGACTCCAAGCAATGGATAAACGGTATGTTTTAAAACCCATTTCACCAAACAAGGCGATATCTTCTTTATAGCGATGATACATATCAATCGCCTCTTGTGCAGGATAGAAATGTTCTTCATCAAAGTTAAACATTTTCTTTTCACCAGTGATTACTGGAAAACGATCTGGACCCGTTGGCGCTAAATCGACGTTTGCCAAACCGCGTCCGCCTTCGTTATAGCCACCTTCACATTGATTGGCTGCTGTTGCGCCACCCCATAAAAAGTCTTTTCTAAATGCCATAAATTCTCTTCCTCCACATCTTTTTATATTAAAGCGGTCAGCAAATCATCACTTGTTGAAACTTCATTACTGCCGACTTCCAAAATATCTAAATAATCCGCTGTATTCGTCACAACGATTGGAATTTGTGTACTAAACCCAGCTTTTTTAATTCCTTCTAAATCAAAGGTTACTAATGTTTGACCTTTTTTCACGCGGTCACCTTGTTTTACAAAAGCTTCAAAGCCTTCGCCTTCTAATTGAACTGTATCAATCCCAATATGAATCAATAATTCTGTGCCGTTATCTGAAATCAAACCTAATGCATGTTTTGTTGGGAATAGTGTGACAATCGTTCCATCAAAGGGTGCAACCACTTTACCTTCCGTTGGTTCAATCACGACCCCATTTCCTAATGCTCCATTTGCAAAAGCAGGATCCTCTGCATTTTTTAAAGATAACACTCGTCCTTTGACTGGACTTGTAATATTTTCTTTTTTAATCGTTGTTTTATCAATAATCACTTCTTCTTCCTCAACTGTATTGTCTTTCCAGAAGAAGAATGTTAGACCAAAACCAACGACCGCTGCAATGGCAATTGCAATAAAGGACTGGATCATCCCACTTGCATCATCACCATTGATAAAGTTTAGCACACCGAAAATTCCTAAACCACCCATTGTATAAGCTGTCACATTGTTGATCATCAAATATAAACCACCGACAGCGCCACCAATCATTGAATAAATAAATGGCCATTTTTTTGGTAAAGTGATTCCATAAATTGCTGGCTCTGTTACACCAAAAATACCAGAGATAATTGCTGGCGGACACAAAGCTTTTAACTTTTTATCTTTCAATTTGAAGAACATCGCTAAAACAACTGCTGTTTGCGCAAAACTAGCTGCAAATGATCCCGTTAATACTTGGCTTGAACCTTCTTGTGTCACTTGCATAATAGCTAATGGCACAACGCTCCAATGTAAACCAAAAATAACTAAGACTTGCCAGAAGAAACCAAGAATCAAACCATACAAAGCTGGTGAGAAACTCATTAATGCTGTAAAGCCAGCGCTTAATAAATCTGTTAGCATGCTAACGATTGGCCCAATTACTAAGAAACCAATTGGTAAGGCAATCAACAAGACGAAAAACGGTACTAAGAACGTTTGAACAACTTCTGGAATAATACGTTTAAACACTTTTTGAACTTGTGCCGCAAAAGCAATAATGAAGATGATTGGTACGACACTACTTGTATAGTTCGCACCGACCCAAGGAATCCCCATAAATGTATCATAGGCAGGTAAGCCGAATAAATTATACGGCGCTGCGGCTCCCGCACCCGCTGTTGTTTCAAAGGCCGTTTGTAATGCACTTCCTTGAATCGTTGGGTAACATAAAGCTGCGCCAATCACGATCCCTACCATTGGATGCAACCGGAATTTTTTAGCTGCTGTATAACCTAAAATAACTGGCATAAAGTAGAAAATTGCATCGCCAATCCCATTTAACATGGTATAAGTCCCTGACGTAGCCGTATAGAGCTTTAAGAAAACCAATAAGGCATTTAACCCTTTGACCATCCCAGCCGCTGCTAACGCCCCTAAAAAGGGTTGGAAACAACCACTTAAAATATCTATTAAGCGATCAAATAAATTCCCACTGGAAGCTTCTTCTTCACGTTCTCCTGACAAGCCTGCAATACTAACTACTTCTTCGTAAACGGCTGGAACATGGTTCCCAATAACGACTTGGTATTGTCCACCGCTTTTCATAACAGTTACCACACCGTCCATATTTTTTAAGACATCATCATTCGCTTGACTCTCATCTTTTAATTTGAAGCGAAGACGTGTGATACAATGTGTCAAACTATTAATATTCTCTTGCCCACCGACATTTTTTACAATTTTTTCTGCTAGTTCATGATATTTTCCCATCTTTTTTTCCTCCAAAAATTTATTTTCATTTGAAGGTTTAGCCAACTGAATGTCACTATCCAAAGTGGTGCGTTTATTGTTCCGTTGTTTGTACAATTCGTGCAATGTGAATCGTTAGGTACAAGCGTTCTTCATTTGAAACTTGATAGTCATAGTTCTCATTTAAATACAAGCTGATCTTTTCCACGCAACGATAGGCGTTGAGATATTTCTTTTTAATTACCGCATACAGTTCTTCATCATCATTTTCGACAACTTCACGTTGGTGTAATAAGCGATAACAGAAAAATTTTAAATGTGTGCTAAATCGATAAAAGTAGACAGAGTCTTCATCAAAACTTACCTTAAAATAGTATTTGACGATATTTGTAATCTCTTGCATCAACTTTGTCAATTCATAAATATTACCGACTTCTTCCTCCATCTCCGCATTCACCAAGTGCAATGCGATAAAACCTGCCTCATCCGTTGACAATTCCATTCCTACGCGCTTTTGTACCATTTTTAAAGCATTTACTCCTACTTCGTACTCTTCAGGAAAAAAACGTTTAATATCCCATAATAATAAATTCTTAATTGCAATTCCTTGTTTTTTTCTTTCTAAAGCTGTGTACAAATGATCCGTCAGAGAAATATAAATGGTATCATTCAAACTCTTTTTCAACGTTGATTTTGCATAAACAATAATGTCATCCGAGAGTTTCATCATCTCTAAAGGAATATTTCCTAACAATTCTTGAAACTTAAGTGATGTTTCTTGATTGGCTAAATAAAAAACTTGATCGATACTTTCATCAGGAACCCAATCACCAATGCGTTTCTTAAAAGCAATTCCTTTGCCCATAACAATTTGCTCTCGTTTATCATCATCTAATGTAATAACCACATTATTGTTTAAAATTTTGTGAATAATCAATGCCCCACCTCCTTTGTGTTTCGTTGAAAAAAGAAAAACCCAATTTCTTCAAAAAGAACGACACACCTGTCGCTTCATGAAAAAATTAGGTTTAGCTTGTCTTTAAACAATCACTATCCATCTATTTACTTATCCCTACATCCAAAGAATAACATATTTACAACAAATGTCAACGCTTTCAACGACATTTTTTTGTAATAAAAATAAAAAAAGCATACAAACATTGTTTGTATGCTTCACTATGACCCGTACGGGACTCGAACCCGTGTTACCGCCGTGAAAGGGCGGTGTCTTAACCGCTTGACCAACGGGCCATTAAAAAGAAAAAACGGAGAAGGAGGGATTTGAACCCTCGCGCCGGTTTCCCGACCTACACCCTTAGCAGGGGCGCCTCTTCAGCCACTTGAGTACTTCCCCAAGAAATAAATGGGCCTAAATGGACTCGAACCATCGACCTCACGCTTATCAGGCGTGCGCTCTAACCAGCTGAGCTATAGGCCCCAAATAAGAAAAAAGCGGGTGACGAGAATCGAACTCGCGACAACAGCTTGGAAGGCTGTGGTTTTACCACTAAACTACACCCGCAAATTTTTCTTGGATGGCGCGGGACAGAATCGAACTGCCGACACATGGAGCTTCAATCCATTGCTCTACCAACTGAGCTACCGAGCCAAAAACGGTCTGGACGGGACTCGAACCCGCGACCTCCTGCGTGACAGGCAGGCATTCTAACCAGCTGAACTACCAAACCAATTCGTTTTTGCTTTATGCAAATGTATGCTTTAAAAAATAAAAGCAATTGCGGGGGCAGGATTTGAACCTACGACCTTCGGGTTATGAGCCCGACGAGCTACCTGACTGCTCCACCCCGCGATAATTAGACTAAGGAAATTTGATTCCTAAGAAAGGAGGATAAGGGATTCGAACCCTTGCACGGTTTTACCCGCCTGACGGTTTTCAAGACCGTTCCCTTCAGCCGGACTTGGGTAATCCTCCGTAACAAAACTATGACCCGTACGGGACTCGAACCCGTGTTACCGCCGTGAAAGGGCGGTGTCTTAACCGCTTGACCAACGGGCCATTTTATAAAATTATGGGCCTAAATGGACTCGAACCATCGACCTCACGCTTATCAGGCGTGCGCTCTAACCAGCTGAGCTATAGGCCCAAAAAGAAAAGCGGGTGACGAGAATCGAACTCGCGACAACAGCTTGGAAGGCTGTGGTTTTACCACTAAACTACACCCGCATGGCGGTCTGGACGGGACTCGAACCCGCGACCTCCTGCGTGACAGGCAGGCATTCTAACCAGCTGAACTACCAAACCATACTTTTCTTTTTATGTGCTTTTGAAATCAAAAGCAATTGCGGGGGCAGGATTTGAACCTACGACCTTCGGGTTATGAGCCCGACGAGCTACCTGACTGCTCCACCCCGCGATAATTAGACTAAGGAAATTTAATTCCTAAGAAAGGAGGATAAGGGATTCGAACCCTTGCACGGTTTTACCCGCCTGACGGTTTTCAAGACCGTTCCCTTCAGCCGGACTTGGGTAATCCTCCATGATAAAAATAAAACTATAAACAACGTCACAATGGACCTTGT
>NZ_JBIORY010000001.1:0-215000 GCF_051714505.1 Enterococcus sp. AZ129 | reverse complement strand
GCACTGAAGGGCGGAAACCCTCCAACACTTAGCACTCATCGTTTACGGCGTGGACTACCAGGGTATCTAATCCTGTTTGCTCCCCACGCTTTCGAGCCTCAGCGTCAGTTACAGACCAGAGAGCCGCCTTCGCCACTGGTGTTCCTCCATATATCTACGCATTTCACCGCTACACATGGAATTCCACTCTCCTCTTCTGCACTCAAGTCTCCCAGTTTCCAATGACCCTCCCCGGTTGAGCCGGGGGCTTTCACATCAGACTTAAGAAACCGCCTGCGCTCGCTTTACGCCCAATAAATCCGGACAACGCTTGCCACCTACGTATTACCGCGGCTGCTGGCACGTAGTTAGCCGTGGCTTTCTGGTTAGATACCGTCAGGGGACGTTCAGTTACTAACGTCCTTGTTCTTCTCTAACAACAGAGTTTTACGATCCGAAAACCTTCTTCACTCACGCGGCGTTGCTCGGTCAGACTTTCGTCCATTGCCGAAGATTCCCTACTGCTGCCTCCCGTAGGAGTCTGGGCCGTGTCTCAGTCCCAGTGTGGCCGATCACCCTCTCAGGTCGGCTATGCATCGTGGCCTTGGTGAGCCGTTACCTCACCAACTAGCTAATGCACCGCGGGTCCATCCATCAGCGACACCCGAAAGCGCCTTTCACTCTTATGCCATGCGGCATAAACTGTTATGCGGTATTAGCACCTGTTTCCAAGTGTTATCCCCCTCTGATGGGTAGGTTACCCACGTGTTACTCACCCGTCCGCCACTCCTCTTTCCAATTGAGTGCAAGCACTCGGGAGGAAAGAAGCGTTCGACTTGCATGTATTAGGCACGCCGCCAGCGTTCGTCCTGAGCCAGGATCAAACTCTCATAATAAAAGTTAGAACAATCTTGCGATTGTTAAGCTCAATTTGTTTGCTAGCATATTGCTTGCTTGTTAAAAATGTTTGTTGTCTTGAATTGAATCAAGACGCCCTACACATTTGGTTCGTCTATTCTTTGTTCAGTTTTCAAAGGTCTACGTTACCTCGCAGCAACTTTTATATCATAACAAACTTTCGTTTGAATGTCAAGAACTTTTTTAAAAAAGTTTTTTAAGTTGTTTTGCTCGGTTGTTGTTGTCTGTTGTGACAACTTCTATATCTTATCATCTCGCTTGTTATTTGTCAACAACTTTTTTGTTGTTTTTTCAAACTTTTTTCGAGAGATTCGAAATCAAGAATTGTTATTTAATTATTGATTTCTGAATCGCTCAGCTGTGTGACTCGCCTTGCGACATGTAATAATATACCAAGATTTCAAGCATTGGTCAATCATTATTTTCACTTTTTTTGAACTTTTTTTCAATACCGATTATTCTTCCTTATCCGATTAGATAAAGTTCGTTTTTTTATCAGATTACCCATTCTTTTTATTACTCATCTTCGATTTTTTTAGAAAAAAAGAATTGGTTTCAATTGTTTTTTATTTAATTTTTTGCGAATACAAAAAAAAGATGCCCTTAAGGCATCTTTTTTTATCTCATTGTTGGGAATAATAATACATCACGAATTGATTGGGCATCGGTTAATAACATAACTAGTCGATCAATCCCAATACCTAATCCTCCGGTTGGTGGCAAGCCATATTCTAAGGCTTCGATGAAATCTTCATCTACTCCGTGTGCTTCATCATTTCCTTGTTCCCGTTCTTTTTCTTGTTCTTCAAAACGTTCACGTTGGTCAATTGGATCATTTAATTCTGTAAATGCATTAGCAAACTCTTTTCCGATAATAAATAGTTCAAAGCGGTCAGTGAAACGACCATCTTCTGGATTTTTCTTCGCTAATGGTGAAACAGCGACTGGGTGACCATAAATAAATGTTGGTTGTTGCAATGTATCTTCTACAAATGTTTCGAAAAATTCATTAATGATATGACCGACTGTCATGGCATCTGTAATTTCAACATTATGTTCTTTAGCCAACGCACGGGCTTCTTCTATCGTCATCTCTTGCCAAAAATCTACGCCCGTTTGTTCTTTGACCGCATCTACCATGTGTAGACGTTTGAAAGGACTGCCTAAATCAACCGCTTGACCATCGTACGTGATATCAGTAGTTCCTAAGACTTTTTCCGCAGCATTACGAATAATTCCCTCTGTTAAATCCATCACATCTTGATAATCAGTATAAGCGGTATAAGCTTCTAGCATTGTAAATTCTGGGTTATGAGTGGTATCGATTCCTTCATTACGGAAGACACGACCAATTTCATATACTTTTTCCATGCCACCGACAATTAAACGTTTTAAATGTAACTCTAGGGCAATGCGTAAGTATAAGTCCATATCTAATGCATTATGGTGTGTGATAAATGGACGAGCAGCAGCTCCTCCTGCTTCGTTATGCAAGACAGGCGTTTCTACTTCGACATAGCCATTGCCATCTAGATAACGACGGATTTCGCTAATAATTTGACTGCGTTTCATGAAACGATCAAAGCTTTCTTTGTTACTGATTAAATCCAAATAGCGTTGACGATAGCGTTGTTCCACATTCGTTAATCCATGGTATTTATCTGGCAATGGACGCAAAGCTTTAGTTAATAACGTAATTGTTTGAGCTTTAACAGTAACTTCCCCCGTATTGGTTTTCATTACTTGACCTGTCACACCAAAGAAGTCGCCTAAGTCAGCATGTTTAAATAGTTCATAGGCTTCGTCTCCAACTTGGTCCTTCCGAACATAAATTTGAATTTGGCCTTCACGGTCTTGCAAATGGGCGAAACCAGCTTTTCCTTTACCACGTTTTGTCATCATACGTCCAGCAACGCTGACTTCTGTATTCATTTCACTAAGTTCTTCTTTTGTATGATTATCATATTGTTCATGAAGTTCTGCTGAATTATGAGTGCGATCGAAACGTTTACCGAAAGGATCAATCCCTTCTTCACGTAAAGCTTCCATTTTTTCGCGGCGCACGAGCATTTGATCATTTAAATCCTCTAAATGCGCTTGTTGTTCTTCTGCCACTGTTGTTCCTCCATTCTTGATTTTAACCTATCCTAATAATGCCACAGTAATTCGAAAAAAAGCAAGCCGAATTTTACTTTCGGCTTGAATTTTTTATTCTTCTATAGTAGTTACAGCAACTTTGGAAATCTTCTCTACAAAGGCATCCAGTAAATCGACAACTGCTTGTTGTGTTTCAACTTGGTTAATCGCAACTTTGACTTTGGCCGCTCGCGAGATTCCTTTTAGATAGTAAGAAGCATGTTGGCGAAACTCACGGACCGCAATTTTTTCACCTTTTAAATCCACTAATCGTTGTAAATGAACTTTTGCAATATTGATTTTTTCAGCTGGTGAAGGCTCAGGCATCAATTCGCCCGTTTCCAAGTATTCTTTCGTCCGTTGAATCATCCAAGGATTGCCCAAAGCAGCTCGACCAATCATCACACCATCCGCTCCAACATATTCTAACATGCGTTTAGCATCTTCAGGCGTTTTGACATCGCCATTTCCCATAAAAGGAATGGTTAAATGCTTTTTCACTTCCTTTAAAACGTCCCAGTTGGCTGTCCCTTCGTACATTTGGACACGTGTTCGACCATGCATAGCAATTGCCGAAGCCCCTGCTTGTTCGGCAGCCAAAGCGTTGTCTACAGCATATAGATGATCTTCATCCCAGCCTGTTCGCATTTTTACAGTGACAGGCAAAGAAACTGCCGAAGAGACTGCGTGAACCATCTCATGCACTTTATTCGGATCTAGCAACCATTTCGCACCAGCTTCAGCTTTAATTATTTTATTGACAGGACAACCCATGTTAATATCAATAATCGCCGCTTGCGTATTTTCTTCAACAAACTTAGCAGCTTCCACTAATGTTTCTTTATCTCCACCAAAAATTTGTACACTTAAAGGATATTCCCGCTCATCAATATATAGCATTTCTAAGGTTTTTTTGTTTCTTAATTTAATTCCCTTATCACTAATCATTTCACAAACGACTAATCCTGCGCCAAATTCTTTTACAGTCACACGAAAAGCGGCGTTACTAATACCCGCCATCGGAGCTACGACAACACGGTTGGGGATTTCAACGTCTCCAATTTTCCACATAGTCTTTCCTCCTACTTTTGTTTCGTATTGCGAATCGCTTCATCGCGAAGTTCAATTAATTCTTCTTCACTATAGTGATATTTATTGTTACAGAATTGACAAACTGCTTCTGCTCCATGATCTTCATCAATCATCGCATTTAATTCATCGATCCCAACAGCAATCAAAGCGGTCGCAAATTTTTCTTTGGAACAGTCACATTTAAATTGTACAGGCATTTTTTCTAAAATTTCTACTTCGTCTTCTCCCAATAAGCGATACAAGACTTGTTCAGGTGTTTCTCCATTTTCTAGTAATTGTGAAATTGGTGGCACTTCCGCTAGACGCTGTTCAATAAAATCAATGGTACTTTCATCGGCACCTGGCATTACTTGAATCATAAAACCACCGGCTGCTTTCACAGATTCATCCGTGTCCACCAATACACCTAAACCGATAGCTGAAGGAACTTGTTCAGAGACCGCCATAAAATATGTAAAGTCTTCACCGATTTCACCAGAAACAATAGGTGTTTGTCCAGAAAAGGTTTCTTTTAATCCTAAATCTTTAATGACTGTGAAAATTCCTTCGTTACCGACAGCGCCACGTACATCAATTTTACCTGTTGCATTCAACTTTAAGCTGACATGTGGATTTTTAATGTAGCCTTTTGTTTCTCCACGGCCATTACTATCGACAATAATAGCGCCAGCTGGGCCATTTCCTTGTACTTTTACAGTTAATTTATCGTCACCTTTTAAAGTCGCTCCTAGTAAAAGGGCTCCAATCAATGTGCGCCCTAACGCTGCGGTAGAAGAACTCCATGTATCATGTCTTCTTTGCGCTTCACTAACAGTTTCAGTGGCACTGATGGCATATGCTCGAATTGAACCTTTATAACAAAGGGCTTTTACTAAATAATCTTCCATTCTTTTTCCTCTTCTCTTGGTGCTTTTTTGTCCATTAGTCAGATAATACTAGGAATCAGGTGTTTTTTCAACCAAATAATCTTCCTTCTATAGAATATCTTAATATTATAGAAGGTGCAGTATTCGTCATCTCGACAAATACTGCACCTTCTACTAATTGGTTATTTATAACGATCTTCGTAGTTATTGCGATCATATTCAGAATTGGAATCTGAATCTTTTTTCTCTTCAGATTGGACTTCTTTTTCTGTTTGTTCGCTTTCTACTTTGACTTCTTCTGCTTCATCATGTAATTCTTTTTTCGCTTCTTCAAAGTCTTGCTTTTCTTCAACTTGTTTTTGCGCTTCTTTTTCTTCTAAAGCACGTTTTGCTTCTTCGAATGTTTGCGCTTCTTTTTCACTAGGATAGTCGCTGTCAGCACCTTCAGGCATTTTACCTGTTTCAAATAATGATTTGATTGCTTTTGCATCTAATGTTTCATATTCTAATAGTTTTTCAGCGATTAGTTTATGTTGTTCACGGTGCGCTTCAATAATTTCATGCGCTTTTGTATGAGCATCCATTAAGATACGACGAACTTCCTGATCGATTTCAAACGCCACTTGTTCTGAGTAAGCTTTTGTTTGACCATAATCACGACCGACAAAGACTTGATGGTTTCCTTCATATTGAACAGGTCCTAATTTGTCACTCATTCCATATTCCGTTACCATGCTACGGGCAATCCCTGTTGCTTGTTCAAAGTCATTTGAAGCCCCTGTTGATTGAACGCCAAAGATAATTTCTTCTGCTGTACGTCCACCAAGTAAGCCAACGATTTGTTCAAACATATCTTCTTTAGTCATTAAGAATTGATCTTCTTTTGGTAAAGCAATCATATAACCGCCTGCGCGACCACGAGGGATAATTGTTACTTTATGGACAACACGGGCACGGCTTAAGACTAAACCAACGATTGTGTGTCCCGCTTCATGGTAAGCCACCATTTCGCGTTCTTTTTTATTAATCACGCGATCTTTTTTAGCTGGACCAGCAATTACGCGATCTTCGGCTTCATCCACATCAGAAGCATCAATTTTTTTCTTGTTACGACGAGCGGCAACTAAGGCTGCTTCGTTTAAGACATTTTCTAAATCAGCACCAGCAAAACCTGGTGTTTGTTGTGCAACAACTTTCAAATCAACGTCATCAGCTAACGGTTTGTTTTTCGCATGAACACGTAAAATCGCTTCACGACCTTTGACATCTGGACGTCCTACCAAGATTTGGCGGTCAAAACGACCTGGACGTAACAACGCTGGGTCTAACACGTCTGAACGGTTCGTTGCAGCAATTACGATAACTCCTTCATTGCCATCAAAACCATCCATCTCAACTAATAATTGGTTAAGGGTTTGTTCACGTTCGTCGTGTCCGCCACCCATACCAGCACCACGTTGACGACCAACTGCATCGATTTCATCGATAAAGATAATCGCAGGCGCGTTTTTCTTCGCTGTTTCAAATAAATCCCGGACACGGCTAGCACCGACCCCGACAAACATTTCAACGAAATCTGAACCTGAGATTGAGTAAAATGGCACACCTGCTTCACCTGCTACGGCTTTAGCAAGTAACGTTTTACCAGTCCCTGGAGGTCCTTCTAATAGTACGCCCGCAGGAATCCGTGCGCCTAATTCAGCGAAACGACGTGGATCTTTTAAGAATTCCACTACTTCAACTAATTCTTGTTTTTCTTCTTCCGCACCAGCTACATCTGAGAAGCGGACACGGTTAGCTTTTTTATCGGCTTCTTTGGCTTTTGATTTACCGAAGTTCATCACACGGCCACCGCCGCCACCGCCACCGCCTTGTTGGCTCATCATCATGTAGAAGAAGAAGAAAATAATCACTAATGGTAAGAAACTAAACAACAGTGACAACCAAGCGCCACTTGTTGATTGTTCTTTGACAACTAGCTTCACCTTGTTATTTTGTGCCGCATCTTGAATGCCAGCTAAGGTTGTATCACTAGGTAAAACGGTTGTTGTGAAGCCTTTTGACGACGCTTGCGTTGAGCCCCACAATGACAGACCACCTGTGTCTTTCACTTCTTGTTTTTCTTTATACTGACCTTCAATCCGGTAAACCCCATTGGTTGGTTGAATGGTCATGTCTTTGACTTTTCCGTCTTCCAATTGTTGTTGGAAGGTTGAGTAATCGATGTCTGGCGATTGTTGGTTGTTATTTCCAAAAATGAAATAGACAACCATGACCATGGCAAGTACTACTAAGACGTAGTATAAACCATTTTTCATGCCATTATTCTTTTTGTTCATGCCTGTCCTCCTTATGCTCATCATTACAATTCATGTTATTCTTTTATCAATCCTGACCTTTACATTGTAACACAATTAATTCCTTGATAGATATTAATTTGATTCGTAAACTTCAGGTTTTAAAACGCCAATATAAGGCAAGTTGCGGTACGTTTCTGCATAGTCTAATCCGTAACCGACCACAAACTCATTGGGCACATCAAACCCTACGTAGTCAGCTTTAATGTCTACTACACGGCCTTCTGGTTTATCTAATAAGGTAACAATTTTCACAGATGCAGCTTTACGGTATCTAAACAAATCTACTAAATACGCTAATGTACGACCACTATCGATGATATCTTCTACGATTAAAATATGTCTACCTTCGACATTTGTGTCCAAGTCTTTGACAATTTTTACTTCGCCTGAAGAAACTGTCGCGTTGCCGTAGCTAGATACATCCATAAAGTCCAATTCTAAATAAGTATTGATTTCACGAGTCAAATCAGCCATAAATGGTACTGCACCTTTTAAAATACCGACCACTAAAGGATTTTTCCCTTGATATTCTTCTGTCAGTTGCTTGCCAAGCTCTGCAGACTTCGCAAGAATTTCTTCTTTGGAGATTAGGACTTTCTCAATATCTTTTTCTATCATAGTGCGCTCCTTTCAGCATTACTCCTTTGTCTTAAAAAGGAGTCTGTAGTGTATTTTATCAGTTTCTAAAGGAATACTCAAATAGGAATTTGCAAATTTTGGTACCCAAATGATTTCCTCTTGCTCATCCGTAATGACCCAAGCACTCTCTCTCGCTTCATTTGGCACTTTTTGATCAATAAAAACTCTGCTTAATTTTTTCGTAAACCCTGGTTTTAATGTAATCCGATCACCACTTTGGCGATGACGAACGGTCAAAGGTGTGGCTGTGGTCAACGGGATCGCTAACAACTGACCCGTCCACTGATTAATCTCTTCAGGAAGAGGAAACGGTTTGTCTGTCGCAATTAATCCTAGCCACTCGGTTTCCGATAAATAAATCCCCGCGCCAGGTACTAATAAATGTGTAACTTCTTCTCGCAGTGCAACCTGTTTTTGTTCTAAGCACAGCCAATCGTAACTTTTAGCTAGTTGCCATTGCTGTTCTAACATAACCGAGCCTTGCGGTTGGCGTTCATCATTCAAAACTTTTAAAATTTGTGTCATCTGGCGTTGGTTTAACGAAACCCCTAATGGCACTAATGTTTTTTGGAAAAACGCGGTTAAAAAGAAGTGCTGGTACGCAGGCGTTTCTTTTAATAATCTCTTCAAAGGAATGCGCCAGCCTTGTTTGGTTGGTTCTACGGCTTCAGATAATTGAGGCTCAATTTGTTCTTGAATAAATTCTTGGGCAAAACGTTGTTCATTACTAAAAGAAGCAATCTGATCTAAGAATTGCGGATTTTCCTGCTTTAATAGCGGCAAAACCTGATTACGGAGCCGATTTCTCAAATATTCATTGGTTTGGTTCGTTTCATCCTCAAAATAAACGAATGCTTGGCGCTGTGCAAATTGATACAATTCTTCTTTTGGATAAATAAGTAACGGACGAATCAATTCCCCTGTCGCAAAAGGACGTCTCTCTTTAATGCCTGCGGAATGGGAAAAATTAGTTCCTCGAATCAGCTTCATTAAAATCGTTTCCGCTTGATCGTCTAGATGATGTGCCGTCATTAAGACCGCCGCACCTTCAATTTCCATGACTTCTTTAAAAAATTCATAACGAAATGTGCGCGCTTTTGCTTCTAAATTTCGTTGCTTTTCAGGGTCTTCCCAACGTGTTTCATAATACGTTAGCTCTCGCTGCTGACAATAGGTAGCGAGATATTGCGCTTCCTGTGCCGACGCTTCTCGCAATTGATGATTGACGTGTGCAACAACCAATTGTAATTGTTCTTTTTCTGCCACCTGTTCCATTAACGTCAAAAGGGCCATGGAGTCTACACCACCAGAAACGGCGACCACGATTGTTTGATGCGGTTGCCAAAATCCTTGTTCTTTTCCTCGTTTATAAAACTGCCAAAACATTGTTCGCCCTTCTTTCTTCCTTAGAATAAAAGAGGAACCGAGAAATAACCCATTCGTTATCCCCAGTCCCCCTATTTGTTTGTGCTTAGCCGCGACGTCCGCCACGTCCGCCACGTTTGCCTTCAGTATTACGTTTTAATGAAGATAAACGGTCATCACTATCTTTCAAGAAAGAGCTCATCAATGAGTCAAAATCTTGTTTATTGTTATTGTTATTTGCTTGTGGTTTATTGAAAGGCTTTTTGCCCCCTGCGCGTGGATTACGGTCACGATTCTCATAATTGTTTTCACGACGTTGAAATTCACGTTTTGGTTGTTGCCCTTCTGCTGGCTCTTGCGCTTTACGGATCGATAAGCCAATTTTGCCGTCGTCACCAACTGAGGTTACTTTCACTGTTACTTCGTCACCTACTGTTAATACATCATGAATATCTTTAACGAATCCATTAGACACTTCACTGATGTGTACTAACCCAGTTTTTCCTTCTCCTAAATCAATAAATGCACCAAAGTTAGTAATCCCTGACACTTTTCCTGGCAATTTAGCTCCTACTTCGATTGACATAAAAAAATTGTTCCTCCTATTTTTTCCCTAATTATAATTGCAGTTTATTCAGCTGAAGACTTAGTTGTTTCAGTTGAAGACTGTGATTGACTATTTTTTTCTGAACTGCTCTTGCTTTCTTCCGCTCCAGAAGTCTGTGTTTTTTTCATTTGTTCTGGTGTGGGATAAATCTGTTCGCCTTCTTTTGAGAGAAGGAAACGGCTACGTGCTAATTTTGCCACATAATCATCATCTTTTAACAAAGCAACGTCTTTTTTTAGATCCTTGACCTTCTTATCAACTGCTACGGATTCAGCAATTGCGTCTGCTCGTTCTTGTTTGAAAGCACCTAAGCGATGATAATCTTTCATCAATTGGATGCCAGAAAAGGCAAAAATAATGAAGGCCACGAGAAAAATCGCTGCCAAGCGTCTGCGTCTAAAAATCAATTGTTTCTGTTGTTTTTGGAATTCGACATACTGTTCTTTCGTGTAGTCATTTTCCAATGCCGCAACTTTCTTCGAGTTTTTTTCATTCTTTCCCATCGTCTCGCTCCACTCGCTTTGGATTGTCCGTTTTATTATACCAACATCTAAGAACCTTGTCTAATGTTAATTTCAGAGAAGTTAAAGAAAATCAAGCTTTTTTCTAAAATATTCTTTGCTTTTGAAATAACAGTGGTTGATTTATTAATTTTTTTCAAAAGCGGCGCGTCTGTTTCATTAAAACGCTGAAAGGATGAAGCGCTTGGAATATTCATCTTTTCAATGAACTTGCCAAGCGTTCCATCCTCACCTGTTTATTCTTCAGAGACACGTGTTTCTGATTTTATTTCATACATTTTTGTGGCATCTTCTTTTTTCGTAGAGTCATTCAGTTGCAGGACTTCTACTTCTAAAATTCTGTTCCCAAATTGAATTTTGACAAGGTCACCAATCTTCACAGTACTAGAAGATTTGGCTAAGACTCCGTTGATTTGAATCCGACCTTTATCAGCGACTTCTTTGGCAACTGTTCTTCTTTTAATAATGCGAGAAACTTTTAAAAATTTATCTAACCGCATCACATTCACCTCTTTTATTTTTTTTGTCTCATCCGTAAAATTTTTGCGCCATACGGTAAACTTAACCATTCACGTATCGTAAATAATTCTAACTTAATGATGGTGCTAATAAAAACTGTACCACCCACTGCAACACCTAAAACTGTAACGAAAAACGCTTGACTTCGGTGATGCACACCTTGGAACAAGATGGAGATAATTCCTTGATAGACCAGTAATGACAGCATCATGATTGCTAAACTAAGCAACAGTTTTTTCAAAAAGCTTCGTTCTCGAACAAAACAATTAATCGCTGCATCCGATTGTCGGACTAAAACGAATAACGTCGCTAGTAACCCAAGAATAGTAGACCAACTAGCACCTAATGTTCCCCAACGAATGGTGAAAAAGCCTGTTGTCAGTAACTTCACTAATAAGCCCACACCAGCTGCCACTAAAGGACCTTTAAAACGATTGCGACTTTGTTCAATACTTTGGTAGGCCTGAATAATGGCCATAAAAGCGATGGATAAAACATACACCCCTAAAACATCATTTCCTTTATAATCTTTAAAAAGTGTAAAGTTCATGTACGGCAATAACATCATCAGACCAATCGAAGCCGCCGATGCCAAGGTTGTGGTAAGACGCAAAAAGATTTTTGCAACTTGTAAAAATTGTTGACGGTCTTTTTTCATAAAATATTTTGTCAAACCTGGTAAAAAGGTCGAGCTTAAAGCTAAAGCAATTACCAATCCTAATTGAACTAGTGGTTGTCCTCTATCATAGACCCCTTTGTCCACTTTCGCAGCTAAATCAGAGAGCCCGAAAAGCATGAGAGCATTTTTTACTTTAAAGGAATCAATTAATTGAAATAGAATCAGAAAAGCACTATATAAAGAGACCAAACCACCCTCAATCATTAAACGTTTAAATAGTCCTGTGGTTTGAGGCATAATCTTCCATTGATGCAAGTATTCCGTACTTCCACTAAGAATTTTTCGATTGTAGTACCATAAGACAAGTACCGCTAAGACACCGCCAGCCAACGCACCACTCATGGCCACCGTCCCCGTTTGGTAAATGGAGCCACCAAAGTAATGATAGGACAACGCAGCTACTAGAATAACCCCAACACGCACAAACTGTTCCATCACCTGTGAAATACCACTAGGCACCATCAACAAATGTCCTTGAAAATTCCCACGATAGAAGGAAAGAATTGGAACGAGTAAAAAGGTAAAGGAAACAACTTCCATTAATGGTTGGAGTGCAGCATCCCCCATACTAATAGCAATTTCTTGACTACCAAAGAAAAAGAAGGCCCAACAAGCAATCGCTAACCATAACACATAGGGATATAGTTGGCGCAACACTTGTTTTTGACTCCGAATATCTGGTTGTTCAGCAACAATTTTGGAAATAAATTGCGGTAAGCCTGACAATGCTAATGTCATCGCAATCCCATAGATTGGATAAACTTGCTGATACACGTAAAATCCTTCATCCCCTACAAAGTTCTGAAAAGGAACGCGATAAAACGCACTCAACACTTTTGCAATGAAGGAAGCAACGGTTAACACAACGGCACCTTGCATCATTCGTTGCATTTCTTTTTGTGCCATCTTCTAGGCCTCCTTTTAAAGGGAATCCGTTTCTTGCGAATGTTTGTATTTTTCTTGTCGCAATGCGGTTGTAAAAGTAGCAATTTCTTGAATCCAAACAGCTTCTTTACAATCTTTCGGCAACTTCAAGGAAATAGTCATTTGTTCTTTCTCAACTGCTAGATCCGCTTTTAAGCTGGTGGCCGATAACGCTTCAAACAACTGCTCCACAGAGTATGTTTTTGTGCCAATTTTACTTAACACAAACTTGACTTTTTGGTCGCGTTTACGAATACTTTCTAACAAGGCACGGTCGCCATCCATTTTGATACGGCCAGTGGTTAATAAATGCGCCACTTCGTCAGGATACTCTCCAAAGCGGTCTAACAAGTCCGCTTCTAATTCTTCGTACATATCCATATTTTCTAATTGACGAATCCGTTTATAAATTTCAATTTTTTGTCGTTCGTCTGTAATGTACGTTCCTGGAATATAAGCATCAATGCCCAAATCAATTTCAACAGACGTTTTTTGGTCTTGGATATTTTTCCCTTGTTTACGAGCAACTGCCTCAGATAACATCTGTGAGTACATATCAAACCCAACCGAATCAATGAAGCCATGTTGTTGGGCACCAAGAAGGTTTCCGGCCCCTCGAATGGAAAGGTCACGCATCGCAATTTTGAACCCAGAACCTAATTCCGTAAAGTCTTTAATTGCTTCTAAACGTTTCTCACTAACTTCGTTTAGGATTTTTTGCTGTTCGTACATAAAATAAGCATAGGCCACTCGATTGCTACGCCCCACACGACCACGTAATTGATACAACGTAGATAAGCCCATGTAGTCCGCATTTTCTACAAACAAGGTATTAGCATTAGGAATATCTACTCCTGTTTCAATAATTGTTGTAGTGACTAATATATCATATTGTCCTTCAATAAAATCAAACAAAGTATTCTCGAGCTGTACTTCTGTCATTTGACCATGTGCATACGCAATTCGTGCATCTGGAACTAGTGCTTGTAACTCTTCAACTTTTCGTTCAATCGTATCTACTCGATTGTATAAATAAAAGACTTGACCATCTCGGGCCATTTCTCGCTCAATCGCTTCCCGAATCGCCCCAGGATTATTTTCCATGACATACGTTTGGATCGGATAACGATTCTCTGGTGGGGTTTCGATGACGGATAAATCACGGACACCTAACATCGACATATGAAGGGTCCTTGGGATTGGCGTTGCTGTTAACGTCAAGACATCCACTTGTGAACGCAATTGTTTTAGTCGTTCTTTATGTTTCACTCCAAACCGTTGTTCCTCATCAATAACCAACAAGCCTAAATCACTAAAATTAATATCTTGCGACAATAAACGATGGGTACCAATCACAATATCTACTTGGCCATGTTTAATTTTTTCAATTGTTTCATTTTGCTGTTTTTTCGTGCGGAAACGACTTAATAAACCAATTTCTACAGGAAAGCCCTCAAACCGCTCTTGAATCGTTTCGTAATGTTGTTGCGCTAAAATAGTTGTTGGCACTAAAAAGGCAACCTGTTTATTGTTGCTAACAGCTTTGAAAGCCGCTCGTAAAGCCACTTCTGTTTTACCAAACCCTACATCGCCAACTAACAAACGATCCATTGGTCGAGATTTTTCCATGTCGTGTTTAATTTCGGCAGCACTACGTAATTGATCATCTGTTTCAGAATACGGAAAAGCCTCTTCAAATTCTTTTTGATACGCATCATCTGGCGGAAAAGCATAGCCTTTTTCCGACTCTCTTGTCGCATAAAGTAAGATTAAATCATCCGCGATATCTTCAATTTTCGAAGCAACTTTTCGTTTAGTTTTCGTCCATTCACTGCCGCCTAGCTTGTTAATTTTCGGCGTTTTAGACTCGGAAGCAACGAACTTTTGAATCAAGTTCAATTGTGTTACTGGAATAAATAACTTGTCATCATTTTGGTACAAGATAGTCATGTAATCTTGATGAACCCCATCAACTTCTAAGGTTTCCATACCAATATATTTACCAATCCCGTGATTCGCATGAACAACATAATCGCCCGTTTTTAAGTCGCTGTAACTTTTCAAACGTTCCGCATTAGAGATTGTTTGACGACGTGCCCGTTTTTTGGTCGTTGTATGAAAAATTTCTTTTTCCGTAATCGCCACGAGCTTGTTTTTAGGTAATTCAAACCCTGTTTGTAATGCCCCTTGGACAATTTGGACATGCCCATCTAACAACTGATCCCAATTGCTTACTACGCTAGGTATGTCAAAGTCCTGAAATAGCTCTTCGACTTTTTGAATCCGTTCTTTCGTAGGAACAAAAACAACGACCGTTTGGTTTTGCTTTTGCCAACGGTCCACTTCCGCTTTTAGCAACGGCATTTGACCGAAGAATTGTTGCATTGAACGATATTGGAAATTATGGACTTCTTGGAAACGAAGATTCCCCATTCCTTTTTGAAAAAGTGAAAAGAAGGTCGTATTTCGTGCAGTTTTTCGCAATTGATCATGAAAGTCTACGCCAAAAGTTTGTTCAGAAAACACGCGCATTTCTTCAATTTTCAGGGTTTGCCATTTCGCTTCCTCTCTAGCGATTTCTCGCTCCGTTTCCATCATACGAGAATAATCATCCACAAAAAGCAAACTATTTTCTGGTAAATAATCTAACAGCGTAGTTTTTTGTTGGTACAGAAAATCTGTATAATAGTGAGCATTTTCTGTAGGAATCCCTTGTTCCCAAAAAGACAGCAACTGACCAAAATATTCTTCTAAAAAATCGGTCTCCGTTTGATCTTTAGCTGTCGCTAAACGTTTTTCTAGAGCATCTTGTAACCTCGTCATGCCATGATTCATATCTGCCTTTGAGAATACTAAATCAGTCATTGGTGAAATCGTTACTTCTTCAAGATTTTCTAATGAGCGTTGAGTATCCGCTTCAAAATAACGGATTGAGTCAATTTCAACATCAAACAGTTCCACCCGAACAGGGTATTCGGCATTTAGCGGATAGACATCAACAATGCTTCCGCGAATACTAAATTCGCCAGGCTTTCCGACCATCGATTGGCGTTCATAGCCCATTAACACTAAGCGTTGCGCGAGGATTTCAGGTTCTACTTCTGTCCCGATTTCCCAATGAAGTTGCGCATTTTGCCACGTTTCTTTCGTTGGCAAATATTTTCGTAGTCCAGCTACTGGTACGACCACGATTCCTGCATTCGCTGTCATCAGGAAATTTAACGCACTCACTCGATCTGCGCGCGCTTCTGGTGAAGAAAAGGCCATTTCGGCGGATAACACTTCATCTACTGGAAATAGATGAACTTGTTCTGAAGGTAAAATATTTAAAAAATCATCTACTAATTGATTGGCATAGTATAGGTTTGGTACCGCAATAACAATTTTTTGATGCGTCTTTTGTAAAGCGCCTGCCATCAGTAATGTTTTAGCAGAGCCTGATAACCCAGTAATTAGTTGGCGCGTTCCTGTTGTCATTAGTTGACTGCGCCATGATTTAGCAATTTCTGTTTGGCTAATTCGTTCGATAATATTCAAACAAGGGCCCTCCTTTCTGCTATTTTCCATTAAATTGATTCATTGTTTCAACAAACGTATGTCCTTCACATGCATATAAAGCGGCATCGGCTGCTTTTTTTACAGCAAGTAACATCTCTTCGTGTGTTTCTTTGGGAAAAGTACTTAGTACATGGTGGATAACTGTATCATTTTTTGAGGGCCGACCAATGCCAATTTTAATTCTAGGAAAGACATTTGTTCCTAAATGGGCAATCAGACTTTTTATCCCATTGTGGCCGCCAGCACTACCTTTTTGCCGTAAACGAATTTTACCGACCTCTAAGTCTAAGTCATCATAAATAACAATCAAGTCTTCCTCATCTACCCCAAAGTAGGTCAACAGCGGCCCAACAGAGCGACCTGATTCATTCATAAATGTTAATGGTTTCACTAACAATACTTTCTCAGTCCCTATAAAAAACTCTGCAATATCTGCTTCAAAATTACTATTATTAAACGAAACATTTTGCCGATACGCAATTTCATCTAGCGTAATAAAGCCAATGTTGTGTTTTGTTTCTTTGTATTTACTACCGGGATTTCCCAGTCCTACGATTACTTTCATCTTTCATTCTCCTTGGATTATAAGCTTGCCAACACAAAATGGCTGGGAAGCGTATGCGCTACCCAGTTTTATTCATTATACCATAGAAATAAAAAAACTCGCAGTCTTTGAAGATTAAGAAAGATGTAAAAAAATTTTTTAGAAATTTAAATATGCGCAAGATAGTGAAATTACGCACATGTAAGAGCTACCATTTTGAAACAGGTCTGAAAACTGTATCATTTTTACAATCAAAGTTCGTGACATTTTTTACAAACCATGTTACTATCACTTTAGCAACAGGAAATAAAAACTCGTTGCTCACGAAAAAGAATGTAGAGGAAGGAATGGTACACATGACTGCAGCCGCAGGGAATAAAGATCACCAAAAAGTAATTTTAGTCGGGGACGGTGCCGTAGGTTCTAGCTATGCCTTTGCTTTAGTAACTCAGAATATTGCTCAAGAAGTTGGGATTATTGATATTAATGTACCAAAAACTGAAGGAGACGCGTTGGACTTATCTCACGCATTAGCATTTACTTCTCCTAAAAAAATCTATGCTGCTACTTATGACGATTGCCATGATGCAGACTTAGTTGTCTTAACAGCTGGTGCGCCTCAAAAACCAGGCGAAACTCGTTTAGACTTAGTTCATAAAAACTTGAAAATTAATAAAGAAATCGTTACAACAATTGTTGATTCTGGTTTCAACGGTATCTTCTTAGTTGCCGCAAACCCAGTTGATATTTTGACTTATTCAACTTGGAAATTCTCTGGCTTCCCGAAAGAACGAGTAATCGGTTCAGGAACTTCACTAGATTCTGCTCGTTTCCGTCAAGCAATTGCCGAATTAGTTGATGTTGATGCACGAAATGTCCATGCCTACATCTTAGGGGAACACGGAGATACAGAATTCCCAGTTTGGTCACATGCGAATGTCGCTGGCTTACAAATTTACGAATGGGTGAAAAATAATCCTGACGTCGATGAAGAAGCAATGGTTAATTTATTCTTCAACGTACGCGACGCTGCTTACACAATCATCGAGAAAAAAGGAGCTACTTTCTATGGAATCGCGGTGGCACTAGCGCGTATCACTAAAGCTATCCTAAACGATGAAAACTCTGTGTTACCATTATCTGTTTATTTAGAAGGTGAATATGGTCAAAACGATATTTATATCGGTGCACCAGCGATCATCAACCGCCAAGGAGTTAAACAAGTCATTGAAATTCCATTAACAGATGCTGAACAAGAAAAAATGGAAGCTTCTGCTTCTGCATTAAAAGAAGTTATTGAAACAGCTTTTGCTAAATTTGAAGCAGAAGAAGCAAAATAACTCCTTCTATAATAGTCGAAAATTGAAAATAACCAAGAGTGACCACTATTGTTACTCCGCTTTAAAGCCTGGTACAAAAATCCAAAGTGATTTTTGCACCAGGCTTTACTTTTAATCTGTTTTACTTTACTCATCACTCAACTTTTTAAAAAATTATTGTTTTGTTTAGCTCGAAAAATAACAATAACCAAAAATAAGTTTGTTATCTAAAATTCACTACACTACTTAATACAGTCCATCTGCTTCTTCTTTTGTCACAATGTAAATATTTTTCATTTGCGTATAAGCATCTAGCATTGATTTATGCGTTTCTCGACCAATTCCTGATTTTTTATAACCGCCAAATGGCGCGCCCGCAGGCAATTGATTGTATGTGTTGACCCACATCCGACCTGTCCGTACACCACGAGCAACCCGTAATGCCACATTGATATCTTGAGAAAAGACGGCACCACCTAGACCATATTCAGAATCATTAGCTAAACGAATGACTTCTTCTTCCGTTTCAAATTTAATCACTGTTGCAACAGGACCAAAGATTTCTTCTTGGGCCACGCACATTGTATTCGTGCCGTTCGCTAATAACGTAGGTGCTAAAAATGCCCCCTTGTCTAGCCCATTTTCTGTTAAACGTTGCCCACCAGTAATCAGTGTAGCTCCTTCCTTCACACCAATTTCGACATATTTTAAAATTTCTTCCAATTGATGCTCATTGATCTGAGCGCCCATTTCAACATCTTTTTCCCACGGGAAACCAACGTTCACTTGTTCAAACTTTTCCTTTAAAGCTTCTACAAATTGATCATAAATACCTGACTGAACGAACACACGAGACCCAGCACAACAAACTTGCCCTTGATTGAATAAAATCCCTAACTGCACGCCTTCTAATGCACGTTCCCAATTGGCATCTTCAAAAATAATGTTGGCTGATTTTCCGCCAAGTTCTAAAGTGGCTGGAATTAGGCGGTCGGCCGCAGCTTTAGCGACAGTGTACCCCACCTCTGTTGAGCCTGTAAAAGCTAGCTTATCAAACCCTGGATGTGCCAACATATAATTTCCTGAATCAGAACCACGACCGGTGATTAAATTCACTACTCCTTTCGGCAAGACTTGATCAAAAATCTTAAACAATTCCAACAGACTTAATGATGTGCTCGAGGATGGATGAATCACAACCGTATTACCTGCTGCCAACGCTGGCGCTAATTTCCAAGCGCCCATTAATAAGGGGAAATTCCACGGAATAATTTGACCCACAACACCAATGGGTTCTTTCACAACAATGAATAACGTATCCTTATCAAATTCTTTGACAGACCCTTCTTCTCCACGAATCACACTAGCAAAATACCGAAAATGGTCTGCACTGGCAGGGACATCAATTGATTGCGTTTCCCGAAGCGGTTTTCCATTATCTAAAGTCTCCACCATAGCCAAATGTTCTTGATTTTCTTCAATCAAATCAGCAATTTTCAATAAAAGATTGCTTCTTGTTACAACATCAACATCTTTCCATGTCTGAAACGCTTCTTGGGCTGCTTCTACAGCTCGATCCACATCTGCATTTGTGGCATCTACAAATTCTGCTAATTTTTCACCATTACTAGGATTGTAACTAGCAATCATTTTGTTACCACTACCTGTTGTCCACTCTCCATTAATATACAATTGATAGCTACTGGCAACTACTTGATTTATTTCTTTTTTACTCATTTACCCACCTCTTTTTTTATTTTTGTATCCGCTTACAATTATAAGACATCTTCCACCTAAAAGTAAATGATTCTACCTAAAAAAAATATAGCTCTCAGCGACTGTTGCTAACTCATCCCGACCTGAAATCTCCTGGCAATATCTGAATGTATTAAACTTTATTGGAGAGAACTTTTGCCACAAAAAAAGCTAGCACTGAAGAATTAAAATTGCTTCTTCAGTGCTAGCTTTGATTTTTCCAACTCATTCGTTCTTATTGACAAAGAGCTGATTTTTTTATTTATCTTTTGGAACGATATAGTTCATTAAATGTGTTTCATCGGCTGAGATTGTACGTGTCGAAACAACGTTTAATCCCTTCACGTTCATTTCAGAAATTAAGATGCTACCATCTTTAAAGACTTTTTCCACAAATGCGACATGACCATAAGTATTGTCTGCGCCTAAAACGCCAGCTGGGAAGGAAACCGCTGCGCCTGCTTTTGGTGTACGACTTACTTTGTACCCGCGTGCACGACCTGTTTCGCCCCAATCTTGACCATTCCCCATTGTTAAGTCCACACGTTTACCTAATTGCGTAATACGGTTGTAGACATATTGTGTACAGTTGCCCCAAGCATAACTATTAAAGGTGTCATAGTTTTTGCCATTATAGGCTGGGAAATTTGATTCCATTGGTTCAACGGTTGCTTTTTCTTTATCATAATAAGTTAAATCGTATGTTTTAATTAACGCATTTAATTTCTTATGGTAATCTTTGTCCGTTGCGTATTTTCCTGTTAGGAAACGTGTCGCTTCTTTGTATGATTTGGCTTCCGTTTTCCAGACACCATGATAGAAATCTTTATTGGAATCTAAACCATTTTTCAATAATTTCGCATAATCTTCCATTGATTCTTTATACGTTGGATATTGACGGAATTTTGCTTCTACTGTGTATAGGTTACCGAAACCATTGTCTTCATAGGTAATAAAAGAAACAGATTGACCTTTGTAATCGCCTTTAATACCAAACAAATTGTAGTTTGGTTTCTGGCTTAATTTACTATTGCCGCTGCCACTTTCTAAAATTGCTTGAGCAATCATCACACTAGCATATAAGTTTTTGTCCTTGGCCACTTTCCGAGCAGATTCACCGATTTCTTGAATAAACTCTTCTGTCTTCTTCGTTTTGCTGACCGTAAACGTCTCATCGTCTTCCACTAACCCAACCGTTTCATTTGTAACCGGTGGGACTATTTCGGGCTGCGGTGTTGACGCTGCTGGTTGTTCTACTGGCTTTTCAGCTGGCGCTGTTGGTGTCACTGGTTTCGCCGGCTGTTTTGATTCAGAAGTACTCGTGCCAGGTTTTGGCTGTTCTTTAGAAGAACTTGGTGTAGTCGTCGGCGTGGTACTTGATTCAGTTGTACTTGTTGACGTAGAATCTGTGGTTGACTCTGTTGTACTCGTCGAGGCGGAGTCAGTAGTCGATTCTGTCGTACTTGTGGATGTAGAATCCGTTGTGGAATCTGTCGTTTCGGTTCCTGACGTTTCCGTGGACTCCGTGGTTGCAGATTCACTTGATTCGGTTGAACTTTCTGTTTCAGTTGTTGATTCTTCTGTCGCTTCTGTTGTTTCACTAGTCGCTGTCGTTTCAGTGGCTTCAGCAGTTGTTGCTTCTGCGGTTGTTTCTGCAACAGAACTATTTTCAGCTACCAAGTTATTACCTTCTGCAAATGCACCTACTGGCATTGATGAACCTAAAAGTAATAAGGTAGAGAACAGGGCAAATTGTTTTTTCATACTCATTCTCCTTTTTTATTTTTCTCCATTTATTTTTATGTACCAACATAATAATTGACATAGTTATTGTTTAAATGGCTCCTTTTTTAATAGTATACTGTTTCATAAAAAATTTCTAGCAAAAAGTTAAAAAAATAGAAGAAAATTCACAAATTCTTCTATCTTTTTTTGGTAATTTTCTAAGAAAAAAAAGAAAGGGCTTGAACAAACATCAACGTCCTCTCTTTTTCTCGTTATCCTTCAAACAAAATACTTTTTTTTCGAAGCGCCTCTTTGATTTCTTGGAAAGTTTCTTCGTCTGCACAGCGAATAGTATGCAGATGGACGCCTCCTGTTAAAACTGATAGTAATGTAGCATGCTCTTTTTGATACTTGTCCATAAATTTATCAATATCTTTCTCTGATTGAATGCGCAAACTGCCGATTAATTCCCCATAAAGCGGATGTGCAATACTCACATCTACCACTTCTCCACCTTTGGCAACAATGACTGACAATTCTTCTCTCGTTTGTTCAGGTGTATGTTGACAAGCAATTTTCCGTTCAATTCCTTCTAAAGGTTGTTCCAACATATACCCTCGAGCTGTTGCGACAATTTCGACCCCTGTCGCCCGTAATAGAGCGACATCTCCTACAATAATTTGTCTGCTGACATCAAAAGCTTTTGCAAAACGAGTGGCACTAATTGGCTTTTCGGTCTCTCTTAATCTTTTAACAATCTCTCTTCTTCTGATTTCTCCATCCACGACCTTCGCCTCACTCTCCTAAATGTTTTTCTTGGAAACGTTTAGAGGCGTCCATAATTCCCTGGAAAGTCTCAGATAATGTCTCTTCATAATCGGCATTTTCAACATGATTCAGAATAGTTTCTAATACTTGTTGTTCTCTTTCAGAATCAAAAACCGCATGACCTGCTTTCTTTTTCACTGCAGCAATCTCTGCGACGACGTCCATCCGCTGTTCTAATAAACGGACCAGTTCCTTATCGATTTGGTTAATCTTTGCTCGTTGTTGTTCTAAAGAAGTTGTTGGGGCGTCATCTTCAGTCAATTCTTTAATTATCCGTGCTGGATTACCTGCGATCACACAGTTTTCTGGGAACGATTTAGTCACAACAGCACCTGCTGCCACCACTACATTATCGCCTAATGTTACGCCAGGAAGGACAATCGCTCCACCGCCAATCCAAACATTGTTGCCAATGATAATTCGTTTCCCTGATTCCATTCCGCTATTACGCTTGGCCGCTTGTAATGGATGCTCGGCTGTATAAAGTTGCACATTGGGTCCAAACATACAGTTATCGCCAATTTCGATTGGACAAACATCTAAAAAAACGTTATTAAAATTGGCATAGAAATTTTTTCCCACAGAAATGTTGTAGCCATAATCAAATTGAATCATCGGTTCGATGTACGTCCCGACACCCACTTTTCCAAACGTTTCTTCTATTAATTGACGACGAATATATGTGTCTGGTTGTTGGTTAATTAACGCCATTTGTTCACGGGCTTTTTTGCGATCAGCCACTAATTCAGGATCTGAGGCAAAATATAGTGCACCTGCGATCATTTTTTCTTTTTCTGATTTAAATTCTTCCATTCCGTTACTCCTTTATCGTTAATTCTGCAAATATCGTTTCGGCTTTCGCTTCTAAAAAATAATAAGGTTGTTGTAAAAATAGCGGCGTTTGATTAATGGCTAAAATAGCTGCCGTTGGTTGTTTATAATGAATCAAATCGCAAAATGGATGCACTTGAAAACTCGTGCCGACAATCACGATTAAGTCGGCAGAAGCAACGGCCTGAATGGCTTTTTCGATTGCCTCTTCGGATAAGCCTTCTTCATACAAAGTAATAGCTGGACGGATTTGTCCATGACAATCAGCGTGCCGATCACTAAGCAAATAGTCTTGCCAAGGAACCGTTGTACCACAAGTTTGGCAATAACATTCATATAAATTACCATGAAAGTCCACCACTTCTTGGCTACCTGCTTTTCGATGAAGCCCATCAATATTTTGTGAAACAATTTTTCCCCGTTTCATTTGCTCTAATTGTGCCATTTTCTGGTGAATGATATTAGGTTGTGCGTCTGGATGATAGAGCGTTTTAACGAATTGATAAAACTTTTCTGGCTCTGTTTTTAAGCAAGTCCGGCTCAATAAGTATTCCGGTTGCTGGATTCCTTGATAGACACCTTTTAAGGAACGATAATCTGGCACACCTGAGGCTGTCGAGATACCCGCACCTGTTAAAAATGTGATTTTTTGTTGGGTTGCCAACCAATGAATTGCCTCAGCTTGCGTGATATCTTGCATATCGATTCAGCTCCTAATCTTCTATATTATAACGTATTTTAACATTAGCACCAAAAGTTTTTCCACTTTTTGAAAACTTCTTACCTATATATTGATTTATCTTGAAAGAGTTTGTGACAAATTTCTCAACTCGTGGTAAAATATGCATGAGTAAAAGTGAGGTGAAACAACAATGGTCGCATTTATTATTTATTGGGCTGCAATTATTGCCTGCATCGCTTGGGGCGTTTTAAGCATTTGGTTCTCTGTTTTTTATCTTTCTCGTAAAGAAAACGGAAATCTTTGGGCTTTTGCGTTCTTCAACGTTATCGCTATTATCGCCTTAGCAATTGTTTTATTAGTTTACAAAACTTGGGATTTCGGTATCTTAACTTACTCAAGTCTAATTTATACAATTTTAGCTTCTTTAGGTGTATTGACTGTTCTTCAAGCTATTTTAGGTCGTGAACCAAAAGCTGTCAAAGCTTAAGTAAAAAGCAACTGTTCCTTTAGGAATGGTTGCTTTTTTCGTATTAGTTTCTATTTCGTAGGGAAAATGTTACGCTAATTTCATGGTGTTTGTGTCCTCTTGATAAATTCCTTTGCTGGAACATATTGACTTTCTTCTGGATTTATCCTAAAATTAATAACTGAATTTAATAACTGAATAGTGCCTCAAAAAAGAGGTAGAGGTCGCGGTTTTTATTACGCTTGTGGAGTGAGAGGACACTGGGAAGCAAGTTTAGGATCAATCGCCGAAATGCATAACGGAGCCTCTTCTGTTGTGTGTTGGGACGTAAGTTAAGAGCTTGCGGACTGTCTTAGTAGTGATGCTAAGTTGTGCTATGTTTCGTTGAGGAATTTTTTTCGACATTACCTAGCAACCTTACATCTGTTTGGTTGTTTTTTTGTATTCAAAAATAGGTTGTGACAGAAGTATTCTCCTTTAAAAAGACAGAATCGCTTTTGCTCAGCTGATTATCAAAGCTTGTTGATTGAAAAAAGACAAAACGATCAATCAGACAAGAAATTTAAAGGAGAGAAAAAGATGAACAAAAAAGTTTTTTCATTCAGTCTACTACTTGTCACGCTATTTTCGTTACTTGGCATGACAACCAACGCTTCGGCGGAGGAAAATGGTGAATTTCGTGTCGGCATGGAAGCTGGCTACGCCCCTTTTAACTGGTCACAGAAAAATGACGCACATGGCGCAGTGCCTATTCAAGGCAACTCTTATGCAGGCGGCTATGATGTTCAAATTTCTAAAAAAATTGCCGATGGTTTAGGTCGTAAATTAGTAATCGTCCAAACCAAATGGGATGGCTTGGCGCCCGCCTTACAATCTGGAAAAATTGATGCCATTATCGCCGGAATGAGCCCAACCGCTGAACGAAAAAAAGAAATTGCTTTTACAAACCCTTATTATGAATCACAATTTGTCGTAATTGTAAAAAAAGATGGCAAATACGCTAATGCAAAAAGCTTGAAAGATTTAGCTGATGCTAAAATTACAGCTCAACTAAATACATTCCACTACGGATTAATTGATCAAATTCCAAATGTCAATAAACAGCAAGCAATGGATAACTTTTCAGCTATGCGAACAGCACTTGCTTCTGGCATGATTGATGGGTATGTTAGTGAACGCCCCGAAGGCATAACAGCAACTAGTGTCAATAAAGAATTAAAAATGTTAGAATTTCCAAAAGAAAATGGCTTTGATGCTAGCGCTGAAGACTCGCAAGTAGCAGTCGGCATGCGTAAAGGCGATCCAGACATTGAAAAAGTAAACAAAATTTTAGCAGGTATTTCTCAAGATGAACGGACAAAAATTATGGACCAAGCAATCAAGGATCAACCTGCAGCAACAGATAGTGATGAACAAAAAACAGGACTTATTAACGATTTCAAAAATATTTGGAATCAATATGGCGACATGTTTTTACGTGGTGCTGGTTTAACGCTATTTATCGCGTTAATTGGGACGGTCGTCGGAACAACCCTTGGTTTACTAATTGGTGTCTTCCGTACAATTCCAGATTCTGAAAACCCAGTCGCTCGTTTCTTCCAAAAATTAGGAAATTTAATTCTTTCTATTTATATTGAAGTTTTCCGTGGTACACCAATGATGGTTCAAGCAATGGTTATTTTCTATGGTTTAGCTCTAGCTTTTGGCATCTCTTTAGACCGAACAGTGGCCGCACTATTTATCGTTTCTGTGAATACTGGTGCCTATATGTCTGAAATTGTTCGCGGAGGTATTTTCGCAGTAGATAAAGGACAATTCGAGGCAGCACAAGCGATTGGGATGACCCATGGACAAACAATGCGTAAAGTCGTTATTCCCCAAGTATTACGTAATATTTTACCTGCAACAGGGAATGAATTTGTCATTAATATCAAAGATACAGCCGTGTTAAGTGTTATCGGTGTCGCAGATTTATTCTTCCAAGGGAATGCTGCTTCTGGCGCAAACTTCCAGTTCTTCCAAACCTTTACAATTGTCGGCATCATGTACTTGGTAATGACTTTTGTGATTACACGAATCTTACGTGTTGTGGAACGTAAAATGGATGGCCCTTCTGCTTACGTTAAAGTAGAAGAATTAACTGAAGAAGGAAAAGAAAGCTAGGAGGCAAACAGATGAGTGCAATTATTGAAATTGAACATTTACGAAAAAGCTTTGGCGAAAACGAAGTATTAAAAGATATCAATATGAACGTCAATAAAGGAGAAGTTGTCACCATTATCGGTTCTTCTGGTTCTGGTAAATCAACGTTATTACGTTGTATTAATTTGTTAGAAAAACCAACAGATGGCAAAATCATCTATAATGGTAAAAATGTTTTAGAACGTGGTTATAGTTTGCCCAAATATCGGACCCATTTAGGCATGGTTTTCCAATCATTCAATTTATTTAATAACATGAATGTCTTAGAAAACTGTACTTCTGGTCAGATGACTGTCCTAAAAAGAAACAAAGAAGAAGCCAAAAAAATTGCCTTAGAAAATTTAGAAAAAGTTGGCATGGCTCGTTTTATTGATGCCAAACCTGCTCAATTATCTGGTGGACAAAAGCAACGGGTAGCCATTGCTCGAGCATTATCAATGGATCCAGATGTTTTACTTTTCGATGAACCAACTTCTGCATTGGATCCTGAAATGGTTGGCGAAGTGCTAAAAACGATGAAAAATCTTGCCCATACTGGGCTAACAATGGTGATTGTAACACATGAAATGGAATTTGCGCGGGACGTATCCGATCGTGTTATTTTCATGGATAAAGGTGTCATTGCCGAAGAAGGGACCGCTGAAGATATTTTTGTCCATCCAAAAGAAGCTCGGACAAAAGAGTTCTTACATCGGATTTTAACGAAAAACTAGTAAAAAAGAGGCAGTCATTCTGGTTAGAGTGACTGCCTCTTTTGTTATTTTTTGTATTGACGAATCATTGGCGGTTCATAGGAATCAATAAATGCACCAATTTCTTCTAAGGAATCTGAAATGAAAATTTTAGCTCGATCCGCCGCTGTTAAGAAATTAGTTTCTACCATTTTATCAAAAAAAGCAGCTAATAAATCATAGTAACCATTCACGTTGTATAAAATACAAGGGTTCATATGTTCACCGACTCGGCCCCAAGAGATCACCTCGCTAATTTCTTCGAGTGTGCCGGGACCACCGGGTAAAGCTAAATACACATCTGCCAATTCAATCATTTTTTTCTTACGCGCATGCATATCACTGACTGTATGCATCTTTGTAATGCCATTATGTGCAATCTCCCGCTCCATTAAAAAAGTGGGCATGACACCAATTACCTCTCCACCTTCTGCTAAAAGCGTGTCAGCCACCGTACCCATTAGACCAACATTGCCACCGCCATAAACTAGATCATAGTGATTTTCTTTCATCCAAGCGGCTAACGCTACTGCAGCTTGCTGATAGATTGGCTCATTCCCCAGACTGGCGCCACAATATACTGCCATTTTTTTCACAAACATACCCTCCATTTAGATAGATTCTTTTTTACCATCTATCCTCTGGTAGCTATGGTAGCATATTTTGATTTTATCGAAAAGGTGCAGCCATTTTTCTTTTCGTTTTAAAAGTATTTGAATTTTCAGACAATAAATGCTATAGTCTTTTTATATTTTAAAATTTCAGAAAAAGGAGCCCTATTATCTTGTCTACCTCACTCACTATTCGCTTAGTTGCCGAAGCAGATTGGCCCGCATTACATGCCTTGGACCAAATCATTTGGACAAAAAAGAATACCCCTGCCGAGATACAACCACTCTCGCTTACGGCATATCAGGAAAAAATGAAAGATGAAACGATTTTTGTTGCCATCAGCGGACAACAACTCGCTGGATTTATTGAAGTCCATCCGCCCACTTCGTTAGCAGCTCATCAAAAGCAATGGCTACTAAGTATTGGCGTTTCGCCAGATTTCCAAGGACAAGGGATTGGCGGTTCTTTGCTGTCGTATGTCAAAGATATGGCTCAGATAAGCGGGATTCATAAGCTGAGTTTGCGAGTAATGGCTACCAATCAAGAAGCCGTTCGATTCTATGAAAAACATGGTTTTGTGCAGGAAGCACATTTTAAAGAAGAATTTTATATAAATGGACACTATTGTGATGATTATCAGTATGCTTATTTCATAGAAAAATAAGAAAACCAATGTTTTCTATAAAAACTGGTTGCTCTCTGTTTCTTCTTCTGTTATTTTAAATAATAAGACAATATTAAGGAGTGTGAATCTATGCAAAAAAAGTTAGTTTGGCGTGATTATCTATACGTTGGTTCAATGTTATTCGGTTTGTTTTTCGGTGCTGGAAATTTAATTTTCCCTGTACATATGGGACAAGAAGCGGGGGCTTCCGTCTTTTTAGCAAACTTGGGCTTCTTAGCCACTGGAATTGGCTTACCTTTTCTTGGTGTCATTGCTATGGGTGTTTCTAAAAGTTCAGGTGTTTTTGACTTAGCTTCTCGGATTAATCGTCGTTATGCTCTTATTTTTACCTTACTATTATATTTAACGATTGGTCCTTTCTTTGCTTTACCAAGGTTAGCAACTACTTCTTTTGAGATTGGTCTTGCACCATTTGTTCCGAAAGACTTGCAATGGCTGGTTCTTGCTGGTTTTTCCGCATTATTTTTCTTAGCTGTTTGGCTCTTCTCTAGAAAGCCAAGTAAAATCTTAGATTATGTGGGTAAATTTTTAAATCCGTTATTTTTAGCATTGCTAGGAATTTTGATTGTTTTAGCCTTTGTAAAACCATTAGGTCATGTGGCCAGTGCCGCTGTTGGTGAAAATTATATTTCAAGTCCTTTTTTTAAAGGATTTACAGAAGGTTATAATACGTTGGATGCTTTAGCTTCATTAGCTTTTGGGATTGTTGTCGTTTCCACTTTACGAAATATGGGCGTCGAAAAACCAGGAGATATCGCTAAAGGAATGATTAAGTCAGGTGCTTTCAGTGTTGTATTGATGGGGATTATCTATACCTTACTTGCTTATATGGGAACAATGAGTATCGGGGCTTTTCCAATCAGTGAAAACGGCGGGATTGCCTTAGCCCAAATTGCCAATTACTATTTAGGCCTACCAGGGAGTATTTTACTGGCTTTTATCGTAGTTCTTGCTTGTTTAAAAACCGGTATCGGCTTAAGCACAGCCTTTTCTGAGACTTTTGAAGAAATGTTTCCGAAAGTTTCCTATCAAAAATTCTTGGCAATTGTTGTTATTTTACCAGCTATTTTTGCAAATGTCGGCTTAACCAACATCATTCAATTTGCCGTTCCAGTCTTGATGTTCCTTTATCCATTAGCGATTACTTTAATGCTTTTGGTAATCATCAGTCCTATTTTCAAACATCGACGGGAAGTCTATCAAGCAACGACCTATATCACATTGATTGCTGCTGTTTTAGATGCATTAAATAGCGCGCCTGCCTTTATCAAAGATACGGCGTTTGTAACAACGCTTTTAGAAAAAGCCGGCCAATACTTACCATTGTTCACTATTGGCATGGGCTGGGTCGTTCCAGCAACGGTTGCTTTTCTAATTAGTTGGGTTTGGGTCATGATTTCTAAAAAAGATCCTATTCTTGATTAATTCTTACCAAAACGACACTAGAAAAAATGCGGAAGCGCATTTTTTCTAGTGTCGTTTTTATGTATATTCGTTGTACCAAACTCTTGACTATGGTAAATTGAAGTTACCAACAAGTACTGGAGGAAATTGCCCATGTTAGTTACAACAACCGAGAGAATTAGCGGTCAAGAATATGAAATTATTGGAGAAGTTTTCGGGTTAACCACACGTTCTAAAAATATGTTTAAAGATTTAGGTGCTGGACTAAAAAGCGTAGTTGGCGGTGAAATCAAAGGTTACACTGATATGCAACGAGAAGCACGCGACCAAGCAATCGAACGTTTAAAAGCAGAAGCCTCTAAATTAGGTGCAGATGCCGTTGTGATGATGCGTTTTGATTCTGGCACAATTGGTACAGACATGCAATCTGTCGTGGCTTACGGAACAGCTGTTAAATACATCTAAATTTTGCAACTAAAAAGACGCAGACCTTTTCTTGTAAGGTCTACGTCTTTTTAGTTTTCATATTTCACTTCTGCTAAATACAATCCTTCTGGATGAGCAGTCGGACCTGCTAAATTTCGATCTTTGGCTGCGATAATTGCTGGAATCGCGGTTGGTTCCAGCCGCCCATTGCCGATTTTCAATAGCGTACCAACTAAAATCCGAATCATTTTGTACAAGAAACCATCGCCCCGAAAAGTGAATGTTAATTCATCCCCCGTTTCATTGACATGAACACTGGCTTCATGAATAGTTCGGACTTTATCTTCTACCGAACTTCCTGAGGCACAGAAAGAGGTAAAATCATGGGTGCCTAATAAATCAGGCAAAGCTTGTTGGATTTTTTCGAGATCAATGGGATACGGAAAATAACTAGCATAAAAACGTCGAAATGGACTTCGCGGTTTGCCAATATCCACTTTAAATTGATAGGTTTTTTCGATCACGTGATAACGTGCATGAAAGTCTTCTGAAACACGTTCCACGCTGCGCACAGCAATGTCTTCGGGTGTTTGTGTATCTAACGCAAAGCGCATTTTTTCCAACGGACGTTCCTGCGGATAATCAAAGTGAATCACTTGGCCCATTGCATGAACACCTGCATCTGTTCGTCCTGAACCAAAAACCGTCACGGAGCGTCCATTATTCATGCGTGCTAACGTTTTTTCTATTTCTTCTTGAACGGTACGCTCATTAGGCTGCTTTTGAAAGCCATGAAAATGAGTGCCATCATAGGCAATGATTGCTTTATAGCGGGGCATAATTTTTCTTCACCTTTTCTAAGTTCTTAATACAAATAAGCCAATGGTTAACAAGACAAAGCCAAACATTACTATTGTATCTCGTAGGTGCCAATGAAGAATGCGGTATTTTGTCCGTCCTTCACCACCTTGATAACCTCTTGCTTCCATGGCAGTCGCTAAGTCTTCCGCACGATTAAAACTACTTACGAAAAGCGGAATCAAAAGTGGAACAATAGCTTTCATTTTTTGAAGTAAGTTTCCTTCACCAAAATCAACACCACGGGCACGTTGGGCATTCATAATCTTTTCCGTTTCATCCATTAATGTTGGGACAAAACGTAAGGCAATTGATAACATCAATGAAACTTCATGAACTGGAAATTTCACCACACGAAGTGGACGTAGCAAATATTCAATCGCATCTGATAACTCTAATGGTGCCGTCGTTAAAGTTAATAACGTTGACATGAAAATAATTAAAACAAAACGACAGAAAATAAATAGCCCATTCGTCACACCAAACTGGGTAATGGAAATAATTCCCCACTGAAAGTACACCTCTCCCCCTTGTGTAAACAAGGTTTGAAGAGCCACAGTAAACAGAATTAGCCATAATAATGGCCGAACACCGCGGATAAAGAAGCGGGCGCTGATTTTTGATAATGAAATAGCAAAAGCAGTAAAGGCTGCTATTAAAACATAACTCTGCCAATTATTTGCTAAAAAGATAATTCCAATAAAATAAAAACTAGCTAATAATTTTGCACGCGGATCTAAACGATGGATAAAAGAATCACCTGGAATATAGCGCCCAAAAATCAATTTATTCATCATTTTGCCTCACCTGCTTCCTGCATTTTTTTCAGAAGCTGATCGGCTAATTGATCGGCCGTTAATGGTAATTGCTCAAAAGAAAAGCCTTTTGCCACTAATTTTTCAGCAAATTCGGCTGCAGTTGGCACGCCTAATTGTTTTTCTTTCAACCATTGTGTCTCTTGAAACACTTCTTGTGGTGCTCCCGCTCGGACGATTCGTCCTTTTTCTAAAACAATCACATGATCTGCGTAATTAGCCACGTCATCCATCAAATGTGTCACTAAAACGATGGTCATATTATGTTCCTTATGCAGACGGCTAAACATCTCCATCATTTCTTTACGACCCTTAGGATCCAAACCAGCAGTCGGTTCATCTAATACTAAGACTTCTGGTTCCATCGCTAGCACACCAGCAATTGCAACACGGCGCATTTGACCACCTGATAACTCAAACGGAGAATGTTGTAAGTATTTTTCATCTAAGCCGACTAAATCAAGCATTTTCTTAGCTAATTTTTTCGCTTCTTCGTCTGAAACACCAAAATTTTTCGGTCCGAAAGCGATGTCTCGCTCCACTGTTTCTTCAAACAATTGTGCTTCTGGAAATTGAAAAACGATCCCAACTTTTTTACGAATTGGTTTTAAATTCTTATTATCAGTTTCTGGCGTAATTACACGCTCTCCAATTGTCACTTGGCCTTTAGTTGGTTTCACCAAAGCATTCAAATGTTGTAATAACGTTGATTTGCCACTGCCAGTATGACCGACAATTGCTGTATAAGAGCCGTCTTGAATCGTTAAATTAATATCGAATAATGCCCGTTGCTCAAAAGGAGTATTGGGTTGGTAAGTAAAATCTACTTGTTTAAAACGGATGTCCATAACCAATCCACCATCCCTTCTTCTGTTAAATAATTCGTTGGCACAACAACGCCACGCTCTTTCAAAGCTACTTTTAATTTTTCAGGAAACGGTAAATCCAAGCCCATTTCAACAAGCGCTTCTCCTGCAGAAAAAATCTTTTCTGGTGTTCCTTCGTTTGTCAATTGTCCTTGGCGCATCACTAAAATACGATTCGCATTAGCCGCTTCATCAATATCGTGGGTAATAGAAATAACTGTTAAATTGCTTTCTTCTTTAATCTTTTGAATGGTAGCAATTACTTCTGCACGACCTTCTGGATCTAACATACTTGTCGCTTCGTCTAAAATAATAATATCTGGTCGCAAAGCAACCACACCAGCGATAGCTACTCGTTGTTTTTGGCCGCCAGATAGCCGAGCAGGTTCTCGCTTGGCAAAATCTAACATACGAACCCGTTCTAATGCATCGTGAACACGTTCGACCATTTCATCACGCGGAATACCTTGATTTTCTAAACCAAAAGCCACATCGTCTTCGACTGTTGAACCGACAAATTGGTTATCTGGATTTTGAAAAACCATTCCTACCATACGCCGGATATCCCAGACGTTTGCTTCATTTAATTCTTTGCCGCCAACTTTGATAGTCCCAGCAGCTGGCAGTAACAGCCCATTGATCGTTTTGGCTAACGTTGATTTACCAGAACCATTATGGCCAATAATAGCGACCCATTCGCCTTGTTGAATGGAAAAAGACACATCTTTTAAAGCGGGAGAAGCATCTTCTGGTTGATAATTAAATTGGATATTATTTAGTTCAATGATTGGTTGCATCGCGTACTCCCTCAATCTATTTATTCTTTCTAACACTACCAAAAAAGTAGCGTTTTTTCAATCATCTGTTCTGATTCTTCACACTATTTTTTATTATACCAAAAGAACGGTCATTATGGGAGCTCTTATCTGTCTTGACAGGTCTATTTTTCATAAAAATAACTTCTTGTTCTCATAAAACAAGAAGTTACTGATTTTCTTTTAAAAATGTGTCTTCAAATATTCAAACGCATATTGGGCATATAACTCAGCACCCATTGCCATCGCATCTTCATCAATATTAAAACGACCATGGTGATGTGCCCATTCCGTATCTTTCTCTGGATTACCACTTCCCACTAAGGCAAAACAACCAGAAGCATGTTCAGTATAATAACTGAAGTCTTCACCACCGGTTGTCGGCTCTTCTTGTCTTAAGGCCGCTTCACCAAAATTTTCCTTAATTAGTGTTTGGGCAAACAAGGCATCCTGCTCATCATTAATCACCGGCAACGTTCCATATTGATAATCTAACGAAGCCGTCCCACCGTAAATAGCGGCTGTTTGTTCCGCATAGCGTTGCAGCGCCTGTTCTACTCGATTACGCGTTGCTACACTAAAGCAACGAACCGTTCCTTCTAAACGTGCATTCTCAGCAATCACATTAAAACGGGTCCCCACATCCATCCGTCCAATCGTGACAACTACTGGATCTAAAGGATCTGTCTCCCGAGAAACAATCGTTTGCAGATTCATCACGAAAGAAGAAGCTATGACTGCCGCATCAATACAAGCGTTTGGCATGGCACCATGGCCACCACGGCCTTTAAAATCAACAGAAAAAATATCTGCGGATGCGAAACTTGAGCCCACTCGACACGAAGCGGTTCCTACAGGCATTTGTGACCAGATATGTAAGCCAAATACTTCATCAACACCGGTCATTGCGCCTTGCGCAACCATTGCTTTAGCACCTTGCGCATTTTCTTCAGATGGTTGAAAAATTAACCTTACTGTTCCCTGAAGTTCTTCTTGGATTTCTTTTAATACTTTAGCTGCTGTTACCAACATCGCGGTATGGGAATCATGCCCACATGCATGCATCTTGCCAGCTTCTAAAGATTTATAAGCTAAATCTTCATTTAATTCCTGTACAGGTAAGGCATCCATATCCGCCCGCAGCGCAACCACTCGGCCTGGTTTGCCGCCCACAATTTCAGCAATTAAACCCGTCGGTTCTGTTTTGCGATAAGTAATTCCTAATTGATCAAGAACTGCCGCGACTTTTTCTGTCGTTCGAAATTCTTCAAATTGTAATTCTGGATGTTGGTGTAAATCCCGTCGAAAAGCAATCATTTCTTGTGCATGCTGCTTGACTAGTGCTTTGATTTTTTTCATACTTACGCCCCGTTTCTACAAACTTAATAAAATACTTGAAAAAATACCCGCTAAAATAACCGAAACAATGGTGACTGTTACGAAACCTGCCACTAACATCGGTGGCATTAAATGGCTCGTTAAAGCCGCCTGTTCTTGTTCATCTTCTGTCAATGATTGAATCACTTCATTCGTAATAATATAATCGGCTGGAAAGCCATATAAAGCTGTCAACGAAACAGCGAATGCCATCTCTTTACTCACACCTAATACACGACCAACAATTGCTGAAAAGATGTACATCCCGATAACACCAATCACAATAATCCCAATCATTGGTAAAAATAAATCCATCAACATTTCAGGTGTGGCTTGTTTTAAGCCATCAAAGACAAAAAGCATTAACCCTAAAATCGCAAAACCAAAGCTATTTGCTTTCTGCAATGGTTGCTTTTCTAAAAAGCCTAAAGACGTTGCAACCACGCCAAAACATAAACACAGCACAAAAGGACTAATCGTCACAAACGGTGCCGTCCACACAGAAACATAATAAGCAAGTGTGGCAACTAAGGCTAAACGTAAAATTCGTGAATAATCTGTATGATATCGTTTGGGTACTTTTTCAAATAGTTTAGGCACATCTGGTTCTGCTCCTGTTTCTTGCCCCTCTTGTTCATGAACTGGCTGCCATGTCCCTGCTCGATATTCTTGAAGCTTCCGCTTTCCTTCTTTTTTTAGAACAATTGAAGTTAAGGGATAACCAGCAAACCCTTGAATGACATAAATTAAAATTGCCAAAACCGAAAGTGAGGCTAAACCAGCTGATTGAGCCGCTTCTGACATTACTAATGAAGAAACTAAACCTCCTACTAACGGCGGGATTGCAACTAAAACTGTTTTTAAGTCAAAAACAAAAGTCCCTACAGCTAATAACAAGGCAATAATGCCCAGAATACCTGACAAAGCAATCACAATCGTTTTCCATTGATTAACCAATTCTTTAACAGAGAGCAGAGTGCCCATATTAGTAATCAACAGATACATTAATAAAGTGGCAACCACTGTAGGAATCCCTGCCACTTCCACAATATTTTGTGGAAAAATAGTCCAATAACCAAGAATAAATAAAACACCACAAACAAAAACAGATGGAATCCAAGCTTTTGTTTTGATAGAAACTACATCACCAATGTATAAAATAACCATCAGCAACGAAAAAGCAAACATTTGCGACATATAATTCCCCCTTCTACTAACTCAGATGTTTAATTATCTGAAAATTCCAATTAATAACCAGTATAACAAACCGGAAAAGCTTCTGCAATGCTTTTAAGAAACAAAAAAGCTTTGAGAAAACAGCGTTTTCCCAAAGCAAAAAAAAATCACCTTTATATGATGAGTGCTCCCCTGCTAAAGCCATCTTTAGCAGGGAAAGCAGAGCTAGACTCGGAGTCGCCTCCAACATCATAACACTCTAAAAGAAACATCTATAAAGTGATCGGTTTATTAATTATTTAACAAATTCGATAACTACCATTGGTGCTGCATCGCCGCGTCTTGGTTCTGTCTTCAAGATACGAGTGTAACCACCTTGGCGTTCCGCGAAACGAGGTCCTAAATCGTTAAATAGCTTTTGTAAAGCTGATTCAACAACGATAGACTCATCTTCTTCACGAACACTAGCAACTTCATTACGAACGAAAGTAGCTGCTTGACGACGTGCATGAAGATCTCCACGTTTACCTAAAGTAATCATTTTTTCTACAGTTGAACGTACTTCTTTCGCACGAGCTTCAGTAGTTACGATGCGTTCGTTGATGATTAAATCAGTTGTAATATCACGTAGCATAGCTTTACGTTGGCTTGATGTGCGTCCTAATTTACGGTAACTCACGTTGGGTTCCCTCCTTCGTTTCTGTTCTCACGAGCCACTGCTGTTAAGCAGGACTGGAAACTTCGTAAAAGTCTTAATCGTCCTTACGTAATCCTAATCCTAGATCATGCAATTTAAGTTTTACTTCTTCAAGAGATTTACGACCTAAATTACGTACTTTGATCATTTCTGGTTCAGATTTGTTTGTAAGTTCTTGTACAGTATTAATGCCTGCACGTTTTAAACAGTTATATGAACGAACTGATAAATCAAGTTCTTCAATCGTCATTTCTAGCATTTTCTCTTTTTGAGTTTCTTCTTTTTCCACCATGATTTCAGCGTTTTTCGCTTCGTCAGTAAGGTTTACAAAGATATCTAAATGCTCAGTCATGATTTTCGCAGCTAAACTTAGTGCTTCTTGAGGAATGATTGAACCATCTGTCCATATTTCCATTGTTAATTTGTCGAAATCATCACGACGACCAACACGTGTATTTTCTACTTGGTAGTTAACACGACGAACGGGTGTGTAGATGGAATCAACTGGAAGTACACCGATTGGCATATCTTCTTTTTTGTTTTCGTCTGCTTGAACATAGCCACGACCAGGTTTCACTGTTAAGCGAGCATGGAAAGTAGCTCCTTCAGCAACACTACAGATAACTAAATCTTTATTTAGGATCTCAACATCACTGTCCACGATAATATCGCCGGCAGTCACGGTAGCGGGTCCTGTAATATCGATCTCAAGGGTTTTCTCTTCTTCAGCATATAATTTCAATGCTAAGCCTTTAATATTCAAAATAATTTGTGTTACGTCTTCTCGTACACCTGGAATGGTTGAGAATTCGTGTAAAACACCATCGATTTGAATATTCGTAATTGCAGCTCCTGGTAAAGAAGACAATAAAATACGACGTAGAGAGTTACCTAAAGTAGTTCCGTAACCGCGTTCTAATGGTTCAACGACGAACTTACCATAATCTCTATTTTCATCAATTTTTTCGATTCTTGGTTTTTCAAATTCAATCATTCTTATCTATACCCCTTTCAAAACGAAAAGTGTCTTGTTCAATGACGTTCCTAATTCAAACTCAGAATGAGTGGCGCTCATTAAACACGACGGCGTTTTGGAGGGCGGCATCCATTATGAGGAACTGGAGTCACGTCACGAATTGCAGTCACTTCTAAACCTGTTGCTTGTAATGAACGAATTGCTGCTTCACGTCCAGAACCAGGTCCTTTAACTGTTACGTCTACAGTTTTAAGTCCATGTTCCATTGCCACTTTAGTTGCGGCTTCTGCAGCCATTTGAGCGGCAAAAGGAGTTGATTTTTTGCTTCCTTTAAAGCCTAATGATCCTGCTGATGACCATGCTAATGCATTACCATGTGTATCAGTAATCATTACGATTGTATTGTTGAATGTAGAATGGATATGTGCTACACCTGATTCTATATTCTTTTTGACACGGCGTTTACGACTAACTTTTTTTGCTGCCATGAAGTTCTAACCTCCTTCACTTAGGAATTATTTTTTCTTGCCTGCTACTGTTTTAGTAGGGCCTTTACGAGTACGTGCATTATTTTTCGTGTTTTGTCCACGAGTTGGTAATCCACGACGGTGACGGATTCCACGGTATGAACCGATTTCCATCAAGCGTTTGATGTTTAAGTTCACTTCACGACGAAGATCCCCTTCAACTTTTAACTTATCAATTTCCGCACGAATCGCATCTGTTTGTTCGTTTGTTAAATCACGTACACGAACATCTTCAGATACGCCAACGTTTGCTAAAACTTTTTTAGCTGTAGTGTTACCAATACCATAAATGTAAGTAAGAGAAACTACTACACGTTTGTCACGAGGGATGTCTACTCCTGCAATACGAGCCATTATTCGTTACACCTCCTAATTATCCTTGACGTTGTTTATGTTTTGGATTTGCTGGGCAAATAACCATAACACGTCCTTTACGGCGAATTACTTTACAATGTTCACACATTGGTTTTACTGATGGTCTTACTTTCATGATAATACCTCCTGTGGTTTTACGGAGTACAATTATTTAAAGCGATAAGTAATACGGCCACGCGTTAAATCATACGGTGATAATTCAACTGTTACTTTGTCACCAGGTAAGATACGGATGTAGTGCATACGGATTTTACCTGAAACAGTAGCAAGAACTTGGTGTCCATTTTCTAGTTCGACTTTAAACATTGCATTCGGCAAAGTTTCGACGACTGTACCTTCGACTTCAATCATATCTTCTTTTGCCACGCACAGTACCTCCTTGTACTTGTTTCGCGTTTTCACACGATAAAACGGCGGAAACTCCAGCTCCCACCTAGAAATTCTCAACTAACTTCGTTATTCATTTTGATGTCACAAAACTGTAGAAGTCGGACTGATATATTCTACCATATTTAGTTATGTTTTGGCAAGAGAAACTGAATACAACAACAGGGTTAAACTGCGGGCAATTGGAAATTAGTTTTCGTCAATGATTTTTTTCACATCAGAAAAAACAGTATCGATTTCGCGATTGCCATCGATTGTATGCATCAAGCCTTGTTCTTTATAGAAAGCTAAGATTGGTGCGCTACTTTCAATGTTGACTGCCAAACGATTTTTAACCGTTTCGGGCTTATCATCTTCTCTTTGGTAGAATTCATGTCCGCCACAGCGATCACAAGTGCCTTCAACTTTTGGCGGGTTGAATAATTTATGATACGTTGCGCCACATGTGCGACAGATGAATCGTCCAGCTAAACGCTCGATTAATACATCTTCTTCTACATGGATGTCAATGACAGCATCAATTTTTTTGTTTAATTCTTTAAGCATTGTATCTAATGCTTTTGCTTGATCCAGTGTACGTGGGAAACCATCTAATAGGAATCCTTTGTCTGTGTCTGGTTCAGCAAGGCGTTCTTTAACAATTCCGTTTGTTACTTCGTCAGGAACCAGTTCACCTTTATCGATATAAGATTTCGCTTCTAGGCCCAAGGCAGTTTCATTTTTCATTGCTGCACGGAACATATCTCCAGTAGAAATATGTGGAATGCCATACGTATCAATGATTTTTTCTGCTTGGGTGCCTTTACCTGCTCCAGGTAATCCCATTAAAATGAGGTTCATATATTCTCCTCCTAATTTTAAAGACCGGCTTATGAAGCTAGCCATATGTGAGAATGGTGCTGAGGTAAAACCTCAACACTCGATTCTTACTTATTGATAAAGCCGACATATTGACGTTTCATCATTAATCCTTCTAATTGTTTCGTTGTTTCTAATGCAACCCCGATAACGATTAGTAAACTTGTTCCACCTAAACCGATTGATTGAGGTAAGTTCCAAACCATTTGCGCAATGATTGGAAGTAAAGCAACAAGTCCTAGGAAAATTGAGCCGACAACACTTAATCTCATTAACACGCCAGATACATATTCTTCTGTACCTTTACCTGGTCGCACGCTTGGAATGTAGCTTCCTTGTTTTTGTAAGTTTTCCGCTAATTTCTCAGGGTTTACTTGAACAAATGCATAGAAGAACGTAAACGCAACGATTAGGACAGTATAGATGATTGCCCCTGGAACTGTGTTATAACTGAAGATTTTTGTCATAATGTCATACCAATTTTCACCAGCGAATTTTGATGAGAAAGCTTGTAAAATGGCATTTGGTGTTGCAATTAACGAGCTGGCAAAGATAACTGGAATAACTCCAGCAGCATTTACTTTCAACGGTAAATAACTACTTGTTGGTGCACCAGAAACACGTTTTGTATATTGGATTGGAATCTTACGTTCTGCTTGTTGGAAGAACGTTACGACTGTAACAATCACCAAAATAGCAACAACTAAGATTGCAATGAAAATAACAGATTGCCAAATGCGAGAAGACTCGATATTGACGAAGTAATCTTCATAGATTTCTTTGACTGCTCCTGGCAAACGAGAAATAATCCCGGCAAAGATAATCATTGAAACACCATTTCCGATTCCTTTTTCTGTAATTTGTTCACCCATCCAAGTCACAAACATCGTCCCAGCAGTTAAAATAACTGCAATCATCACAAAGGTACCTAAGGTTGGATTGTTGACAATCCCAGTTTGACTTAAGCTATTAAAACCAGCAGTGATCCCCATTGACTGAGCCACACCCAAGACAATCGTTAGATATCTTGTTGCTTGATTTAATTTCTTACGCCCAACTTCCCCTTGTTTTGACCATTCTACAAATCTAGGTACAATATCCATTTGCAATAGTTGAATAATAATAGAGGCTGTAATGTATGGCGAGACCCCCATCGAGAAGATAGAGAAGTTTTGCATGGCACTACCACTCACCATATTCAACATATTCAAAAAGGGTAAGCTACTTAAATCAGACAATCCCTTTGCATTCACCCCGGGCACAGTAATGTGCGCACCTAGGCGAAATACAAACAAGATTAAAACTGTAAATAAGATTTTTGATCTAATGTCTTTGACTTTAAAGGCGTTCTTTAATAGCTTGAACAATTAGATCACCTCGATTGAACCACCAGCAGCTTCGATAGCTTCTTGTGCTGATTTCGAGAATTTAGCTGCTTTCACAGTTAATTTTTTCGTTAACTCACCATCTGCAAGAACTTTGATTCCCGCTTTTTCGTTTTTAACGATTCCTGCTTCTTTTAGGACAACAGGAGTTACTTCTGTTCCATCTTCAAAACGGTTTAAAGTATCTAAGTTTACAACAGCGTAATCTTTACGATTAATGTTTGTAAACCCACGTTTTGGTAAACGACGGAATAATGGAGTTTGACCCCCTTCAAATCCTAAACGAACACCACCGCCTGAACGGGCTTTTTGCCCTTTTTGTCCACGGCCAGCTGTTTTACCATTACCAGATGAAGTACCACGTCCAACACGGTTACGTACTTGGCGTGAGCCCTCAGCAGGTTTTAATTCATGAAGTTTCATAGGTTTGGCACCTCCTTAAGCAATCTTCTATTACAAATCTATAAATCTTAAACTTCTTCTACGTCCACTAAATGTGAGATAGTGTTAACCATACCTTTGATTGCTTCATTGGCAGGTTTTGTAACAGTACTATTCACTTTACCTAAACCTAACGCTTTAACTGTAGCACGTTGGTTTTGAGGACGTCCGATAACACTGCGTTTTAAAGTAATTTTTAATTCAGCCATTATTTTTGTCCTCCTTAACCGATAATTTCTTCTACAGATTTACCGCGAAGTGCTGCCACTTCTTCGGCACGTTTTAATTGTTTTAGACCTTCAACAGTTGCGCGAACAACGTTAATAGGTGTGTTTGAACCTAGTGATTTAGATGTAATATCTGCTACACCAGCTAATTCCAATACGGCACGAACTGGTCCACCAGCAGCTACCCCAGAACCTTCTACTGCAGGTTTCATAAGGATACGGCCGCCACCGAATACGCCAATTACTTCGTGCGGGATAGTAGAACCAACCATAGGCACTTCAACTAAGTTTTTCTTCGCGTCTTCGATTGCTTTACGGATAGCTTCAGGTACTTCTTGTGCTTTACCAGTACCGAAACCAACGTGTCCGTTTTTGTCACCGACAACAACTAAAGCTGCGAAACGTAAACGACGTCCACCTTTAACAACTTTTGTTACACGGTTGATCGCTACAACGCGGTCTTCTAATTCCAAATGTTTTGGATCAATATAAACCATGAATGGTGTTCCTCCTTCTCCTAAAATTCTAGTCCATTTTCACGAGCAGCTTCAGCTAAAGCTTGCACGCGGCCATGGTAAAGGTATCCACCACGGTCGAAGACTACTTTTTTGATGCCTTTTTCAGCGGCACGTTCAGCAACTAGTTTACCAACAGCTGCAGCTGTTTCTGTTTTTGTTCCACCTGAAATTTCTTTATCCAAGGCAGAGGCACTTGCTAGCGTCACACCCGCTACGTCATCAATGACTTGCGCGTAGATGTTTTTGTTAGAACGGAAAATGTTCAAGCGTGGGCACTCAGCAGTACCAGAGATTTTGTTACGTACACGACGATGTCTCTTTTGACGTGTTTTGTTTTTATCTGGTTTTGTAATCACAATTTTCACCTCTTTGATTTAATGTTTACTACTAATATTTCAAGCAGTCAGCAGATTACGGAAAAGAGAAGCTGGCAGACAAGACAAAAGCATTTTATTGGAAAAATCCCATAAAATGACAGTTGCTTGTTGTTGACTTCTGTTTTCTACACAGCTGTTATTATTTACCAGTTTTACCTTCTTTACGGCGTACAAATTCACCAACATAGCGAATCCCTTTGCCTTTATAAGGTTCTGGAGGACGAACGCCACGGATGTTAGCAGCTAATTCACCAACAACTTCTTTGTTGATGCCTTTAACGATAACTTGTGTGTTCGCAGGTACTTCAAATGTTACGCCTTCTGGTGCTGTCATTTCGACAGGATGAGAATAACCAACGTTTAAAGTTAATTTGTTGCCTTGTACTTGGGCACGGTATCCGACCCCGATAAGTTCAAGTGCTTTTTGGAAACCTTCAGAAACACCAACAACCATGTTGTTGAAGTTTGCACGAGTTGTTCCGTGGATTGTTTTCATTTCTTTTGAATCGTTTGGACGAGTGAATGTCACTTCGTTTCCTTCGATGTTCATTTTGATATCAGAAGAAAATTCGCGTGTTAATTCACCTTTAGGTCCTTTAACTGTAATGTTGTTTCCGTCTTGCTTGATTTCAACACCAGCAGGAAGAACAACAACTTTATTACCAATACGGCTCACTTAGAGACACCTCCTTGTGTATTTTTTAGAATTACCATACGTAGGCGATTACTTCGCCGCCGATATTTTTCGCTCTAGCTTCTTTGTCAGTAATTACACCCTCTGATGTAGAGATGATTGCAATTCCTAGACCGTTTAATACTTTTGGTACTTCGTCAGCTTTTACGTATGCACGTAAACCTGGTTTAGAAATACGTTTTAAGTTTGTGATAACACGTTCTTCGTTTTTACCATATTTTAGGAAAACACGGATTACGCCTTGTTTGTCATCTTCGATGTATTCTACGTCGCGGATAAATCCTTCACGTTTCAGGATTTCTGCGATATCACGTTTGATTTTTGAAGCAGGTACTTCTAAAGTTTCATGTTTAACCATGTTCGCATTACGAATGCGAGTTAGAAAATCTGCAATTGGATCTGTCATGACCATTGAACTATTTACCTCCTTTATGCGAGTTTACTTGTTTACCAGCTAGCTTTCTTCACGCCGGGAATTTGACCTTTATAGGCAAGTTCGCGGAAGCAAATACGGCAAAGATGAAATTTACGATAAACTGAATGTGGACGTCCACAACGTTCACAACGAGTATAAGCTTGTGTTGAATGTTTAGCAGGACGTTTGTTTTTAGCAATCATTGATTTTTTAGCCACGTAGTTCGCCTCCTTATATTATTTTTGGAATGGCATACCTAATTGTGCCAACAATTCGCGAGACTCTTCGTCAGTGTTCGCTGTTGTAACAATTACGATGTCCATACCGCGTACTTTATCTACTAAATCATAATCAACTTCTGGGAAGATTAATTGTTCTTTAATACCTAAAGTATAGTTACCACGACCATCGAAAGCTTTTTTGCTGACACCGTGGAAGTCACGTACACGAGGTAAAGAAACTGTTACTAATTTATCTAAAAATTCGTACATTCTTTCGCCGCGTAGCGTTACTTTCGCACCGATTGGCATTCCTTCACGTAAACGGAATCCAGCGATAGATTTTTTAGCTTTTGTGATAAGTGGTTTTTGACCAGTGATTAATGCTAATTCTTCAACAGCTTTGTCTAAGTTTTTAGCATTTGATACTGCATCACCCACACCCATGTTGATAACGATTTTATCAACTTTAGGTGTTTGCATAACTGAGCTGTAATTAAATTTTTCCACCAATGATGGTGTTACTTCTTTAATATATTTTTCTTTCAGGCGGTTCATTCAGTAAGCCCTCCTTCCGCAATTTTTATTTATCTAAAACTTCACCTGTTTTTTTAGAAACGCGGACTTTTTTGCCGTCGACTTCTTTAAACGCAACTTTAGTAGCTTCTCCGTTTGAAGGATCAATCACCATTACATTAGAAACATGAATTGGCGCTTCCACTTCAAGGATTCCACCTTGTGGGGCTGCTTGGTTTGGTTTTTGGTGTTTTTTAACGACGTTGACACCTTCAACGATAACTTTATCTTGTTTAGGAAACGCTGCTAAGACAACGCCTTCTTTGTTTTTATCTTTACCAGTGATAACTTTTACTTTATCGCCTTTTTTAACAAACATTACTGTTTCGCACCTCCTTTAACGTGGGCTCGAGATTATAATACTTCTGGTGCTAGAGAAACGATCTTCATGAAGTTGTTTTCACGTAATTCACGTGCAACTGGTCCGAAGATACGTGTTCCGCGTGGGCTTTTATCGTCACGGATAATTACCGCAGCATTTTCATCAAATTTGATGTAAGAACCGTCAGCACGACGAGCGCCAGATTTTGTACGAACGATAACGGCTTTAACTACTTCACCTTTTTTAACAACCCCACCTGGCGTTGCTTGTTTGACAGTAGCAACAATAACGTCACCGATGTTAGCAGTTTTACGACCAGATCCGCCTAGGACTTTGATCGTTAAAATTTCACGTGCGCCAGAATTGTCAGCGACTCTTAAACGACTTTCTTGTTGGATCACGATGTGTATCCCCCTTTCAGATTTTGTGCTTCAATCTATTAGGAAATTCTCGTTTTATTAGATAATAACTGCTTCTTCGACTACCTCTAGTAAACGGAAACGTTTTGTAGCTGATAATGGACGAGTTTCCATGATTTTTACGATGTCTCCAACTTTCGCTGTGTTGTTTTCATCATGCGCTTTATATTTTTTAGAATATTTCATACGTTTGCCATAGATAGGGTGGTTTTTCTTTGTTTCAACGACAACTGTGATTGTTTTATCCATTTTGTCTGATACCACGCGACCTTGGTAAACTTTACGTTGATTTCTTTCTTCAGTCATACGCGTTTGGCCTCCTTCCACTATTAGTTAGCTTGTTCACGCAATACTGTTTTGATGCGTGCAATCGATTGACGTACTTCTTTAATACGTGCAGTGTTTTCTAATTGACCTGTTGCTAATTGGAATCTTAAGTTGAACAATTCTTCTTTTAATTGTTTTTCTTTATCTAGCATTTCGGCAGTGGTTAATTCTCTGATTTCTTTAACCTTCATTCGATTCACCACCCATTTCCTCACGTTTTACGATCTTAGTTTTTACCGGCAATTTGTGAGATGCAAGACGAAGAGCTTCACGAGCTACTTCTTCAGGAACGCCTGCGATTTCAAACATGATTTTACCACGTTTAACTGGTGATACCCAGCCTTCTGGTGCCCCTTTACCTTTACCCATACGTACGCCGATAGCTTTACTTGTGTAAGACTTGTGAGGGAAAATTTTAATCCATACTTTCCCGCCACGTTTCATGTAACGAGTCATTGCAATACGGGCTGCTTCGATTTGACGGTTAGTAATCCAGTGAGATTCAGTTGCTTGTAAACCCCATTCACCAAATGCTACTTCTTTTCCGCCTTTAGCTTCACCGCGCATTTTTCCGCGGAATTCACGACGGTGTTTTACACGTTTAGGTACTAACATGATTATTTCCCTCCTTTCTCAGTGTTTTTTTTCGTTGGAAGAATTTCTCCACGATAGATCCACACTTTAACTCCTAGTTTTCCGTAAGTAGTGTCCGCTTCTTCCCATGCGTAATCAATGTCCGCACGTAATGTGTGAAGTGGTACAGTTCCTTCAGAGTATCCTTCTGAACGAGCGATATCCGCACCGTTTAGACGACCTGATACTTGAGTTTTGATTCCTTTAGCACCAGCACGCATTGCGCGTTGGATAGCTTGTTTTTGAGCACGACGGAAAGCAACACGGTTTTCTAATTGACGTGCAATTCCTTCGCCTACTAATTTTGCATCTAAATCTGGTTTTTTGATTTCAACGATGTTGATGTGAACTCGTTTGCCAGTTAATTTGTTTAATTCTTTTCTTAGGTTTTCGACTTCAGATCCGCCTTTACCGATAACCATACCTGGTTTAGCTGTGTGAATTGAAATGTTAACACGGTTTGCAGCGCGTTCGATTTCAATTGTAGATACAGCAGCATCAGCAAGTTTTGTTGCGATAAATTTACGGATTCTTAAATCTTCGTGTAAGAATTCAGCATACTCTTTTTCAGCATACCATTTCGCATCCCAGTCGCGGATGATGCCTACACGCATTCCAATTGGATGTACTTTTTGACCCACTGATTGTCCCTCCTCTTAAATGTTTAAGCTCTGTTTTCATAAAGAAAACAGCCTATTTCATGAGACTTATTTCTCTGTTACAACTACTGTGATGTGACTAGTACGTTTGTTGATTGGTGAAGCTGAACCTTTTGCACGAGGACGGAAACGTTTCATTGTTGGTCCTTCGTTAACAAATGCTTCAGATACGACTAAGCTTTCAACGTCTAAGTCAAAGTTGTTTTCTGCGTTAGCAACTGCTGACATTAAAACTTTTTCAATGATTCCAGCAGACTTGTTCGGTGTGAATTTCAAGATTGAAATTGCATCCGCAACGCTTTTCCCTCTGATAAGATCGATTACTAAACGTGCTTTACGAGGTGAAGTGCGAACTGTTTTTGCAGTTGCTTTAGCTGATGTAATTTGTTCTGACATTTGCATATCCTCCCCTCAAAATTAGCGTTTAGTTTTTTTATCGTCAGCAACGTGGCCACGATAAGTTCTAGTTGGTGCAAATTCACCTAATTTATGTCCTACCATGTCTTCTTGAATGTAAACAGGGACATGTTTCCGTCCATCATATACAGCGATTGTGAAACCTACGAATGATGGAAAAATTGTAGAGCGGCGAGACCAAGTTTTAATTACTTTTTTCTTTTCGGCACCTTGTTGTGCTTCGACCTTTTTCATCAAATGATCATCGACGAAAGGTCCTTTTTTTAAACTACGACCCATGGTGAACCTCCTCTCAAAATGTACGACACATGGTCAAAAAAATTATTTAGTACGACGACGAACGATAAGTTTGTCTGATTTAGCTTTTTTATTACGTGTTTTGTATCCAATTGCTGGTTGACCCCATGGAGATACTGGCGCTTTACGTCCAATTGGTGTTTTACCTTCACCACCACCGTGTGGGTGATCGTTAGGGTTCATTACGCTACCACGAACAGTTGGGCGTTTACGCATCCAACGAGAGCGGCCAGCTTTACCAATGTTGATTAATTCGTGTTGTTCGTTACCAACTGAACCGATTGTTGCACGGCAAGTTGCTAAGATCATACGAACTTCGCCAGAGTTTAAGCGGATTAATACGTATTTGCCTTCTTTACCAAGTACTTGCGCGCTTGTTCCAGCTGAACGGATTAATTGTCCACCTTTACCAGGTTTCATTTCAATGTTGTGGATAACTGTACCAACTGGAATGTTTTCCAATGGTAATGCGTTACCTACTTTAATATCTGCTTCTGGACCAGATACTAGGCGCATGCCTACTTCTAATCCTTTTGGTGCTAAGATGTATGCCTTAACCCCGTCTTCGTAATGAACTAACGCGATGTTAGCAGAACGGTTTGGATCGTACTCGATCGTTTTAACAACCGCTGCGACGTTATCTTTATTACGTTTGAAGTCAATCACACGGTATTGACGTTTGTGACCGCCACCTTGGTGACGAACCGTAATGCGACCGTTGTTGTTACGACCGGCATTGTTTTTTAATGGCTGTAACAATGATTTTTCTGGTGTTGAAGTTGTGATTTCAGCGAAATCAGAACTTGTCATGTTACGACGGCCATTTGTGGTAGGTTTGTACTTTTTAATCGCCACGTCTTATTTCCCTCCTACGTTGATATTGTTCAGGACTGCTTATTCAGCAGCTTCGAATAATTGAATTTCTTTTGAATCTTCAGTTAATGTAACGATCGCTTTGCGACGTTTTTTTGTATAACCTGCATATTTACCCATGCGTTTGAATTTTGGACGCACGTTTAAGATGTTTACGTTTGCTACTTTAACATCGAATGCTGATTCAACAGCTTGTTTTACTAAAGTTTTGTTTGCGCGAGTGTCCACTTCGAAAGTATATTTCTTTTCGTCCATAGCTAACATGGATTTTTCAGTGATCACTGGGCGTTTGATTACGTCTAGTAATTCCATTATGCAAGCACCTCCTCAATTTGAGTAAGAGCTGTTTGTGTTGCCAAGACTTTGTTAGCTGACACAACATCTAACACACTAACGTTATCAGAAGTTACTACAGAAACGTTTGGTAAGTTACGAGCTGATAAAGCTGCAAAGTCGTTACCATTTTCTAAAACAACTAATACTTTAGTATCGATAGACAAGTTAGCAAGAACTTGTTTGAATTCTTTTGTTTTTGGTGCATCGAAGCTTAAACCTTCTACTGCTACCAAGTTATTTTCAGCAACTTTGTCTGATAATACAGATTTCATTGCTAAGCGACGAACTTTTTTAGGAAGTTTGTAGCTGTATGAACGCGGTGTTGGTCCAAAGACTACGCCACCTCCACGCCATTGTGGTGAACGGATTGAACCTTGACGAGCACGACCAGTTCCTTTTTGACGCCATGGTTTGCGGCCACCGCCACGAACAGCGCTACGGTTTTTAACTGCGTGTGTTCCTTGTCTTAATGAAGCACGTTGCATGATGATTGCATCATAGACAACACTTTCATTAGGTTCGATTCCGAAGATTTCTTCATTTAAAGTGATTTCACCGTTTTGAGTTCCATCTTGTTTGAATAATGCTACATTCGGCATTCCTTAGTTCCTCCTTTCCCTACACTTATTTAGCTTTCACAGCTGATTTGATTGTGATTAAAGATTTTTTCGCTCCAGGAATGTTTCCTTTGATTAAGATAACATTTCTTTCTACGTCCACTTTAACAACTTCAAGGTTTTGAATTGTTACGCGGTCGCCACCCATACGGCCGGCTAGTCGTTTATTTTTAAATACACGGTTAGGCGCTACTGGACCCATTGACCCAGGACGACGGTGATAACGAGAACCATGAGACATAGGTCCGCGGCTTTGGCCGTGACGTTTGATTGCCCCTTGGAATCCTTTACCTTTCGTAGTACCTGTAACATCAACAACGTCTCCTGCTTGGAAAACATCTACTTTGATTTCTTTACCTACTTCATATTCTCCTAGCTCAACATTCTTGAATTCTTTAATGAAGCGCTTAGGAGCCGTGTTTGCTTTTGCAACATGACCTTTCGCAGGTTTGTTTGATAAAACTTCACGTTTGTCTTGGTAACCAACTTGGATAGCTTCGTATCCGTCAGTTTCAACAGTTTTCACTTGTAAAACTACGTTTGGCGTAGCTTCAACTACTGTTACTGGAATTAATTCACCAGACTCAGTAAAGATTTGTGTCATTCCCACTTTTTTCCCTAAGATTCCTTTGGTCATGAGTACACCTCCATCTTAATTTTATAGTTTGATTTCAATATTAACACCAGACGGTAAGTCAAGCTTCATTAGAGCATCAACTGTTTTTGGTGTTGGGTTCACAATGTCAATTAGACGTTTGTGAGTACGCATTTCGAATTGTTCGCGAGAATCTTTGTATTTATGAGTCGCACGAATAACTGTGTAAAGTGAGCGTTCTGTTGGTAATGGAATCGGACCTGATACGTCAGCTCCAGTTCTTTTTGCTGTTTCCACAATTTTATCCGCTGATTGATCTAAAATACGGTGTTCATACGCTTTTAAACGGATACGAATTTTTTGTTTTGCCATCTTGTTCCCTCCTTCGCCTATTTTAAAAGTAGACATAGCTCCACGAAAATTTATCCGGCATGCTCGTTCATGGCAAAGCGTCCGAGCGTGTCGCAACCTCTCGCTTCACAGCCGGCAAATCAAATCGTTGATCTACCAATGCTTTTTACACTCCTGTAAACAGCACCTTTTTGATTATACTATGAAAGGATAGTGTTAGCAAGGATTTTCTGCGTTTTTTTGAAAGAATTTTTTCTTGTTTTGAAAAGCATTTGTTTTGTTTTTCAATTCTTTTCATTCTATTTTTATAAAAAAAAGAATTTGAGATTCCTTTTTTACCAGAATCTCAAATTCTCTCTTTTTTATTCTATTAACCAATCCGGCGCATTGGAATATCATTGTTATCTGGATGAACCAATAAATATTGAATAACATCAATATTGCTTGCTTGGAATGAGGCTGCACATGCTTGCAAATATAAGTCCCACATTCGATAGAAGCGCTCGCCTTTTTCGTCAACAATTTCTGCTTCTATATTATGGAAGTTTTTTGTCCAATGTTCCAACGTCAATTGATAATCTCTGCGCAAACTTTCCAAGTCAATCACTTGCAAGTCGTTTTCTGTCATATGGCCGACTAGCTCAGTGACACCAGGAATATAGCCACCTGGGAAAATATAACGATTAATCCAAGCATTTTTAGCCCCACCTTGTTGGCGACTGATCCCATGAATCAACGCCGTACCTTTAGGCGCTAAATTTCGTTGAACGACGTCAAAATATTCATGTAGATTTTCTGCACCGACATGTTCAAACATCCCAACACTCGTAATATGGTCAAAAGACTCTCCTTTTAAATCACGATAATCCATCAATTTGACAGTCATTCGATCTTGTAGGCCTTCTTTTTCTATAATATGGCGAATATGATGAAATTGCTCTTCACTTAATGTAATCCCAGTTGCTTTGGCTCCATATTCTTTCACCGCAGTTAAAATTAACGTGCCCCAGCCGCAGCCAATATCCAGTAAAGTGTCGCCCTCTTTGATAAATAATTTATCTAAAATATGATGAACTTTATTCACTTGCGCTTGTTCTAATGTATCTTCAGGCGTTTTAAAATAAGCACATGAATACGTCATTGTTTGGTCAAGCCATTTTTTGTAAAAATCATTTCCTAGATCGTAATGGCTGTGAATATCCTCTTGCGAACGTTTTTTTGAATGACTTTCTTTAGGAAGCCATTTAATAAATTTAGCATTGTGTAAAAAGCTATCCTTTTGGTTATACACATCATAAATCAGTGCTTGGATATCGCCTTCGATTTCAATTTTGCGATCCATGTAGGCTTCCCCTAAAGTTAACGAAGCGTTATTCAGTAAATCCTTCACAGGAATTTTTTCATTGAATACAATTTTAAAAACCGGATCCCCCGACCCTTGCCCATACTCTTTGACGGTACCATCCCAGTATGTGACTTGTGTCTTTTTTGAAAAAGACCATTTAAACAGTTGACTGTACGTTTCTTTTTCTAACATTGCATTCCCTCCATTAAATACCATTTGAAGCCAAAACAAAAAGAAGTCGCTTTCCGGTAGTTCGTCAAAACAAACACCACAGTCCGTTCTAAACTGAAGCACAGAAAAGTTATCACCCCTTCTATGTTCCGCTTCTTGTTTTGCAATTACAGTTCTATTCTACTCCTCTTTTAAAAATTTGAACATTCTTTTAACGTAATACCTACTATTGTTATTCTTTATCACAAAAAAACTAGAGCCAGTCCTTGACAGACTCCTCTAGTTCTAAATATTATTCTTTCTTACGCATCCGTTGTTCCGCATGAGTGTATGCGCCATGCCACACGTGCCCCACATAAGGATTAACTTGAATACCGTGTTTAATCGCCGCTGCTACAAATTTTTTTGCTAAAGTTACTGCTTCTAACACCGAATAACCTTTTGCCAAGCCAGCTGTGATTGCCGCTGAAAAAGTACAACCTGCACCATGATTATAATCAGTAGGATATAATTCATTTTCCAAAAGATGCGCGGTGTGACCATCGTAAAACAAGTCCAGTGCTTTTTCACCAGCTAAGCGATGTCCCCCTTTAACCACGACATGTTTGGCTCCCATTTGTACAATTCGTTTTGCCGCTTCTTCCATCTCCGCCACGGAAGAAATTTCGCCTAAACCAGATAAGATGCCCGCTTCAATTAAATTAGGCGTGGCAACTAATGCTAATGGCAGTAAATCGTTTTTTAGGCCTTCCACACTTTTGGGTTGCAGAATTTGTGCCGTTCCCTTACAAGCAATGACTGGGTCAATCACGACTTTTTGAATTTTCTCTTGTTTAATGTACTTACTAGCCATTTTAATATTTTGTTCATTACCCATCATCCCTGTTTTCAAAGCCGCTACTGGACCGCCTGCAAAAACCGAAATCAATTGTTTTTCTAAGAGCGTTTCTGGCAATTCAGTTACTTCATGCGACCAGCCTGTCGTAGGATCCATCGTCACAATCGAGGTTAAACTTGAAAATCCAAAAACTCCATACTCTTCAAATGTTTTTAAATCTGCTTGAATTCCTGCCCCTCCAGTTGAATCGGAGCCTGCAATCGTCAATACTTTTTCCATTAAATCACCTAACCTTTTTCTCCAAGTATACTGAAGAAACAAGTCTGCTAAAACAGCCAATTGGCTTATTTTTTAGCCAGCCAATTTCTAAACAAAAAAAAAGACCAGAGAATAAATTCTCTGGTCTTACGTCCGAATACCCCAGTTTTTTACGCTGGTTAAAGCTATAGTTAAAAAGTTAATTATTTAACGATTTCAGTAACAACGCCTGAACCTACAGTACGTCCGCCTTCACGAATAGAGAAACGAGTTCCGTCTTCGATAGCGATTGGGTGAATTAATTCAACGTCCATAGCAACGTTATCACCAGGCATTACCATTTCAGTACCTTCTGGCAATTCTACAACACCAGTAACGTCTGTTGTACGGAAGTAGAATTGAGGACGGTAGTTAGTGAAGAATGGAGTGTGACGTCCGCCTTCTTCTTTTGATAATACGTATACTTCAGCTTTGAATTTTGTGTGTGGAGTGATTGTAGCTGGTTTAGCTAATACTTGTCCACGTTCGATATCTTCACGTGCTACACCACGTAATAAAGCACCGATGTTGTCGCCTGCTTCAGCGTAGTCTAATAATTTACGGAACATTTCAACACCTGTAACAGTTGTTTTAGATGTTTCGTCTTTAATACCAACGATTTCAACTTCGTCACCAACGCGAACTTCACCACGTTCAACACGGCCTGTAGCAACAGTACCACGTCCAGTGATTGAGAATACGTCTTCGACTGGCATCATGAATGGTTTGTCAGTATCACGTTCTGGAGTTGGGATATATTCGTCAACTGCAGCCATTAATTCTAAGATTTTTTCTTCATAAGACTCGTCGCCTTCTAAAGCTTTCAAAGCAGAACCTGCGATAACTGGAACATCATCGCCTGGGAAATCGTATTCTGATAATAAGTCACGAACTTCCATTTCTACTAATTCTAATAATTCTTCGTCATCAACCATATCCATTTTGTTTAAGAATACAACGATGTATGGTACACCAACGTTACGTGATAATAAGATATGTTCACGTGTTTGAGGCATAGGACCATCAGCAGCAGAAACTACTAAGATAGCTCCGTCCATTTGAGCAGCACCAGTGATCATGTTTTTAACGTAGTCCGCGTGTCCTGGGCAGTCAACGTGTGCATAGTGACGAGTTTCAGTTTCATATTCGATATGAGAAGTGTTGATTGTGATTCCACGTTCTTTTTCTTCTGGAGCGTTATCGATAGAATCGTAGCTTTGTGCTTCCCCGCCACCGTGTTTTGATAATACAGTAGCAATTGCAGCTGTTAATGTAGTTTTACCATGGTCAACGTGTCCGATAGTACCAATGTTAACATGGGATTTAGAACGGTCAAATTTTTCTTTTGCCATTTTGAATGTTCCTCCTAAAAATATAAATTTTATTGTTTGTTTTATATGTGATAGACGTTACTAAAAATCGTCTGATCATCATAAGCTATTTTACACGAAATCTTGAAAAAAGGATAGTTCTAAAAACAAACCTTTTATTCTCAAGGAAAATTATGCGTTGCCGCCGTTTTTCTTGATGATTTCTTCTTGAACAGACTTAGGTACGTCTTCATAGTGGTCAAATACCATCATAAATGTACCGCGTCCTTGTGTTGCTGAACGTAATGTTGTAGCATAACCAAACATTTCAGCTAAAGGTACCATCGCATTAACGATTTGAGAGTTACCGTGTGCTTCCATACCTTCAACACGTCCACGACGACTTGTTACGTGTCCCATGATATCACCTAAGTAATCTTCAGGAACAGTAATTGTAACTTTCATCATTGGTTCTAAAATAACTGGGTTTGCATTTTTAGCCGCAGCTTTCAATGCCATAGAAGCAGCTACACGGAAGGCCGTTTCATTTGAATCGACATCGTGGTATGAACCATCGTAAAGTTTTGCTTTGATATCAACTAATGGATAACCAGCAAGAACACCGTTGTTCATAGAGTCTTCTAACCCTTTTTCAACTGCTGGGATGTATTCACGAGGAACCACACCACCGACAATTGCGTTTTCAAACTCGAAGCCTTTACCTTCTTCATTTGGTGTAAATTCAACCCATACGTGACCGTATTGTCCTTTACCACCAGACTGACGAACGAATTTACCTTCTGCTTTAGTCGCAGCACGGAATGTTTCGCGGTAAGATACTTGAGGAGCACCTACGTTAGCTTCAACTTTGAATTCACGTTTCATACGGTCTACTAAAACGTCTAAGTGCAATTCACCCATACCAGAGATAACTGTTTCACCAGTTTCAACGTTTGTTTCAACGCGGAATGATGGATCTTCTTCAGCAAGTTTTTGTAGAGCCACGCCCATTTTATCTTGGTCAGCTTTTGATTTAGGTTCAACAGCGACTTGGATAACTGGGTCAGGGAATTCAATAGATTCAAGAATAACTGGTGCATCTAATGCACATAATGTATCACCAGTTGTTGTGTCTTTCAGACCAACAGCAGCAGCAATATCACCAGAGTACACTTTATCAATTTCTTGACGAGTGTTGGCGTGCATTTGTAGGATACGACCGATACGTTCTTTTTTGCCTTTTGAAGCGTTCAATACGTATGAACCACTTTCAAGGACACCAGAATAAACACGGAAGAAAGTTAAACGACCTACGAATGGGTCAGTCATAACTTTAAATGCTAATGAAGCGAAAGGTGCTTCGTCATCAGCTGGACGAGTTGTTTCTTCGTCTGTTTTAGTATCGATCCCTTTGATAGCATCGATATCTAATGGAGATGGTAAGTAATCAAGAACAGCGTCCAACATTAATTGAACCCCTTTATTCTTGAATGCTGAACCAGCTAATACAGGGAAGAACTCAACGTTGATTGTTGCTTGACGGATACCAGCGACTAATTCTTCTTCAGTGATTTCTTCACCTTCAAGATATTTCATCATTAAGTCTTCGTCAGTTTCAGCAACAGCTTCAACTAATTTTTCGCGCCATTCTTGCGCTTTTTCTAAATAATCTTCAGGAATATCAGTTTCTTGAATATCTGTTCCCAAATCATTTGTGTAGATTTCAGCTTTCATTTTAATCAAGTCAATGATTCCAGTGAAGTCTTCTTCAGCTCCGATTGGAATTTGAATTGGATGAGCGTTTGCTTGTAAACGATCATGTAATGATTCTACTGAATAGAAGAAGTCCGCACCGATTTTATCCATTTTGTTACAGAATACAATACGAGGAACTTTATATTCAGTCGCTTGACGCCAAACAGTTTCTGTTTGAGGTTCTACACCTGATTGAGAGTCAAGAACTGTTACCGCACCATCTAATACGCGTAGAGAACGTTGTACTTCAATTGTGAAGTCCACGTGTCCTGGAGTATCGATGATATTTACACGGTAGCCTTTCCACTGTGCAGTTGTCGCAGCGGATGTAATCGTGATACCACGTTCTTGTTCTTGTTCCATCCAGTCCATTTGTGAAGCACCTTCATGGGTTTCACCGATTTTATGAATTTTACCAGTGTAGTACAAGATACGCTCAGTTGTTGTTGTTTTACCAGCATCAACGTGGGCCATGATACCAATGTTACGAGTTTTTTCAAGTGAAAATTCTCTTGCCATTTTGTATGTTTACTCCTCTCTTTATTTAAATCGATTGTAAATTGACTTTCTGCTGCCACTTTACGCGACAGACAGAGAGGATCTTACCAACGATAATGAGCAAATGCGCGGTTTGCGTCTGCCATTTTGTGTGTGTCTTCGCGTTTTTTAACAGAAGCGCCAGTGTTGTTAGCAGCATCCATGATTTCTTTCGCTAGACGTTCTTCCATTGTGTGTTCACCACGTAGACGCGCGTAGTTAACTACCCAACGTAAACCTAAAGTTGTACGACGTTCTGGACGAACTTCAACTGGTACTTGGTAGTTAGAACCCCCAACACGACGTGCTTTAACTTCAAGAACAGGCATAACGTTTTTCATTGCTTGTTCAAAAACTTCCAATGGATCGTTACCTGTAGATTCTTTGATGATATCAAATGAATTATAGATAATGTTAGCAGCAATCCCGCGTTTACCGTCAACCATTACACGGTTGATTAAGCGAGTTACTAATTTTGAGTTATAAATTGGATCTGGTAAAACATCACGTTTTGCAACAGGACCTTTACGAGGCATCCGTAACTCCTCCTTCCGAAATATGATTTTTCAAGTTGTTATTGTCTTATTATAATTAAGCTTTAGGACGTTTTGTACCGTATTTAGAGCGGCTTTGTTTACGGTCGTTAACACCGGCAGTATCAAGCGCACCACGAACGATATGGTAACGTACCCCTGGTAAGTCTTTTACACGTCCACCACGTAATAATACCACGCTGTGTTCTTGTAAGTTGTGACCGATACCTGGGATATAAGCTGTAACTTCGATTAAGTTTGACAAACGAACACGGGCATATTTACGTAAAGCTGAGTTCGGTTTTTTAGGTGTCATCGTACCCACACGTGTACAAACTCCACGTTTTTGCGGAGAGTTAACGTTTGTTTGAGTTTTCTTAAAACTGTTATATCCTTTGTTTAAGGCTGGTGAATCAGATTTTTCTACTTTAGATTTACGAGGTTTACGTACTAATTGGTTAATTGTAGGCATTCCTTGTTCTCCTCCTTCCCTACTTCGCTTCTAGTTCCACACATCCAGGTGGTTCTTTTTTCGCGATAAAAAATAATGCAATCTCTGCACTCTTTATCAAATATGCTTTGATAGACAGTCAGCACGTCCCTATAAGGAACCTGTAGATAAAGCACCTTTGTTAGGATACCACGATAAGTATCAGCTGTCAACCCTCTTCTTTCGCCTTTCGAAAAAAAGCTTTTCCTTCTATTTAAACGTACTTTTCCTTTAAAAATTTTTATGACTTTTTCAAAAACTTTCTATCTTTTTTAGTTAAATAACGGTACAATATCTTTGACTATTGAAGGGGGCGGAAAACAGCGATGAATCTGAAACAAATGGTAGGAATCGAAGCTGCAAAATATGTAGAAGACGGCATGATTGTCGGTTTGGGTACTGGCTCAACAGCAAAATTTATGGTAGACGAAATTGGTCGTCGCGTAAAAGAAGAAGGATTGTCAATCGTAGGGGTTACTACTTCAAAAGAAACAGAGAAACAAGCCTTGGCCTTGGGCATTCCTTTAAAAAGTATTGATGAGGTTCCGTATGTAGATCTTACGATTGATGGCGCCGATGAAATCAGCGCTGATTTTCAAGGAATCAAAGGCGGTGGCGCTGCCTTACTTTTTGAAAAAATTGTGGCCACTTATTCAAAGAAATGTATTTGGATTGTGGATAAATCAAAAATGGTGGACGATTTAGGGGCTTTCCCGCTTCCAGTTGAGGTTGTTCCTTATGGCAGCCGCCAACTAGTGCATTTATTTGAAGAAAAAGGCTATCACCCAACACTTCGTTTAAACGCTGCTGGCGAAACATTAATAACAGATGGAGGCCACCATATCATCGATTTGCATTTAGAAAAAATTACAGATCCAGAAGCTTTAGGTTCTTATTTAGACAACTTGGTTGGCGTCGTTGAACACGGCTTATTTTTAAATATGGTTTCTATGGTAATCGTCGGTTATGAAGATGGACCGAAAACCTTACATGTTCCCGCACGTTAAGAATGTGTGAAAAAAGATTATTTATATAGGAAGGATAATATATGAAACGAATTGGTTATGCACGCACAACTATTATTGAAGACGATTTAAAAAATCAACTAACCACTCTCCAATCGTTTGGTTGTGATGATATTTTCCAAGAGACATTTGATCCTCAAGCGGAGATCAGTGTCTTAGACGAAGTCGAAAAACTTCTTTCTGCTGGGGATACACTTATTGTTTGTAAATTGCACCATTTAGGTAAAACAACCCGCCAATTAACAGACTTTATGAAAATGTTAAAGGAAAAACAAGTTGATTTTGTCAGCATTTCAGAAGGAATTGATACTCACCTTCCAACAGGTGAAGCCTATTTCCAATTAATGGAGAGCTTATCTGCGATGGAATGTGCACTAATTAAAGAACGAACACTCGTCGGGCTCCACAAAGCTCGTGAAAACGGAAAAGTAGGTGGACGTCCAAAAATTGATGGACGCACCGTCCGCAAAATCCGTGCATTATATTATGAAAACAAAGAAACAATCCAATTTATTTCTAATAAATGCGGCGTTTCGGTGGGCACTTGTTATAAGTACATCAATTTACCTGAGACAGATGTCGAGCGGCTGTATTCCTAAGAATAAAAAAGAAGTCCTTCAGATGGGGCTTCTTTTTTGATTCGATTTCACTCTAATTTTTCAGCAACTTTCACGTTTTTTTACTATTTTCCATTGGAAATCTTGCGCAAAACGGTGTACAATAAACGTGGAAATCTTATTTTCAGAAAACTAAACTCAAAGGAGAGCTTATACATGCCAAAATTAGTTTTTTCTCGTCATGGACTTAGCGAATGGAATGCCTTAAACCAATTTACTGGATGGGCTGACGTAGATTTAGCACCTGAAGGTGTTGAAGAAGCAAAAGAAGGCGGCCGTAAAATTAAAGAAGCAGGCATCGAATTCGACGTTGCTTATACTTCTGTTTTAACTCGTGCCATCAAAACTTGTAACTATTTACTAGAATACTCAGATCAATTATGGGTACCTCAAATCAAATCTTGGCGCTTAAACGAACGTCACTATGGTAAATTACAAGGACTAAACAAAAAAGAAACTGCTGAAAAATACGGAGACGAACAAGTCCACATCTGGCGTCGTTCTTACGATACTCTTCCTCCATTAATGGAAGCAACAGATGAAGGTTCTGCAGCAAACGACCGTCGTTATGCAATGTTAGACCAACGCGATATTCCTGGTGGCGAAAACTTGAAAGTTACTTTGGAACGTGCATTACCATTCTGGCAAGATGAAATTGCGCCAGCTTTAAAAGACAACAAAACTGTCTTAGTAGCGGCTCATGGTAATTCATTACGTGCTTTAGCTAAACACATCGAAGGCATTTCTGATGAAGATATTATGGATCTTGAAATCCCAACAGGTAAACCATTAGTTTATGAATTAAACGATGATTTAACTGTGAAAGAAAAATACTACTTATAAGAACTTGTTTCTTATTAACAAAAGCGGTTTGCCAAGGCAAACCGCTTTTTTATGGATTAAATAAATTGACTTTCGGTTAAACAATCTTTATAAATCGCTACTATATCCGCTGCATCCAATGGTACATAAGCCTTTTCGGCAATTGCACTATGGGCCACAGCTTGTTGTGCCATTTCTTCAAATTTATCTGCTTCGATGCCAACTTCTGGTAATGTCATTGGAATGCCACAAGCCACAAAGTAATCATATAATGCTTGAATACCTTTTTTCGCTGCTACTTCCTCTTCTTGTTCGACTATTCCCCAAACATTTCGAGCAAATTGCGCAAACTTGCCTACGGTTTGTTCAGACAAAACGTAATTCATCCAACGAGGCGTTAAAATTGCTAAGCCAATCCCATGCGTAATGTCATAAAACGCACTTAATTCATGTTCCATTGGGTGACAAGACCAAACACCTTGTTTGCCGCGCCCTGTTAACCCATTTAAGGCTAAACTACTTGCCCACATTAAATTAGCACGTGCATCATAATCTTCTGGATTTTCTAAAGCAATAGGACAATTTTTGATAACCGTTCGCATTAAGCCTTCTGACACAAAATCTTGGACGTCCGTGCCTGTCGAAATACTAAAATAGTTTTCAATCAAATGACTGAAAATATCCGCTGAGCCAGCTGCTGTTTGATTTTGAGGAACCGTAAAAGTATTCGTTGGATCCAAGAACGAAACTTTTGGAATCATATTCGGACCACCAAAGCCTAATTTTTGATTGGTTTCTAAGTTAGAAATGACAGCACCTGCGTTCATTTCACTACCTGTCGCTGCTAAAGTCAAGATGGTCACGATTGGTAAAGCAGGACCTGTATACCCTTTTCTGGCTGCAATGACTGTCCAGATATCTTCTTCCGAATAAAAGCCCGCAGCTATTGCTTTGGAACAATCAATGGTTGAACCACCGCCAACTGCTAAAATAACATCGACTTGGTTTTCTTTACACAACTCAATTCCTTTTCTAACGGTTTCAATGCGCGGGTTTGGTTCGACACCGCTCAACTCAATCAGTGTATGCCTGTTTTTTTGGGCCAAATCAGTAATTTGTTGGTACAAGCCATTACGTTTGATACTACCGCCACCATAAACAAGTAAGACATTTTTGCCAAATTGATCTAACACAGCAGGTAATTCGTCTAAACGATCTTTCCCAAAACGGATGTCTGTTGGTACATAAAAATTAAAGTTTTCCATTCTTTCATCCTCCATTCAATGCTCTTACGCATTTATCATACTATTTTTTCAAAAATCCGCCAATAAAAAAGCCGAGCAAATGACAGTTGCTTTCACAACGACCGATTGACCCAGCTTTTGATTCTTTTTTATAACGAATCGCTTGTTTTGATTAACAAATAAAGAAAATAAGGCGCACCGATGATCGCAACAATAATCCCTGCAGGCATTTCTCCATTGCCAGGCAATAGCCGACCAATCGTATCACTAACCAATAAAAGTAAACTCCCAAACAACGCCGCCAATGGCAATACCTGTTTTTGTTGCGTAAAACCACATTTGCGAGCAATATGTGGCGCAAGTAAACCTAAAAAATTAATTCCCCCTGTAACGGAAATCGCTGATGCCGCCAACATCACCGCTAACAGCAACGAAACGATTCGTTCTTTTTTCACAGCAATACCTACAGAAATAGCTGTTTCGTCCCCCAATTGTAAAATATCCAACAGACGATGACGCTTCATCGCAAAAAAGAACCCGATGACTAGCCAAGGCAACAAAGCGCCCACAAAGAACCAATTACTACCCCAGATACTGCCTGCTTGCCACATTGTAACAAAACGGTACTTTTCAGTGTCAATTTTTGATGTAATTAATAAGGTGAGTGCTGAAATACCCGTACTCAAAATGACACCCGCTAAGACCATTCGAACTGGCGTCAATCCTAAACGATGATGATACGCGATTACTAAAATCCCAACAGCCGCTAGCAAGCCGCCAACTAAGGCCACGAGCGGAAGTGCAAACGTCGTGATACTTGTCGTCTCAACAAAACTAATAAACAAAATCACTGCCAAACCCGCACCCGCATTAATGCCTAAAATCCCAGTATCTGCCAACGGATTCCGAGTAATCCCTTGAAGAATAGCGCCGCTTAAGCCTAAAGCTGCGCCCGCAAGGACCGCTAGCACAATCCGTGGTAACCGAAAATCCCAAACTAACAGTTGTTTGGCCTGACTTCCCTGTCCCAAAAGAAGGGCTTTTAAATCCATGACGGAAACAGATAATTCCCCTTGCGTTAAACTGATACAAGCAGTTAGGATAATCCCAACTATTAAGATAGCCACCCAACGGGACACTTTTTTCTGTGTCATCCTAGTTGCCCTCCTTTACGAAATAAATAAAGAAAGAATGGGATGCCAATTAAGGCCGTGATAATCCCAAATGGTGTTTCAAAAGGCGGATTCACCATTCGAGCGATTAAATCTGCCACCAAAACGAGGAGCGCACCGCCTAACGCCGAGAACGGAATCAAGCGACGGTAATTTTCTCCAGAAACTGTTCGCATCACATGAGGCACCACCAAACCAACAAAACTGACCGAGCCAACTAGCGCCACAGACAATCCTGATAAAAGCAAAATCGTTATACTGGCAAACAACCGAATACGCTGCGGATTTCGCCCCAAACCAATTGTTGCATCATCGCCAAACCGTAAAATAGTCACCGACGGACTAATCAGAATTGCTAATGCAAATGCGCCCAGAAAGATCGGGACGACTATTTTTAATTGTGCCCAAGAAATAACGCTGACGCCGCCAAGAAACCAAAACGTTAACTCTTGACTCAAATTGAACTGAATGGCTAAGAATTGACTAAATGATAAAAAAAGGGCACTAATACCAGCCCCCACCAAGGTCAGACGCATGGGGCTTGCTCCTCGAATTGAATGATTAGAAAGATAATAAATCAGTGCCACACTCACGCCGGCACCAAGAAAAGAAACAACTAAAAGCCACCAATAACTTGCCTGAGGGAGGAAAGCAAAAACAAGCGCTAAGCCCAAGCCAGCCCCAGCATTGATACCCAGCAAGCCAGAATCTGCCAATGGATTTTGTGTAATCCCTTGCGCTAACGCCCCACTCACCGCTAAACTTGCTCCCACAAAAGCGGCACCTAAAATCCGCGGCAACCGAACCGTTTGGATGACTTGATGCGCTTGATTGGTCGCATCGAAGTGCGTAAATGATTCAATAATCGTTTGAATCGAAACCGACGTCGCACCAAACATCAATGACAGAAGCATTGTCCCCAGCAGCAAAAAAAGACAGACAAGCAACACTTGCCATTGGTGTCTATAAAATCCGCTTATGCCTTTCATCCATCCAGCTCCATTTCCATCAACTCATAAGAAAGCACTAGTGGCCGCTGTGTCTGACTATGATAACTAATTTCTGCTTGAATAGCGAAAACATCTGCTAAGCCAGTAACAGTAATCACTTCTTGCGGTGTTCCCTCATTGATAATCTTTCCCTCTTTCATCGCAATCACGCGATCAGAAAAACGAGAAGCTAAATTAATATCATGAATCGTCATCACGATTGTTTTCTGATGTTCTTGATTGATTCGTTTTAACACATTTAAAATTTCTAGCTGATGCGCAGGATCCAAATAGGTGGTCGGTTCATCTAAAATTAAAATATCTGTATCCTGTACTAGCGCCATAGCAATCCAAACCCGTTGGCGTTGTCCACCTGATAAAATTGCCACAGACTCTCTAGCTAACTCAGTTAAGCCTGTTAATTCTAATGCCCATTGTATGTACTCTTGATCTTCTGTGGTGACACTTTTCCAGCCCGATTGATAAGGATATCGCCCGAAAGAGACGAGGTCAAAAACAGATAAATCGATTGTATTTTCTGGCGTTTGTGATAAGATCGCTAGTTCTTGTGCTACTTCTTTTGAAGAAAAATGTTGAAGTTCTTGGTTCTTAATGAACACCTTGCCTTTCTCAGCTGGCAAAATACGCGCAAGTGTTTTTAACAAGGTCGATTTGCCACAACCATTTGGTCCAATAATACTTGTAATAGTTCCCGCTTCAAATGAACAGTTCAGCGCTTCACTAATCACTTGACGACCATATCCTGTAGTTAAGTCCTCTGCCTCTAAATAATTCATAACCATTCCTCTTTAATTTTTTTGTCGTTATTTTACATTTATTGAGAATCGTTCTCACTCATTGTTCCTTGATTATAAAAGAGCCTTCCTTAAAAAGCAATGTTTCTTCCAATCAAAAAAACGAATTATCTAAAAAATGCAACTTATTTGCTCAAAAAAGCAAGCGATGATTGACAAACCGTCGTTTTTAACTGATAATGAGAATCGTTATCAACTAAAAATAAAGGAGTTACACAATGAAACTTTTAAAAAAGACGGTCCTAATTGGTACAACCCTTCTTCTTGGTTCATTCTTACTCGCAGCTTGTGGTAATACGAATAAAGAAGCCAACAACGCTGACAAAACACATGAAGTAACAGATACCTTAGGCAATAAAGTAACCGTCCCCGCGAAACCCAAACGGATTATTGCGAGTTATTTAGAAGATTATCTAGTTGCATTAGGAGAAAAACCAGTGGCACAATGGACAGTTGGACAAGGCAGCATTCAAGATTATTTAGCGAAAGAATTGAAAGATGTCCCCACTATTTCCTATGACTTGCCATATGAAGCGGTTCTAAAATTTGAACCTGACTTATTATTAATCAGTTCATCTGCTCTAGTTGAAGGCGGTAAATACAAAGAATACAGTAAAATTGCGCCAACTTATGTAGTCAAAAACGGCGAAAATGTCACTTGGCGTGATCAATTGGAAGATATTGCCACTGTTTTAGATAAAAAAGAACAAGCGAAAAAAGTGTTAGAAGATTATGATACCTTAACCAAAGGCGTCCAAGAAGACCTTGGCAAAAAAGATGCTGGCAAATCTGCGGCAGTCTTATGGGTAACCAACAACCAAGTCTTTATGGTTAGCGATAATCGCTCAAGCGGAACCGTGCTCTATCAGGACTTAGGCCTCCAAGTTCCAAAATTAGTGGAAGAAATTTCTAAAAATGCTACTGCGGATTGGAATCAAGTTTCTTTAGAAAAATTAGCTGAGCTTGACGCAGACCACATTTTCCTTGTAAACAGCGATGAATCAGCACCTCTTTTCCAAGAAGCAATTTGGAAGAACTTACCTGCTGTGAAAAATAACCAAGTTCATACCTATGATAAAAAAAGTAGTTGGTTATACAATGGACCTATTGCGAATACTCAAATTGTTGAAGATGTAAAAAAAGCGCTCTTAAATTAAAAAAATGCTTGGATGAAAATAATCATCCAAGCATTTTTTTAATTAGCAATTGCCGTTTCTAAACCAACTTCAATCATTTCATTAAACGTCGTTTGGCGTTCTTCTGCCGTTGTTTCTTCGCCTGTCACCAAGCTATCACTCACCGTCATAATCGCCAATGCTTCTACATCAAATTTTGCTGCTAAATAATATAACATTGCCGCTTCCATTTCAATCGCTAATACCCCGTATCGACCTAAACGAAAGACATCATCTAAGCTATCTTTGTAAAAAACATCATCTGACAATACGTTACCAACATGGGTAGTAAAGCCTTTTGCTTTAGCAATTTCGTAAGATTTGAGTAAAAGATCAAAGCTCGCAATTTGTGGAAAATCATATTTAGGAAAATCATTGCGAATCGCGGAAGAAGGCGTCGCTGCTGCTTGTGCGATAACTAATTCACGAACGTTGACTTTTTCTGAAATAGAACCACACGTACCAACACGAATTAACTTCTTCACATCGTAAGAGTTAATTAACTCATGGGCATAAATACCTGCTGAAGGCATCCCCATCCCTGTCCCTTGGACCGAAACACGCTGTCCCTTATACGTTCCTGTGTAACCTAACATCCCACGAACTTGATTATAGCAGACAGGATTCTCTAAAAAAGTTTCCGCAATATATTTTGCTCGGAGGGGATCCCCTGGTAGTAAAATTTTATCGGCAATTTCACCTGGTTTTGCTTCGATATGCACACTCATTCTGGTTTACTCCTTTTTTTATAAAGCTGCTAGTGTTGCTTTCACTAACTCTTTGAATTGTCCTTTAACGCGTTCAGTTGTTTCAACTACTTCTGCATGATTTAAGCTACTTTGCATACCAGCTGCTAAATTCGTAATACAAGAGATGCCTAGTACTTTCATGCCACTATGCACAGCTACAATGACCTCCGAAACAGTTGACATGCCAACTGCATCCGCACCCATCGTCCGTGACATCCGAATTTCTGCAGGCGTTTCATATGTCGGGCCAGAAAAGCCCATATACACGCCTTCTTTTAAATCAATATTTTGTTCCGCAGCCACTTTTTTTGCTACTTCCCGATATTCTTGCGTGTAAGCATGACTCATATCTGGAAAACGCGGCCCGATTTCTTCATCATTTTCACCAATTAACGGATTATCGCCTGTAAAATTAATGTGGTCATTGATTAACATCAAATTCCCCGGTGTATATGTTTCATTTACGCCACCAGCTGCGTTGGTTACAATCATTGAATGAATGCCTAAAGCAGCCATCACACGAACAGGATAAGTGACCGTTTGCATCGAATGTCCTTCATAATAATGAAAACGTCCTTGCATCGCCAAAACTTTTTTTCCAGAAAGCGTTCCGTAAACTAATTGTCCAGCATGTCCAACGACTGTTGAAACAGAAAAATGGGGAATTTCAGAGAAAGGAATAGCAATCGCATCGGTTATTTCATTAGCTAATTCACCTAACCCTGAACCTAAGATTAGACCGAAGTCTGCTTGTTGCACCCCTTTTTCTTTCAAAAACTCAGTTGTTTCGTTTAAATGGTTCGTTAACGTTGTCATGTGTTGCCTCCTCGAATTATTGTAATTGATTTAAAAAGCTTTGACCGTTTTCCGTTGCAGGAACTTCAAAGTTTTCAGCAATCGTTGCTGAAATATCTGAATAAAATCCTTGTGGCAAGCTGCCTTGTTTTGTCATTTTTTTACTATAAGCCAATAAAGGCACATATTCACGTGTATGGTCTGTTCCTGGGAAAGTTGGGTCATTCCCGTGATCTGCTGTAATTAAAAGCAAATCATCTTCGGCCATAGCTGCCATAATCTCTGGCAAACGACCATCAAAATCTTCGATGGCTTTTGCATAGCCCTTTACATCACGACGGTGGCCATACAGCGCATCGAAATCCACTAAGTTAGTAAAACTTAAACCTGTGAAATCTTTGTTCATGACCGTTAATAATTGATCCACCCCATCCATATTGCTCTTCGTGCGGATAGCTTCAGTAATTCCTTGTCCATTAAAGATGTCGTTAATTTTCCCAACAGCGATCACATCATTGCCGTTTTCTTTCAACGAATCTAAAACAGTATGGCCAAAAGGATCTAAAGCATAGTCATGACGGTTACTGGTTCGAGTGAAATTACCTGGTTCACCAACATACGGGCGAGCGATAATCCGACCAATCATATAAGGTTCGTCTTTCGTAATGTCACGAACATATTGACAAATTTTATACAATTCTTCTAATGGAATAATGTCTTCATGCGCCGCAATTTGTAAAACAGGATCTGCTGAAGTATAAACGATTAAATCCCCAGTTTTCATTTGATGTTCGCCATAATCATCAATGACTGCTGTCCCGCTATATGGTTTGTTACAAACAACTTTTCGCCCAGAAAAATCTTCAATTTGTTTCAGTAATTCTTCAGGAAAGCCGTTTGGGAATACTCGAAAAGGTTTTTTGATGTTCAAGCCCATAATTTCCCAGTGACCGGTCATAGTATCTTTTCCAACAGAAATTTCTTCTAATTTGGTGGCATAGCCATCGTGGTCTACCACTGCTTTGACACCTGTTAAAGGAGCAATAGTTCCCAATCCAAGTTTTTCTAAATGAGGAATGGTTAGTCCCGCTTCTTTGGCAATATGACCCAGTGTATCACTGCCGACATCTCCAAATTTTTCAGCATCTGGTGCTTCACCAATACCGACTGAATCTAGTACGATTAAATGAACACGTTTAAACACACTTGCTTCCTCCTCTAAGGTCGTAAATACGTCAAGAATGACAATTATTTTACGCTAGCCTTTTAAATAGTCTCGAGAATCAAACAGAATAATCTATTTATTCTCAGCTCTTCAATTATACCATGAATCCGCTATTATTGCCTGAAAGAGCATTAAAATTTTCACTGATTCCTTCGATTTTAGCAGGGCTTAAAAACTGAAAGAAAAAAAGTCTCCCACCGTAATTAGGAAACTTTTTTATTGTTTTTTTCGAATAGCCTGCTCCTTAAAAAGAACACGGCTCTTTATCCAATCGAAACTTTTAACACTCCAAGCGGTCTCCCTCTTTTGGCACATTTAAATACCAGATAACCGCTTCTGATAAAATCACACCAATGCCAATGGGCGGATAAAAATAAATGCCGATATATCCGATTGCGAAAAGACAAAGATGAATGATTTTTGTTGCCTTACTATAAGATTTCGATTTTCTTAACTTAGCTGCACCTTGTGGATCTTTCACTACATTGTCTTCATAAATGATCCTTGTTAACAAGAAGTAGGCAAAATCCCAAACCGTATACACAACAAGATAAAAATAAACAGGTGCCCGCATCCACCAAAATTCACTCACCCAAGCAGTTGCTACCGGAATGAAGGCCATGGAGAATAACCAAAAATTATTTGCCCAAAACGCTTTTTTAGAAAACCAATGAGTTACGGACATTATGTAATGATGATTGTACCATGCGATACAGATAAAAATAAAACTGACAATAAACGATAAAAAATATGGGATATTTTCTATCAAACCTGCCAAAACACCCACTTGAGGGGTCTTAATTTCTAAAATCATGATGGTCATGATGATGGCAATGACTGCATCACTAAATGCTTCTACACGTGTTTTATTCATTGAACGTCCTCCACTTTTCCTATGCTTACTACAAACAAAAGTATAGCAGAAAAACCAACGATTTTTGAAAAAAAGCTGCTAGACCTGTTTGGTTTTTTTCAAAATTTCGACACTTCCTTCGAATTGTAAAAAACAGCCAAAAGAAAAGTTACCTTTATCAACTCGCTTTTTTGCAGTGAAGCAGTACCTAATGCCGCTTGTGTTCAACTGATTATCCTAAGAAAAGAAATGGCCCCCCGTCGCTTTGACGGAGGGCCCATTTCTTTTCTTATTTCGTTTTGACGTAATTTTTCCCGTTCGCTTTTGGTCCCGATGATTTTCCGAAGAACACAACTAGGACTAAAATGGTTAATACGTATGGTGCTGCTTGTAGATAAACTTTTGGAATTTCTGAAATAATTGGTAGGTTTTCCCCAGCAATACTCAAGTTTTGTGCAAAACCAAAGAATAAGGCTGCGCCCATTGCCCCAAGTGGATTCCATTTACCAAAGATCATTGCGGCCATTGAAATAAACCCTTGTCCTGCAATTGTGGTAATCCCAAAACGACCCGCAATACTTTGAGCAAAGACAGCTCCGCCCATACCGCCTAAGAAGCCGGATAGCAAGACGCCAGAATAACGCATTAAGTAGACATTAATCCCCAATGTATCTGCCGCTTGTGGATGTTCCCCCACAGAACGTAACCGTAAGCCAAAACGTGTTTTATAAATGACAAACCAAGCTAAAATCGCAATCAAAATTGCTACGAAAGCTGGCAAAGAGGTTTTTGCAAAGAATAGTTCACCAATCACTGGAATTTTTGACAATCCTGGGAAAGAAAAATAACCAAATGATTGTGTAATCATATCTGTTTGTCCTTTTTGATAAATAACTTTTACTAGGAAAACCCCTAGCGCCGGTGCCATCAAGTTAATGACAGTACCACTGATAATATGATCTGCTCGTAAGTTAATAGTTGCAACGGCATGTAAGAGAGAAAAGACAATCCCGACAACGCCTCCTACTAAACAAGCAATCCATGGTGTCGCCGCGCCAAATGTATCAGCAAACGTCAAGTTAAAAACGACCGAACTGAAAGCGCCCATTACCATAATACCTTCCAAACCAACGTTAACCACACCACTTCGTTCTGAGAACGTTCCGCCTAATGCTGTCAAGATGAGCGGAGTTGCATACACTAATGTTTGCGTGATGATTGAGGAAATTGTTGCTAAATCCATTAGATGTCTCCCCCCTCTTGATTGTTTTTGTCTGGCGCCGCTTCAATTGTTTCTACAATCGCTACTTCTTTTTTACTACCAGACGCTTTTGCTAACAAGAAACGAATTAAATAACTAATTCCCACAAAGAAAATAATTGCTGCAATAACAACATCAACTAATTCGGTTGGTACACCAGCTATCAACGGCATTCCTTGTCCACCAAGTTTTAACATTCCAAACAGTAATGCGGAAAGTAAAATCCCGATTGAGCTACCTGCTCCTAATAGAGACACGGCCATACCATCGAACCCAATGCTCAACGATGTGTTTTGAATAAAGAAGTTTTGGAAAGTCCCCAATCCTTGGACCGCACCACCTAAACCAGCCAGCGTTCCTGAAATCATCATGGATAAAATAATCGTTCGCTTGCTGCTCATTCCAGCATATTCAGAAGCAAATGGGTTTAACCCCACCGACCGAATTTCAAAACCAAGCGTTGTTTTTTTCATCAAGAACCACACAAGAATAAGGAAAATGAAGGCCAAGAAAATGCCGATGTTCAAACGAGAGCCATCACTGATACTTGTTAAAAACGGTGAGCGTAATGATGCATTCGCACCAATCATTTTGGTAATCCCTTTATTCGCCATAATACTTGGTTTCATGACATTATTAGCAATATGATTTCCTGTGTATAATAAAATATAATTCAACATAATCGTAACAATAACTTCACTCGTCCCAAAATAGGCACGCAAGAAACCTGGAATGGCTGCTGCTAAAGCTCCTGCAACTGCCCCAACAATAATCGCCACCGGCAACGCAATCATCCGGGGGGCATCAGGCATGGATAAAGCGACCCAAATACTAGCCACCCAACCACATAAGGCTTGTCCAGAAAGCCCGATATTAAAGAATCCAGCCGAATTTGCCACCGAGAATCCTAAAGCGGTAAAAATCAACGGTGCTGCGGTGACAAAAATCTCACCAATACTTTTCTTTCCTTGGAAAGCTGTTTCAAACATCGCTTGATACCCAGCCACTGGGTCATAGCCAAAGATAACCATAATAATTGCCCCTAAGAGGAAACCCATAATAACAGATAACACAGGGACTAAAATATTTCTTATTTTTTCAGAACGATTATTCAACAGTTTCACCTGCCTCTACTTTTGATAACTCAGCACGGGCTTCTTCCAATGAGTAGCCAGCCATTAACAAGCCCAATTCATTTTCTGTCGTTTCTTTCGGATCAACAATTCCGACGATTTCCCCCGCATGAATAACAGCGATACGATCAGAAACGTTCAAAATTTCGTCTAATTCAAAACTTACTAATAAAACAGCTTTATTTTTATCTCTTTGTTCAATTAGTCGACGATGAATGTATTCAATAGCTCCGACATCTAAACCGCGTGTTGGTTGAGAAACAATCAACAAATCTGGATCGCGGTCAACTTCTCGGGCAATAATCGCTTTTTGCTGATTCCCACCTGAAAGCGCCCGAGCTGGTACTAATTCATTAGGAGTCCGTACATCATATTCTTCAATTAATTCACGGGCGTGTTTGTTAATCATTCGATAGTTTAAAATACCTGTTGAACTGTATGGTTTTTGGTAATACGTTTGTAGGCCAATATTTTCAGCCAATGTCATCTCTAATACCAAGCCATATTTATGTCGGTCTTCAGGAACGTGGGCGACACCCATTTCCGTAATTTCCCGAGGTTTGCGATTAGTAATCTCTTTTTCATTCAAATGAATGGAGCCGTTTTCGACTTTGGTTAATCCTGCTAAGGCTTGGATTAATTCTGTTTGTCCATTGCCATCAATCCCCGCAATCCCAACAACTTCCCCTGCTCGGACATCTAAACTAAGATTTTTCACTGCATCTAAGCCGCGGCTTTCTTTCACTACTAAATCTTTAATTGATAAAATTGTTTCTTTCGGTTGCGCTGGTTTTTTCTCTGTTTTGAAGGAAACAGAACGACCCACCATCATATCGGCTAACTGTTGCGAAGAAACGTCTTTCACATTGACGGTGCCAATACTTTGCCCCCGGCGAATAACCGTACAACGGTCCGCCACTTTTTTAATTTCATCTAACTTATGTGTAATTAAAATGATCGATTTGCCTTCATCGGTTAGTTCTTTCAAAATAATCATTAATTCATCAATTTCTTGTGGCGTTAATACTGCGGTTGGTTCGTCAAAAATTAAAACGTTCGCACCACGATATAAGGTCTTTAAAATTTCAACCCGTTGTTGCATACCCACAGAAATATCGCGAATATAGGCATTGGGATTTACATCCAACCCGTATTGCTCAGACACTTCTTCAATCTCTTTTTTCGCTTTTTTCCGGTCTAAAATACCGCCATGGGTAGGTTCACTACCTAAGATAATATTTTCAGTCACAGTAAAGGCTTCAACTAACATAAAATGCTGATGGACCATTCCGATTCCTAAACGATTGGCTGCAGTAGGACTTGTAATGTTGACTTTTTCGCCATTCATATAAATCTCACCTGAGGTCGGTTCCAATAGCCCTGATAAGATATTCATCAAGGTCGACTTGCCTGCACCATTTTCACCTAGCAGTGCGTGGATTTCACCAGGTTTTACTTGTAAATCAATTTGGTCGTTGGCTTTGAACGTCCCAAATTCTTTGGTGATTTTACGCATCTCAATTACGTTTTCTTCTTGAGACAAGGTCTATTCACTTCCTAACAAAATTATATTGGCAATACTTTAGAGGGTAATTTTGACCCTTAACTAAGTAGTTGAAGAACCTCAACTATTTAGTTAAAAATCCAAACATCATAAAGGGTTTCCTTGGCAGCCGTCGCTGCCAAGGACCACTTCATTTTTAGAAGGAACAATAATGAGCCCTTCTTTTTTCATTTAGGAGCTTAAATTATTCTGGTTTTTCTGGGACTTTTACGTCACCTGAGATTACTTTATCTTTTGCTGTTTTAACAGCTTCTTTTGTTTTGTCGTTTAAATAGCCGTCTGTTAAGTCAACGCCACCATCTTTTAATCCATAAACTAAATGTTCGCCACCAGGGAATTTGTCTTCTAACGCACGGTTGGCAATATCTTGAACCGCTGTGCCGACACCTTTAAGGGTTGAAGTTAACGTGAAGTTGTCTTCTTTGCCGTCTTTTGTTTTGTACTTGCCATCAGCATCTTGATCGCGGTCAACACCGATTACCCAAACTTTGTCGCCAGAACCTGATTCATTCAAGTCTTTTGCTTCTTGGAAGACCCCTTGTCCAGTAGCACCAGAAGCATGGAAGATGATATCAACGCCATTTTGGTACATTGCAGCAGCTAAAGCTTTCCCTTTGGCAGGATCAGCAAATGAAGCCGCATATTTTGTATCAACAGTAATTTCTTTACCTAATTCTTTCGCAGCATCAGCCACACCTTTTTCAAAACCAGCTTGGAAACGGTCAATTACGACCCCTTCTTCACCACCAACAAAACCGACTTTGTTCGTTTTTGTTTCGTTTGCAGCAGCAACACCGGCTAAATAAGCTGCTTCATTATCTCTAAATGTTGCAGAAACGACATTCTTTTTGCCATCGATTTGATCATCGATTAAAACAAAGTTTGTATCAGGGTTGGCATCTGCTGCAGAAGAAATTGCATCTTTTAGCAAGTAGCCAATACCAAAGATTGTGTTGAATTTACTTGATACCGCTTGGTCAATATTTGTTGTATAGTCAGCTGCATCATTCGATTGAATATATGCATACCCTTTTGAACCTTCTGGTAAATCATGTTCTTTACCCCAAGCTTGCAATCCTTCCCAAGAAGATTGGTTGAACGACTTGTCATCCACGCCGCCTGTATCTGTAATGATTACAGCACTATGCGCTGCATCCCCTTTGCCACCGCCGCTTTCAGCGGTTTTGCCTTTGCCACCACCACATGCTGCAAGTGAAACTGATAAACCTAATGCAATCAAACTAAAACCGAATAATTTTGCTTTTTTCATTTCTGTAAAGCCTCCTAAAAATAGTTTAATGTATTTAAACAACTAAGTTGTTTCTAAGGTTGGTCTGGGACTTTTACGTCACCAGAGATGATTTGTTCTTTGGCTTCTTTAACTGCCGTTTTGGCTTGATCGCTTAGGGCTTCTGTTGTTAAATCAACACCGCCATCTTTCAATCCATAAGTTAAATGTTCGCCGCCAGGGAATTTATCTTCTAATGCAAGATCAGAGATTTTTTTCACAGCAATATTTACCCCTTTAATGGTTGAAGCTAACGTTAAGTTATCATCCTTGCCATCTTTGGTTGTATATTTACCGTCTTCGTTTTGGTCACGGTCAACACCAATCACCCAAACTTTATCTTTTGAACCTGTTTCATTTAGCGCTTTGGCTTCTTGGAAGATTCCTTGTCCTGTAGTCGCCGCTGCGTGATAAATAATGTCGGCACCTGCTTGATACATAGAAGAAGCTAAGGCCCGTCCTTTTGAAGCGTCTGCAAATGTCCCTGCATAAGTAGACGTAATTTGAATATCTTTTCCTAATTTTTTGCCAGCATCTGCTACACCTTTTTCAAAACCAGCTTGGAAACGGCCAATAACAGGTCCTTCAACCCCGCCGATAAATCCTACTTTGTTGGTTTTCGTAGTGTTAGCTGCTGCCACACCTGCTAAATACGCAGATTCATTATCTCTAAATGTTGCAGAAGCGACGTTGTTTTTCCCATTAACTGTATCGTCGATTAGAACGAAATTCGTTTCTGGGTTGGCGTCCGCTGCATCTACTACTGCATTTTTTAGTAAATAGCCAATGCCAAAAATCGTTTTAAATTGACTTGAAATGGCTTGGTCAATGTTTGATGTATAATCAGATGCTTCATTTGATTGAATATACGCATACCCTTGAGGTCCTTCTGGAAGTTTGTGCTCTTTGCCCCACTCTTGCATTCCTTCCCACGCAGATTGGTTAAAAGATTTGTCATCAATGCCGGCTGTATCTGTGACCATTACGACACTATGTTGTGGATCACCTTTTGTGTTGGCATTCTTTTTGCTATTGCCGCCACATGCAGCTAACCCAATGGTTAAGGCAACTGCTGCCAATCCTAGACCTAAAAATTTTGCTTGTTTCACTTTCCGAAAAGCCCCCTACTATTTTATCTATTATTTCATTCGCATTTATGCTATTGAAATCTACTTTGAGCCCAACGAAACCTTATGTCCTTTTTTTAAAAATCTTTATCTGTAAATGAATAGGGCAATAATGCCTCAACTGTCATTGTTTTAGTCGCGCCATCTTTACCAACTAGCGTGACCGGCATTTGTGGATCAAAGAATTCAGCCATTACTTGACGACAAGCGCCACATGGAGAAATGGGTGCCTCTGTATTACCTGCTACAACTAAATGTTGGAAGGTCCGTTCATCTTCTGAAATGGCTTTAAAAATCGCCGTTCTTTCTGCACAATTTGTTAAACCAAAGGAGGCATTTTCAATGTTGACTCCTTGATACATTTTCCCGTCTGTAGTCACTAAGCAAGCGCCCACAGGAAAGTTAGAATACGGTACATAGGCGTGTGCCAATGCTTCTACGGCACAATCAAGCCATTCTTGTTTTACTGTCATCTTTTTCGCCACACCTTCGTTTAATTTGAAATACGAATTAATACCCTTCGCCAGTTGCGCCAGAAACAATTGCTACACCCGTACTTGCACCGATGCGTGTTGCCCCCGCTTCAATCATTGCTAGCGCTTCTTCTGCATTATGCACGCCACCAGAAGCCTTAACGCCCATGTCAGGACCAACTGTCTCACGCATTAAACGAATATCTGCTACTTTAGCGCCGCCTGTTGAGAAGCCAGTAGATGTTTTAACGAAATCGGCACCTGCTTCTTTGGCTAATTCACAAGCTTTAACTTTTTCTTCGTCTGTTAATAATGCTGTTTCAATAATCACTTTGACTAACGCTTTTCCTTTGGCTGCATCTACTACGCCTTGAATGTCTTGACGTACGTAATCGTATTGTTGTGATTTTAATGCACCAATATTAATCACCATATCCACTTCATTCGCACCATTTTTAATTGCATCAGCTGCTTCGTATGCTTTAACTTCTGGTGTATTTGCCCCCAAAGGAAAGCCAATAACGGTACACACAGCGACGTCGGTATCTGCTAATTGCTCGCTAGCGAAAGCGACCCAACAAGGATTGATACATACAGAGAAAAAGTTGTACTCCTTAGCTTCGTCAATAATTTTTTGGACAGCGGCTTCTGTCGCTTCTGGTTTCAAAATAGTGTGGTCAATCATGCGGTTTAATTCCATGATGAGAATTCCTCTTTTCTTATTGTTTTATTCCGTAATAATATCGTGAATCAAAATAGGCTCTTCGCCGGTTGGTCCAATTTCAATGTTTTTATAAAGCAATTGTTCGACTTCTGTCACGTCTTCACGATTGGCATAAATAGTTAGTAATGATTCGCCTTTTTCAACTGGGCTCCCTACTTTTTTGTGAAGTTTCAAGCCAACTGCAAAATCAATCGTATCTTCTTTCGTAGCACGACCAGCGCCCAGCAACATTGCGGCAACGCCAATTTCATTGGCAACGATTTTTTGTACCACGCCTGTTTCTTTGGCAGGTAAATCAAATTGATAAGTCGCGGTTAATAATTTTTCTGGCTGGTCAACAACGGAACTGTCGCCGCCTTGATTTTCAATCATTTCTTTAAATTTTGCGAGCGCTCGACCGCTTGTTAAAGCTTCTTCTAATAAAGCCCGTGCTTCGTCTAACGTCTCGGCTTTTTTAGCTAAAACGACCATCTGACTTCCTAAGACATAGCACATCTCCACTAAATCTTCTGGTCCATTTCCTTGCAAGGTCTCGATTGCTTCAACGATTTCTAAACTGTTTCCGATGGCCTCCCCTAAAGGTTGTGACATGTCTGAAATTACTGCCATCGTTTGGCGATTTGCCAGTTTTCCAATGCGAACCATTGTTTCCGCTAATCGACGAGCACTTGCTAGGTCTTTCATAAAGGCCCCTTCACCAGTAGTCACGTCTAAGACAATCGCATCTGCCCCTGCGGCAATTTTTTTACTCATAATGGAACTTGCAATTAATGGAATTGAGTCAACAGTGGCGGTCACATCGCGTAACGCATAAAGTTTTTTGTCTGCTGGTGCTAGATCACCTGACTGACCAATCACTGCCACTTTTGTATCGTTCACCAATTGAATAAAACGTTCTTCTGTCAATTCAACTTTAAAACCAGGAATCGCTTCTAATTTATCCAACGTACCGCCCGTGTAGCCTAAGCCACGACCAGACATTTTTGCTACATTGACCCCGACACTAGCAACTAATGGCGCTAAAATAAGCGTCGTAGTGTCGCCTACGCCACCTGTAGAATGCTTGTCGACTTTGATTCCTTCTATAGAAGAAAGATCCACAATTTCGCCTGAATGGACCATTGCTAACGTCATTTGTGTAATTTCTTCGTCTGTCATATCTTGGTAAAAAACAGCCATTAAAAAGGCACTTACCTGATAATCTGGAATTGAACCATCTGTGTATCCGTTGATAATAAATTGAATTTCTTCGCTTGTTAGTTGATGCCCGTCACGTTTCTTTTCAATAATGTCTACCATTCTCATGAATTCGTTCCCTCCGATTTCCCGATAATGTATTATACAACAAAATCGTTCAGCTTTAAACCATTTAGTAAACCAGTTTACTATTATTTTTTTCTTGTGAAAACGCAAACAACACGAACATTCCGTTTCTAAGCTGTTTTTTAAATCGGTTTTGTGCTTTTTCTAGCAATAAACGTCGCATCGAAAACTTTATTCGGAACTTTCCCTGTTGGATCTGCAATAGCTTCCACCAAAAATTTTGCTGCATAATAGCCAATATCAAAACTCGGCTGATAGACGGTTGTTAAACTCGGCACCAAATATTCGGAAATTTCCAAGCCATCAAAACCAACCACCGAAATATCGTCAGGAATTTTCTTGCCCGCTTCTTCAATGGCTTGATAAGCTCCCATCGCCATTTCATCATTACCACAAAAAATTGCTGTGATTTCTTCATTTTTCAAAACTTCTTTCGCCGCAGCATAGCCGCCATGCAAGTTCAATTCCCCAGCACAAACATAATGCGGACGAAAAGGTAAATTGTTGTCCTGTAACGCATGCTGATACGCCGTCACTCGTTCCGTTAAACGATAATAGCCGGCACTTTCACGCAACATGCCAATATGCTGATGCCCTTGTTGAATCAAATGATGGACCGCTTGATAAGCACCTTCGTACTCTTTAACGATTAATCGTCCACTATCTCGTGGATTAATCCCACGATCGACAAGAATGACAGGAATCGGATGTTCTCGTCGGTCTTTTAAAATATGATTTTCTGGCAAAACATTCGGCGTGGCAAAAATAATGCCATCCACCGACCGATGAATCAGCTCGCTAACATATTGCATCGCTTGTTCGGAATCATGCTTTGAATTGCATAACAAAATCATGTAGCCTAACGAATTTAAATATGTTTCCACACCTTCAATCACTTTTGAGAAAAAGAAATCCGTCACATCTGGCACAATCATACCAATGGTTTTGGAATGACGGTTGATTACATTCGAAGCAAAGTAATCTGGTTTGTAATGATTTTCAGCGACTACCGCCAACACCTTGTTGCGGGTTTTTTCACTGAAACGACTCCCTTTATTATTCAGAATTTGTGAGACGGTTGTGACAGAAACACCAGCCATATCAGCAATTTCTTTAATCGTTAGTTTCATCGCGCCCCTCCCAACGTCTCCTTTTGCATTGACAGACATTTGTAGACGTGTTACAGTCTTCAAAATACTTATCGAATCTTTTACATTTTAACAAAAAAAAGACAAAAGAAATAGACTAAAAAGATTAAAAAACAAAAGAAAATGGAGGCTATTTTTTTCATGGAAGAATCCCGTGTCCGTCAATTACCAAAAATCGAGTTGCACTGTCACTTAGATGGGTCAATTCGACCAACCACTTTACGCACCATTGCTGAAAAACAAAACATTCCATTACCCCAAGACGAACAAGCCTTGAAAGAGTTAGTGGTTGCCCCTGAAAAATGCACCGATTTGAATGATTATTTAACTCGGTTCGACTTCGTGCTAACCTGTCTACAAACAGCTGAAGCTTTGCAAGCAGCGGCGTATGACGTGATTAGCCAAGCTGCCGAAGATGGCGTGGCATACATAGAGGTGCGTTTTGCGCCTTCGCAACATACAGAAAAAGGCTTACGGTTACCTGAAATCGTGACTGCTGTTTTAACTGGCTTAAAACAAGGCGAAGAAGATTTTGGTGTAAAAAGCAATGCACTGTTATGCGGCATGCGGCATGACCAACAACAAGCCATAGAAAAAATCGTTCACTTAGCGCATGATTTCAGAGAGACAGGCGTTGTCGGCTTTGATTTAGCTGGCAATGAAGTCGATTTCCCTCCATACACATTTGAAGACGTATTAGCTTTAGCCAACCAATTGTCAATTCCATTAACACTCCACGCTGGGGAATGCGGCTGTGGCAAAAATGTCGCTGATGCTGTCACTTTAGGTGCTACTCGGATTGGTCACGGTATTGCTTTGAAAGATACACCCGAATACTTGGCGCTCTTAAAAGAAAAAAAGGTTCTTTTAGAAATGTGTCCAACTAGCAACTTCCAAACAGGCACCGTCAAAACATTGGCTGAATACCCTTTTCAACAATTTATAGAGGCTGGCTTAGCCGTCTGCATCAATACCGATAATCGCACTGTTTCAGATACTACGTTAACGAAAGAATTCATGAAATTGGCCACTTGGTATCAATTAAGTTATGACGAAATGAAGCAACTCACTAAAAATGCGCTTGCAGGTGCTTTTTTATCGCCAGACGAAAAAAAACTGTTGAACCAAAAAATTGATCAAGCATATCTATTCTAAAAAAGAACCTCCACTAAAGTGGCGGTTCTTTTTTACTCTGCTTCTTTAACACTTCGTAAAATATAATAGCCTTTGTCTTTTGTCACAATTTCAACATTGCCAAATACTTCAGCCATTTTCTTTTCTGCACTAGGTGCACCTTGTTTCTTTTGAATAACCACCGTTAGTGTGCCACCAACTTTCAACAACGGAAAAGCCCCTGTTAAAATGCCATGGACAACTTTTTTGCCTGCACGAATGGGCGGATTGCTAACAATCGCCGCGTAGGTCGTTTCGTTTAAGGTTTCATACACATTGGAAGAATGGATATCCACAGTAGTAATTTGGTTGCGTTGGGCGTTCATTTGAGCTAGCCCAACTGCCCGTTGGTTGACATCCACCATTTCCACCAGTCGACCAGTCGCCGCTGCTAAGGACAACCCAATTGGTCCATAGCCACAACCAACATCTAACAAACGGCCTGCTGGTAAATTTTCCCATTCAAAGGCATCAATCAACACACGAGAACCATAATCCACTGTTCCTCTTGAGAAGACCCCGCTATCGGTCGTAAACTGAAAGGTCCGACCACGTAATGGAAAAGACCAGCTTTCTAAATCATGTGCTAATTCTGGATTTTCTGTATAATAATGATTCGCCATTTTGTTCTTCCTATCTATGCTTGTTTTGGTTTTAGTCTACCCTTTATTTCTCGAACAATCAAGGCACCTAATAATTCATAGCCTACTTGTGAAAAATGCAAACCATCTGCTTGTAAAAATTCATCCGTTCCAGGATAAACAGTCATCGCTTTATACAAATCAATAACTGGCAAGTTATGTGCCGCTCCGACTTCTTGTGCAACCTTGACCAATTCCTTGATACGCGTTTGTGGACGTTCTGGACGTCTGCCACTATCCGCATATGGTGGTGTAATTAAAATCACCTTTTCTGAACCAATTTCGTGAATCATTGTTTCAAGGTTTTCTCTAAACGTGGCTACTGTTATATTTCGATCCAGTGACGCATCATTGGCGCCAAAGAAAATCACCACTTCATCAGGTTTCTCAATTAGTACTTCTTTATTTAATCGTTTTAAACCATCCTCTGTTGTATCGCCAGGCATTCCAGCATTAATAACAGCCACTTCTTCTAGACCCATCGCAGCAATATCCCGTTTCACTAAGTCAACAAGAACAGGTGAGACGGCTTCGTCTAAATAACCAGCAGTAATGCTATCACCAAATAATACAATTTTTCTCATGGCTTTTCCCCTCTTTTCTAACAGTTTTCTCTTTTCATGATACCATTTTCATCATAAATTGGCGAAGAAGGGAATTCTTTTGTAAAATCCTGTGTTTCCCTTGTGAAATTATGGTAAAATGTACAAAGATTGAACAGGGTTTGGTGGAGGAACAATGGACGATAAAATGAATTACTACCCAATTTCCAGAGAAGAATGGCATGGGTTTTATCATGACGGCAAAGCACCGTTAACCGAAGCAGAATTGGATAACATTAAAAGTGTGAACGACCAAATTTCACTAAAAGATGTACAAGAAATTTATGTACCCTTAACGCATCTTATTCATTTGTACATGAAAGAATTTGAATCGCTAACACTTAGCAAAGGATTATTCCTACATGAATATGTCTCTGTACCACCATTCATCATTGGAATTGCCGGCAGTGTCGCCGTTGGTAAAAGCACCACCGCTCGTCTTTTGCAAAGAATTCTGGCCCGAACGTTTAAACGAAGAAACGTTCAACTCATTACAACGGATGGATTTTTGTATCCCAATAAAGTGTTAGAAGAACAGGGAATGATGGACCGAAAAGGGTTTCCTGAAAGTTATGACATGGAAAAGCTAATTAATTTCTTAAACGAAGTCAAAAGCGGCAAAGACGAAATTAAAGCACCCGTCTATTCTCACAGTGTCTACGATGTTATCGAAGGCGAATATGAGTTGATTCAACAACCAGATATTTTGATTGTTGAAGGCATTAACACATTACAGTTGCCCGCCAATCAACAAATTTATGTGAGTGATTTTTTTGATTTTTCTATTTTTGTGGATGCCGATCCAGCCTTAATTGAAAAATGGTACCTAGAACGTTTTGGGGCCTTATTAGATACGGCTTTCTTAGATCCTAATAATTATTATTACCAATATGCAATTGGCAAACGAGAAGATGCTTTCGCCATGGCACGGAATGTTTGGAAAACCGTGAACTTGCCGAACTTGGAGGAATATATCTTGCCAACGCGCGGACGTGCGGACATTATTTTGCATAAAACGGAAAATCATTTGATTGACCAAATCTATCTACGTAAATATTAAGGGTTGACGAGCTAAGAAATATCCTGTATCTTTTGTAGAAATATCCTTGAAAATTTTCAGCAGAATGCATGACTTTCAAGGAGTAAAATGTTTTAATAAGTATAGCTAGACAAAGAAGAGTACGGAACAAAAGTGAACCACTTTTTAACCGCCTGATTTTCGGCTGTTTAAAAGTAGCCCCTGCGGAATTAAGCCAAAATTTTCTAAAAATCGTAAAACAATTTTTGAAAATCCTCTCTTAATTCTTGGTGCTGACCACTTTTTAACCGCCTTTTCTTTAGATAAATTTAAATGGATAAGGGGTAATAGACGTGACTAACGTTGCCGATTTGACATCTGTCGAAAAAATTATTGTTTTAGACTTTGGTAGTCAGTTTAACCAATTGATTACTCGTCGTATTCGTGAATTTGGCGTATTCTCTGAGTTATTAAGCCACCGAACTACGGCAGAAGAAATTCGCAAAATCGCGCCTAAAGGAATCATCTTCTCAGGTGGACCAAACAGCGTGTATGACAAAGATGCTTTTAGCATTGATCCAGAAATTTATGAGTTAGGAATTCCCATTCTTGGCATCTGCTACGGTATGCAATTAATGACTCATAACTTAGGCGGAAAAGTAGAACCTGCCGCAAACCGTGAATACGGAAAAGCAGAATTAGAAATCCTTGGTGATGCGACATTATTCCAAGGAACACCTGCGAAACAAACCGTTTGGATGAGCCACGGTGATTTAGTAACAGAAATCGCTCCTGGATTCGAAAAAGTTGGGACAAGCAACGACTGTCCAATCGCTTCTATCGAAGATGCCAACCGCAAATTCTACGGCGTACAATTTCACCCAGAAGTTCGTCATTCAGAATATGGTAACGACTTATTACGTCACTTTGCTTTTGATGTGTGTGGCTGTACTGGTGACTGGAGCATGGAAAACTTCATCGATATGGAAGTCGCTAAAATTCGTGAACAAGTAGGCGATAAAAAAGTCTTACTTGGTTTATCAGGTGGCGTTGACTCAAGTGTTGTCGGCGTGCTTTTACAAAAAGCCATTGGCGACCAATTAACTTGTATCTTCGTTGACCATGGATTATTACGTAAAGGTGAAGCAGAACAAGTAATGGAAAGTTTAGGCGGTAAATTTGGCTTAAACATTATTAAAGTAGATGCAAAAGAACGCTTCTTAAGCAAATTAGCAGGCGTTTCTGACCCTGAACAAAAACGTAAAATCATCGGTAACGAATTTGTGTATGTTTTTGATGACGAAGCAACTAAACTTGCTGGGGAAGAAGGCGTTTCATTCCTAGCACAAGGAACTCTTTACACAGACGTCATCGAATCTGGTACAGAAACTGCGCAAACAATTAAATCACATCACAATGTTGGTGGTCTTCCTGAAGACATGCAATTTGAATTAATTGAACCTTTAAATACATTATTCAAAGACGAAGTTCGTGCCTTAGGAACTGAACTTGGCATGCCTGATGCAATCGTTTGGCGCCAACCATTCCCAGGACCAGGATTAGGTATTCGTGTGCTTGGTGAAATTACAGAAGATAAATTACAAATCGTTCGTGATTCAGATGCTATCCTACGTGAAGAAATCGCAGCAGCTGGCTTAGATCGTGACATTTGGCAGTACTTTACTGTCTTACCTGGCATCCGCTCAGTAGGCGTTATGGGCGATGGCCGTACCTACGATTACACAGTCGGTATCCGTGCTGTGACTTCTATCGACGGCATGACCGCTGACTTTGCCCGTATCCCTTGGGATGTTTTACAAAAAATCTCTGTGCGCATCGTGAACGAAGTTGCACATGTAAACCGTATCGTGTACGATATTACTTCAAAACCACCTGCAACTGTGGAGTGGGAATAACACACAACCCGCTAGAAAACCTATTTTATAGGTTTTCTAGCGGGTTTTCTTTTGCGTTATCACACTTTCCTCCCACCATTCTCCATTTTTCCTTTGCTCCACCGCCCTCAAAGTCCTATAATTTAATCATAAGAATAGTAACTATTAATAAAATTCATCAATTAAAAGGAAGCGATTTCAACATGTCAAAAAAAACTTTTCTTAAGTATGGTTTTGTTGTCCTCTTCATAGGAATTTTTTTACTTCGTGCCCAAAAATTTATTTCTGAGCCCCTTTCGTACCTTTTTTCGGGTATTCTTTTGCTTATTGTTGCGTATTTAATACTCGTGAAAAAAATGAACTTTTTCTCAAGTTTGCTCACAGTTACCGACCAGCCTTCTTCTACCCAACAACGATTAGGTCAACTTTCTGGTCTTGTCAGTTTATTGATTGGTTTACTTCTGGTAATTTTTTCAGTCATTTTATAGACACTTTTTCACTATTGTTCTTATAAAAACAAGACGTTCTTGTTTGGCCTTTGACGTTGTCGTATACTATAAATAATAAATAAGCTATAAAGGAGTAAATTAATGAAAAAAAGTGTTATAACTAGTTCTATGTTAGCGGTTTTGTTGTCGGGATTTCTCGTTACCCCTATTTCTGCTTACGCTTTGGAACGCTCTAAGGGAACTACTGAAGAAACGGTGGCTTCAGAAACATCTCTAACGGAGCAACAAATGAGTAGCGGTGTCACTGAAGAAATGAATCCAAGCATCATAAATTCTCAAGAGGAAACAGAAACAACTTCCACTTCCTCAACCTCCGATTCCACCACTGAAGTTTCTACATCAGAAGTAACAACTGTTAATGATACAGAAAATAGTAGCGACGATACTGAAACTACTTTGGAAACATCACAAAGTAATGAGGACACACCTGTAGCACCGGCAAAAGCAGAAGAAAAAGTTCCTGATATTAATTATCAGACACATATCCAAGACATCGGATGGCAAGGGGTTGTCAAAAACGGGGAAATTTCTGGGACTAGCAGACGCTCTTTACGTCTTGAAGGAATTAAAATGAATATTTCAAATTCAGATTTGGCTGGATCTGTAGAATATAGAACACATGTCCAAGAAATTGGGTGGCAAGGATATGTGAAAGATAATCAATTGTCTGGTACAAGCGGAAAGTCTTTGCGGCTCGAAGCGATTCAAATTCGCTTAACTGGAGAAATAGCTAACGCATATGATGTTTATTATCGTGTGCATATAGAAGATAAAGGTTGGTTGAATTGGGCAAAAAACAGTGAGTCCGCAGGTAGTCAAAGCGCCGCTAAAAGATTAGAAGCCATTCAAATTAAATTAGTGAAGAAGGGCGAAGCGGCACCTGAAGGAAATGGAAAAGCCTTTTTAATTGGAAATGAAGCAAAACGTCCAGATGAAATCAAACCAACTGTCAATTATCAAACACACGTGCAAAATATTGGTTGGCAAGGGGTTGTCAAGAATGGCGAAATAGCTGGTACAAGTGGGAAAAATTTACAACTGGAAGCAATCAAAATCAACCTGAATGATGCTGCTCTAGCTGGAAATATAGAATACTCTACGCACATCCAAAATATCGGATGGCAAGATTATAAAGCCAATGGGGCATTATCTGGCACAACTGGAAAAAATTTACAATTAGAAGCTATTAAAATTAAACTGGCCGGTGATGTTTCAAGATATTATGATGTCTATTATCGAGTGCATATCCAAGATAAAGGTTGGTTAAATTGGGCAGCTAATGGCGCCCCAGCTGGAAGTCAAGCTGCCTCTAAACATTTAGAAGCTATCCAAATCAAAGTAGTTAGAAAGGGCGAAACTGCTCCTAAAGGAAATGGAAAAGCCTTTTTAGTTGGAAATGAAGCAAAACGTCCAGATGAAATCAAACCAAATGTCAACTATCAAACACACGTGCAAAATATTGGTTGGCAAGGGGTTGTCAAGAATGGTGAAATAGCTGGTACAAGTGGGAAAAATTTACAACTGGAAGCAATCAAAATCAACCTGAGTGATGCTGCTCTAGCTGGAAATATAGAATACTCTACGCACATCCAAAATATCGGATGGCAAGCTTATAAAGCTAATGGGGCATTGTCTGGCACAACTGGAAAAAATTTACAATTAGAAGCCATTAAAATTAAACTGGCCGGTGATGTTTCAAGATATTATGATGTCTATTACCGTGTCCATATCCAAGATAAAGGTTGGTTGAATTGGGCAGCTAATGGTGCCTCAGCTGGAAGTCAAGCTGCCTCTAAACATTTGGAAGCTATTCAAATCAAAATAGTTAGAAAGGGTGAAACGGCTCCTAAAGGATCTGGAAAAGCTTTTTTAGTTGGCGATGAAGCTCGCACACCAGCAGAGATAGCAAACAGATTACGTGCAGAAAGATTAAAGAAAAAACCTTATTATTATTCTCAACGTGACCCACAATGGATTAATACTTATATCGGAAACTATACCATTGGCGCAGCAGGATGTGTTCCAACAAGTTTATCTATGATTTTAAGAGGCTCTTACGGTTATAATGTAAATCCTGTCAGTGTTGCAACAAGAATGGCTTCTTATGGCGGGTTAAATCAAAGATACTTTGGCGCTTCTGCAACTGATTTAGTGATAACAGCTCAATCATATGGCCGTTCGATCAAAGTTATTAATGATGTAGCTACATTAAACGCCTATCTTTCTGAAGGATATCCCGTTATTTTATATCAAAATGTTGGGATTGGACATGCTATTGTCGTTCATGAGTACAAAAATGGTTACACTTTAACCTATGATCCGTATGGTCGCCAGTTTTACTCAGGTTGGGTGTCAACACAAGCACTTTGGAATACCCCGTCAAATGATCCAATTGATTGGACAGAAGGCCGACCATGTTTCGTTATTTTATAGGAGGATATAATGAAAAAAAAACTTATTGTACTATTGTTAGCCTTATTTTTAACGGCATGTAGTAATAATACTGTGGAAAAAAATAGAGATTCTTCATCTACTGAAGTATCAACTAAACAGCAAACTACCCAGTCTTCTAAAAAAGATAGTAGTAATCCGGACACAACACCAACTTCTACATCATCTATAACAATTGAAACAACCGAGAATTTAAAGAATAGAGAATTGAATCCAACAGATGATGTTTCAAAAACTAGACGACAATTGTATGAACAAGGAATTAACAGTTCAACAATTACGGATAAAGAACTAAAGGAATATATATCAGAGGCTAAAGAACAAAAGAAAGATGTGATTGATTATATTAAGCAAAAAATAAATCAATAAAGTTATCTCATATTCATTCCCCCCTTGACTATCCCTTCACTCTTGGCTATGATTACCTTAGCAAGTACAATGGTGTACTGTGAACAGTCGAGCAACGGCGCTCAAAAAGATTGGCTTTCGTGCATTCTTTTTGAGGGCTTTTTATTTTTAGAAAGTAGGGAAATTGAATGGAAAAAATGTACCGCAGTCCGTATGAAGCGTACCCGTATCTATCTTCTAAACCAGAAGATTTACGATGTGATTTTGAATTAATGACTGATGAATTGGCCTCGATGACAGGTCTTCTACGAGGATATGTGCAACAATTAGACGTCCCTGAACAGCCTGCACTAACAGAAGAACTAGCAAAAATTTGCGAGTTAATCTACCATGTCAATCCAACGACCCGAACAAAATTAACAGTCACAGAGGAAGAAATAGCCTGGCTTTTGGAGCGTGTCAATGCTATGAATGAACTGACATACGAAGAAAATCGTCCTTTTGTTTTACCGATGGGCACAATCTGTTCCTCTTATGCACACATTTTAAGAGCCAAAGCCAAAGATATTGTTCGTTTACTTTATCGCATGGACTATGGTGGTAAAAAAATTGATCCGCAGCTGTATGATGTAGTCAACTTACTCTCAGGTTACTTTTTCATGTTAGCTTTGTACCTAAATCAGCTCGAAAATGGTGAAGAAGTTCCCTTTGTTTCTCGCAACTATTCTATTTAAAAAGTACACCGACCGCTAACGACGAATTGCTAGCGTTCGGTGTACTTTTATACAGGTAAGTAAGCTTCCCCTTTTGCAAATAGTTTAGCAGTGCCACCAATAATGACTCGATTTTCTTTCACTTCACAAGTTAAAAAGCCGCCTCTTGGGGACGCTTGATAGGCCGAAAGGGTCGTTTGATTGAGCCGTTTTCCCCAATAAGGAATTAAATTGGCGTGCGCAGAACCACAAACTGGGTCTTCGTTAATTCTTAGTTTCGGGAAAAAAGTTCGTGAAACAAAATCCACCGAGTCTCCTGATGCCGTTACAATGACTCCTACTCCTAAATCCAATGCTTTTAATGCAGAAAAATCTGGTGTGATTTTTGCCACTGTCTCTTCGTCTTTTAAGACAAAAAATAAATCGCGGCCTAAATACGCTTCATAAATTTTCGTGCCTAAAGCGGCTTCATACTCTGGCAAAATTGGAATCCTTTCCGGTAGGATATAAGGAAAATCTAGATAATAGTATTCCTCTTTTTTGGTCACTGCGAGCGGTCCACTTTGACTAGTAAAATGAAGCGTTTCTTCCGCAACGGAATAATAGTTAAATAACACAAAAGCCGTCGCTAATGTAGCATGCCCGCAGAGATCGATTTCTCGTTCCGGCGTAAACCAGCGCAGGGCGTAACTTTTTCCCTCTTTGACTGTAAAAGCAGTCTCTGACAAATTATTTTCAATCGCAATGTTTTGCATCACCGCTTCTGGCAACCATTTTTCCAAAACATAAACAGCGGCGGGATTGCCTTTAAAAACTTCCTCCGCGAAAGCATCGACAATATAATAGGGATAACTCATTTTAATTCTCTCCTTGTATTTTTTGATAAATGTATTCCGCGCAACACAAATCCTCAACTGCTAAGCCAACCGCATCAAAAATCGTGCGGCCTTTCTGCTCCGCCTTTTGTTTAACTTTGCCAGTGACTAATTCGCCGAGAGAACCTACAATTTTTTCAGCTGAAAAGGCACCTTCTGAAATCGGAATTAAAAGATCCCCGCTTTCTTTTAATGCAGCCGCGTACTCATCTACAAACACTTGACTGTTTTTAACAAGGTCGCTTGTTAATTCTTTGGAAGTCGGCGTGAATGTACCAATTGCATTGATATGGGCATTCGGCAAAACGTCTTTTTCTTCTAAAAATGCGTCCTGACTGGAAGTTAGTGTACAGATAATTTCCGCTTCCTGGACGGCTTCTTGGACAGAAGAACAACCAATAAAGGTACATTCGGGGTAATTGTGCTGTTGCTTAGCGATTAATTTTCGTGCACGTTCTGCTGTGCGGTCATATATAAAAACCTTTTCAATCGCCCGAACGCTTTGTAGCGCTGCGAGATGAGATGAAGCTTGTTGACCTGCACCAATCAAAGCGATACTTTTTGCCTTTGGAGCTGCTAAATAATCGGTTGCCAAAGCAGAAACAGCTGCTGTGCGAAGCCACGTAATCGCATTGGCATCTATCATCGCAACTGGTCTTCCAGTAGAACTATCAAACAATAAAATTTGACCAAGATGTGAGGCCAAATTTTTTTGTGGATTTTCTGGAAAAGCTGTAATGATTTTTGCCCCAAAAAAGCGATTTTTTCCTAAGTAAGCAGGCATTAATGCAAAAAGATTCTGATTTTCCCCATCTGGTAAAACCTCTACATGGCGCTCACTTTGCGAAATTTTTCCTTTTTGCAACTCTGCAAAGCAACGTTTCATCACTTGAATTGCTTCGGAAAGCGACAATTGTTGAATAACCCTCTCATAAGAAATAATGTCCATCTGAATTCCTCCCTTTGCGCTATCATAAACCAGACAAACAATACACTCAATGCTATAATTGTATGGAATACAATTTTATAGAAAGGAAGTTCCCCTCATGCCGATTAATTCCTATGAGAACTATGCGTTGTCATGGCGCCCTGTTAAAGAACGTCTAACAAGACCTTATTACCAATCATTGGTTCAACAATTAGAAGCGGATATCTTATCTGGTGCACTTCAAAAAAATGTGAAATTGCCTTCGCAAAGAGAATTAGCTGATTACTTGGATCTGAATTTCACGACGATTGGTCAAGCCTATAAACACGCTATGGAAAAAGGCTTACTTTATACCAACATCGGTAGCGGCACTTTCGTTTCTCCCAACGCGTTTCACTCAATTACAATCTCTACCAACCAAGTAGCGGACCATCTAATTGATTTAGGGCTGGTTAGTTCCTTTGATATGTGTAATCAGCGGATTTTACCTTTTATTGAATCCGTTAGTAAAAATGCGGCCCTTAACAGTTTGCTAAATTATCGCGATCCTTTAGGTACGCACTTTCAACGAGCAACCGCTGCCGAATGGCTTCAGACACAAGGCGTTCGGACCAATGCCGAAGAAGTTGCCATTGTATCTGGTGTCCAGAATGGGCTGGCCGTGACGTTAGCCGCCGCTTTTTCTCCAGGTCAGCGGATTGCCGTAGATCGATACACGTATTCAAATTTTATTGAACTCGCCCAGCTTTATCATTTAGAAATCGTCCCGATTGGCTATGATTCCGAGGGGATGGACCCAGAGCATTTACTGCAAGAATGCAAAAAGAAAAAAATACATGGTATTTTCTTAATGCCCGCATGTAATAACCCGATTGGTTTCCAAATGTCTAGCGCCCGCCGAATGACTTTAGCTGAAATTATTCAGCAAGAACACTTATGGGTAATTGAAGATGACATTCATTCTTTTTTAACAACTTATGCGCAGCAAACAGTTTTACCAACGTTTCAAGAACTCTTACCTCAACAAACGATTTACTTAGCGGGGATGACAAAGTTTGTCTGCACAGGCTTACGCATTGCGTACCTTGTTTTCCCTCCGCTTCTTCGCCAAGAAATAGAGCGTGCGATTTTTAATATTAACGTTAAAACTTCTGGCTTTGATGCTGAAATTGTCACCCAAGTCTTACGCTCACCAGTTGCAGAAGAATTAGTGATAGAAAAATTGGCTTTAACAAAACAAGCCAATGACTTATTTGATACCATTTTTGGGTTAGCTAGACCTAGCAATCCTTTGCCGTACTACCGAACTATTCCCCTTTCTACCGAAAAAACGGCGCCGCAAATTGAACAAGAATTTCTCCAAAATGGGGTACGTCTTTTTCACTCGAGCCGCTTTACTGTGCAAAATCAGCCAGATGCTTTTTTACGAATTTCCTTGGCCTCCAATCAGCTTGAGGTATTGGCGAAAGGATTAACCATTATCCAAGAACTCTTACCGACATTAAACGAAAAGAAAGGACATTCCCTATGAATTCATTGCCAATACTTGAAAAAGCAGTGGGCACGATTACCCTGCTTTCCGAAGAAAAACAAAATGCCGAATATGAAGGCTTTTTATGTCAAGTTAATGAATCGCAACAACTTATCCGCAGTCGCTTAGCCAAAAAAACGCCGAAAAAAGAAGGCTATTTTGCAGCCTTCTGGGAAAAAAATCAACAAAATCAGAACGAATCCTTTGATGCTACGGAAGCCCCTGAAATGTTAGCAATTGTCATTGACGATCAGGAAAAGCAAGGTCTCTTTCTTCTGCCGAAAGAATGTTTAATCCAACAAAAAATTCTCAAAACGCACCAACAAAAAGGCAAAATGGCGTCCCGTTTTTATCCTTCTTGGTGCCAAAATCTTAATCAAACCGCCAAAAAAACACAAAAATGGCAACTAGCTTACTTTACTGATTTATCTAAATACTAAAAACGTCAGCTGGCTTCTGAAGCCAGCTGACGTTTGTTTATTTTACTGTTTAGCCAATTGGTGGCGTACCTTCTGCGTTCCCAGCAATCGCTTCGATTTGAATCTGGGCACCTTTTGGTAAATCCGTCACACCAATCACTCTTCTGGCAGGCGTGCCTTCAGGGAAGTACGTTTGGTAGACGTCATCTACTGCCGCCAGCTCTTCAATCTCTTTCACAAAAATATTCACTTTCACCAGATCAGCTAAGCTGTGATCCACACTTTCAATAATCGCTTTGATGTTTTCTAAGCATTGCGTCGTTTGTTCCTTGATTCCGCCAGCGACTAACGCATTTGTTTTAGGGTCCAATGGTAGCTGAGCTGATAGATGGTTGTAATGAGAAAAAGCAACAGTTTGTGTCGAAAATGGACACTTCGGTGCGTGATCTGTATTATTTGCTTCAATAATTAATCCATGTCGATCTTCAATCGCTTGTGGTGGCGTACCATCCCCATGAGAAACCACCGCTTCTACTTGAACCGCCGCGCCCATTGGTAAATCAGCAACAGCAATCACTGTTCGTGCTGGCATGTAATTGACCGTACGCGCAATTCCTGAATCTGGGAAAAAAGCGGCATATACTTGATTGACAGCTTCTAGCTTAGATAAATCTTTTAAATAAATATTGACCTTCACAATATCATCAAAAGGCACATCAATACTGGTTAAAATGGCTTTTATGTTTTTCAAACATTGTTTTGTTTGCGTTTTAACACAGCCAGCCACAACTCTACCCGTTTGAGGATCTATAGGCAATTGTGCAGACAGATTGTTATAGTGAGAAAACGCAACCGTTTGACTGGCTAAAGCATCAATTGGTGCCTGAACCGTCTGATTTGTTAATTTAATTAAATCCCCAGCTTGAGGTGCATTAGGGATAGTTCCTTCCCCATTTGAAACAAGTGCCTCCATTTGAACGGAAGCGCCTAACGGCAAGTCTGCGACGGCGACCACTGTTTTAGCTGGATAATAATGGGTAAAAAAGGCCGCATAGACCTCCTCAACTGCGGCAGCATCCCGCATATCTTTGACAAAAATGGTCATTCTGACAATGTCACTCATCACATGGTTGATACTTTCAACAACCGCTTGGATATTTTTCAAGCATTGTGTCGCTTGGGCCCGAATGCCACCTTCTACCAATTGTCCAGAGGTTGGCTCAATAGGTAACTGTGCTGACAAATGATTATAGTGGGAAAATGCGACTGTTTGGGCTGCGAGAGGATGCTTTGGTGCACGCTCTGTATTTCTTGCTAAGACGATATTTTCATTACTCATAACTCTACTCCCTTTTTTAGCATTCCAACAAAAATGATTCCGCTTACATTTCCAAACATTAAACTTCCAACAAGATCCTTTTTATTTTCCTGCTTTTCTATTAATGGTGATAGCTTTCCAACACCACTTCTTTCAGTCTACAATAAGAACAGGAACATTTCAATAAGGCATTCCTAAATTGATTGTTGGCCCTCAAACAAATCTTCTTCCGTTAAAGAAGGCTGAGGTCGGGAAAGAACCGTTTAGCTCCGAGAAATAAGAAGAAATTTCCGAAAATTGCTCTTTAATTTTTGGAGAATTTCGGCTTATTTCCGAAGGAGTTGGTTCTGTTCCCGCCGTTTATCAGGTTTTGATCCTGGGACAAAAATCCAAAGTGATTTTTGTCCCAGGATCAGTCTTTATAGATAACTCGTTAGCTATAACTAGTTTTATTTAACCACCATATACTCACGATAATTTTCCGAGAACGTATCCATTAGCGTATAAATTCGTTCAAAATCATAGTCACGACGAGGGTCATCATACCAAACACATTGAATACTTCCAATAATTGGAAGATTCGGGCTACCTGCTGGCACATCTGTAAATTCTTTTTTCGACATATTTGCTAAAGCATCATCATATTGATAAATGCCAGAATCAACATTGCCAGCTACCCAATACCACGCATCATTGGTATTAAAAATTTTGTGTCCTTTTTGAACAAAGTACTCAGGTTTGGCTACGTCATATCCGCTCCAACCGGCTGTCCAATAAGAAATAATAATCTCTGGGTCAAATGTACCGAAAGAATCGTCGCTGTTGTAATAAATGCCATCATTGAAGCTCATTGGCTGCATGCCCGCATCTTTAATTATTTTAGCTAAATCATTCGCATAAGCGACAAAATCCTTGTAGCGCCCAGAAGATTGCAGTTTCGCCCAACCGCCTGTGTCGACATCATTTGCATACTCATCGCCACCAAAATTGAAAATTTCACTATGCGCGGAAAAATAAGCCACGTACTTACTGATAATCGCCTTTGTGAAATTCACTGCCTTTTGGTTCCCTAAATCTACTGTTCGTTTTGAGCCATCAAAAGCGGGATTTTTAATCGCTAGTTTTTCCATGGCCACTAACAAGGCATCCATATGTCCTGGACTGTTAATCACGGGAATGATGTTGATGTTGCGCGCTTTCGCAAAAGCCAACAACCGATCCATTTCTTTTTGTGTTAACGCGTTGCCATTAGGATCATTGTAATACGCGTTGTTGCCTCGTTGGATTGCTTTTGAAACCCGGTTGTGGTTGTATTTTTTACCATTCACATTGACCGACATATCATCCAAGATAAACCGTAAGCCATCATTTCCTAAAATTAATTGGACATCTGTGTACCCATTTTGACTGGCTTTGGCCACTAATTCTTCCAGTTGCTCCACGGAAAAATATTTTCTTCCTGCATCAATGGAAAAGACACTTTTTAAAGGTTGTGTTTGTTTCTCTTTTAAATTATCCAAAGCTGTTTGGACCTCCGTTTGCCAAGTAGTCACTTGCGCGGCTGTATACGTTTTTCCCGCAAGTTCTGTTGCGACTGTCTCTTTTGTGGTTTGTAGTGCTTGAATCGTTTCTGGTGTATAGCTTTCTGCCTTTTCAATGGCTGCAACTGCTTGATCCAACGCACGATATAAAGTGGTTAAGTCAATGGCTAACAGGCCTTTTTCTAATTCAGCATCATAGGTATTTGAAAGCCCTTGGCCATAATCGCCACCTAAAATAGCTTTATTCACATCATAAAGCGTTGTTGCTTGTGTCACTGCTTCTGCGGCTTTATTTTGTGCTTCAAGGTCTGTGTTGGCGTAGCTAATTCGTTTTAAATAGTGTTGCGCAGTCGCTTTCATCTCTGCAAGAGAAATGCCTTTACTCTCTGCAATGGCCGTTTTTGTCCAAAGTAAATTAGAAGGTTTTATCTGATTTAAATCGTCTTCATTATAGGTGCGACCATCGCGATCTAAGGCATAGAGGAACATGCCCCCTAAATTATTTTCATAAGAATAACGAGCTACTTTATACATGTTACTTTCCATATACGGCTCTTTTGTGTCATACCAGCGGTTGCGATCTTGCTCTTCTGGGAAAGTTAATCCTGGAACAAATCGTTCCCCATTGAGAACCGGACTTAAATTATTTAATGCTCGTTGCGTGCGTTGGTCATCGCTGCCATATTGTTGATACGCGAGAAAATCGAAACAGTCACTGACATCTTGTAAAGGTGGTAAATATTCTGCATTGGTATCATACAAAAATGGACGATCCGTTCCCGACTTCGGTCCAATGTATTTTGATAATGCACGAATGACACCATTAGATAGAACAATATCTTTTTCACTTGGACGAGTTTCCATGTCAATATCTAACCCATCAATTCCTAAATCATCGACAAATTTGGTTAACAACTCTTTCGCATAAGCATCAAATTCTGCTTCTGTAGGCGTTGTTCCTGCATAAGGAACTTTTAATAGCTCGCTGTAATCAATCCCACGAACTAAACGAACACCTCGTGCATGCAGTGCTGGCGCATACTCATTTTTTAACGTATCATAAAATGGCTGTGCAAGTGCTTCTTGTCCTTTTGGCACATAACTAAAGACATTCACAATGTCAATACCATAAGGAATATCGTGCATCGTTAGCCAATTTTCATCTGGCAATGTTGTATTAACTCCTTGCATCGTTTTGTCACGCCAAGCCCGATAATAAACCATAAAATGTTTCTCTTGGGTCGGCTCATTGGCTTGGCTGATCATTGGTTGATGAAACAGACTAAATAAGATAAACGCCAAGCCAACCAATAACGAAAGACCCAGCCAACTGACAATTGTTTCTCTGTTTTCTCCTTTTCTTGTCGATAAATTGTTCCCCACTTTAAACACCATTCCTTTCTGCACTCCGTTCATTTTGGTGTATCCGCCTAAAAAGAAAGCGCATACACAACCATCAATAGAATAACAAAAAATAACGAATTTGCAAAATAGAAACTGGAAAAATGAGGATTTTCTATAAAAATCTTTTCCCGCCTAAAATCACTTTTGTTAGACGGCGTTTAAATGGTAAATTTTGAGACTTGCAAGAAAAACAGGCCTGTTTTTCTTGCAAGTCTCCTTTACTTAGTCGTGATCAACATCGGCGATTTTCACAACAATTTTCCCTTGTGCTCGTCCTGTCAGTGAATAATCCACCGCTTCTTGAATTTGGCTAAAAGGTATGACTCGATCAATTATCGGCTGTAATTTTCCCTGTTCAATAAACTCAGTGAGTAAAGCTAATTGCTCGCCATCTGGACGCATAAACAAAAAATGATAACTAACATCTGTGGCTTGCTCCAATCGACGAATCTTGCGAGTAGCTATTTTAAAGGCCCATTGTTTCCAAAGCGGCAAGCCATACTCTTTAGCAAAACGTTCGTTGGGAATGCCTGACAATGTAACGACTTTTCCCTGAGGTTTAACCACTGAGAAAGCTTTTTCTAAGATTGTACCCCCCATTGTATCAAACACATAATCGTAGTCGGATAAAACTTCTTCAAAATTTTGTGTCCGATAGTCAATCACTTCATCTGCTCCCAACGCTTGAACCCATTCTTTATTTTTACTACTCGTGGTGGTGGCAACGTAAGCGCCCGCTAGTTTTGCTAATTGAATCGCAATGGTTCCAATCCCTCCTGAACCTGCTTGAATCAGGACTTTCTGGCCTGGCTGTACATTCATAATATCATGTAGCGCTTGATAACTTGTCAAACCGACTAACGGAATGGCCGCAGCTTCTTCAAACGTTAAATTTTTCGGCTTCATAGCTACAGCCGCTTGATCCACTGCAATATATTCAGCAAAAGTTCCCACGCGATCTTTGGGTACTCGTCCGTAAACTGCATCGCCCAGCCTAAAATTTTGAACATTTTTTCCAACAGAGACAACAATCCCAGCAAAATCACTGCCTAAAATCAGTGGCATTTGATAATTTAAAAGCATCTTTACTTTGCCATCTTTTGTTTTTAAATCAATCGGGTTAATACTGGCAGCGATAATTTTGACCAAAACATCGTTGTCATGAATGGTGGGTAAGGGCACCTCCTCGATTGCTAATTCTTTTTGTCCGTATTTATGAATTAAAGCGGCTTTCATCATTGAATCTTTCCTCTCTTTCTATCCTTTTTATCGGTTTAAAAGTTTAAACCTTTAATCAATTAGTATCTTAACGAAGAATGGGATCCACGTCAAGTTTCAGCCCTTAGCGTATTTCATTGACAAAAAACACGAAAAATGGTTTAATCGTTTAAAAATACGAACCAAAGAGGCGAAAAAATATGAAAGAATTAGAAGAAATTCAAACAGAATTTACTGCGCTTAGTGATTTTTTAATCGCATTAGGTGATGAAAAACGCCAAGCAATTATTATTGCACTGTTAGAAGACCAGGCCTGTGTTGGCCGCCGTGTCACTGAGTTAACAGAGGCGACACAACTCTCACGCCCCGCTGTTTCTCACCACTTAAAAATTTTGAAACAAGCCAAATTAATTGATTGTCGCAGTGAAGGAACTAAAAATTATTACTCACTTTCTCACGATACCACCAAAATTGAGCAACTCCAACAACTATTGACCCACATTACGTCGATTATGCCAGGGAGGAAGCAAGCATGAAAAAAATTCTCGTGGTCCTCACAAACGTCTCTCGTTATCACGGCACCGAAGAACCAACAGGCCTCTGGCTAGGTGAAGCTACGGAGTTCGTGGAAGAAGTAACTAAAGCAGGATTTTCAGTTGACTATGTTAGTCCCCAAGGAGGCTATGTCCCTTTGGATCCCCGGAGTATGAAATATGTAGATTCATCCATTATGGCGGTTTATGAAAGTGCCGATTTTCAAGAACGAGCGCTAGCGCATTCCCTCTCTCTTGAAGAAATTGATCCAGATGAATACGCAGCGATTTACTTTACAGGAGGCCATGGCGTTATGTGGGACTTTCCTGATAATCCTCAGTTGCAAGCAATCACTCGTAGCCTTTACGAACAGGGCAAGTACCTAACTTCTGTTTGTCACGGAATTGCTGGCCTTTTAAATGTCAAAGATGCGTCAGGAAATTATTTGATTGCAGATAAAACCATTACTGGCTTCACTACTGCAGAAGAAATTTTAGCCATGAAAAAAGCAGTTGTTCCTTTCTTAAACGAAACAATTGCCAAAGAACATGGTGCTACTTTTGCGAAAAAGCGTCCCTATAAAGAATTTGCGTATCAAGATGGCCGTATAATCACTGGGCAAAATCCTTTTTCTGTCCGCGCTGTCGCAAGATTGTTAATTCAACAACTATCAAAATGAAACAACAGCGACTACTTTTAGGTAGTCGCTGTTGTTTCATTGCTTCTTCTTTTTTCCGAAAGCCGAAGCCCTAACATAAAAAATTTTTGATTAGCTAAAGAGTAACATCGCGCCAATTAAGATAATTAGGTTAATTAAGCCTAAGACAATCATTGGTTTGGCCATGAATTTTGTCCAAGTGGCATATTGAACTTTGGAAATTTCCAAACCACCCATTACGACACCAGATGTTGGCGTGATCAAATTAATCAAGCCACAACCTGAAGCAAAAATCATAACCATCACTTCTGGACTTAAACCAATGTTTTTAGCTAACGCACCCATTACAGGAATGGAAACGTACGCTAAGCCAGAAGTTGAAGGAATTAGGAAAGATAAACCTAAGTATAAAACAAAGGCACCGATGACAAATAAAACTGGGGAGAGTCCTTGTAATAAGCCTGCCGCTTTATCAAGGATAAATGAATCTAAATACGTTTTAGACATCAAAACAGATGCCCCGCGAGCAACTACGATAATTAAAACAACGGATAACATATCTTTGGCACCGTCGATAAATGCTTCAATGGTTTCTTTTTCAGTAAAGCGACCAATCAAGGCAGCAATGATACCTAAAAGGAAGAACCACATCGCTAAGTCGCCAAAGTACCAGTCACCGAAACTGTTGCCTGTTAAAACAGACGTCCAGCCTTTGAAAATCGTCACTCCAAAGTCGTTCCATGGAATTAAGGAAACAATCATAATGACAAAACAGAAAGCGAATACCATTAAGATTTTTTTATGACGATTCGTAAATGGCATTTCTTTCGACGCTGCTTGTCCATACGTTTTTTCCATATCCTCTTGTTCTTGTAAAGATAAAATTGTTGAACCTTTGTCAGCCTTCACTTTTTTCGCATAACGCATCACAATGAAAATAGAATAGCTAGTAGAGGCCGCCCACAAAATAGCACCGACAATTAAAATAATTCCTGTATTCGGCTGAATGCCAATACCTCGCAACGCATCCATCGCTACCCCTGTGGAGAAAGGGTTAACCGTTGAACCGATAACACCTGATCCTGCACCCAATAGCACAGTACCCACTGCGACAAACGTATCAAAACCAGCGGCGACCATGGTGGCACTCAATAAACCATAAAAAGGAATTGTTTCTTCTGCCATTCCATAAGTCGAACCACCAATAGAAAATAAAATCATTAAAATCGGAATGATTTTCAATTCGTTCCCTTTTAACTTTTTAACGACTGATTGAATCCCTGCTTCAAGAGCCCCAGTTTGTGTCACAATATTTAAAAAGCCACCAAGTACTAAAATAAAAATATTAATTTCAATGGCATCTTTAAACCCATTGAATGGAGCCATGATAATATCCGATAATTTGGCCCCTACCACGTGGTCAACCATTTTGCCATCAATTTCTCTTGGGGTAAATGGCTGGCCATTTAGCAAGACCGTTACGATACCTAAAACAATTAAAATAATAAATAAAATACTAAAAGACGAAAGCTGTTTTTTGTTTTTCTTCTTTTTTTCTGCCATATCCTTTTATACAGGAACCTACTTTCCTGTATCTCCCTTCTCTATGATTAATTACTCAATCGATCAATAAAGAATGGCGTATCTAGAAAAGTTAAGAATTTATGACTGTAGCTAATACGGTTCATTTGGACTAATTTTTTCATAACACTGCTTGCTGTTTCCCGCGTAGTTCCACTCATCCGTGCAATGTCATTAATGGTAATTGGACAAGTAATTGCAACGCGCTCTCTGTTGTCAATTCGTTCTCCTAAATCATTTAATAACATCGCCAGTGATGTCACAATCCGTTCACATGCATCATTGGTTGTTCCTTTTTGGATTTTGATCATACTTTCTTTTAAAAGGACCGATTGTTCTTGAATCCAATGAATCAATTGCTGGGGATTATTTTGGAGAAAACGCTCAAACAGTTTAACTGGCACAAACACAACCTCAATATCCGTATAGGCAATCGCGGAGTCGTAATGAACCTCATCTTGAAACAGTCCGATTCTCGGAAAAAGAGCCTGCTTTTTCATAAAATGCAGATAGGAAAAATTACCACTGCGATCATTTTTTTCAATTTTAATGACACCTGAAACCAATAAAATTAAATGATTTCTCGGATCACCTGGATAAAAAAGGACTTGGCCTTTTTTATAGGAGCGAACGAAACTCTCGTTGCGCAATTCTGTTAGTTCTGATTCAGAAAAGTATTGAAAATCTTGATTATTTTTAGTGATTATTTTCTCTATCATCATCTTAATTCTCCTAAATACTATACTTTATTTTGTCACAACCGTTCCTACGATTTCATCGCCGCTCATACTTCCTAAGTTTTCCAAAGAAGTGATAATTGCTTGTTTATTGGGTTGGCTTTCTACAAACTGAATGGCGGCTTCAATTTTCGGTAACATACTACCTGGTGCAAAATGACCCGCTTGTTTGTATTCTTCCAACTCTGCTACAGTGACATTGGTTAATTGTTTTTCATCTGGTTTGCCATAATTAATGCACACATAATCCACGCCAGTTAAAATAACTAGTGCATCCGCATCCACTAATTCTGCTAGTTTTTCAGAAGCAAAATCTTTATCGATTACTGCTTCGACACCTTTTAATTCTTGTCCTACGACAGGGATGCCGCCACCACCACATGAAATGGTAATTATATCATTTTTTATTAAGGTATTAATAGTCTCAGCCTCGTGGATGTCAATTGGCTTAGGACTTGGAACGACTTTGCGCCAGCCACGTCCTGCATCTTCTTTAAAAATAGCACCTGCTTGCATTGCTTCTTTGGCTTCAGCTTCTGTTAAAAATGGACCGATCGGTTTTGTTGGATTTTTGAATGCCTCATCTGCTGGATCTACGACCACCTGTGTTAAAACAGTAGCCACTTGTTTCTTGATTCCTGCTTTGTTTAATTCTTGATTAAGCGCATTGGACAACCAGTAGCCGATACTTCCTTGTGTCATAGCAACACACGTATCTAGCGGCATTGCTGGATTTTTTTCAGAATCAGCTGCTTGTTGTTGCAATAATAGATTTCCGACTTGTGGACCATTGCCATGTGAAACAATCAACCGATGCCCTTGTTTAATTAAATGAACTAAATAGGCAGATGTTTGAACTAATGCTTGCTGTTGTGCGTGTGCGCTAGCATCATTTGAAAGGATGGCATTTCCGCCTAGTGCAACGACCATTTTTTTCCCCATTACAAATCCTTCTTTCCTATCATAATAAAGAATAGGCCGCCCTTCAAAAGAATCTCTTAAAGGGCGAAACGACTATTCTTTTTTCAATGTTTTTTCAGTTGCTTCCTACACACGAGGAATGAATAAGTTGCCTAAAGTAGCTGCCATGATCGCTTTAATAGAATGCATTCTGTTTTCTGCTTCTTCAAATTGACGACCATATTTACTGCGGAAGACTTCATCCGTGATTTCCATTTCAGTAATGCCGAATTTTTCAGCAACCATTTCTCCGTATTGTGTTTTCGTATCATGAAAGGCTGGCAAACAGTGTAATACGATTAAATCGCCATCCATGTTTTCGGTTTTTTCTAACATAGCCATATTAATTTGATAAGGTTTCAACAGATTGACACGTTCTTCAAATTTATCTTCTTCACCCATGGACACCCAAACGTCTGTATATAACACGTTGGCTCCTTTAACACCTTTAGCAACGTCGTCTGTAATCATTAATTCTGCACCAGATTCTTTCGCAAATTCTTTTGCATAATTAACGACTTCATCAGAAGGGAACAATTCTTTTGGTGCACAAATGCGAACATTTACGCCTAAAATAGCACCTGTCACTAACAAGCTGTTTGCCATGTTGTTACGGCCATCGCCGACATATACTAAAGTGATTCCTTCTAAACGACCAAAGTTTTCTTTCACTGTCATAAAGTCCGCAATCATTTGTGTTGGGTGCCATTGATCCGTTAAACCATTCCAAACAGGAACACCAGAATATTTCGCTAAATCTTCCACTACTTCTTGACTAAACCCACGGAACTCAATCCCGTCAAACATACTACCTAAAACAATCGCTGTATCTTCAACAGATTCTTTTTTACCTAATTGAATATCGTTGGCGCCTAAATACTCAGGATGTGCCCCTAAATCAATCGCTGCTGTAGTAAATGCAGAGCGTGTCCGTGTCGAAGTTTTTTCAAATAAAAGAGCGATATTTTTTCCTTCTAAATAGTGATGTGGAATCCCTTTTTTCTTCAATTCTTTTAAGTGAATACTGAAGTCTACCAAATACTCTAATTCTGCTCTTGTAAAATCTTTTTCTGCTAATAAACTACGTCCTTGAAATACTGAATTCATGATGATTCCTCCTATTTTTGGGTGTTTTTTAAAGATCTTCACGGTAAAGTGGCATACTCATACAACGAGGGCCACCACGGCCACGTACTAGTTCACTTCCTGGAATGTAATTCAATTTCACGCCTGCTTCTTCTAGCGCTTTATTCGTAATCGTATTCCGATCGTAAACAACAACTTCCCCAGGGGCAATTGCTAATGTATTTGAACCGTCGTTCCATTGTTCACGGGCTGCTGCTGTTAAATTTCCAGCGCCGCAACGGATTAGTTGAACATTGTCTAAATGCAAGTATTTGCATAAAATGTTATCTAATGTATCTTTTTCTTTTGTAATTTGGATGTCTCCATCTGCTTTTTCAGTGATCGAGTAAACAACCAAGCCGCCTTCGATTTCTGGATGAATCGTAAATTTATCATAGTCAATCATGGTAAAAACGGTATCTAAATGCATGAATTTACGATGTTCACCGATATCAAAAGCCAAGATATTTTTGAACCCTAATTTTTGTTCAAAAATATTTCTCGCAATTTTTTCAATTGACGCAGCATCCGTTCTTTGAGAAATCCCAATGGCCACTACTTCTTTTGAAAGAATTAATTCATCGCCACCTTCAATTCTGGTTGATTCTGAACGATCATAGACTCTAGGAACCTCTTTTCCAGCAAAACGAGGGTGATAATCAAAAATGTATTGCCCAAAAATGGTTTCCCGTTGTCGAGTTACTGAATACATATGATTTAAAGAAATCCCGTGCCCCATTGTCGCAAAGTTATCACGCGTGAAGTATAAGTTAGGCATTGGATCAATAATGAATGGATAATCCGCTTCAACCATATCTGTTAAAAATTCTTGCTCATATTTAGGTAATTCTTGTTTTTGAATGCCAGCAATCGCTTTTTGAATCAGTTCTTCGTTGTCGTCAATTTCTAACATTAACTCTCTAACTTTTTCTTTTGCTGATTCACTGCGAATATTGGCTTCTTCTAAGAATTGGTCAATAAATTGTCGGCGGACCTCTTCATTAATCAACGCTTCAGCAGCTAAGTCCTCTAAATAGACCACTTCGATATCTTTTGATCGTAACAACTCTGCAAATGCATCATGTTCTGCTTGTGCTTTTTCTAAAAACGGAATATCATCAAACAACAGTCTCTCCAGATAATCTGGCATTAAATTTTCTAATTCCTTACCTGGACGATGTAACATCACTGTTTTCAATTTCCCGATTTCAGAAAATACATTAATTGGATGACTCATGTGAAATAACCTCCTCAACTTAATTACAAACACAGAATAACAGACCTGATTAACCTAGGACGTGAGCCATTTGCCAAACAAAATACCAAATATACAACGGTATTCTTTCTTATGCATATTTCCAGCCTAAAAGAATGCGCTTTCATAGATATTCTAAAAAAATAATGCATAATTAAATAAAAAAAAATGCATTTATTCAAAAAAAATTATTTCTCCATACACTTCATAAAGTTATAATCTTATAGAGGTAAAAGGAAGGGAGCCAGAAGTCAAAACGACTTCTGGCTCCCTTCCTTTTATGCGTTACTTTTTGACAAACGTGTTGGCTGAATAAATTGTTGAAAATACTGCTCTAGTTCTTGTGCTTTTTCCTCGGATGATGAAACAATAATAACAGTGTCGAAGCCAGCGACAGAACATTTCTTTTCACACAAAGACACTTCATCAAGTACAGCTGAAAACAATGTTGCGTTGTCTGGTAATGTATGAACCACTAGTAAAAAGGCGACACGTTCAACTTTGGTCACTACCTCACGAATTGCTTGTATCAACTGTTCTTTTTTTCGTTCTTCTAAAGAAGTGAATTGTTCAAAAATCGTTAACCGCATCTCGCCAGACTCATCTAATGCTTTGACGACTTTTAATTCCCATAAATCCCTTGAAATCGTTGCTTGTGCGACATTTATCTCGCGCTTTTTTAATTCTCTTAACAACTCATTTTGACTATGAATTACAGTTGTTTGAATGATTTCTTTAATCAAACTTTGGCGTGTTTGCTTATTCACAAATAACACCCTTCCTCCAGACATTTACAAAGCAATACTAGCAGAATCTCTCTAATTAGAATAGAAAAAGGGTCGTTTAGCTAAAAGGTTCTCATTGATTTTGTCGGATATTTCGCATTTAAAAAGGTGAGACTTGCACAATTTAGTAAAACGTTGTACAGTGATTTTAGGGAATTACTGGCACCGTTTTAAATAACAGCAATGATGTTTTTTTGCATGATTAACTGAACTGGAGGAAAGTAATGAACCGATTAAAACGCCAAACGATGATTAAGCGATTGGTCACAGAAAATGAAATCCATACACAAAGTGAATTACTAGCATTATTGGAAAAAGAAAATATTCACACCACACAAGCAACTATTTCTCGTGACATTCGTGAGCTGAATTTAAACAAAGTAGACAATGGTCAAGGAGAAGCCTATTATCGTATCTTGAATAATTCTGCCCTTCGTCCAAAATATAAAACAGATGAAGAACGTCTTGTTGACATTATTATTGAAACTGGTGTTTCTTTAACACAAATAGAGTTCACAAATCTTTTAACCGTCTTACCTGGCAACGGGCAAGCCATTGGGGTTTTAATTGATCGCATACGTATCCACAACCCTCATATCTTGGGCTGCATCGCTGGGGATGATACTATCTTAATTCTTTCAAAAAATAAAGAAGATGCCCTTGAAGTTAACAACTATTTCCAGCAGTATTTGTACCACCCATAATTCATCACTTAGTAAAATCGACTATTTTTTGACGACATCATTGCTATTTTTATTAAAGATAAAAATCTCCAGAGGATACTTTCCTCTGGAGATACTATTATTTCATTGAATCTCTTACTACTAATTATTAGATAACTAATTATTAGATAACTATTTACATAAAATTAAACAGTTCAATTCAATATAATTTTCTCATCCACAAAATCTAAAGATTTTTCGTCATGAGCTATATATATCCTTAAACTCTTTGGTAATGTATCTCTGATATATTTTAATATTTTCCTTTTACTGCTCTGATCCAAGTTACTCATGGCCTCATCTAAAATAAGTATTTTTGGCTTCCTTAACAACGCTCTAGCCAAATTTATTTTTTGTTTTTGTCCACTTGATAAATTAATTCCACCCTCTGCTATTACTGTATCTAATCCTAAAGGAAATGAATTTATTACTTCTTCCAATCCTATATTTTTTAAAATATCATAAATATATTCATCATCAAATGAATCAGCTTCTAAGAACAGATTTTCTTTTACTGTTCCAGCCATTATAAACGGTCTGCTCGTTATCTGGATAACGTCTTTTCTATAGGAACTTATATTATTGAAAATATCGTTGTTACCAAGATATATATGTCCTTGGTCTGGTTTATAAAGTGATGCTAAGATATTACTTAAAGTGCTTTTGCCACTGCCATTTTTACCGTAGATACCATATGTTTTTCCAAAATAAAATTCTTCTGAAAAATCTTTCAAAACATAAGAAGTAGCTCCATAAGAAAATCGAAGTTTCTTTACAGATAATTTTTTTGAATTATTAAAGTCTATTTGTTTTGAGATAGATTCAGTTTCTTCTTTTGTCACATGAATGATATCATTTAACTTTCTAACCATAACAACTACGTTTTGTATCTCTTTTTGATATTCAATGATGTTTTTTACTGGTGAAGTAAAATAAGTTATCAGTGATATATAGGCTATTAGTAGCCCAATACTTATACCTCCATTAATTACTAATATCCCCCCCTGCCATAATACACAAAGCGTGCCTACTGATTCGATCAAAATGATGATACTAGATTGTACGTTCTGATAAATTACACTGATTTTTTCTTGAGAAGTCAGTTTTTTTGCATTTTTTAAAAATTTTCTAGTAAAAAAATTTTCTAATTGAAAAACTTTAACTGTCTCATATCCGTTTAAAATTTCATTTAATGAAGTAATTGTTCTCGAATTTATGTCTATAATTTTAGTATTAACTTTATTTAAAGGTTTAATAAACAATATAGTAATTAATAAATAACTAAAAAATATTCCTAAGGTAATACTAAAAAGTTCCTTACTTATAACAAATAAGATAGCTCCACCTGCTAATGCTATAAAAAATTCCAAAAACAGCGATAGTACTAGTCTAGTCAATATTGATTGTACTTGTGTAGCTATATTATATCTTGTCAGCACTTCTCCACTGTTTTTACTTTTTAAGTTAACTATCTCCATATTTATAAGCTTATTCAAAAAAACTGAGAACAAGCTATCATTCATACGCTTTGACATTTTAGCTATAAACAACGTACGTACTATTCCTAAAATCCATTGAAATAGATATAACAAAATGATAGCCATAAATAAATAATTAAAATTATCAAGTATATTTAGATAGATTTTTTCAAAAAAGTTATATGTATGTATTTTCTGCACGCTTTTTTCTGTCTGTATTATAAAAGTATCTATAAATTTTTGGTAAGAGAAGCTTCCTATAAAAGAAATTAATGCCATTATGATTGAAAAAAATAAAACAATGCTCAAAGTTCCTTTTTCTTGCTTTAAGCTCTCATAATAAAAATTGTGATTTTTCATCTTAGGAACAGAATTTTTTATTTTATCTATATCAAAGTTCACTATTCTTCCTGTCCAAGTAGATTGAAAATCTTTTAATTCTTGTTTTAAAATCCCCAGAGCTGGGTCAAAAATTTTGATATGCTTGTTATTTATAGCTTCCACTACTACAAAATGAGCTAAACCTGATTTTGTAATGATATGTGCTATAAAAGGCAGATGTATTTCATTATTTTGTATACCTTCAATTAATTCAGCCCAATTACCTTCAAGCCCTTCAGGATTTAGGTTTAATTTTCTTGAGCCATCCAACATTCCTTGAATCGTAGTCCCAGATTCACTTGTTTTTGTTAATTCTTTAGCTGTCACCAGAGATAGCTTCCCACCAGAAAGGTTTACGATGGTTGCTAAACAAGCTGGTCCACAATCCTTTATTTCTGTTTGTCTTATCCTTTTAAACATATCTTCCCCCTATTTTGAAATATTTAGATATTACTTTTCGATATACAAAAATAAATTGAATTCCACAAAAAATAAGTACTCCTAAAAATAGTTTCAAATCATAGAATAAGAAAAAATTGAAAGGAGTAATAAAAAAAACTTGAGCACGAGTATCGATTAAAAAGTTATACAGATAGAAATATGAAATACTTGTTATAGATATCCCTATACCACTTCCTATCCATGTACCCGTTAATAATTTTAAACAAAACTCTTTAGTCAATTGTAGCGGACTACACCCAAGGGAGATTTTTATTTGTAATTCTTGTTGTGATAACAAGAATCGTCTCTTTAATTGCATAACTATGTAAAAAATAAAAAATAAAAATAATGCAATTATTAATACTAACAAACTCACTTCCAGCATTGCTAACAAGAAAATTAATTCCTCTGAAGTATCATTATTAAACAAATGGAAAATTGGAGAGATGTTTTGAGCATCCTTTTCTTGGCTCTTTTTAAATAAATAGACATAAAAATATAATCGGACAAATACAGTAATCCATAAGTTAATAAACATTGAAAAATAGAAATATTTACTGATTGATTTTATTTTTAATAAGTAATTAGACCTATTTATAGTCAATTCTCCACCTCTATAACTTCATTCAAATTTTTTTCTGTTATTTCGTAAATCTTCTTCTTTATTGATGGAATCTGATCATAGTCATGTGTAACCACGATTAGAGGGATATTATACTTATTACTTACACGGTATAAAATATTCATTATTTTTTTTGATGTATCTGGATCTAAATTTCCTGTAGGTTCATCTGCCAAAATAAGTTCAGGATTTTTTATAATTGCCCTAGCAATAGCAACCCGTTGTTTCTCTCCTCCTGAAAGAAGAGAGATTCTCGTGTATAGTAACTCTGTAATTTTTAACTCCACAGCTAGTTTCTCAACCTGTTTTTTGATAATCTGACTAGGAATTTTTTTGATTTTTAAGGGATAAGCAATATTTTCATACGCACTTAACCATTCAATTAGTTGAAAATCTTGGTGAACATAACCTATGCTCCGCCTATACGATATCAATTTTTTCCTCGTATCTAAACAGACTTTTTTTTCATCTAGAACAAATTCTCCCGTAAAATAAGGATGTTCACCTGCGAGTATGTTTAAAAGCGTTGATTTACCTACGCCGCTTTTTCCTATAATAAAAGAGACTTCTTTGCTAGAGAATTCAACAAAATCAATTTGATAAAGGAAAAATTTTTTTTGAGTCAGTACTTTTACATCTATCAACTTAATATTCATTATCTAACCTGCAATTCATTCTAAAAATACGCTATAATGTTTTTTGATTTGTTCTTTGTATGTGGAAGTAAATTCAAATATTACTTCTTCATCAGATACTAACAGAAATTCAACAACTACTGTGCTCGTTTTTAAAAATTTATCTCCCTCAATTTTAGTGGATAAATTTTTCAAATTAACTTCACCTTGTAAAGCCTTAACTGAAAATATATCTTTTATCTGTGTATTCTGAGGAACTCCATCATTCAATAAATTAAGTGTTAATTTTATACTATTGTTAGCTTCCTTTTTTAATTTACTTACTTCAACTAACTGAACATAATAATAGGGAAAGGCTATTTGTTCTGCTTCTGAATACGTTTCAACCACATCGATAGCCGAGCCATCATCTTGCTTATGTACTAGAGACTCAGGTGCAGCACATCCTGTAATAACTAACAAAGCTAAGATATTGTATAATACCTTCATATTTTTCATTCGTACAATCCTCATATATCTGTGCAACTTCAAAAGACAACATTTTATCTCCAATATGAAACAAAAATATGGTTATATACTTGCACATGTCTTAAGTAACCTGCTTTACTTCCACCACCTGCATTACACAACCAACAATGCCAATGAAAACCAGCTTTAACTTCTCTTGCAACCGTTTCGTTAATCTTTTTCATTTTATCACTCCTTTATAAATTATAAAAAAAATATATTATAATTAGAAAACGATGTCAATTACTTTAATATTAAAAAACATTGCTTGTCCAAAAGCTTGTATATAAAGTTATTTTTTGGTCAACCTTTGCATTTAGTTATTAAAGAATAAAAGCTGTAATGTAATTTTATTCTAATAAAATAATGAGTTTTTCTTTTGAACACCGTCTTTTTTTTGTATAATAATCAAAAAGCAAAGAAAGGGTTTCTTATGACTGAACAATTCATACTCACTTCAAACGATCAACAAACACAGCTCAATGTACGTCATTGGCCCTGTCCTTCACCCAAAGCCGTAGTTCAATTGATTCACGGCATGGCAGAGCATATCCAACGTTATGATGAATTTGCTCGTTTTTTAAATCAATTAGGGTTTGCCGTAATTGGGCATGATCATCTAGGTCATGGCGAATCTGTACAACCAAGCGCACCGATCTATGGTTTTTTTGGAGAACAAGGGCCTGAAAATGTCGTTACAGATATTCATCAAGTGAAACAATGGGCTGTGAATCGCTATCCACAATTGCCCTATTTTATGATGGGTCACAGCATGGGATCTTTCGCCTTGCGCAACTATCTGCAAGACTATCCTGTGACTATGCAAGGAGTCATTTTCATGGGCACTGGAACAAGTCCGTTACCTTTAACCGCAGCATTGCCTTTTATTAAAAAAATGGCCGAGAAACAGCCGAAAAAACCAGCTCCGTTCATTGATAAGCTGGCATTTGGTTCTTTTAGCAAAAAATTTCCTGAAGCAAGTTCCTTTAATTGGCTTTCTAAAAATCAAGCCAATGTGGCTGACTATGAAAATGACCCATTAATGGGCTTCGTATTTACCAATAATGGTTTTGCTACCCTTTTTTCGCTTGTTAAACGAGCCAATCAAAGGAATTGGTACCAAGCGATCCCAAAAGAATTGCCTATTTTAATCATTAGTGGCGCTGAAGACCCAGTTGGTGATTTCAGCAAGGGGCCAGCGAAAATTCAAAAGCAATTAAAGCATGCAGGTTTTCAGCACGTGACGTTACGACTATTTCCCACATTGCGTCATGAAATTTTATTAGAAACGGAAAAAGCAACAGTTTTTCAAGAAATTGGGCATTGGTTAACGGATTTAACGAATTAAAAAAGAAGGTTGATGTTGTGACATCAACCTTCTTTTTTAATCTATTTTCGTTAAACCGCCCATATAAGGACGTAGAACTTCTGGAATCGTTACGGTGCCATCTTCATTTTGATAATTTTCCAAAATGGCCGCCACTGTTCGACCAACAGCAAGTCCTGACCCATTAAGAGTGTGGGCATATTGAACATGACCCGTTTTATCACGATAACGAATCAACGCCCGACGTGCTTGGAAGTCTTCACAGTTTGAACAAGAACTAATTTCTCGATACGTTTTCTGTGCCGGAATCCAAACTTCTAAATCATAGGTTTTCGCTGCCGAGAAGCCCATGTCACCTGTCGAAAGAGTAATCACTCGATAAGGGAGGCCCAATTTTTCTAAAATGTCTCCAGCATTGTTGGTCATTTTTTCTAATTCTTCATAGGAGTGTTCTGCATCACTAAATTTAACCATTTCTACTTTATGGAACTGGTGTAAACGAATTAATCCTCGGGTATCACGGCCTGCGCTACCCGCTTCCGAACGAAAAGAAGGACTTAAAGCAGTGAAATAAATCGGTAACTCTTGCGCCTCTAAAATTTCATTATTATAGTAGTTAGTTAACGGGACTTCCGCTGTGGGGATCAGCGTCAAATCACTTTCTGCAACTTGGAAGACATCTTCTTTGAACTTAGGAAACTGACCGGTGCCAAACATTGCTTTGCTATTGACCAAATAAGGAGGAATCACCTCGGTATACCCATGTTCATTAACATGTTGATCTAACATAAAATTATAGACCGCTCGTTCTAAACGAGCCCCTAAGCCTTTGTAATAAAGAAAACGGCTACCAGATACTTTCGCGCCTCTTTCAAAATCTAAAATTCCTAAGGCTTCACCGATTTCCCAATGTGGTTTCGGTTCAAATGAAAAAGTTTTCGGCGTACTCCACCGCCGAACTTCTACGTTGGCGGCTTCATCTGCGCCAACAGGCACGCTCTCATGAGGTAAGTTAGGCAGACGTTCTGCAATGGCTGTGCATTGTTCTTGCAAATGAACAACTTCTTGGTCTAAAACTTTAATTTGCTCGCTAACTTCTTGCATATTTAGCAACTGTTGTGAAGCATCTTTTTGTGCACGCTTTAATTGTGCAATTTCTCCTGATACCTGATTACGGTGTTTTTTCAGTTCTTCAACTTTAACAAGTAACGCTCTCCGTTCTTCATCTAAAGCCAAAAAGCGTAATAAAACTTCCTCGTCCACACCACGTGTTTTTAACTTTTTCTGTACCACTTCTACATTTTGGCGAATTTTTTTCATATCCAGCATCTTATTTCCCTCTTCATGATTAAATTTTAAACAATGGTGAATTTTACTTTTTCAAAAATTTCATTCTTCATTCGTTGGCCAGTCGCTGTGCCAGCTAAGCCACCTAAACCCGTTTCTCTCAATTCTCGTGGTAATTGACGGCCGACTTTATTCATGGCTTCCACCACTTCATCTGCTGGTATTTTATTTACAATTCCAGCTAAAGCCATATCTGCAGCGATTAACGCATTGCCTGCACCTACTGTATTTCGTTTGACACAAGGAATTTCGACTAACCCAGCCACTGGGTCACAAACTAAACCTAATAAATTCCCTAAAGCCATAGCAAAAGCTTCAGAAGATTGGCGTGGTGTTCCGCCAGCCGCTTCAACAGCTGCAGCGGCGGCCATCGCTGAAGCACTGCCTACTTCGGCTTGACATCCACCAACAGCACCAGCAATCATCGCATTGTTGGCTGTGACCATCCCAAATAAAGAACTGGTAAACAAGAAACGAATTTGTTGATCACGCGTTAAATTCAAGGTATTTTTAATCGCTGTTAAAACCCCTGGTAAGGTGCCACTTGCACCAGCAGTTGGCGTTGCGCAAACAACGCCCATTGCTGCATTGACTTCATTCGTACCTAGTGCGGCTTGAACTGCAGACATCATTAAATCACCTGATAACGTTTTGCCAGCTGCGCGGTATTTTTTTAAACGCGCCGCATCACCGCCCGTTAACCCAGTAGGAGAAAAAACGCCTGCTCCTTCTTGCGAGCGTTTGACAGCAGCATCCATGACATCCAAATTTTGACCCATCTGTGTCCAAATTTCTTCATAGCTTTTTTGGCTACGCTCCATTTCTTGCTCAATCATCAAATCAGAGATTTTTTTTCCTGTTTTTTCAGCTTTATCGATAAATTCTTCAATCGAAAGGTACATATGTCAAACTCCTATCATAATAAGATTATTTTCGATGTGTCATCTAGTGAAAACAGTTGTTCTTTCACCGAGGAAATTGGTGCCGAATCTAAGTCAAAGATGAACAAAATTTGATCCCCTTCCACATAACGAGACACCGCATTCACTTGAATATTATTTTTTTGTAACGTATCTTTAAAAGCTTGCATCGCCTGCTCTTCTTGATTAATGACTAACAAAATAGGTAAAGGACCATGTAGTTGGACATTGAAACCGTCTAATTCAATGTATTTCACCTCGATAGTGCCGCCACCTACAGAAATTCCTGTTAAATGAATTTCGTGCGTTGCATCACTGAGTGTCACACATGCTGTATTAGCATGCTTCACTGGACTTTCTTCACTCATTTCTAAAAATTGAATCTCGATTCCTTGTTCTTCCGCAAGTTCAATGGATTGTGTTACGTTGGCATCATCTGCTGCTAGTCCAAGAATTCCGCCAATAATTGCAAAATCAGTTCCATGTCCTTTATGCGTGTCTGCAAAAGATTCATAGTATTTAATCACAATTTTTTCTGGCGTTCCGCCGAATAACTTTCTTGCCGCTAAGCCAATTGCTAAGGCCCCAGCTGTATGCGAACTAGAAGGACCAATCATAATAGGACCGATAATGTCAAAACAACTTTTGTAGTTCATTACTTTGTTCACTTTTTTAGGTTTATTGATGGCCATAGCTGTGTTCATACGTAACTCCTCCTTTGGTTTTTACTGCTTCTTTTTCTTTTTCACTGGTTACTTCCGTCGTTCCTTCAAATTCTGGTGTATTATCCACCGCTTCAATTCTGTAACGTTTAAAGACCAGCGCACCTAAAAATCCAAACATCAGACTGACCACTGTGATAATCGCTACTGCTAGTAAAGTCGTTTGAATGGCATTGTTACCTAATGTCACAAGTAAACCAGCCCACGGCGTTGCCATTCCTGTCACAGGTACTTTTAAGCCAAAGAAAGTCACTACAATACCACTAACCATTCCTGAAAATAAATTCGTTGCGTAAATAGGAATTGGATTGGAGCTGATGATATCGACTTGTGTTAATGGCTCAATTGCCACAGCTAACGGGGTTGAAGCTGTGCCTAGTTTTAACTTTTTAAATAGCGCCGCATTGACAATGGAACTGCCGTAACAAGTCAACGCACCGACAGCCATTGGTACACCAGTCAAACCAATCAAGGCAGTTAAAACCATTGAACTTAACGGTGTCATACCAACAATCGGGATAATAGCACCTAAAATTGCGCCCATCACATATGGATTGCCATCTACTGCACTTAAAATCGTGCCCCCAATAACTTCTAGGACACCTAATACAACGGGTTGAATAAAACCAGCAACTAACGAAGCAGCGACTGGAATGACTAAAATAACGACTAATAAGTCAATCCCTTCTGGAATACGTTTTTGCATCTGCTCAACAACAAAAGATAAAAGATATGCGGTAATAAAGGCTGGTAACAAGCTGACTTTAATCAATGACAGACCTAAAATAATTGAAAAAACTGGACTAATCCCGAAAGCGAGCGGCACAAGAGCTCCAGCCGCTAAACCACCTAGACTACCCATAGTTTCACCAATTTGCGACACATAATCTAAATGAAAAACGCCGCCTACTGCATACCGCAAAAACGCCTCTGGTAGAAAGGTGGCACAAGCTGCACCAGACAAAGCACTTAAAGATTTTTTCCCTCGCGGTGCTTTAAAAGAGAATAGGGACATGCCACATAAAACTAAGACTAACATCAAGATTCCTGATAACGTTTTCATTTCTTTGCCTCCAACTATATTTTTTTATAACGGATGGTACTCCTGAATAAAATTTTTATTGCTCAACAAGTGAAAGAATGAGCGAGCATTCCGATGAACTAAAGTACAATGAGTAACAAAAATTTTATTCCACATTCAGAGTATACGACTAAACAAAAGTTTAGTCAATGTATTTTTTTAACGTAAAGAATCTTATTGCTTTTCCATTAAAAAAGTATTACACTAAAATTAATTTCAGTGTAGGGGAGGATATCACTTGGAGTCATATTTACGTTTAAGTGAAGTAGATAAACAAATCTTACATTCACATGCCTTAATGCTTGATGGATTAGGGAACTTCTTTGGTAGTACCCATGAAGTCATTCTTCATAGTTTAGAAAATTTGGAAAGTTCAGCTATCAAAGTCATCAATGGCCATTTCAGTAACCGCAAGGAAGGTGCCCCCATTACTGATATGGCATTAAAAATGTTAAGTCAAGTAGAGTCGGAACATGATTACGCTGTGAAACCCTACTACAATAAAAATCAAAAAGGGGTTATTTTAAAATCTTCCACTATTCCAGTTATCGGTGAAAATGATCGTATTATTGGATTAATCTGTATCAATATGCATTTAGAAATGCCATTAATTGATTACTTGCAAGACTTATTACCTTCAGGACAACAAAATGATATGTCCCAAGAGCTTAAAAATTCTGAACATTTTTCTGACAATATTGACGAATTAATCACTACTTCACTGACAAAAGTAAAACAAGCAGTAGAAAGCGATCCAAATGTATCACATTTGAATCAAAATAAAGAAATTGTTATTCGTTTATATGATCAAGGAATTTTTAATCTCAAAGATTCTGTCATAAAGATTGCCGATCGATTAGGTATTTCAAAAAATACCATCTATTTACATATCCGCAATCATAAAAAAGAAGAAGCTTAAACCATCAAAGCCACCAACGCTAACTAGCGTTGGTGGCTTTAATCACTTCTCTTCTATTTTAATTTGGTAAATCAAACAAGTAAGGTGTCCCTATTTCTCCATTTAACGTAACGTCTAAGCGATTTTTTGTGCCGGGAACTAAATTACTGGCTGTGAAATTCCCTTGGGCATCCGCAGTAAAACTTGCTAAAATCACCCGCGCATCATCTGCACGTGACACTAAAATAGTTGCATTCGGTGCTGTTTTACCAGAAATTGTCCCTTGTTTCGGATCAATCGTAATATTGCTAAAAGAAAGCGCTGTTTCTTGTCCTGAACTTGGAATATCAATTTGGACAGGTGCACTATTCCGTTGATCAACGGTTGCGATTAATTGAGTAGTCGCTCCCGCTCTGGGACTAATTACTGTAAAATTGCCATTGGCATCCGCATAAAAAACACCTGCTTGTGCAGAAGCATCACCGACTACCGTTGCTGTAATGGTTGCATTAGATAATGTAGTACCATTAATTTCATTTCTTTCAGGATTGAAAACAACATTGGTAATTGTAATGTTTGTATCAGGTGCTTGGTTTTGAGGGACTTCATTCGTTTCATCAGTTCCTGCAGAAGGCTGCGTGGCATTTTCTGACGGATTTTCCCCTGTCACATTAGAATTTTGACCCGTGACAGACGAATGACTACTTTTCATTTCTTGTTGACTAGAGGATTTCTGCGTGGCTTTCTTTGTTTCTTGCTTTGGCTTAGAATCATTTGTGCTTGCTGTTTTTTTGTTTCCACATCCTGCTAGACTTAAAGACAATACACTGAACGTTAACATACTGAACAAAGCAATTTTTTTCATTTTTCGTTACCTCCAGAAATCTTTTTGTAACATTAATGTAACATTGTTTTAAAAATCTAGCAATAATTTTTCAACCGTTTTCCTTTTTGTTTAAAAAGAAAAAACCTGCACAAAGGCATTTAGCCTTTATGTAGGTTTTTATCTGCTAAATGGATTTAATGTTTGCGATAGCTTAAATAGTAAAAGCCAGAAACAAAAATGGCGCCACCAATGATATTACCTAAATAAACAAAAACAAAATTACGGAAAAAATCCCCCCACTGAACGCCGCCTTCAAAAATTGCGGCTGGAATGATGAATGCATTCGCCACACTATGCTGAAAGCCAATTGCAACAAAAATCATTACTGGAAACCAGATGCCTAATAGTTTCCCCGCTGCATCTTTCGCACCATAACAAAGCCATAAGGCCAGACCTACGAACCAGTTACAGCCAATGCCTGAAATAATTGCTTGAAGCCAAGTTGCTGCAACTTTATGTTCTGCAAGAGAAAGAACCTGATTTAAATAGGCACCGCTACTGGTTAAACCTAAATAATGACCAAAAAAATAGGCAACAAATAGGGCGCCAACCATATTTGCCAATGTAATTGTGACCCAGTTCACGAGTAATTCTCTGAAAGAGACCTTTTTAGCAAACCAAGCCGTACTCACCGCCATCATATTTCCTGTGATTAACTCACCACCAGCCATTAAAATAACAATTAGACCAATTGGGAAAACCGCAGCTCCCACTAAAGCTTGAACACTGGCTAAATCTGCTGGAATAGAGGCGGAAACACGCACATAAGCCAAATAGCCGAGGGAAATCATGGCACCGCCGATAAATCCTAAAATGAGTTTTGCTACCAAAGGCTTTTGAATTTTTTTCTGACCATTTTCAATACTGATACTTAAAATTTCATCTGGTGTATACAAACATTTCACTTCCTTTGTTTTTTGTCCTCCTTTACTTTACCCTTATATCACAGAAATTCAAGTACTTTTGTGTATTTTTTCACTAAAAACTGTAGTTCTTTTAATTTTATATGAAAACATCCTGAAACAAGTCCTATTTCTTGTTTCAAGATGTTTACTTATCCGTTTTTAAAGAGTTATCTTTTCACTTTAAAACAATAGGTTGCTGCAGTTAACGATAACAAACTCAGGCCTAGGAAGCTCCCAACTGCTGAAGATTGTTCCCCTGTTTTGGGGAATTTTTTCTTGGCAATTTTGGTCGTATTATCCGCTTTTTTGACTGTTCCTGACGATTCTTGATTCGTCTGTATCTGTTTAGTTGCTTGGTTTTCTGCTACTGATTCCTTTGTTTGACTAGCCTTGGCAGAGGGCTTTGAATTACTTTGAGCGTCATTAGGATCTTGATTAGACTCTACCGCGTAAATGACAGAATTCTGGCCTTTGCTTTGACTGTTTTCGTTTAAAGTGCTTGGGGTGCTACTCTCACTTGTACTGTTGGTTGCGCTGGTCTTACTTGAAGCACTGCTTTCGCTGGTACTACTGGTTTTACTGGTTGTACTTGGTGTGTTGCTTTCATTTGTATTGCTTGTTTCACTTGTCGTACTTGAGGTACTACTTTCGCTGGTTGTGCTTGGCGTGTTGCTTTCACTCGTACTACTGCTCTCACCTGTCGTGCTTGGCGTGCTGCTTTCACTCGTACTACTGCTTTCACTTGTCGTGCTTGAGGTGCTGCTTTCGCTGGTATTACTGGTTTCGCTAGTTGTGCTTGGCGTGCTGCTTTCGCTGGTATTACTGGTTTCGCTAGTTGTACTTGAGGTGCTGCTTTCACTCGTACTACTGCTCTCACTTGTTGTGCTTGAGGTGCTGCTTTCGCTTGTGTTACTAGTTGTCTCTGTTGATTTTTCAACTAACAGAAGTAACGCCATTTTTATAGTTTGTGTTAATTGATTAATACGCTTTTGTGCATCTGCAGGCGTTTTAAAGCCACCAAGTGTTGGCTCCAATAATTCTTCATCTGACCAAGCAAGCAATTTTTGTAACTGTTTAGGACTTTCTTCGCCAGTTGTTGTATCTATTAAGGCTTCTTGCATGGCTTGCCAAGAGTCTGTGGTATATACAGATTCGTCTAATTTATGGACGATTGCCAGTTCATTTTCTGCTTCTGTACGCTCTAGCGTGATATCGGCTTTTTTGACTAATACTTTCATTGCAGATTGCAAATTACTTGTTAACTGATCCACTTGCTCTTGGGTTTTGTCCTGACTCTCCTGACCTTCTGCTAACAATTGTGTCGCCTGCTGATAATAGGAAGGAACAATTGTTTTAGGCCCAATGGCAGTGAATAGCTGCCAAGAGTAAACCGTATATTGGTTTGCTTCACCAATCGAAGCATAAACGGTTTGTAGCTGGGACAAATCAAGCTTTTTTGCCGGAGCCTCTACCGTCACCGGTACGTTCACTGTTACCAATGAACCTGTTTCATAAGTTAATTGAACAGTCACTTTTTGTTGGCCGATTTCATTTAAGACCTCTGGATTGACGATTTTAGCGGCTGGGACTGCTTCATCCGCGTCATTTGTATTAGCAACCAGTTGCTGCGGATCGATTGATTGTCCTTGCACAATCGTTGTAGCCACAGGGGTTGCTAAAGTATTTCTAACCGGAATTGGCGTATTTTTATATTGCTCATAAAGCGTTGGTGAAATTAATGATTCCCATGTTGCTGGCATTAAGCGATAGTCCGCCTCTGTCCAATTTTCTACCAATAATTGGCCGTTCTTCAGGCCATCATCTCGAGTATTGTCTTTCACAAAACTCGTTTCTGGTCGGAAACCACCGCCACTAGCGATTAACAATTCCCGACGTCGGTTTTGCGGAATATTATGGTAGTTAACAAACTGATTGTTGATAAATACGCCATTGAACACATTGTTATTTCCTGTATGTCGATTGTATTCCATCCCAATTGCATATTGATTGTCCCAATACTTCCAATCAAAAATGTTATTAGCCACTAACCAGTTGGATAATTCTGAAATAGCCCCCTCCGCTTGTGTTTCTGCCAAACCAATCTCTGGTGTTCCATACATAATGAGACCTGTATTTCGCAAATAATTATTCATAATCGTAATATTACGACCTGATTTAAACTTAAATCCGCCAGCTGGACCATTTTGTAGTCCGCGTAAATGATTCCCTACCACCGTGATGTTTTGGGCGCCACGGAAATAAATTGCATGATCTCCCACTAGACCATTCAAGTTTTCATTATCATAGGGTGAATAGAAAAAATTATGTTGGACAGTTACATCCTTCAGCATATTAAAAGAATTAACCCCGGTGGATAGATAATTTTGTTCATTAGGTACTGAAATAGCACCGGCTTCAATGGCTGTTTGCAAACGTGTAATAGTCGCTGCTAAGTCTGAACGACTGGTACTTTTAATCGCATCTAATTCTGTCACTTTTAACCCAAATAAATTGTCCACAATGTCTACATCTGACATATACTGGAAGCGACTTGGTGTTGAATAACCACCAATGTAAATCGCTCGGTTAAAATCACCTCCTGATTGCATGTGTGCCGTGTCTCGCATAAAAATATTACCTGAAATCTTAACGCCAATATCTGCATTTAAATTGACCACAAATCCTTTTAAGGGATTATAAAAGATATTGTTTGCTAGCGTTAATTGATTCGTCAATTTCAAGGTCACATTGATGCCGTCAAAAGCAATATTCTGAAGTCGTACATTGGTTTTCGTTCCGTATGTGGTGTCTGTCAGCTGAATCGGTGTACCTGTAACGTTATGTAAAATAGTGGCTCCTGTTGTATCGCCAATTAATTGATAATTTGAAGAAATCGCAATATCTTTTGACAGAGCATAACTTCCCTGTGGTAAAAATAATGCCCGTCCTTCCTTTGCTGTCTGACTCAGCAACGTCTGTAACTTATCTGTTTGATCCTCTGTGCTATTAGGCACCATCGCTTGCGCACCAAAAATCGTTGTATCTGTTGCGTTAACTGGTTCAACCGCTTCAGTCACCATTGGTAGACCAACCACTGTTAATAAACCAAACAGAAGTATGAGCATTGTTTTCTTCATGGAGTTCCCTCTTTTCATTCCGTTACTTCTAACGGCTTATTTTGTAAAAGTTGATACAGCGTAATAACACGACTGTCTTCGTATGCATAAATTTTTTTGAATTTTGGATTCATATGTAAGATACTTGTTACCTTTAACAAGTTTTGATTTGTGACTTCTAATTCTAAGGCCTCAACCAATTCCTTTAAGCGAACACCGGCACTATTTTCTTCACAACTTAAGATTTCTTCAATTTGTTCCATCCGTTTTTTCATTCTATCCCGCCTTCCTTCCCTTGCTCTTTCTATTATATAGAAAAATTCTTGTGAGAACCCTCAATATTTTTTAACTGCCTGTTAAAAAAAGTAGTAGTTCCTTTGCTATCAATAGCTAACCATCTATTATTTACGATAAAAAAAGCAAAAAAAGTACCTTTTTGACATAATTTTCAGAAGAATTGACGCAGTATTTATTAAAAAACAACGAGAAAACGTCAATAAGTAGGTGTTGATTACCTACTTATTGACGTTTTCTTCTTGTCTTTTTTTACTTTTTAGAAAAATTTTTTTACAATTTATCGGACATATACCTCAAAAAAGCCCATTTTTTTGATTTTTTATTAAAGTGACGTGGTTCTTTTCTCGTTAATTTTTACTATTTTTTGGTTCAAACGATTATATTGCTCAAACGTTAACTCACTTGAAAGTAAAAAGATCTCTGGATGGCCCGTTTCTACATCTGCCAAAGAAGTCACTAATAGTAAATCAATATTTTGCCATTCTTCTTTGCTTGCTTCACTGTATCGTAAGACTTCCAATGCATAAAACCGACGAAAATTATTTTCAATCGAAAGTTTCACCCGTTCTTCTTCCAGTACTGGCAAGCCTGATTTTAACCCTAAAACAATTTTTTGTTCACGATGAATTAAATCATTAGAAAGCGCCAAAACACTAGAATAACGCAGAGCCAAAAATTCTTTATTTGTAAATAATTCATTGCCTGTTTGTTCGTAAAGTTGATTTAAGCCTTGGCTTAATTCTTCTAAAAGAACTGGATATTTTTCTTTAACTTTATTCCAAAAGACATTGTACATTTTTACATTTTGGACATAGTAAAGTTCGGCAAATAAATGTGTAGCAAACAAATAATAAAAAATTTGCGGACGAATTTTCTCCAATTGCGGCGTCATGTGTATTTCTTCTAATAAGAAATGTTGGACTAAATGAGTCAACTAGTAAACAGGTGCTTCAGTCTCATCAAAATGCGCTAAAATTGCTTGTGCAGTGGCTTCGTCTTGATAAAATTGGTCATTGGCTAACAAGAAAAAGTACATAAAAGTTAAATCGTTTTTGTTAAGGAAAAGGGTTGTAGCTGTCATCTCTTCTATAAAGGCTTGGTAATGTTTATTTCCTTCTAAATAAGTTTCTTGCTCAGCTGAAGGTCGATATTCGGCGCCTTGCGCACTACGGACTTTTGAGATAGCGACCATATACTTAACTCGGCGTAACACCGTTTCCGCAACTTCTACGTTGAAAAAAGCCATCATTTTTTGGACAGTTTGTGCGACTTCCGTTTCTTGTATATAGTCAAAAGGCCACGTATCACGGATTAAATCCATAAAAATAGTGTAAGCAAAATGGCGCAAATACGCTTCATTGCCTTCAATTTTCCAGGTGCTTTTATTAATCACTAACCCCAATGGCGCTAAAATTTCTGTAAACCCTTTGAGCAAGCGCCGAATCGTGGCATCACTGGTATGATATTTTGCTGTCGCTGGTACAATTCCATTAAATCGACCCCAGAATAAATCTTCCATTACTTGATAAGTTAAACTATCCCGAAAAATTGCTGTATAAAGTTTCTGGAACGCTTGGCTAGACGCCAAGTTCAAGCGATAGCCATGCCCCTTTTCAAAAGCCAAAGAAGCATCATTATCCACAGCATAATACGTAATGTCATCTTTTAGAAGCTCTACGTATTTTTTGACTGATTTTTTGTTTAATTGTAATTCTTCTGCTAACTCATTGATGTCAATCCAGCCTTCATTAATTGGCAAGTTTCTTAAAATAATAATTTTAGAAACGACATCTGTATCGAATATATCAACATATTCATCCCATTTCACTGTTCACTCAACTGCCTCTCTTCTGTTCTATTGTACACAAAATGAGAAATCTATTCCACGAAAAAATAACAGTTGTTTCTTTTATTCTTTCGTAGATGTGGACGTTTCAGGAACAAACACGTTGAGTCCCCCAGCTTCCACCGTTACTTTAATCGGTAAATCATTGGTAGGGTCGCCATCTGTTCGTGTTTGGACTTTCTTGTCTTTTTCGCCACTAATTTTAAATTGACTCCCAGAGAAATACACGACACCAGGAATTTCATTTAATTGTCCTCTGATAATTTTAGGTAAATAATAGACAAACTTGTAAAAAACTAACTTAGGTAAAATGATAATGTGGACTTCGCCGTCATCTGGCGTAGCATTGGCATCGAAATTGGTAAAGCCGCCAGCAGAATTCGTCATGGTCATCGTTAATAATTGGGCTTTGCCATGCCAACGTCTTTCATCGCCATCAATTTTTAGTTTGTATTTTTTCTTTTTCATTAATAAGCGGAAAAATTGCTTTGTAAAGGCTAAAGGACCATATTTTTGTTTCTCCTGTTGGGTCACATTTGCTGCTGTGTCCGCTAATAGTCCAATTGTTAAGGTCGAAATCATCACATCTTGATTTACCATCCCAAAGTCAACTGGCGTGGTCTGTCCTGCCAAAATGGTCTCAAAGGCGTCTTCTTCTTTCAAAGGAATACTTAACACACGTGCAAAATTATTGACTGTTCCACCGGGAATAATCCCTATTTGATAGTCACGAATGGTGTCTTTAAAATTTTGAACGGCATGATGAATGGTCCCGTCACCACCAATGACGACCAAGACACCCACTTGATTTTCTTTGGCATTTTTCCGCATTTCTTCAGGATCAATGTCTGGATTGGAAGGTTGCAAAATAACCGCTTCCCCTTTCGCTTCTGCAGCTTTTTTAAAGCGTTCTGCAATCTCTTTACTTTCACTACTTCCTGAAGTTTCGTTGTATAAAACCATCATCTTTTTCATCATTCTATCCTCATATCTCTAACTAAATTTCTTGCACATGTAAAGTGTACAATATTTTAGCCAAAATACCTAAAGATAGCATCGAAAAACAAAGGCTGAGGCACAAGCGGTTATCTCCAAGAACCCAGTAAGTTCTGTTCAAAGGCTAAACTGAGATGAAGGCTTACCTGAGAATGTCAATAAGAAAGAGCTGCTTTTGTTCAGTTGATTAGCTTAAGATGAAAAAACAGGCCATCCGTCGAAAGGACGGATGGCCTGTTTTTTTATAGCTTTTGCTTATTTCTTGCTCTTTTTATAAAAGAGCCAACTTGCCAAACCGACCAACAGGAGGCCGATAAAGACAAAGAAGTAATTGACTTGTGTGTTGGTTTTCGGTAAACCAAGCCAACCTGTCTCTCTAGCTGCTTGTTTCGTTGTTGGCTGATTTGGTTCTGTTTTTTTGGATACAGGTTGTTTCTCGTTAACAAACGTGCCCGCATCCACGAGTTCAGGTTTGTCTTTCGCTGTTGCCGCAATAGTGAATGCGACAGCTTGCTTAGACAGTTGGTAACCATCAGGTGCTTTTGTTTCCACAAAGGTATATTTTCCTGGTTGTAAGTGGTTCACTTGAACTAACCCTTGGTTGTCAGAACGTAATGAACGAGCGACAGTTTGCCCTGTCTCTGCATCTGTCACTTTAAATTCAGCACCTGCTAAGGTATTCTTTTGCTGATCAATTTTCACCAGCTTGGCAGCACCTTGGTAATTAATAAAAGGTGCTTTAAGTACCACAGTGGCTGGTTTGCCTTGGTTGTCTTTGGCAATCGTAAAGCTTGCGCTTGGCGTTTCATTAAGAAGATAGCCAGTTGGCGCTTGTGTCTCCACAAAACGATACGTTCCCGGTGCTAAATTTTTCGCAATGACTTTGCCTTGCTTGTCAGACATCAGATTAGTTTGTCCAGCCACGGTTTGCCCTGTTTCATCAATGACCTTAAACACCGCACCTGCCAATGCTTCACCTGTTTCGTTTTCTTTGGTTAATTGAGCAGTTCCTTGATAATTGATAAGATCGCCTAAAGCAATTGGCTGCTCTTTTCCTAATTGGGCGGTTACATCAAATGGATGTGGCGTTGTGTCTAACAGATAGCCTGTTGGTGCTTTCGTTTCCACTAAAACGTAATGCCCTTCATTCAGCCCTTTAGCGTAAATTTCGCCAGTCTTATCCGTTGTTATTTCAGAAACTTTTTCTCCTGCACGATTCAAGAATGTTATCGGTGAACCTTGGGGCTGATTCTGCTCATCGGCATTGTAAATTGCAAAAACTGCACCCGCTAAGGTTTGACCTTGCTCAGTGACTTTACGTCCCGTTACTTCCGCTTGATAATTCACAAATTCTAACTCATCTAGTGGTTGTTTATCATTTGAATTCTTCTTCACTACAAAATAAATGGGTTGTTTATTGACGATATAGCCATCCGTTGCATCCAGTTCATCTAATTCATAGCTACCAGCGCCTAAATCCTCCATAGCCAATGAACCATCTTTTTCAGCAGTTACTTCTCTTTCAAAGATTTTTTCCCCGTTTTCGATTCGATACAATTTAAAAATTGTTCCTGGAAGTGGATTCGCATTGGCATCAATTTTCTTAAAGACGGCGCGTCCTTTGAAATTGGCGAAGGCTCCTAATTGGAAGATCTCCGGATCACCTTTGAAATCACCACGAATTTCTACTTTTACTAATTCAGGATAAATAATATAATCTGCGCCATCTGGTAATTTTGGTGCTTTGATTTCTTTGTAATAATAGGTACCTGGCGCCAAGTCTCTAAAGATAATTTTGCCATCTTTGCCACTCGTTGCTGTAATCCCTAATGATTGTTTATTGTGATCATATAATTCAAAAACAGCACCTGCTAATGGTTGGTCTGTGCTATTCGTTTTCACGATTTGGAAAGCCCCTTTGTAATTCACAAAGTTGTCACTAGCAACCACGACCGCTGGTTTACCAGCATTTTTCTCAGCAATTTCAAATGGGACTGGCGTGGTATTTAACAAATAGCCTGTTGGCGCTTTGGTTTCTACAAAGCGATATTTTCCTGGGGCTAAGTGCTCTGCAACAATTTCCCCTTGATTATTTGTCGTCAAGCCAGCCTGAATCGTTTCTCCCTTCGCATCGAGCACTTTAAATGTCGCACCACTCAACAAGTGTCCCTTCACATCTTTTTTGATTAATTTAGCTGCACCTTGATAGTTAACAAAGTTAGCCGTTGCTATAACTGTTGCTGGTTTGCCCCGATCGCTTGCTGCAATCGTGAAAGCACTTGGTTCAGTGTTCAAAAGGTACCCTGCTGGCGCTTTGGTTTCCACAAATTGATATTTGCCTGGGGCTAAATCCGTCACTGTGACTTTTCCGTCTGCATCCGAAACTAAGTGTTCTCGAACCACTTGTCCTGTGGCATCAAGGACCGAAAATTCAGCATCTGCCAATGGATTCCCTGCTTGATCTTTTTTAATTAGCTCAGCAGAACCTTGGTAATTCAGCATTTTAATGTGAACGTCACGAATTTGCCCACTCATACTTTGTGTCACAATGAATCGTTTTGGCCTAGTATCTAAAAGATAGCCTGTCGGTGCTTCGATTTCTGTAAACTGATAAAGACCTGGTTTTAAACTATCCACCTCTAACTGGCCATTCGCGTTGGTTCGATCCGGCGCAAGGGGAACTTCTTCCCAATGAGTAAACGGCGTGGTTACAGCATGCTCTAATTTAAAGCGAGCATTGACTAACTTTTTACCCTTCTCATCCATTTTTTCTAAAAATACTTTATTGACATCGTTTTTAATAATAGTTGGTTGTGCTCCTTCGGCTGAAGTTTCTTCATCAATAGTAATGACTCGGCCTTTAGCTAATTCGTCCGAAACTGTATAGCCTTCTGGTGCTTTTGTCTCCACCAAAATGTATTGCCCTTGCGGCAACCCACCAAATGTGATAACCCCAGTGGCATCCACTGTACCTTCACGTAGGACTTGTGTTTTGGCTTGGTCCCAAATTTGGAAATGGGCGCCTGCTAAAATAGTCGTCCCATCCATGGCTGTTTTCTTCAGCTGAATTTTGCCTTTGGTCCCTGTAGCATGCCCGCCACTGTGATCGATGTCAACGACCACATCGCCATTGTCATCCCCATGAACGACTTCTGAACCATTTCCAGTAATTGACACTTGGTTGGATACCGTGTCTGTACTCCCCGCCGCTGAAGAAGTCACTAAACTACGATATTCCATATAATAAGGTGCTTCAATATGGGCCATTTTAACGACAATTTTTTGTTGTCCTGTTTCATTATCGGTGGTAACTTCCAGTGTGTAATCTTTTCCTTCTTCTAAAATAACAGATTTATCTGGCGTAATAGTTCCGTCTTCTGTTACATTGGTACCGTAAATCACCAATGACTCGGGATCTAACACTTGGTTTGGTGAGGGTGTATCAGTAATAACCACATCGTCTAAAACCGATTGGGCGCCATTGATCATTACATGCCAGTACACATGATCTGGATCATCTTTGTGGTATTCGCCACCTTTTTTCACTGATTCGCCACCATGTTGAATGGAAACTTTTCCTGTCACATCACGTGAAGAACCTTGGTTTGTATAAGATGCGGTATTGTCATAACTAGCCGAACCTTCGATAACTTTTTCATCAACAGACGTCTTAAATTCAATCACATACGTACGACTATCATTAGGAAAATCAACACGCCAAGTATTTTGGTTTTTCTCGCTTGGTTCTTCCATTTTGATATCCGTCAACGGTTGCGTTGGTTTCACTTTTTCAACCGAACCATCTGGTTTCGTATTGCCTTCATAGACTTTCAAGCTCCCAGCCAAATAGGTTTGATTGGCTAAAATTGGATCCGTCAAAAAGGCGTCGACTAAACGGTTATTACTTAAATTCACCGCAATCGTCCAAGTGATTTCTTTGGTGATGGCATTGTAAACACCGCTTTTTTGCGCATTTAAATCAAAAGCAGGTAAAGGTTTAAACGGTTTATTATCCTCTGAGTGATGATTGTTTCCTGCTTCATCCATCCAATCAATGGCAGCGGTATTTCGGTAATGGTCCAATGCAGGATTGTTAGCATCTAACTCGGTAACATCGAAAAAGGTATTATAGGTTACGTAAAAGGCATCACTTGTTTTGGCATACGCCCCCATGAAACTTAACTTAAAGCCTGTTTCACCTTCTGCATTACGAGTTATTTCTACCATGTAATCTTTACCTAAAGTCAACTGAGCACCAGTGGTTGTATCTTTAACAACCAATGAATTGGGTACCATGGTTAAGCCAGGAACTGGTTCGTATGTGTCCGTAATCACGGCATTTTCCATCAAATAATTATTTTGATTCACAGCTAACGTCCAACCAATCGTTGAATTTTGATAATCCACTGCACCAGTGTTTTTAATAATATTTTGTTGATTGGCTGTGCCATCACCTTCTGAATGCTGACCAGTGCCGACATCCACACGATTATTCACGGCAACATCGCCTTCGACAATTCCATCAACTTTGGTTTTATAATCAATCTTGACTGCGCCAGTCACATCATGCAAAAAGTCAATCACAAAGGAGCCATCATCGTTAATTACCACTTTGTAATCTTTTCCTTCCACAAGTTCTGCGCCAACGACTTCATTTCCTTTGTCATCAAACGTCACTGAATATAAATGTAAAGAATCTGGTTCAAACGTTAAATTATCGCCCATTGTGTCTGTAATGACTGCTTGGTCTTTTGGAATGGTTTGTTCGCCATAGTTGTAGTTAATTTCCCAAGTGAATTCTTGATTGGTTTCATCGTAATCTATATTGCGCTTGTCTAACATTTTTCCATATGTGGCGGTAACGGTTGCTTCAGCATCTAACCCATTTGGATTATTATCACTTGTTAACGTCGCGTGATTTTTAAAAGGCACATCGCCGCCGCCATCTGGAATAACCGCCTCGTCAATCGTCGTTTGGTACTCAAGACGGTACGCTTTGTTGGTGTCACCTTTAATCGTCACATTGCCATTTGCATCATACGTATATTCATCTGGGCTAAGTTCGCGCCCCACTTCTTTAATTGTTCCATCAAGATTCATCACTAACTCATAGACTTTCACGGACTTAAAGGTATTCCCTGTTGGCCATGTTTCCGTCACAGTTGGGTTTGTTTGATCTTTCATCGCTTGATTGATATCTACCGTCCAAGTAATCGCACTAGGATTGGGCGTTCGATCAAAATGGCCTTGTTTATCAATTTGTTGTTCGGTATCTGGGACAATCGGAATCACTACAGGCGGCAAATCTTCTTGTGTAGGAATATCAATCACCCAATCTCCTGGGCCACGCCCATCTGAATCATTCAAATGAGTATCTAAAGAAAAGTCCCCGTGAATGTCACTTTCAGACGTGATTCGCTCATTAAAGGTAAAACGAACCGTACCATCTTCACTAATTGTGTAGGTTCCATAGACATTGCCTTCCGCATCAACTAAATCACCTGAACCTGGTTTATTAGGTTTCAAATTGCCTGGTAATTGAAACTCGAAGTAATCGCCTGCTTTCATTTGTTCCCGCACATCTTCTGGAATCGACCAGTTAAAGTTCCAATGAATGGTCACATCTTCTTTGTACGGCGGTGTTGCTGGTGTGCCATCAGGATTTAAATAAATCGGATCCTCAAAATTATCGATAATCGTTGTTTCATTACCTGTAAAATAGTTACTGATATTTGTTGGTCCTACTACGCGCGGTTTGACAGTCGTAGACTCGGTTGTTTTACTTTCTATCGCTTTTGTCGTGCTGGCGACAGTTTCTTCGGACGAACGAGGAACAGAGGAGTTTGTAGATGCTTCTTCTGTTGAACCTTCATTCGCTGATGCGGCTGGCGAACTCGTGATTGTCGTTGATTCTGTCGGATCAGTACCAGTATTTAACGTCAACGCTCGTTGCTGTTGTCCATAAGAAAACGTCACATCTTCTGTAGTTATTGGGTTCAACGTTAGTACCAGCGTATCTGCTAACGCTTGCTGATTCAATTCAATTTGAATCTGTTTCTTCTGGTCATCCACTTGAATCTTGCGCGTATTATTGGGCGCTGCCCAATGTGCAGCTTTGAGTGACACATTGGCACTATAATGCACTACAACCTCTTGTGTTGCTGGTTGTGCTTTTCCTTGAAGCGCTAAGGTCATTTCTTGCTGGCTGGTTTGCTTCACTTCTCCTAACGTTAACTGGCCATCGCTGTTAACATCTTCCGCCAAAGCCATGAGTGGTGTGCCATAATTTAGAACAAGTAACAAACACATCAACCCGTAGAGCCAACGGTTTACCATTGGACCATTCTTTCTCATTTCTTTCATCCTTCCTCTACTAACGACACATAGAAGAGAACGTTCACTTCGTACCAATTTTTTATTTTAAACCAAATAAGTGAGTGCTCTTCTGTTGTCTTTCTTCCTTGCTAAAACAGACAGCCAACACACCTTTTCTTTTTATCTCCTCAAAACGCAGTCTTACTTCGAATGCGGATTCATTTTTTGCTTTTTCCTATATATTCTTCTATAAGAATAAGAAGAGTATAACGAGATTTTTCAGCAAAAATTATCAACAACTTCTCCTCCAAATAGAAAAAGTTGATGAAATCCCAGAAACCCTTTTCATCTTTATGAAAACACTCCTTTAATCCTTTTTTATTTGTACTAGTCCTTCTTCCACTATACCGTTTTTTTAATTTTTTTTCATAAGAACTAACCAGACAAAAAAGCCTATTTGTATAAGCTATTTAAGCTAAAAAATCAATAGACTCAAATTATCATTTTTGTTATTTAAATGTTTTATATAAACCATTTGTTTTTCTTAATAATTTTTTGCTCTATCATTTTTTATCCGCATTTTCTTCTATTTAACACATTTAGTTCTTCTTGATTTTTAAGAATAGATACAGTAGCATAAGAACAACTAGTTCTTTCACTGGCAATTGTCAATGTCGCTTAGAAAAGAATGCTCTATCTGTATTATCTGAAAAATCAAACAAGCGTAACCAATAGAAAGGTGGTTATTATGCATAACTTATTAACCAAACAGGAAATTCAGTTGCTTTCCCTAATTGAATACTTGTATGACAGTAAAGAAAAAGTCCCCATGCAAGTACTCCGGCGAAAATATGAATTTTCCCATTACAATATCAACAATTTATTGAATCAATTAACTTTATTAATTTCTCGAGTCAATACACATGAAAATGTACATATTCGCATTATTAATAATCAACAGTCCATAGAATTAGTCGCCGATGAAAATATCCCGATTGAGTTAATGAAAGAAGCCGTAGTTCGCGGGTCATTAACTTATATGTTAGCCTTAGATTTACTTTTAAAACGCTATACTTCAGCCAAAGATTTTTGTGAAGAGCATTTCATTAACTTTTCTATTTTTAAACAAGTTAGTGACCGTTTAAACAATTATCTAGCTAGATTTAATTGTTATTTAAACTTAAAAAGGCGAGAAAAAATTTGTGGTGCTGAAAAAGATTTTCGCAGTTTCTTTTACTCTCTATTTTTCATTTCAGGAACGTCTCTCGTTCCTTTTTTATCTAAAATCAATCAAGCGCAATTACAGAATTTTATTGAAATTATCAAAAACCGTTATCCTTACTTTACATATACCGATTTACGCAAATTAAAATTAATTATGTCCATAGGTTTACTCCGTTATCAATCTGATTTTACAATCAGCGATTATCCTGAAATTGCGGCAATCAATTTAGCCATTCCTTATTCAGAATTTCAATTATTAGTGAATGATTGTTTTATTAATGAACAACAAGAACCCGACACTTGGCGGGCTGAAATTCGTTTCTATTATGATTTTTTCAGTACATTAACGATGTACTCGCTTGAACAAATGGAAACCATTAACTTTGCTAACTTAGCAATCATGGGAATGGATAACAGTCCCCACGTCACTTGGATTTTTGAAAAATGTACGCAATTACAGTTGGATTTAAGCGCAATAGAAGTTGTCTTTTTGTTGGTTAATTTATCCAATGCCAGTGAGCGTCTCATCCATTTTCCTGTGGAAGAGGAGTTGAGTTACGAAATTGCTAATGTCTCTTTGTATGAAAAGCAATACCCAAACGTTTCACGAACAACTAACTATTTCTTAAAGCGTTTGCCTTTTGACAAAGAGCACCCACTAGATGCGTTATTTAAAGAAACCATTTTTTTAATTATTCGGAGTGTTTTATTAAACAAACAAATTCCGGTTAAAATTTTGCTTCATTCATCTATTAATCAAATACAAGAAAATTGGTTAGCAAAGGAAATCAATAATTATTGTGATGTTCCTTTGAAATTCGTCAATCATATTCAAGAAGTGCCTGACTTAGTCATTACCGACAAAAACAATCCACTTTTCCATGCCAGTAAAACCTTTTATTGGCATCCTGTTCCTTATTTAGACGAATACCATAACTTAAAACAAGTCGTCCGCAAAATTTATTTTGCCAAATTACGTGGGGAAAATAGTTTGGAGGGAATTGGATGTTAACAGAGTTACTTGATGTACCTTATCGTAAAAGTTTTGCTCTTTTAGAAGAGTTACTCGAACGTCGTGAAGCAGAAGAACAAACATTGGCGATTTCTACTTTAGCCACCCAATTAAAAATGCAACAAACTACCATTCTACAGTCCGTGGCTTTGCTCCAAACAGAAATTGAAGAAAACGGCTGGGAGAACTTATTTTCTTTATCAGCAACTGCCAAAGAAATCACATTTTGGTTTGCACCCTATTTCCAACTGTCGTTTTTGATGCCCTACTTTGTCAAAAAAAGTTTCGCGTATCAAGTGCTGACCTATGCCTTTAACCATAATGCAATTGATAGCAAACATTTTGAAAAAGTCCTAGAAATTTCTTCATCAACCTTTACGCGAAAAATTGGACAATTAAACCAATGGCTCCAAAAATATCAGATTGAAATCAATTTAAAACGTACCAACGTGTTGGTGGGCAAAGAAAAAGATATCCGGATTTTCTTTATGATGCTTTTTTGGAACAATTACTCTGAAGGGGATTGGCCGTTGCAGACGATTACTAAAAAAGAAGTCCATAGTCTCTTTCGACGTTTAAAACATTCTGTTTCCTTCAATACAACACAAGATTTTACAAAAGACTTGATTTTTTCTGCGGTGATTTTAGCGCGTTGGAAAGAGGGCTTTTTTATCAAAGAAACTTTCGTGGAGGAAGAAGCGATTGTTAATCCCTTTGTTAATCTGAGTGAATTTGAATTATTTTTTAAAGAAGAAGCTTTACACCAAGTTCCAACAAAATTTATACAAAAAGAAGGGCTTTTTGCCTTTTTCTTATTAACGATTAGTGTCAGCTACGCCACACAAGAGGTCTTGGAAATTCCAGCAGCTCGGATGCATATGGTCCAGCTGTTAGGCTCGCCCATTAAAGAGATTATTTATCAACTGACGTCTTTTTATCAAATTAAATTGACATTTCACGAGTATCTTTATCTATATACTTCTATCCAAAATTTAAGTGTCTTTTTTAAGACCTTTGTTACGATTGCCAATCCATTTGTGCAAGAAAGCTTTTTAAAAGAAGCACTTCAAAAAAATCCGAGTCTCTACAAAGATGTGAAGCGACTTACAATTGAAATGCTTCCAACATTGATGGGCAATGAAAAATTGTTAGTTGACTGCTTGTTCATTCTTTTCTGTACACTGAAAACGAAATCCTTACCACCGATTCGTGTCTTAGTACGGACGAACCAAAGTAACTTAATTTTAGATACCCTTTATGAAAAGCTAAGTAAAGCCGTGGATAAAAAATTAATTTTTGTCGCTTCACCAGAAAAGCCTTTCGATGTAATTATTACAAATATCTTTTCAGAAATTAGTGTCAAATCAACGGTTCCCACTTATTATGTTGATTTTTCCGCTAGCATTGGTGAACTAGCGCAAAGCTTAGAAAATTTAAATACACAAATTGTCACCAAACAAAGTCCACGCCACTTTTAAAAGTTTTCACGTGAAACATTTTAAGTGATAAAAATTACAAAAAACGCCAAAAGGTAGCAGAAAAACTGCTACCTTTTGGCGTTTTTTACGAAAATTTTCAATGTTCCACTCTAGTGATACCGAAACGTAGAACATTCATTTACTAACTACTCATTTTACATGACGTTGTTATTTTCTGTCACCAATTCTAGCTCTTGCAAGTAATGATCCAAAGTCGCATGATGTTGATCGACATCGGCTAACTCTGTTTCAATTTTAGCTAAACGCGTGTTCATGCGTTGAATTTCCGTTAGTGTTTGTTGTAAAACATTTAAAATCCGTTCATCGTTAGGCATTGAAATCACTCCTTGTCCATTTATAGTTCTGAGCCGTGTTCAATCTCTTCAATCGTTTCAAGAGACAAATCTTTGGCATCATTTTTAGCTTTGTGGAAGACCATATATAAAATGGTACAAACGATTGGGATACAGCCTGCTAAGAAGTACATTTGTTGGAATGACATAAAGTTACGTAATTCACCTAAAACGTACGGACCAACCCCTAATCCAAGGTCTAAACCGATGAAATAAGTCGATAAAGCAATCCCGATACGGTGAGGACTTGGGCTTTCTTGAAGACAAACCGCTTGGCCATTTGACATGAAAGTACCATAACCTAAGCCAATTAACCCACCTGAAACTAATAACATCCAACCAGACGTAGTCATACTTAATAAGAATAAGCCTAGTGTTAAGAAAATGTAGCTCGGATACATGACGTAGCGTTCCCCTTTGACATCGAAAATCCGACCTGTCGATGGACGTGTTAAGGTAATCACGACCGCATAGACGATAAAGAAGAAGGTGCTGACGTCAACTAAATCGATTACTTTGACATAAGAAGATAAGAAAGATAAGACACTTGAATAAGCAAGACCCATTAAAAAGGCGATAAATGTAATAAATAAAACTTTCTTTTCAACAAAACTATCAAAATTCCATTTAGATAAAGCTTCACGATGTTCAGGTGTTAACTCAATATTTTTCACTGGGAAAATGAAGCAAGCAATGGTTGTTAACAAAATTAAAATAATTGAAAAGTTAATAATGACATGGAAGTTGGAAACATTTAACAATAACATCCCAATAAATGGCCCAATGCCGGCTGCCAAACTAGTACTCAAACCATAATAATTGATCCCTTCCCCTTTTTTGTTTTTAGGGATATAGGCGGTAACAATTGCGTTGGTCGCTGTCGAAACGGTTCCGTAACCAAACCCATTTAAAAAACGGACCAGATAAAGAATGCCCATACTTGGCATATACATATACGCAACAGTCGTTAAAAGATAAAACAAAGCCCCATAACGTAAGACTTGTTTGCGCCCAATCAGTTCAAGGAGTTTTCCCATGAAAAGTCGTGCAAGCAATGTCCCGATGATGTAAATTCCTGAGGCCAAACCAGCTTGACCTAAAGTAGCGTGTAAGCTATCTTGCGCAATCACCGCAATAATAACCATTAATAAATAATAAACAAGATAGACAATGAAATTAATCACTGTAATACTGATAAAGCCTTTATTCAAAAGCTTTGTTGGTGTTTGTTCTGTCATAATTCTTTGAATTCCTCTCTCTTTTGTTCTGTTTATTTTGTGTTGCTATTTTTCAATAAAAGACCGCTATCCCCTCACTTTGATGACTTATCAAAAAATTTTCTGAAATTCATTTGCAGTTATTACTATACGAGATATCCGTTACAAAAAAATGTAAATTTGTGAATGATAAACGTTATCTACAAATAACTTCAACAAATGTTGTTGATTTTTGTTGAAAACTCAAAAATGACTAATGATTTTAATTAAAATAAGCTCTTAGCTAATTGCTCAAAATTTACTTTTCATACGAAACTTCCTCATACATAGAAAAAAAAATAGGGCATAAGTCGAAACGACTTATGCCCTATTTTTTTAATCTTTCTCTATTTTCGTCCTAAAATCCATGAAACGATGGCAACTAAAATCACTGCCCCGATAATCGATGGCACAATAGCCATCCCAGCTAAGCTTGGTCCCCATGTGCCTAAAATGGCTTGACCAATTGTTGAACCAACTAACCCTGCAATGATATTGGCAATAATGCCCATCGATGATCCTTTTTTAGTAATTGCTCCAGCGATTGCCCCAATGACACCACCGACAATTAATGCCCAAATAAAGCCCATGATTGTTTCCTCCCTTTAACTGTTTATTCTACACGTGGTTCCATATTTTCTTTGACTTGTTCTGTTCCTTTATTCACAGCTTTTTTTGCTTTTTCTGTTTGTTCAGAAGCAAATTCACCGGTACTTTTGGCAGCGCCTGTGACTTTATCTTGAACCGTTTCGCTATCTTCTTCGTATTCTTCTTTTGATTTGATATCAACTACGTTAACATTCACTTCAATCACATCTAAGTGAGTCATTTTTTTCACTTCACGGCTGATTAATTCTTTCATTTTTTCGTAAATGTCTTGAATATCTTTGCCGTATTCTACCACGATATCCATATCAACAGCGACTTGTTTTTTACCAACTTCGGTATCAATACCCGCTGTGACGTTATCTGTGTTTACTAATTTTTCAGCAATATTTGAGAAAAAGCCGCCATCGACTGTTAATAGACCATCGACATTTTCTAAGGCTAAACCGATAATTTTTTGAACGACTTTATCTTCAAATGTTAATTCACCTTTGATTGCATGGTCTTCTGGTGTGTGTGGTCCGTTTCCTGCTGGTTTTGGTACATTATTGAATTTTTCGTTACTCATGGTTCATTCCTCCTAGTTTCTTCTATTATTGCTTTATTTTTAATAAAATAATAACCAATTATTGAACACGAGGTGCCGTGTTTTCTTTGACTTTTGTCTTGCCTTTAGTTACCGCATGTTTGGCTTTGTTGGTTTGTTTTGACATAAAACTACCTGTCGCTTCAGCGGCGTTGCCAAGTTTATCTTGGACTGTTTCACTTTCTTCTTGGTACTCTGCTTGTGTTTTGATATCTACTACGTTGACATTGACTTCGATTACTTCCAAGTGAGTCATTTGTTGAACTTCACGAGTAATAACCTCTTTCATTTGATCATAAATGGTCTCGATATCTTTCCCATATTCGGCTACAATGTCCATATCCACTGCGACTTGTTTTTTGCCGACCTCGGTGTGAATGCCTGTTGTAACATCTTCACTGTTAATCATTTTATCTCGTAAATTCGAGAAAAAACCACCGTCCACAGTTAACAAACCATCGACTTCTTCCAAAGCAATGCCAATAATTTTTTGGATTACTTTATCCTCAAACGTCAACTCACCTTTAACAATCGATACATTTGCATTTTCCATAGCCAAAACCTCCTATTTATGATGAAAATAATTTTTGACAATGCCTGTCTGTTCCAAATACAAACCTAGCCAAATACCTAGTCCTGTCAGGAGTACCACTAACAATGTTTTAAAGAAGCCGATTGACAGAAACAAGATTGCAAAAACCAAACCGACTAGGCCACCAATTAACGGAACGGCATATTGTTTTATCCATTCAACCATTGTACATCCCTCCTACTCCACACGTGCTTGTGTTTGCTGTTGTTGTGGTCGTTTCATTGATTGAATATCTTCAAAATGAACATCAATCGTAATCTTGTGACCAATTCCCACCAAACGAGCAAGCCGTTCTTCCATTGTTTTTGACCAAGCTTCTGTTTGTCCAATTAAATCCGCCGTTCGTTTCAGTGTGCCTTTGACATTGACCTTAATGCGCCGTTTTGTCGCCTTTACACGAATGGTTGGTGCTTCCAGAAAGTCACTGTCTTGCAAGCTAGAGCGTACAAATCCTTCGATGGCTTTACGGTGTAACACTAACTTTCCTTGCTCTTCTTTTAATTCAAACGTGCCTTTTCTTCTTGGGAATAAAAGAATGAATAAAAATAGAAAGAGCATAATTCCTAGTAAAACCAGCGCTACCCAAAAAATTGCTTGACGTGCGTACTCGTTGTCTTGCAAGAACCATTGGACATTATCTGGTGGTTGCCAAGCTGTATCGGCTGACCAAGTGGTAATGGCCACCGCGCCAAATAATGCCATTAAAATCAGTGAACCTAGAAGCAAAAGTATTTTAACAACTTTATTCACGGAACATCCCTCCTAAAGATTAATTGCTTCTCCACCAGTTACGCCATAAACTTGAGCCGTAACATAACTTGCATCATTGGACGCCAAGAAAACATAAACAGGGGCTAATTCAGCAGGCTGACCCGCACGTTCCAGTAAAGAATGTTGCCCAAATTCTGGCAACTCTTCAATTGGTTGTCCATGATCTAACTGTAACGGTGTCCAGATTGGTCCTGGAGCCACGCCATTTACCCGAATGCCTTTTGGTGCCAGTTGTTTTGCTAAACCAACGGTAAAGTTGGCAATTGATGCCTTCGTTGCTGCATAATCCAACAAATGCTCACTGGGATTAAAGGCTTGGACGGAAGTCGTTGTCACAATACTACTTCCGGCAGGCAAGTGAGGCACTGCTGCTTTGACAATGCCAAACATCGCAATAATATTGACATGGAAAGTGTCTATCACTTGTTCCATTGGTAATTCTTCAATAGCGGCACAGGAAATTTGTTGGGCAGCATTTAAAACAAGGGTATCCAAGCCGCCTAATGCTTCACGAGCTTGTGCAACCAATTCTTCAGGTGCCTGTTTATCTCTTAAATCTGCTGGCAAAAGAAAGACTTTTCGGCCAGCTTCTCGTATATAGTGCGCCACTTCTTCGGCGTCTTTTTCTTCACCTGGGAAAAAATGTAAGGCAATATCTGCACCTTCGCGAGCAAAAGCAATCGCCGCCGCTCGTCCAATCCCAGAATCACCGCCTGTAATTAATACCCGACGATTTTCTAATTTGTGATTTCCGACATAGCTGTCTTCCCCACAATCTGGTTTAGGAACCATTTTGTCCTGTAATGCGGGAGTTTCTTGATCTTGTTGCGGAAATCCATCACTATAAAATAACTTTCTTGGGTCTTTTAAGTTTGGTTCTGTCATGAAATCTCCTCCCTTTCTACTATTACCTTAATACAATTTTTTCTTTTTGAAAAATATTTGAGCACATAAAATAAAAAAAATATTTTTAATACTCATTAAGCGAAATTTTTGGCAAAATTATCTAAAAGCTGATTTTATTTTTCAAAATAGCGTTTAATTGACCTTTTTTATCAACATTTGTTATTGACATATGATGTCCAATTCGCTTAAATAAGAAGGAAGCCCAACAGGCAAAAACAAAAATATTTAGAGATAATTGAGGAGTTACCGCCAATGAGAAATGTTTTACAAGACTACTTAGATGAACATTCTTTTCGAGTCGTTGTAAAAAAGAAGAAAAATTATTTAACTTATGAAGGACTGCAAGATCGTTATGCCTATATTTTAAAAAGTGGCATCATCAAAACTAGCGTTATTTCCAAAGACGGTCGTGAATTTAATTTACGTTATATCAACAATTTGGAAATTGTTTCATTGCTACGTGATGAATATTCAGAATTTATTGATGCACCTTTTAATATTCGCATCGAATCTCCACAAGCAGAACTTTATCAAATCGACCGTGTTCAATTTTGGCGGGATATCAATAATAGTAAAGACTTGCAAATGTATGTCAAAGAATACTATCGGGACCGTTTAATGCATTCCATGAAAAAGATGCAGCAAATGTTAATGAATGGCAAATTTGGGGCCGTTTGTACACAAATCTATGAAATGTACGATTCATTTGGCGTAGAAACAGAGGAAGGTATTTTAATTGATTTCGTGGTGACCAATGAAGAAATTGCGCATTTTTGTGGGATAACTTCTGCTAGTAGCGTTAACCGGATGATGCAGCAACTAAAAGAGTTAGGGGCAATCGAACTACGTAACCGCAAAATTTTGATTAAAGATTTAGATATGATTAGAGATAACATTATTGTTTAACATCAGCACCCCCCGCAAGTTTGACCTTGCGGGGGTACTTTTTCATCCACTTGACAACACGTATTACACGTATTAAAATATATCCTGTCAGGAGGTATTGTGCACATGCCAATGACACAAAAACAAATGGTCAAATTGCTAAAAAAGCACGGTTGGTTACCAACCGATGGTGGAAAAGGCTCCCATATAAAAATGGAGATGTCTGGCAAAAGACCCATCATTATCCCACACGGAGAATTGAAAAAAGGAACCGAAATAGGGATTTTAAAAGAGGCAGGGCTGAAATAGCCTTCCTCAATGATTGATAAGGAGGCATCATTCATGCTAATTAGTTATCCTGCATGTTTCTACAGTGTCGAGAATGGTTACTATGTTTATTTCCCAGATATAGGTGGTTCTGGTACGCAAGGAGATACAATTCCTGATGCAATTGCGATGGCTTCCGATTATTTAGGTATGATGTTATCTGATGATATTGAACATCAAAGAACAATCCACCAGCCATCTCCTATCAATACGTTGTCATTAGAAGATAATAATCCCTTTAGAGATGACGATGACTTCAATTTTAACCTTGCAGACTCGTTTGTTTCTATGGTAAATGTAGAACTAAATGATTATTTAGGAACAAATACGTTAGTCAAAAAAACCGTCACCATTCCCAAGTGGTCTGATGAACTCGGGAAAAAAAATAAATTGAATTTTTCTAAAACCTTGACCGATGCCATCGTTGAAAAGTCGCTACATGTTTTAAAGTAGCCTTGAGAAAGCACCCCCGCAAGTTTGACCTTGCGGGGGGTGCTTTTTATTTTTCAGTGACAATATTCAATGGAAACTGACCTTTTTCTAAATTAAATGTCCGACCAGCCGTCAGCTGAAGCATTTCTTTTTTCATGCCTTCCGCCAAACGTACATCGCCAAAGCTTTCAATCATATCAATAACGGCGATTACTTCTTTATAATATCTCATTTTGCCAGTGTACAGATAATACGTAAGATTTTTTAAGTAACGTAAGTTAAAATGAATATAGTAGATTTCAGCAGGAATCGTGGTAACACTCACTAGCGCTAAATATTCCCGAGCTTTCGCATAATTTTTCTTATAAAGTTCCCCAGTAATGATATTTAGGTAAAAACCATAGGCAACATTTAGTGTTTGGGTATCACGTAATTCAGCATCTTTGACAGGAAACATCTGCTCAAGAATCTGAAGGACTTCATTTTCAGAAAACAAGGCGGCAGGATTAGTCACCATTTGATAATCGTAGTATGTATAGTAGCTTTTGCTAGAGATAAGCGCGAGAATTACCATTCGATCGGTTTCATCAAATTCTGGAATTTCCTCCCAATCATTACTAAACGTTAATTTAATATCTGTGTAAATAGACATTTCCAACGCATTTTTATGAGGATTGCGCTCTAATTGATAAAAATAATGAATCAGATTCTTTTTTTCACTTGTATTGTTCAACCCCATTTGACAACATTCAATTTGATGTTTGACTTCTGAAGAAGCCATGATTCTCGTATCAGATACCATAAAAAAAATTCATTAAAAGTAATCCCCAATGACTGTAACGCCGTCATTAAATCCTCGTAACTTAGCTTGGCTTCACCAATTTCGATTCTTCGATAGGTTTGTTTCCCCTTTTTTGGCAAAACATCTTTCTGAGCAATTTTTTTCTTTTTTCTAAAATATTTTAGAGCACCTAGCACATCCATAATATCCTCCTTTTATAATAAAAATAATATTAAATATTATTTTTTTATTAACTTAAAGATCCAACAACACCTGTACAAATTAAACAAAATCAGAGAAAACATTAATAAACATTTCAAAATATTCATTTTTATTATTTCCGTAATTATAATATTGTAATATTTTGATAATCATAAAAACTTATATACTTAACTTCCCTTGAAAAAATCAAAAGAAATGTTCTATAATAGAAGTCAATATAGCTAACAGAGAAGGAGGTTTTGCATATGTTTGGTTTTGATATCAGCTTATTCCTTATTACACTATTCCGTTAAACCCACTCTTCACTAACCATTGTACAATCAATTCCTTTGAATATCTATTTCATTTTTATTAAATAACATTTTTAATAAAAGTACATATCGTTTATTTTTAGATATTTTATTTAATTATATGTAATATATTTATTTAAACAAATAAATTACATTTAATTAAATCAGAGGGAAACAGATTGTAGCAAGTGAAGAAAAAAATAGCTCTTGAGAGATATTTTCTCAAGAGCTGTTTTTCTATTTTATTTCAAAAGCGGTTTGCGTTGTGGGGTTATTACTTAATAAGGTGTTTTTATACAGTAAATAGTACGCTGCCGCTGACCAACTAAAGTTTTTCGTACTTAGGCCTTTCCCTGTCAGTGGATCATAATTTTCATGAATAGGTCCTTCTCCCATCAATCCTTCGGCATGTAAGAAGAGTTTTTGTGTCATTTCTTTTGCTTCTTTTGTATAGTCATAGTTTTGAAGAGCTTCTACACCAAACAAGGCTTGATCAAGCCAAACTGGTCCCCGCCAATATTTCGTTGCAGCAAATTTTTCATTGTCTTTGGATGCCGTTGGGAATGGCATAAAGGTATTGAACATTTCTTGATTCATCATGTTTTTCTTAACTGCCGCCGCCTGTTCTTTGGTCGCTACTTTTGCCCAGAGCGGCAACCAGCCTTCTGTTCCTTTACCACGATTGACTAACAATTTTGTTTTCGAGCCGTCTTCATTTATTTGTAAGTCATAGAAGAAGCCCGTTTTTTCATCAAACATATTTTCTTGAATATATTTTTTTAGTTTCTTCGCTTCTTTTTGATAGTTCTTATAGTCCTCTTTTTTGCCTAGTTCTTCTGCTATCGAAGCTAAATAGCCCTTTTCAGCGTAGAGATACGCATTCAAATCCACTGATTCTTGATTAATCGAATACCCCACTACTTTTCCTTTATTTTTATTTTCAAAAACTTTAACTCCAACGTCGCCTTTGCCCACACCTTCTTTGTCAAACCGTGTAGCATTATCCATGCCACTTTCCCACGCGGCTGCTTCAATAACAGCATCATCGTCCACTTTAGGTTGGCCATTTTTATCTTTAATGATTTGATCCTTGTCGTCTTTTTGCCAGTGAGCATCACTGACCATGCTTCCATATTCTGCTATCCCATTTTTATTGTGGTCTCGGTTGGTATACCACCAATTGTGATAAGCCACAAGTTTGGGATACATTTCTTTTAAAAATTCCTTATCTTTGGTTTCTTGATAAATATGCCAAACTGCCCATGCAGCCAATGGTGGTTTAGAATTTCGTTCATTCCAGTTGCCACCTTCACCACCACGCGCACTGTCTTGATTGTAAAAGACAGCATCAATGATCGCTCCTGCATCTTGTGGACGTACGGTATCATCTTTTTGAATTTGATAATCAAACAAGGCCCGCATATTATTTTTAGCTAACTCAGGATTAAAATCAGCCGTTGCTACATCCGCTTTCCACGAATCCCAAGCCCACATACCAATAAACCATTTATAAGACATGGACGGAACAATCCCGTCATGCTTAAAGGCACCTGCCGCACTTCGCCAATTGGTATTAATCGTTTCAATCGATTTGACTAGCGCATTTTGATATTCAGGAAATTCTGCTGTTTTCTTTTGATCAAACGTTTTATCTAGATATCCTTGCCATCTTTGCTTGTTCTCTTTGAAATAGCGCGCCGCATTTTTGGTATATTCGGGTGCTTGTTGTTGTTCCTTTGCCTCTTCTTCTTTTGTAAAAGTATAGCTTTCTGTCGTATAGGTGTTGTACGTTTGTTTAGGCTTCAATTCAATTGGTTCAGCGGTCGCTGTATAATTCCGATTATCAATTTTTGTTGAAACTTTATCCGCATGATGAATCGTATATTTTGTGTCTTTCGTAGCAAAATAATTCCACGTTTCTCTGACTTCACCAAAATTCACTTGAATATCATTGTCTTTAGCAGTTAAACGAGTGCCAATATCTAAGGTTTCCGTTCCCTCTTGAATTTTATCAAAGACCGCACCTGTCCAGCTTGCTTCAAGTGACAAGGGCTCTTCACCAGTGTTTTCAAGTGTCGTTTGGATAAGCGCCGTTCGATTGCTGACAAAAATTAAAGCTAAATGAATCGTTACATCGTCTAATTCATAGGTTTGCTCTAGGCGCCCAGGATAATAAGACAGGTCCATGCGGTTGCTTTGGCTTAAATCATAGGTTTCTCCCGTTTTTTTATTTTTGACCGTTAATTTGTTTAAACTTGCCGCCAAGTTTACTGGATATTCTTCCGCAATAATCAATGGCCCCGCAAAACCACCCAGTAGCTCTTTATTACTTTTTTCAGGTAAATAGTAGCCATGCCATGCACCTAAATCAGAAAAATTATTAAAATAATTGGTATCGTATACGCCATTCGTCCGTTCGGTTGGTGATGCACTCACATCTAAAACATTCGCAAATTCATCAACTTTTGTTCTTTCAATACTTGCTTGCACTTCCCCGCTTAACGCAAAACAGCTGACTACGGTGATTCCTAACGCTAACCAAGTAGACACCCGTTTCTTTTTTGATAAACCCTTCATAAAACCCCTCCTATAAAATGATAGCGCTTTATACACTGATTTATTATCAGCAAGGACTATGCCAAATGGAGTGTATCCCTTTTCATTATTGAAAGATTCCACTTTCTCTAGAAAAAAAGCGACCGTATTGAAGTGTATTGATCAAAAAATAACAAGTGTATCGATAGTGTATTTAGTTTATGCTTGATTCTGTTTTATTTTCGTAGCTTCCACAAATTTTTCAGTAATTTTTTGCGGTCGTGTAATAACAGATCCCACCACCACGCTATAAGCACCTAGCTCCAGAACACGTTGGACTTTTGCTGGCGTATCAATCATTCCTTCTGCAATGATTGGTGTAGTAAAATGCTTCTTTGCTTCTCTTAACAGTTCAAAATCATTTTGTTCAATCCGCTGATTTTCACTTTGCGGCGTATAGCCGACTAACGTTGTGCCAATATAATCAAAGCCTAACTCCGCCGCTTCAATCATCTCTTCCAGCGTGGAACAATCCGCCATCCATTCTTGGTTAGGATACTTTTCTTTTATTCTTTTGAAAAATGTGGCTAACGTTTCGCCATTTGGTCGTTTCGAATGGGTTGCATCGAGAGCGATAATTTCTGGCTGAACAGCCATTAATTCATCTACCTCACGCATAGTTGCGGTAATATATACTTCTGCATCAGGATAATCTCGTTTAATAATCCCAATGATTGGTAAATCAACCTCTTTCCGGATTGCTCGAATGTCTACCACAGAATTTGCTCGAATACCTTTAGCCCCTCCTTGTTTAGCGGCCAAAGCCATCTTGGACATGATAAAAGAACTATGCAACGGTTCGTCTGCCAACGCTTGGCAAGAAACAATTAATGCCCCTTTGATTTCTTTATTCAACATTGATCCCTCCAATTTAAAAGCGATTACAAACACAGTATACCTACAACAGCTGAAATATGCCACTCTCCCAAATAAGAACAAACGTTTCACGTGAAACAAAAGAAAGCAAGCGGTTAAGGCTTGCTTTCTTTTGACTTATTTTTAATTTTTACGACCCTCTAAATAATCATACCCAAAATGTGCATACGCAAATGGCGTTGCAATTCGTCCTCGCGGTGTTCGTTTAATGAAACCTTTTTGAATAAGATAGGGTTCATACATATCTTCCACCGTTTCGGTTTCTTCACCGATGTTTACAGACAAGGTACTTAAGCCAACCGGACCGCCGCCGTATAAATCAATCATTGTTTTCAACAATTTTTGATCGACATAATCCAAGCCTTGATGGTCCACTTGCAGCAAGGTTAACGCTTTGTCTGCAATCGCTCGGTCGATTTTGCCATCTGATTGGACTTGGGCAAAATCACGGACACGTTTTAACAAACGGTTAGCAATTCGGGGGGTCCCTCTTGAGCGGCGCGCAATTTCAAAGGCACCTTCCTCAAAAATCTCCGTTTGAAAAATATCTGCGGAACGGAGAACGATTTCTTTTAAATCCTGCTCTTGATAATACTCCATGTGAGAAATAATCCCAAAACGATCTCGTAATGGCGCTGAAAGCATCCCTGCCCGTGTGGTAGCTCCCACTAAAGTAAAAGGCGGTAACGGAAAATGAACGGGATGTGCCGTGGTTCCTTGACCGACCATGATATCAATGTAAAAATCTTCCATTGCGGAATACAGCATTTCTTCCACCACTCGCGGCAAACGATGAATTTCATCGATAAATAACACATCACCAGGCTCTAATTCGTTCAAAATAGCGACTAAATCTCCCGCCCGTTCGATGGCTGGTCCACTTGTGGTACGAATGTTCACATTCATTTCATTGGCGATGACCATCGCCATTGTCGTTTTCCCTAAACCTGGCGGACCATAAAGAAGGGTATGATCCAACGCTTCATTCCGATTTTTCGCCGCTTCAATATAAATCGTTAGTTCTTGTTTTACTTTGTCTTGACCAATATATTGTGCTAAAAATTGTGGACGTAACGATTTTTCAATTGAAGCTTCTGCTTCTTGACTTGCAGCTGAAAGCAACCGTTCTTCTTCTGTCATCGTTATTCCTCCTTAGCGTTTCATCATGAATTTTAACGCATTGCTTAAATAAACATCTGTCGTTGTCTCACCTAACGCTTCCAATTGCTTAGTGATACGCTTAATCTCTCGGTCACTGTAGCCTAGGGCACTTAATGCTTCTAACGCTTCTGCCAATGCTTGATTGCTTGTTGTCACCGCTTCGGTTGCGGTCATGGCCGCAACCGCTGCTTCGGAAGACTCTAATTCGCCTAATTTTCCTTTTAAATCTAAAATCATTTGTTGGGCTGTTTTCTTGCCAACACCTGGGAACTTCGTTAAATATGTAACATCTTCCCCTTCAATTGCATTGATTAAACCACCATGATCAGCCACAGAAGCCATGATAGCTAAGCCACTTTTAGGGCCAATTCCAGAGACACTGATTAATTTTAAGAACAATTGTTTTTCATCTAAACTGCCAAAACCAAATAAAAGTTGTGCATCTTCCCGCACGACTTGGTGAAGATATAGTTTAATATCCGTATCCATTTTTCCTGAATAGCGATACGGGTTATCGACTGAAATCTGATAGCCAATGCCATTTGTTTCAACGACAATATAGTATGGGCTAACAAACGTTACTTTTCCAATAATATATTCGTACATGTTGTCACCTTTCCAATTGCTGATTGCGTACATATGTTCCATTTTAACACAAAGCATCAAAAAGCCATAGTGGAGAATTTTTTATCATCGACCTTGGCTACATCTATTTGTTACTTTTCGCTCACTAGGGAATTAAAAAGTGCGTACTATTTTTTTTGACATGTTTGCGTAATAATAGCGGTAGCTTCAAAAAAACAACCAAAAAGGAGACTACATACATGAAATTAAGTATCTTAGATCAATTAACGGTTCCTAAAAATCAATCAGCAAGCGACACATTACAAGAAGCCAAAGAACTCGCTCAATTAGCGGAAAAACTTGGTTACACAAGAATTTGGTATGCCGAACATCACGGCTCAGACGCCTTTGCCAGTGCAACGCCAGAAATTTTAGTTGCACATATTGCTAGTGCCACCGAAAAAATTCGTGTTGGCGCGGGTGGCATCATGACCATGCATTATGCGCCATTTAAAGTCGCAGAAACGTTTAAAACGTTAGTAGCTTTATATCCTGATCGAATCGATTTAGGCATGGGCCGCTCGCCTGGTGGCAGCCCATTAACTACGTTGGCGTTAAATAATGGTCAGCCACCACAACTAGATCAATTTGATAAATTACCTGAAATTTTACTCTTTTTAAAAGAGGAATTTCCTGAAGATCATTTATATTCTAAAATTTCAGCTGTTCCGCGGGAAGTTCTATTACCACAACCTTGGTTACTAGGTGCTAGTAAAGAAAGCGCACGTTCAGCTGGTGAATATGGCATTAATTTTTCCTTTGCACAGTTTATTCATGGACATTTGCCCAAAGAAGTATTGTCAGCATATTACAAGCATTTCCGACCAGTAACTGAACAACAAGAGCCTCAAGTGAGCGCTGCGTATTTCACTTTTGCCGCCGACACGAAAGAAGAAGCAGAATACCATGCGGCTAGTTTCGAGCATTATATCTTTGCCACCGAACATGGGCTTCCTAATAAATTTTTATCGCCAGAAGAAGCCCTAGCTTTCCCTTACAGTGAAATGGACAAACTGGTTTTAGAACAGAATAAACAACGCTTTGTCATTGGTAGTAGCCAAGAAGTTGCGGAGTTTTTCCACCAACAAGAAGAACTAGGGTTGACAGAAGCAATGCTAATCACCCCAGGCTATGACAAACAAACGCGCTTTCAATCGTTTGAACGCCTAGCAAAAGAATTATTATAGAAAGGAAATGAGAAATGTTAGAGGTTTTAAAAAGAATTAATACGCTTGCACAAAAAGAGCGTGAACAAGGTTTAACATCTGAAGAACAAGCTCTTCGTGTCGATTTGCGACAAGAATATTTGCGAACCATTCGTGAACAATTCAATAAAACATTAATGGGCGTCACTATTTATGATCCTACTGGTGAAGATGTAACCCCAGAAAAATTAAAAGAAGAACAGCAGAAATATTTTGATTAAAAGAGACACAGAACAGTCGATTTGACTTGTTCTGTGTCTCTTTTTTAACTACTCTTCTGTTACATATGTCCACTTATAATCATATTGTGCACCAGCACCATGGGCAACGACACCTTTTACTTCTTTACTGCGTAGATGGGCAGTCGCCTTTTGATAAAGTGGTGCTAAAGCGGTCTCTTCACCAATCAATAACTTCTCAGCCTTAACCATGTCTTCCCAACGTTTTTCAGGATCTGAAGCATCTCTTGTGGCTGAAGCCTCGATCAACTCATCGTAGGCTTTACTTGAAAAACGCCCGCGATTATAGTTATTACCAGTAACAAAAAGGTCTAAGAAACTACTTGGATCTGCGTAATCCGCAGCCCAACCACCTAAGATTGTCTCAAAATCGCCGCGACTACCTCGATCAATTCGAACTGAAAACGGCACTGGGCTCACTGTTACATCAATGCCCTCTAAAGTATCCTTTAACGTACCTTGAATATATTCCGCTAACTTTTTCGTAGAATCGACATCATCGGCAACAATATCCATTTTGAGTGTTGTTATGCCCAATTCTTTCTTCGCTTTTGCCCAATATTCTTTTGCTTTTTCTGGGCTATATTCAACAATTTTTTTATTTTCATCAGCAAAATCTTTGTCATCTGTCGGCGAATACGACATCCCTTCTGGAATTAAGCCGGTAGCGACTACTGAGCCGTCGCCTAAAATTTTATCTACTAATGCGTTGCGATCAATCGCTGCTGAAATTGCTTTGCGTAAATTCACATTATTATACGGTGAATTTTTATCTCGCTGATTAAATTCCAAATAGCTGGTTCGTGCTTCTTTTTCGATAACCAATTCTGGATCCTTCGCCATTTGCTGGGCCAATTCGCCACTTAAAATAACATCGTCTGCTTGACCATCTTGGAATAAGTTCAAGGCAGTTGGCGCCTCCTTGACAACATCAAAATTGATTTTATCTAATTTGACATTGTCTTTATCCCAATAGTTTTCATTTTTTTCCAAAGTCCAATTGGTATCTGAACCAGCCCCTTCAAAGTTAGCTAAGACAAACGGACCATTATAGACTGCTTTTTCACTGGAAGCGGCGTAATCTTTGCCATATTTCTCTACGGTTGCTTGATGTTGCGGGAAAAATAGTGGAAAAGCTAGTAAATAATCAAAATATGGTGTTGGTTTTGCCAGTTTAATTTCTAGCTCGTAATCCCCGTTTGCTTTAATGCCTAATTCAGAAACTGGTTTCTTACCAGCTACAATATCTGCACCGTTTTCAATCATTTCTAGAAAATAAGCATACTCAGCGCCAGTCTGAGGATCTGCTGTACGTTGCCAACTAAAAACATAATCGGCAGCTGTGACAGGATCACCATTGGACCATTTTGCTTCTTCTCTTAGTTTCACTGTGTACGTCAGACCATCATCACTGACTTGCACTTTTTCTTTAGCTCCTGCTGGTTGCGGCTTGCTTTTATCATCTAAACGATAAATTCCTTCATACGCATTATTCAGTGCCGTAAAACTAATTGTATCTGTTCCTAAAGATAAATCTGCAGAAGGCATTTCTTGTTGAACCACTACTTTAAATTCTTGTTTAGCGGCGGTTTTCTCTGATCCGCCCTTTGCTTTTTCGGCGCCAGCTCCCCCATCACCACCACAAGCAGCTAAAACTAATAGCGTTGTTAAACTTAACCCGATAAGTCCTTTTATACGTTTACTTTTCATGCCTTTCTCCCTTCACAGAAAAAACTCTTCATTTTTTAATTTTTAGAATATTCTTATAATACTAAAATTAAAAACAAATGGCAAGCATTAAAATAAAAAAAGAACCAATCCCGAAGGACGGTTCTTAAAAAATGACTAACTAGCTTTGTTACGTCGTTTATAAATATACCAGCCAGAAGAAGAAAGTCCAACGAACAGTAAACCATATAATGCAAGCGTTTCTGTTTCTGTACCCGTTTTAGGTAAAAAGCCGCCATACTTTTTCTTCTCTGTTACGGATGGATTGCTCTGTCTTGCTCCCGCTTGGTTTTGTTTATTGGTTGCTACTGGTGTTTCTGGTGTTGGTTTTGGGTCTGGTTTTGGATCTGGTTTCGGATCTGGTTTTGGGTCTGGTTTTGGATCTGGTTTTGGCGTCTCTCCTCCACCGATTAACTCTTTGTAAGCTTCTTCCGAAATAGAAACAATTCGTTCGCCTGGGAATGGTTCTTTATATTGTGCTAAATCAATCGTCGTTGCTGCACGATACAACCGCAAGCTGGTGGCACTTTTCAAGTATTCAATTAAGACAGCATCTAGTGAAATCCCTTCTTCTCGTTCACCACCTAGCATATCGTAACCATCACCACCAGCAGCTAAGAAATCATTGGTAGCCATCCGGTATTGTTTCTTCTCATCCAATGGTTCAAACTTTTGTGTTTGCCGATTTTTAATTTCTATTCCTAATACGCGACTACCGACAATCGTTTGTCCTGTTTCATTGCCTTCGTCACTAGCCAAGCGAGTACCTGGTTTTGTGGAATCATAGTGGATACGAATGGAGCTTGAAACATGTAGGAAACCACCATTTGCGCCAAGTTTTGGTTGGCCAGCATCATCTAGTAAAATTGTGCCATTCTCATCTTTTTGTGGAATCGAACGAACAGACATTTCAAACATTTCTTTAACTTGAGCACCGGTTACTTGAATTTGCGCAATGCTATTGCCAAAAGGTAACACAGCAATGACATCCCCAACTTTAATCGGTCCTTGCTTAATATCAGCGCGAATGCCGCCACCATTAGTTACTGCAAAATCAGCAGGTTGACTAAACGCGTCTTGGCCATATGACATAATCGCATCACCAATCAAATTCCCTAAGTTGGTCTCTCGTGTGCGCACATTTTCTCGTTGTCCATCCAATGTGAATGGAATATAATCGACAATTACTTTTTCATTTTCAGCGTTAAAATTCGTTCGTGCTTCATCAACGATGGCTTTAACTGCCGGGTTTTCTGGCAATCCTAGCAATTCTTCTGCTGGAATCAATTTTGCTGTTTTCTTAGTTGGTTCACTCTCTGGTGCTGTGACGATCCCAACATTATTTAAATAATTACCTGTTTGAGCATAGATCACTTTGCCATAACGTTTGCCACTTTCGACGGCTGTATGCGAATGTCCATCAATCACAGTGATATCTAACTCAGGATATGTTTGACTAAGGGTTTCTGCTAGCGTATCACCACGCCAGATATGCGGCGTCGTTTCATCTACGCCTAAATGCCCAGTAACCACGAAAGCTTGAATATCCGCGTACTTCTCTTTAATTTCATTAATCACTGCTTCTACTTCTGGAATCGGGTCTTTAAATGTCACCTTCTCTACGTTTTTCGGGTGTGTTTTCGTTGCTGTTTCTGGGGTCGTCACACCTACAATGGCAAACTTTTTCCCGGCTTTTTCTACGATAGTATACGGATCAAAAACCCGTCCACTGCCATCTTTGTAATACGTATTACTAGATAAAATCGGAAAATTCAGTTGGTCTTTATAACCTAGTGCAATCTCTAAACCAAAATCAAACTCGTGATTTCCCACCGCCATGGCATCATAACCAACTTCATTCATTGCTTTGGCCATATCCGCGCCTTTGGAGAAATTGGAGATTGGTAATCCTTGGAAAACATCTCCTGCATCCACCATCAAGGTTGGGTTTTCTTGGTCTTTAAAGGTTTTTAGACGCGCCATACCTAATTCGCCTTTCCCTGCTTCTAGTCGGCCATGAACGTCATTTGTGTGCATAATGGTATATGCATTATCTAAATCAAAGCCCGCATTACGGACATCTTGTTTCGTAATAGCAGCGGCGTTTGGTGTACGTCCATCAGGAGAAGTCGGAATTTGAAGAGTGCTGTCATTCACTAATTCGATTGCTTTGGTACGCCATTTTTCATCAAAATTTGTCCCAATAATTGACCAATTTCGTTCGATTTCTTGTTCTGGATCAAGCGTTCCTTTTTTCTTAATATAATCAACAATCATTCCTCGTAAGGTTTCTGGATCAGAATTTTTAATAGGTTCCCCTACTTGAATCCCTTGGCTAGCTAAACCGCCGTAACGATAATTATTCATAGCAATCGTATATTCTTTGGCAGGATCCAGCGGTTGGCCGTCAATTTTCGCATCTACAATTCGTTCACCCACTGGTTTTGAAATGTCAATCTTGTAGTCCACTCCAGAAATCATGTCATAGTTATATACACGAATGTTTGGATTAAAACTAATGGTCAAATCATCTGGCTGTGTTTGGTTATAGTACGCCCCTTGTTTTTCTAAATACTTCAGTAAGTTTTCACCGTTAATGGGAACACTCACTAAGGTATTCGGGTATTTGTAGATATCAAAAATCGTGGCATAGGAAATCTTCCCCGCAGGTAATTTACTGTCGTATTTAAACAGCGCTGCCGCACTTAATTGTGCACCTGTCACTTCTTTTTGAACGTTATTAATTAAAGAAATCATCGCTGTTGGTTGTAATTGTGCTTCGGGAATTCCTTTAATTTCTTGTTTTGGTAAAAAATCAGCTGTTGCTGTGCCGATCTCCTCCTGAATAAACGCTCGCGTTTGCTCATGGTATTCTTTTGTCGCTGCCTTAACTGCTTCATCTGCTGGAACATTCGTTGTTGGTACAATCGTTGCTGTACCTTCTTGCACTTCCCACTTATCGGCATTTTTAGCAACTGAAAGATCAATTTTGACAACCTCTGTCCCCGTATCTTTCGGTCCCCCTACCGGTACAGTTTTTCCATTCGGCGCTGCTCCTTGCTTGGTAAAAGAAAGGTGGTCATGACCCAGAATATACGCATCAATCCCCGCGACATTTTCAATTACTTGGTCGGCACTGGCAGCCGGATCACTATTTTGTTGTCCCGCATGAATCGAAGCAACAATAATGTCAGCCTGATCGTTAGTTTTCAACTCAGCAACTGCTTTTTCTGCATCTTCTTTCAAAGGTAAAAAATTAAGCGAAGTAACACGAGGGCCATCCCACAAAGGAATGTGCGGGATTGTTAAGCCGATAATCCCAACTTTTAAATCTGGCTGCCCATCTTGATTAAAATCAAGTTCCTTCGTGGTAGTCCCTTTAACAAAACGACGACCATTTTCCTTATTGTAGGTATTCGCAGACAAAATTGGAAAAGTGGCTTCTTGTTGAATTTTTTGGATTAACGGTAAACCAAAATTAAACTCATGATTCCCCAAAACCATTGCATCATACTTCATCACATTCATGGCGGTAATCATTGGATGGGTCTTTTCATTCACTAAAGGCGCTTTATTATACAAGTCATCTGTTAAAATAGTGCCTTGAATATTGTCGCCATTATCAATTAAAACGGTGCCTGCTGGGTTTTGTGCCCGGACTTGGTTGACGACTGTACTTACTTGGGACAAACCAACTGGTAATTCTTTATCATCTTCATAAGACCAATTCCATAATTGACCATGAACATCTGACGTACCTAAAATTGTTATTTTTTGCGGCGTGCTCGTTTCTTCTTTTTCAGCGGTTGACGTTTCTAAATTCGTCGTCTCTGTTGGTGCCGTAGCTTCTTGTGACTGCTTGACACTGTCACTCGTAGCCTGATTTGGTGCTTCTTGTTTGATGTCTGTTGTTTCCTGTGTAATGACTGGTTCTTGTTTTCTACTTGAATCGGTGGTACTTGTTACTGCTTCTGAACTTTGTTGACTCGTTGTTTCTACTGCATATGCCGTACTAGTAACGCTTGGCGCTATCAACGCAACAGCCATTAAAAAATGCATGCCCCACTTCACTTTTTTAAAGCTCAACTTTTTCACAAATTTCCTCCTTGTGTTTCAACCCATTTGCAACAAACAATTGTCAAAGTAACAAACAACAAAAAGAGCCTTCCCCCATCACGCTGCTCTTCTTTTCCTATCATAATATATCCGTTAAATAAAAAACAGTAAATTCCGTTAAAATAAGATGTTTTTCCTGTAAATTGTTTTTATTTTTGGACAATATAGCGGATTTGTTTGTGAAAAAAATAGTAATTTTGACCAAAACACGAACTTTATAAAAAAGAAAGTCTTTTTATATTGGAAAAGCGGAACAAAAACTATTTTTTTGAAAAAAATAACTAAAAATACCGAATAAACAGCATTGGTCTAGTCCTTGAATACCTCTAAACAAATATTAGCAGCAATTGGTCTAGTCTTTAAGGAGGAAAAAGAACGCTCTTTTGCTTAAGCAAAAGAGCGTTCTTTTTTATTTGAGGTTAATCCTTCATATAAGGTAACTTTTTAGCATAGCCTTCTTTATTCACTTGACGTGCCCGGGCAATCGCCAAATCTTCTGAAGGGACATCTTCTGTGATGGTTGAACCAGCAGCAGTCACCGCATGATCACCAATCGTGACTGGTGCAACAATGTTCGTTGCAGAGCCAATAAACGCGTGATCACCCACGATTGTTTGGTGTTTATTTTTGCCATCATAATTAACAAAAACAACGCCGCAACCGACATTAATATCTTTGCCTAATGTTGCATCACCAACGTATGTTAAATGGCCCACTTTTGTGCCTTCATCGATTGTTGCATTTTTTACTTCCACGAAGTTACCAATGTGTACGTTTGCCCCCACATCTGCTTTAGGACGTAAATGTGCATACGGACCCACATCGGCCCCCTCGCGAACCACACTTTCTTCAATCACAGACTGTTTAACAACCACTTGATTGCCGATGTGACTATCAACGATTTCTGAATGTGCGCCAATCAAGCAATCTTCGCCAATCACTGTTTTTCCTTTGATAGTGACTCCCGCTTCAATGACTGTGTCTGAACCAATTACCACGCCTTCATCAATATACGTTGTGTCTGGATCAATAAATGTAACACCATTTCGCATATGCATCTCATTTAACCGACGATGCATAATTTTATTAGCAGTGGATAAAGCAACACGATCATTTACACCCATTGCTTCGTCAAAGTCTGCCATTTGGTAAGCTGCGACAGCTTTGCCTTCTTTTTTCAAAATTTCAATGATATCTGTTAAATAGTATTCCCCTTGTGTATTGTTTGTATCTGTTTTCGCTAACGCTTCAAACAATGATTCATTATCAAAACAGAAGGTTCCTGTATTAATTTCTTGAACACGTGCTTCTTCTTCACTGGCATCTTTTTGTTCCACGATTCGTTCAACAATGCCCACATGGTCACGAATAATTCGACCATAGCCTGTTGGGTCTTCCGCATGCGCTGTTAAAATAGTCGCACTTGCATTCTTACCTTGATGGTAATCGAATAAATTTTTCAAGGTTTCCGCAGTTAATAACGGCGTATCCCCTGTAATAACTAATGTTGTTCCTTGTTTGCCACCTAATAACTCTTGTGCTTGCATGACTGCATGCCCAGTTCCCAATTGTTCAGCTTGTAAGGCATATTGACTACGTTCGCCTAAATGGCTTTTAATCATTTCCGCCCCGTGTCCAACGATCGTCACGATTTCTGTTGGTTCTGTTTGTTCTACTTGATCTAAAATATGTTCGACCATTGGTTTACCAGCAACTGGATGTAATACTTTATAAAGTTTAGATTTCATGCGTGTTCCTTTACCAGCTGCTAAAATAATTGCGTATCTATTTTCCACGTTTGCCACCTCAAATTAACTAAATTGTTTGATTTTCTTCTAAATCGTCCTCATTATACCTTTTCTAGTTTATCTTACTCTTTTGTCTTTTTCAACAAAATAAGGCATTTAAAAGGTAGACCAATTTATTTTCTCATCTTTTTTTAAAGGAATAAAACAGAAAAAAAGAACCTGAAAATGGAATGGACCATTTTCAGGTTCTTTTTTAAATTATTTCTCTGTGAAATAGTTTCCTGGGACTACGCTAATCGTTTTTGTTTGTGTATCCACATCTTCCACGTACAATAGCGAAGTGTAGTCATCGATTGCACGACGGCCATTGAATTTTGACTCAGCAAAAACGGTAATGCCCACAAGTTCTGCTTCAAATTCTTCAATCATACTCTTCATACCATTGACGGTGCCGCCGCCTTTCATGAAGTCATCCACGACTAAAACTTTTGAGCCGCGTTTTAAGCTGCGTTTTGAAAGTTCCATTTTTTCGATACGTTCTGAAGACCCTGATACATAGTTCACGCTCACCGTTGAACCTTCAGTAATCTTAGAATCGCGACGAACAATCACAAACGGAACATTTAAGTAATAAGACACAGCTTGCGCAATTGGCACTCCTTTAGTCGCAACGGTCATTACCGCATCAATTTGTTTGCCTAAATATTTAGAAGCAATAATCCGGCCCACTTGTCTTAATAAATTCGGTTCCCCAAGTAAATCTGAAAGATAAACATAGCCCCCAGGTAATAAGCGATCTTGTTCTGACAAACGATCACATAAATCCATAATCAACTGCTCCGCTTCCTCATAAGGAATTTCAGGGATAAAGCGGACACCGCCTGCAGCGCCTGGAATCGTTTCTAAAATACCTGTTCCACGTTCTTTAAATGTTTTTTTAACAATTGCTAAATCTTCACTAATGGAAGACTTGGCAGATTGGTATCGGTCAGCAAAATATGTCAAAGAAACCAATGTATGGGGATGATCTAAAAGATATTGGGTCATATCGATTAATCGTTCACTTCTCCGAATTTTCAAATTCGTCACTCCTTTTCATTCTATCGTTCCTTATTATAAGGGGTTTAACCGAAAAATTCGAGGATTTTTTTCAAATAACTGAAAATAGTTCGCCATTTCTTTTAAAAAAAAGAAATAAAGGAGAAAAACTTTCGTTTTTCTCCTTAGTTTCTTTGCATTTTTTGTTTTCGTTGGACCATGACAACCACTCGGCGATAAATATTGACTAATAAGAATAAACCAATAAAAATTAGGGTAATGCTTGCACTCGGTGGTGTTTCCAAATAATACGAGCTAGTCAACCCTGTTAGCATGCCAATCAAGCCCATAAACACACTGATGATAATCACCGTGTTGAAGCCTTTACCAATTCGCATACCTATCGCAGCTGGTAAGACCATAATTGCTGAAATTAACAAGGCTCCCGCGATCGGAATCATCACAGCAATCGCCACACCAGTAATTACATTAAAAAGCATCGACATCCAATGAATAGGTAGCCCATCAACATGAGCAGTATCTTCATCAAATGTTAAAACATACATTGGACGTTTAAATAACATAAACAATAGAACTAAAACTACGAATAAAATTGCCAACATAACCACTTGATCCCATGTAATCGTGACGATGGAACCAAATAAATACGATTGAATACTAGCAGCTGAATTGCCTCCTGTTAAATTCATTAAAACTAACGCCAAAGCCAAACCGCCTGACATTAAAATAGCAATCGAAATTTCTGAATAGGTGCTATAAATCATTCGTAAATATTCTAGAATGATTGCAGCCACAATCACGACAATTAAGGTCATTAAATTAGGATTCCAATTAAAAAAGAAGCCTAGAGCCACACCGGCTAATGACACATGTGAAAGGGTATCTGCCATTAAAGATTGTCGGCGAATAACTAGAAAGACGCCGAGCATTGGAGCAATCACTGAGATAAACAGTGCTGCTAAAAAGGCCTTTTGCATAAATGCATAAGAAAGCATTTCTGCCATACGATTCACTCCTTACCGCTAAAATGAACACTACCATTGTAGCGACGTTTAAGCGAATTAATTTTTTAATTCCTGCTTATTTTTTAAATTTTTCCAACATTTCTTTAAGCTGTTCCTTGGCTTTCGTTATTATCGAGCCAGATAACGTTTTATTGGAAACTTTACGTATACGATTCTTCACTCATATGGAAACAACGCCATTTCGAATCTTCTTTGCGGACAAGACGAATTTGACGATCCACATAGGTTTTGATATCTTCATGATCATGCGTAATCATCAAAATAGCTTTTCCATGTTCATGCGCACTGTGTTGCAACAATTGATAAAATTCGTTTCGCGATTGTTCATCCATACCTGTTGTTGGCTCATCTAAAATAAACAAATCTGGATCGGTCGCAAACACTCGTGCTAAACTAATTCGTTGCTTTTGCCCGCCAGAAAGCTCGCCAATTCGTTTGTGGCGCATTTCCCACATGTCCACTGATTTCAAAGCTTTTTCCACATGAAGATGATCTTTTTTCGTCAACGGTTTGAACCAACGATTTCTGGGAAAACGACCTGAACGTACTAATTCAATGACGGTGCTAGGAAAGCCCGCATTGAAAGAAGCGACTTGTTGTGGAATGTAGCCAATACTGATTTTTTCACCAGCACTATTTTTTTTAGCGACCGTAATTTTGCCACTTGTTGGTTTTAATAACCCTAAGGTACTTTTGATCAGCGTTGACTTGGCAGCGCCATTTTCTCCTGTTAAAATAACGAATTCCCCTGGATCAACATAATAAGAAACATCTTCTAAAACAGGTTCATCATCATAATAGAAGGTTAAATTTTCGACTTCAATATAATGCATAAGTTGGCTCCTTTCTGTTGCCAGATTAATGAATGCTTTTTTGTAAAGCAGCGAGGTTTTCTTTCATGACAGACACGTAGTTCTCGCCTGCTTCTTGTTCTTTTTGAGTTAAACTCTCTAAAGGATTCAATACAGCTAATTCGACGCCTGTCTCATCTGCCAATGTTTTGGCTACTTTTGTAGAAGCCGATGCTTCAAAATAGATCACAGAAACATTGTTTGTTTTAATATATTTTTTTAATTCGGCTAAACGACTTGGCGAAGGTTCTTGGTCTGGAGAAATCCCAGCAATCGGTTCTTGGGTCAAACCATATTGTTTTGCCAAATAGCCAAATGCAGCATGTTGCGTCACAAAGGTCCGATTTTTAGCGCCTGCAAATGCAGCTTGGTATTCCTTATCTAGCGCAGTCAATTTTTCCAAATAAGCAGCGGTATTTTTTTCAAATACGGCTTTTTTCTCAGGATATTTTTTGATAAGCGCATCCCGAATCGCTGTCACTTCTTTTTGCGCTAACACGGGATCTAACCAGACATGCGGATCCAGTTCGTGGGAATGGTTATGGCCTTCATGACCTTCTTCGCCAGATTCTTCCTCTTCTGTCCCTTGCATCAATTGAATGGATTGACTGGCTTCCACGATTGAAACTTTTTTCGTGTCCAAGTTTTCAATAACATTCGGAACCCAAGTTTCTAGCTCTTTACTATTATAAACAAAGACATCCGCATCAGTAATTTTCGCTAAGTCTTTTGCGCTTGGTTCATAATCGTGTGGTTCCGTTCCAGCTGGAATCAACAGCTCAACCTCTCCCTCATCACCAACGACTTGTTTTGCGAAATCGTACATCGGATAAAAAGTAGTCATTACCGTGAGCTCTTTCTTCTCTTTTGGCGATTGTGTGGTTTGCCCACAGCTAGCTAAAAGAAAAGCACTGATTGCTAAAGTAACGCCGATTATCAAACGGCGGTAGATTTTCGTCATGTTCTGTCCTCTTTTCGATTTACCTATTATAAACCGTAATATTTACGATTTGCCAGGAATAATGTACCAAATGGATCACGGGACGTCAAGGAATAAATTTAAAAAACAACAGAGCGTGGGACAAAAATCACTTTGGATTTTTGCTCCACGCTCTGTTGTTTTTATTTATTTCAATGTCCGAACCAAATAAACTTCTTCGCAAAAGCCTTTGAGTCCATTATAAATCCGTTGTGCTCGTGTTTTCTTTTCACATAAAGCAAAGACTGTCGGTCCACTGCCGCTCATCAACGCTGCATCAGCGCCGTACTTCAGCATGCGATCCTTGATTTGTTGCACGATCGGATGTCTGGCAATCGTGACACTTTCCAACGCATTGCCAACCGTTTGGGTCATCCCAGTATAATCACCATTTTCAATAGCTATTCTTAGTCCAGCAATATCTGGATGGTGCAATTCATCTACCGCTAAATCATTAAAAACGGTACTAGTAGATACACTAATTCTTGGTTTAACTAACACAATCCAACATTGAGGCATGGTCGGTAATGCTTCAATTTTCTCCCCACGTCCGTTTGCAAAGGCTGTTCCGCCCCTTAAACAGTAAGGAACATCCATACCAATTTGGCTGCCAATTTCACAGAGTTCGTCCATCGTCAACCCCAGATTCCACAGCTTGTTCAAGCCTCGTAATGCTGCGGCACAGTCACTGCTCCCCCCTGCTAAACCAGCTGCCACGGGGATACGTTTTTCAATATATATTTTAATTCCTTTATGAATATTATAGGTACGCTTTAATAAGTCAACTGCTTGATAGACATGATTCCGTCGATCCACGGGTAAAAAAGAGCTGTCCGTTTCAATACGAATGATGTCTTCTTCTAGATTTTCAAAAGTTAAATGATCGGCTAAATCTACACTTGCAAAAATAGATTCAACTTCATGATAGCCATCCACACGTTTATGCAGAACATCTAACCCAAGATTAATTTTCGCAGGAGCTCGTTCGATTATTTCCATCGGTTCCCTGATTCACCTTCCTTAATCTTTTGTCTACCAACATTTTAATCTTTTAGATTCTATCATATGTCCATGAAGAAGTACACCGAAGATTGCTCTTTCTCTGACGACAGATGGCTGAAATTAAAAAGAGCTTAGGAACGAAGGGCTCTTCCTTCACTCCTAAGCGGACTTTCTAAATTATACGGCTTGACCGATGAATTCGATTTCAACGGTGCGTGTTAAAACATCTGAATAGCTGTAAGATACACGTTCAAATGAGTTCTCGTCTGGATCCAAGTCAACAACAAAAACAGATGGATAAGTCTCCGTTAAGATTCCTTTACGTTCTGTTTGGCGCTTTCTTCCAGTCTGAGCAACTAACATAATTTCACTGCCGATACGGCCTTCCAAATCTTTCTTAATTGACGATAACGTTGTTGGCATTGCATTCACCTCGAGAAACATTATATCACTTTTTTTAAAAAATTTCAAGTTTATCATACTAGAAGTCTGTTTGCAACTACTTTTGCTCGACAAACCGGCTGTTTTGTCGAATTTTTATTCATTTTCTAATGTATATTTCATTTTTGCTTTGGCACGATCATAGGCACTTCGGACAGCTGAAAAAGTTCCCCCACGTACTTTAGCGATTTCTTCTAACGTGTAGCCTTTTAAGTATGCGTTTAAAATTTGTTGTTCCAACGAGGAAAGACGTGTCGGAAAAGCTGCCAATTTTTCTTGAATCATTAATTGACCTAATGGGTCGGTAGCCGCTGTCCCCAAATAGTCCACTAACTCTTCACCAGCGCTTTCTAATCGTTGTTCCAGAGAAATAGACAAGGTATCTGTTCGCCGCTTATAGGCGCATTGATGGCGAATTAAGCTATGTACGTGATTTTCAAAATTTCGTTTAAAAAACTTTCCTAATGATGCTTGTTTTTCTGAATCAAATCGTTCTAACGTCCGAAAGAAGACAATTCGCCCTTCTTGAAGCCAGTCCTCAGTATCATAATCTTTTAAATAGTATTTTTTCATGCACTTATAAATCACTGGCTGATATTGCCCATATAAGGCTTGAAATTGTTCTTGGTCTCCTGCTAATGCTTGTTGAATCTGTTCTAACATAAAAAGCCCTCCTTTTCGATAAAAGTATCGAATGATTTAGGAGAGCATAGCATGTTAGAAATTTATGACTTAAGCGAACATTTGTTTAATCTTTTTTTTGAGACAATTCTTCTAGCTTCTCAGAAAGTTTTGATAACTGCTCCACGTTCCATGGAGAATTTCGACGAAATTGCTGGAAATGGATATCTGTTGCATGAATGGCAATCGTCTTTTCTGTTTTCTGGACAGCTTTGTAAAGTTCATTGGCCGAAGTCCGCAATGCACCTTGTGAAAAGACCACCCATTGTTCAGCCAAATCACTCGTTGCGACTGTTACTTGCGTTAAACGATCATTTTTTTCACCAGCTAGACGTTCAATATAACTATCTGCTGTTTCATCTTCTTTGGTGAAAACCACGGTCAAAAGGTACTTTTTGTACGTTTGCTGAATACCTGGGACTAATTGGGCATCAAAGACCACAATGATTTCTAACCCTTCATATTTGGCATAATTGGACAGACGACTAAGAAGCAGTTCACGCGCATCCTCTAAACGCTCTTGCTTTTTCAACTGGACCAATTCTGGCCAAGCACCAATCATATTATAGCCATCAACGATTAACAATTGTTTTTTCATACAATCGCCTGCTTCTATAATGGGTTGCGGCCACGATAGACTTCATACATTAGCAAGCCTGCAGCCACACCAGCGTTTAAGCTTTGAACGTGTCCAGTCATTGGAATCGTTAATAATTCATCCACTTCTTTATGAAGACCTTGACTCATGCCACGACCTTCATTTCCGATGATTAAGGCAATTGCGCCTTGTGTATTCCAGCGACGATAATCCGTCCCAGACATATCTGTACCAAAAATCCAAAATTGATTCTCTTTTAGCGTTGCAATACTTTGCGCTAGATTCGTTACACGAGCCACTGGAATATGTTCCACGGCCCCTGTTGACGCTTTGGTTACGGTTGGTGTAATTCCCACTGCGCGATGTTTCGGAATGATAATACCGTCCACGCCTGTCGCATCAGCTGTTCGCAAAATTGAGCCAAAGTTATGTGGGTCCTCTAGACTGTCTAAAATTAGGAAAAATGGTGTTTCTGTCTTTTCTTTTGTTTGTTCCAATAATTCTTCTAAAGTTAAATATTGATACGCTGTGATTGCTAAAACCATGCCTTGATGCACGCCGTGATCACTCATCGTATCTAATTTTGCTTTAGGCACCCATTTAACTGGAACAGCCTGTTCTTTCGCTGCTTGTTTTAATTGCTCAATTTTCTCGCCACGAGCATCTTCTTGTAAAAACAATTTATTCCCGCGTCCTTGCTGCAACGCCTCAACAGTGGCATGGAAACCAAAGACAAAGTTATCTGCTAGCTCTTCTGAGGTTCCATCAGCACCTGCTATCGCTGGTCGTGGGTTCCGTTCTTTTGAACGCTTATCTGAACGTTCTGGACGTTTCTTACCTTTTTTAAAAGGACGAGATTTTTCATTTTTCATTGGTTTCACCTACTTTCTTGATACACCAGTTAATTAATTCTTCTAAACGTTCTTTTTGTTGTGTTAAATGTAAATAACCCATCAAGGATTCGAAACCGGTCGCTACCCGATAGGTCGTCACATCAGCATTTTTGGCAAAGGTGTGACTTTTAGCATTCCGACCGCGTTTGTACATCACTTCTTCTTCCTCCGTTAGCATTTCTCCCGCTAACATCGCTTGCATTAAGCTTGCTTGGGCTTTTGCTGACACGTAGTGTGTCGCCATGCGATGCAAAACATTCGGTTTCGTTTGTCCTAAGGAAACTAAATAATCACGAATGTAAATTTCATAAATCGCATCGCCAACATAGGCCAAAGCTAAACCGTTTAATTGTTTGTAATCTCTCATTCACTTCTTCTCCATCTCGTTCCTTGCGGAGTATCTTCTAAAACAATGCCTTGTTCTTTTAATAAATCGCGGATTTCATCACTTCGGGCAAAATCACGGTCTTTCCGTGCTTGGTTCCGTTCTTCAATTAACGCATCGACTTGTGCATCCACTAATTCTTCGTTTTTAAAGAATAAACCAAAAATAGCTAACCAGCCACTGAAAAGCTTATCCATCGCCACTAGAATTGGTTCCGAAACTGTCGCTTGTTCACTGTACTGATTCATCATCTTCGCTAATTCATAAACGACCGTAATCCCGTTAGCTGCATTGAAATCATCGTCCATTTCCGTAATAAAACGTTGTTCTAATTCGTTTAATTGAGCCAAATAGTGTTCATCCTCTGGCAAACTTGCGACCGCATCTGCTTGTCTAAAACGTAAATTTTCAAACGCATTTTTCAATTTTTGATAATTGGCTGCTGCCTCTTTTAGAGTGCTTTCGCTATAACGAATCGGGCGACGGTACTGGGTGGTGGACATAAAGAAACGTAAAATTTGCGGATCCACTTTTTGAATCATTTCATGAACAGTAATGAAGTTACCTAGGGATTTACTCATTTTTTCATCGTCTTCACCAATTGTGACATAGCCGTTATGCATCCAGTAATTGGCAAAGGTATGACCTGTTTTGGCTTCGCTCTGTGCAATTTCATTCTCATGATGTGGAAATTCTAAATCTTGTCCACCGCCATGAATATCAATCGTCTCTCCCAAGTGTTTTGTCGCCATGACAGAGCATTCAATATGCCAGCCGGGACGTCCTTTCCCCCAAGGAGAATCCCAAGAAATTTCATCTTCTTTGGCACTTTTCCAAAGAGCAAAATCCAATGGGTCTTCTTTTAATTGTTGTTCAACGCCAGTTCGTTGACTTGCCCCCACTTCTAATTCATCAATCGATTGATGGCTTAATTTACCATAATTAGGGAATTTACGGGTGCGATAATACACATCACCTGCGACCTCATAAGCAAAACCTTTTTCAATTAAAACGTCGATAAAAGCTAAGATATCAGGCATGTGGTCCATCACCCGAGGATGTAACGTTGCTGGTTGGACATTCAATGCTTGCGTGTCTTCTTCAAAGGCTTTGATAAAACGCTCCGCCACTTCCGGCGCAGTAATTTTCAATTCTTTGGCTGCCTTGATAATTTTATCATCGACATCTGTAAAGTTCGAGACATAATTCACTTCATACCCACGATATTCAAAATAACGACGAATCGTATCAAAGGCGATCGCACTGCGCGCATTACCGATATGGATATAGTTATACACGGTTGGTCCGCAGACATACATCCGAACTTTATGCGCCTCAATTGGCGTAAATACTTCTTTTTCTCTGGTCAATGTATTATAAATTTTAATCATGCCCTTTTTCCACCTTTCTTCCATTTAGACGAACGACTTTCGCAGGAACACCCACAGCTGTGGCATCTGCTGGGATGTCTGAAATAACAACAGCACCCGCACCAATTTTTGAACGTTCACCAATCACAACTGGCCCTAAAATTTGAGCTCGTGCCGAAATCATCGCTCCTTTTTTCACTGTTGGATGGCGTTTACCCGTATCACGACCGGTCCCACCTAACGTCACTCCGTGAAACAAAACAACATCTTCTTCTATTTCCGCGGTTTCCCCAATCACAATGCCCATGCCGTGATCGATAAAAACTCCCGCACCAATTGTGGCTCCGGGATGAATTTCTACGCCCGTTATGAAACGCCAAAATTGTGCATGAATCTTCGCCAACAAAAACAACTGATGCCTATATAAGAAATGAGACAAGCGATGCCAAAACAGGGCGTGCAAGCCAGGATACGTTAAAAGAACTTCTAGTGTAGTCCGCGCTGCAGGATCGTTTCTTTTAACAGCTGCGACGCTACGTTTCAACCAACTCATAGGGTGAACTCCTTTCTATTATACAAAAATAAAAAACGTCTTTTAAGCAACAAAAAAACGTTGCTTAAAAGACGCCCATGCGTGGTTCCACTTTTCTTCACAAGAACTAGCTCTTGCCTCGATACAGTTAACGCCTGCCGACGTCTTCGGTTACTTTTTTCACCGAAGCCACTCATAGATGCATTTCGACAAAAGATGCTCGCTGTTCTCACCACCCACAGCGTCTCTGAAATCCATCTGATTGTCTACTTCTTCTATTCTTTGTGTTTTTATAACACTTTATTTAAATGATCTAATGCTTTTTCTTTGCCTAATAATTCGATAGTTTCACCTAATTCAGGACCATGCATTTGTCCAGAAACAGCAATTCGAATTGGCATAAACAAGTTTTTGCCTTTAACGCCGGTTTCTTTTTGGACGGCTTTAATCGCTGCTTTAATACTTGGCACATCGAAAACGTCCAAGGCTTCTAATTGTTCTTTAAACGCATGTAACACAGTTGGCACTGTTTCTCCTTGCAAGAATTCTTTCGCAGCATCATCTAAAACTGGATGTTCATTAAAGAACAAGTTTGATAGTTCCACAATTTCAGCTGCATAACTCATTTGTGGTTGATACAAGCTAACTAATTGTTTTAACCATTCGATTTTTTCAGGAGATGGATTTTCTTCAACACGACCGTCAGCGACTAAATAAGGAATACACATATCTGTTAGTTCACTTAAGTCCATTTGTTTCATGTATTGATTGTTAATCCATTCTAATTTTTTCGCATCAAAGGCCGCTGGTGACTTGCTTAAGCGTTGTTCATCAAACAATTTAATCAAGTCTTCTTGTGAGAAGATTTCTTCTTCGCCAACAGGAGACCATCCTAGTAAAGCAATAAAGTTGAACATGGCTTCTGGTAAGTAACCTAATTCACGGTATTGTTCAATAAATTGTAAAATTGTTTCATCACGTTTGCTCAATTTTTTGCCAGTTTCTGAATTAATGATTAAGGTCATATGGCCAAAGACAGGTGGTGTCCATTCAAACGCTTCGTAAATCATTAATTGTTTTGGTGTGTTCGCAATATGATCATCGCCACGTAAAACGTGAGAAATTTTCATTAAGTGATCATCTACTGCAACGGCAAAGTTATACGTTGGCATCCCATCACGTTTTTGGATGACAAAATCGCCACCAATGTTATCTGACTCAAAAGTAATTTCACCTTTTACGATGTCATCAAATTTGTATTCTGTGTTACGTGGCACACGGAAACGAATCACTGGTTCTAGACCAGCCGCTTCTTTGGCTGCTTGTTCAGAAGGTGTTAAATTCGCACAAGTGCCTGCGTAGTGAGGCATTTCCCCACGAGCTTGTTGTGCTTCACGTTCTGCTTCTAATTCTTCTGGCGTACAATAACACTTATACGCACGATTGCTACTTAATAATTGATCAATCAATGGTTGGTAAATTTCTTTACGTTCTGATTGACGATATGGACCATATTCTCCCGGATGAGCAGGTGATTCATCCCATTCCATCCCTAACCATGCTAAGTTTTCCAACTGACTTTTCTCGCCGTCTTCGATGTTCCGTTTTTGGTCGGTATCCTCGATACGAATGATAAATTCTCCGTCATTGTGGCGGGCAAATAAGTAGTTAAATAATGCTGTTCTTGCATTCCCAATGTGCAAGTGTCCAGTTGGACTTGGTGCGTAACGCACACGAACTTTCGTCATGTTCATTCCTCTTTCCATTTTTTAAAAACAGACGGTTTAACGTCGTTTTCAGTTATTTTTCCAATAAAGCAACGGCAATTGCGCCGATTCCTTCTTTTTTACCAACAAAGCCCATCGTTTCCATGGTCGTTGCCTTAATGTTCACTTGTGTGACCGCTAAGTGGCAACTCGCGGCTAGATTCTTTTTCATCTCTGCCAAGTATGGGCTCATCTTTGGCTCTTCCGCTAAAATTGTACAATCAATATTGCCAATAGTAAAGCCCGACCGCCCAACTTTTTCATTTACTTTTTTTAATAAGTTTACAGAATTCGCATTTTTGAACTGCGGATCGGTTTCGGGAAACAGTTGCCCAATATCACCCAGACCAGCGGCACCAAGGATTGCATCAATAATTGCATGTGTTAAAACATCGGCATCTGAGTGACCTAACAGACCTTTTTCATAAGGAAGAGTAACCCCACCAATAATTAAAGGTCGTTGCGGAACTAATTGATGAACATCAAAACCTTGACCGATTCGAATCATACTAAGTCCTCACTTTGCTTAATTTTTATCGTTTTTAGGATGGTTATCCTTGCGATCATTAATCCCGCGACCCGCATGCGCCGGTTTGGCAAAAATCATACGCCCAGCTGCGGTTTGTAAAGCACTTGTAACGACCACTTCGATTTGCTCATTCATGTAATGCTGGCCATCTTCAACCACAACCATTGTGCCATCATCTAAGTAAGCGACCCCTTGTTGACGCTCTGTTCCGGCTTTTACAACCATCACATTCATCGTTTCACCTGGAATCACCACTGGTTTCACAGCATTAGCTAAAGCATTAATGTTTAAAACAGGCACATTTTGAAATTCAGAGACTTTATTTAAGTTGTAGTCATTGGTCACAACCACGCCATCTAATAATTTTGCTAATTTGATTAATTTACTGTCTACTTCAGAGATATCCTCGAAATCTCCGTCATACATCTCAACGGAGATACCTTCTTCTTTTTGTAAAGCATTTAAAATATCTAAGCCACGACGACCTCTCACCCGTTTTAAACTGTCTCCAGAATCAGCAATGTATTGTAATTCATATAAAACAAAGTTAGGGATGAGCAAAACACCTTCTAAAAAGCCCGTTTTAGCGATATCGTAGATTCTGCCATCAATGATGACACTGGTGTCTAAAATTTTGTATTTATGGAAGTTGTCTTCCACTTTACGTTCCAACATTTGTCCTTCGGTGTCTTCCGTATTTGCTTTCTTTTGGCGAGGTGTGAAAACTTTTTTCCACTCCTCAATCCGTGTTGTTCCCATTCGGAAACCTAAGTAACCCAGAATAATCATAACTAGAATTGGTAGTAAACTATTCACGACAGGAATTTGTAAGTTGTACATTGGAATGGAGATAATGACGCCAATTGTTAAACCAATGATGGCACCAATACTTCCAAATAATAAATAGGTTAAACTCATTTCATTTAAAGCTGCTTCGATTTTTTTGACAGCGGAAACAATATACTTTGCTAACCCTAAAGATAAAATAAAGAAAATAATTGCACCGATTAATCCGTTCGTAAAGTTATTGTTTAACCAACTGTTATTGCCTTGCTTAGCCATTTCCCAAGCCATTGGGAAAAGAGAAATTCCTAAACTTGCACCAGCAATGATCATCAGCAACGTGATGATTCGTTTTTGCATATAGCCATCCTCCTCGTTTATTTAATAAAGACGTCTAGTGTTGTGGGGCGTACAAAAATCATACGCCACCAACAACCTAAACGGATTATTTCTACTTTCATTATTTAAAAACTTTTCTTAACGTTTCACCAATTGTTGAAACGCCAATAATTTCAATACCTTCAGGCGCTTCCCAGCCACCAAGGTTATTTTTAGGGACATAGACTTTTGTAAAGCCTAGTTTTTGCGCTTCACGCACTCTTTGTTCAATACTATTCACGCGGCGAATTTCACCAGTTAAACCAATCTCACCAATGAAACATTCCGAAGATGAGGTTCCTTTTTCTTTATAGCTAGAAGCAATACTGATTGCTAACGCTAAATCAATAGCTGGTTCATTAATTTTGACTCCACCAGCCGCTTTTAGATACGCATCCTGGTTTTGTAATAAAAGGCCTGCCCGTTTTTCTAAAACCGCCATGATTAAAGAAACGCGATTAAAGTCCAACCCGGTGGTCGTTCGCTTGGCATTGCCAAACATCGTTGGGGTAACTAACGCTTGGATTTCCACCAAAATGGGGCGTGAACCTTCCATTGCTACCACAATTGAAGATCCGGTGGCTCCTTCTAAACGTTCTTCTAAAAAGACCTGAGAAGGATTCATAACTTCAACCAATCCATGTGTCTGCATTTCAAAAATACCAATCTCATTCGTTGAGCCAAACCGATTTTTGACAGCCCGTAAGATTCTAAAGGTGTGATGCTTATCTCCTTCAAAATAAAGAACCGTGTCTACCATATGTTCCAACATCCGTGGCCCTGCGATAGACCCTTCCTTCGTTACGTGTCCGACAATAAAAATGGCAATCCCATTCGTTTTTGCCAGTTTCAATAATTCGGCAGTTGTTTCTCGGACTTGACTGACACTACCAGCAACGCTGGTAACATCTGGCTGCGTCATTGTTTGAATCGAGTCAATAATGACATAGTCTGGTTCTAATTTTTCAATGGCTCGTGATATTTCGTGCATATCTGTTTCTGCGTATAAGTAAAATGTCTCGTTGACGGTGCCTAAACGCTCCGCTCGCAATTTAATTTGCTCAGCACTTTCTTCACCAGAAACATATAAAACCGTACCACCTGTGGCTGCTAATTGTTGCGATACTTGTAAAAGCAATGTTGACTTACCAATTCCGGGATCGCCACCGATTAAAACTAACGAACCTGGAACAACGCCACCACCTAAAACCCGATTCAGCTCCACTAATTCAGTTTTTACACGCGGCTCTTTTTTAGGTACAACTTCAGATAGCCGTTGTGGTTGTGTCTTTTTACCAGTCAAACTTACTCTAGCACGACGATCAGAAGTATCTTGAATAACCTCTTCCACCATCGAATTCCATTGTCCGCAATTAGGACAGCGGCCGAGATATTTTGGAGACACATACCCACAGCTTTGACATTCAAATTGAACTTTTGCTTTTTTTGCCATGTAGAATCTCCTTATCTGTTGTTTATTTTAACATTTATTAAATGGTTTGAATAACGTTGCCTACTGAAAAAATGGGCTTTATTTTTGTCCAGACGAACCAAAACCGCCCGTTCTTTCTGCATCGACTTGGTCATCATCCGCTAATAAAAACGGCTTAAAAATCCCTTGGCCAATTCGTTCACCTTTTTCAATGACAACATCTTCATATCCAAAGTTTAAAAATTGGAACATGATATGTCCTTCGTTATTCTCGTTATTATAATAATCACTGTCAATGACTCCGACACCATTCGCTAAAAGTAGGAACCGTTTTAGCGGGTTCGAAGAACGACTCACCAATTCTAAATATTCAGAATCAGGCATATACGCCTTAATTCCTGTTTTAACTAAAATTGGTTTGGGATTTTCTCCAGCTTGTTGTAACTTCCAAAGACTTGGTACAACGACCGTTTCGGCTGCTTGAAAATCATACCCCGCGGCACCTTTTGTTGCTCGTTGTGGGACACTCAAGCCCTCTTCTTGATACTTAGAAATAATCTCAAAACCACGTTGTTTCATATTCATTCTCCCCTACTGTCTAAACTACTCCTATTTTACCATAATCTCTGATACTCTGGTTGTTTTTAGTAAGTTTCTCATTTCTAAAAGCCCAGTTAATCTAGACTACGCAAAAAAGAGGAGAATTTTTGTTTATTTTCCTTCTTTTAGTCTATCATCTTCTCTTAAAATAAACAGACCAAATCCCAAAAAGTCCCAAGATTCCCTCAAAAAGTTCACACTTTCATTAAACTTTCTTTACTATTCATTATTTAGCACTTTCTAGTAGCCGCTGATTTTGTTATAATGAGTGTCAAATTTTACTGTAAAAAGAAACGAGGCACTTATGAGAAACAAACTCCAACAGGCCAAACGAATTGTGATCAAAGTCGGAACCAGTTCTCTGATTTATCCCAATGGCAATATTAACTTAAAAGCAATTGATCAATTAGCCTTTACTTTGAGTGATTTAAGCAACCAAGGCAAAGAAATTATTTTAGTTTCTTCTGGCGCAATTGGTGTCGGACTGAATAAATTAAATCTATCTGTGCGCCCAACGACAATTCCAGAACAACAGGCAGTCGCTGCAGTCGGCCAAGCAGAATTAATGAACATTTATAATCAGCGGTTTTCAACCTATAGCCAACAAATGGCACAAGTTTTATTAACACGTGATGTTATTGAATACCCTGAAAGTCGCAATAATGTTACCAATACTTTTGAACAACTGTTAAAAATGAATATTATTCCTATCGTCAATGAAAATGATACTGTCGCAATTGAAGAATTGGATCACTTAACCAAGTTCGGGGATAACGATCAATTGTCTGCCATTGTCTGCCAAATTGTTCAAGCTGACTTGTTAGTTATGTTATCAGATATTGATGGTTTCTTTTCAGACAACCCTACTGTCAACAAAGAAGCCACGTTATTTTCTGAAATCAATGAAATTAATGAAGACTTGTTCCAATTAGCCGGTGGTAAGGGGAGCCGCTTTGGCACTGGTGGGATGTCTAGTAAATTAAAAGCTGCTGAACGTGTGTTAGCTAATCAACAGGCGATGATTTTAGCAAACGGAAAGCAGCCAAAAATCATCTTTGAAATTTTAGAAGGAAAAGATATCGGTACGTTATTTATTAAAGGAGGGCATGAAAGTGACTGATTTAAAGCAACTAGGGCAACAAGCTAAAGAAGCCTCTTATACGCTAGGCTTGATGGATACTCGTCAAAAAAATTCATTGTTAAACAAAATGGCCGCAGCCATTGAAGCCAATGCACCCCGCATTTTACAAGCAAACGCATTAGATTTAGAGCAAGCCGCTACCCACGGAATTTCTGAAACAATGCAAGACCGCTTACGTTTAACAGAAGAACGGATCACAGCGATGGCTGAGGGCATACGCCAAGTCGCTACTTTACCAGATCCAATTGGGGAAGTAGATAAAATGTGGCGCAATGAAGCGGGGCTGTTAATTGGGCAACAACGCGTGCCTTTAGGTGTTATTGGAATCATTTATGAATCGCGGCCAAACGTGACAACAGATGCCGCTAGCCTTTGTTTCAAATCAGGAAATGCTGTTATTCTTCGAGGCGGAAAAGAAGCGTTTCACTCCAATCAGATATTGGTGACAATTTTACAAGAAGCGCTAATACAAGAAGCCGTTTCTCCCCATCTCATTCAATTTGTTGATGATACTTCTAGAGAAACAGCCCAACAACTTATGCGCTTAAATGACTACTTGGATGTCCTCATTCCGCGTGGCGGCGCCAACTTAATCAAAACTGTTTTGACAACAGCCACTGTTCCTGTTATTGAAACAGGCACAGGCAATTGTCATATTTACGTGGACAAAGACGCCCAGTTAACAATGGCAACTGAAATTATTGTCAATGCTAAATGTCAACGTCCTTCTGTCTGTAACGCCGCCGAAACGTTATTAATTCATCAAAAAGTGGCTGAAGCCTTTTTACCAACAATTGAAAAAGCCTTGAAGGAGTTTCACGTGGAACTTCGGGCAGATGAACGTGCGTTAGCAATTTTTGAAGAAGCCATTCCAGCGACTGAACAAGATTGGGAAACGGAATTTCTCGACTTTATCTTAGCAGTGAAAGTCGTTGATTCTTTAGACGAAGCCATCCAGCATATTAATCGCTACAATACAAAACATTCTGAAAGTATTATTAGTGATAATTACTTTGCCACACAACAATTTTTACAACAAGTGGATGCAGCCGCTGTTTATGCGAATGCTTCAACTCGTTTCACGGACGGTTTTGAATTTGGATTTGGCGCCGAAATCGGCATTAGTACGCAAAAATTACATGCCCGTGGACCTATGGGCTTAGCAGAGCTTACTTCGACAAAATATGTTATTTATGGAAATGGGCAAGCACGTTCTTAGAAAGAAAAACCCTTGATTTAAAAATCAAGGGTTTTTCTTTCTCCTCTCCAATGTGCATTTTTACACATGAGATTGTTCACAGTTCCACAATCTATTCTTGATATTTTTTTTGAATCCTCATTATACTTTCTACATATGCTTGTTTCACTTGGACTGGCTCTAAAATTGTCACTTCTTCACCAAAGCCCATAAAATAGTTGGCTAAAAATTGTGTTTCTGTTGGATGAATCTGTCCAACTAAAAAACACTGCGTGGGCGTTTCTTCCAACTGAATATTGTCAAAGCGATGTTTATAAAAAAATTCTTTGCCTTTTTCTGTAATGATTGCTTTAAATGGAATCGTACGTGCCGTCGTTTGTTGATGGCGATACGATTCTTTCAGTTCTTCAGTCGTAAAATCCAGTGTTTGGTTTAACTGCTGAATAGCCTCCATAAAATCACAGCGGTAAGTACGCCAGGCCTTTTTAGTCACATCATAGCCTGAACAATACCAATACCCTTCTAAAATAGTTAACCGGGTTGGTAAGATTTTTTTCGTTGTTGCTTCATATCTGGTATAGTTAAACTGAATTACTTGTTGCGCCAAAATACAATGAAACAGCTGCTCTAAATTGCCTGGTGCTTCTACTTGTTCAATTCCTTCGTAATAGACAACCTTACTCATTTGACTGATTTTAAATTGGGTTGGTTCATCTAAAGAATGCAATAATTTTTGCTGAATTTGCTGATAGGAATGACCAAACGGTGACTCTGCGACTAATTTCAGTAATTGTAACGAAAAAAAGATCGCTAACACTTCATTTTCGTTAAAATAAATCGGCGGCAACAACGGTTTGTTTAAAACTCGATAGCCACCATAACGACCATTCTCCACATATAGCGGCACGCCTAAATTTTCCAAAGCTTCAATATCCCGCAAAGCTGTGCTTTTAGAAATCCCAAAAGTTTTCATTAACTGATTTAAATTAAACTGAGGATGGGTTCTCAAGAAAAAAAGTTCCTGATTTAAACGTTCTGATTTTTTCATTTTCCCCTCCATCGGTGTCACTTTTTGACACCTTTTGTTGTTATGCTTATCTTATCAATCTTAGGAGGTTCAAACAATGAAAAACACACAATTTGCCCTTTTTATGGTCTTAAACGGACGAGCAACGGAAGCCTTGACGTTTTACCAAGAAGCCTTTGCTGGTGATATTCTTTTTAAAATTACTAATCAAGAATTTAAAGAGCGTTTAAATCCTTCTTTGACCATTCCCGCTGGCGAAGAACACTGGCTTTCTCACTCGATTTTACAAATGGACACTTTTCAATTACAACTAGCTGATAATCCTTTGTTTGCAGGAATGAATACCACGCCCACAGAACAATTGACCCTCAGCTTAACCGTCGAGAGCCGTCACTCTGCCAAAACAATTTTTGAAAAACTCACGCGCCATCCCGAATCCTGTATTATCCAAGAACCAATTGAAAATGAATTTGCAACGTTTTATGCGATTGTGAAAGATCCTTTTGGTTTAGTCACTCAAATTACTCATGAAAAACAAGCAGATCCTACCAAGAAAGGACGTTAGCCGAAGAATGCGAACCTATGAATCAAAAGAAGCCTTGATTGAAGCCATTCAAATAGCTTCACAAAAATATTTAGCTGAATTTGCAGAAATTCCTGAAACACTTAAAGATCACCGAATTGAAACAGTAGCTAAAACACCTTCAGAGAACTTAGCCTATCAATTAGGTTGGCTCAACTTGCTGCTTTCTTGGGAAGAACAAGAACAACGTGGTCTGACCGTTCAAACGCCAGCTGAAGGTTATAAATGGAATCAACTGGGCGCTCTCTATCAATCATTTTATCAAACCTATGGACAAATGAGTTTAGAAAGTCAGCTGATTGTGTTGCAAGACACCTTAGAAAAATTACTTCATTGGATTGACTCGCTTTCCGAAGACGAATTATTTTTACCTCAACAACGGGCTTGGGCGACTACCAAAGCACAATGGCCTCTTTGGAAATGGATTCACATTAATAGCGTTGCCCCTTTTACTAGTTTCCGAACGCAAATTCGCAAATGGAAAAAAGCTTGTCTTTAAAAAGTTATCCACATTTTTTCAAAAAAAGCTTGACAAGCATTTTTAAATTCTCCACAGAAAACTTTGTGGATGAAATTTCTTATTTTTTCCAAAAAACTTTTCCACAGTGCATATTTGTTCGACATTAAATCTTTGTAAATTCTAGAAAAAAGAAGATGAAAACGTTGTTTTAATAACGTTTTCATCTTCTTTCAACTTTAGGGGCTCCTTTACTTTTAGCAAGCAGGCCTTCTGAACTTGCGTCTATTTTTTTAGCAACTCGAAAACTTATCCTTGTGGATAAACCGAGATAAAAAGCTTTTTTGTGGTTTTCAACAGAGTTATGCACAAAGTTATCCACAGGGTGTTTTCAGCAATTTTTCGGAGAATATTCGTTGTTTGATGTGGTGATTGGAAAATCGACTTCATATAACCGTTTGAGAGTCTTTTAATCCCTCGCTAGAAGCTATCTTGGGTGTAGGACAATTGCTTCATTTCAACTTAATTTATAACCACAAAACTTGACCTACTTTAAAAACATGTGATACTGGAAATGCGAATGAAATGAATTGATACACAATAACACCCCATTCAATAGTAAATCCTTCAGTAATTTGTTTATTCGCCCCTACGCTCTTTTCTAAACATAGCTGGTGATTTAGCATTTGAATGTCAATCCCTTACTCCTAATTCTTCTTCACTCCATCCTTAGGATCCTAATAAAATTTTAAAGTTTTTCTTCTATTGGTACATCAAATAAAGAGTATGATAAACTATAGGTACTTTCGAAAAATCAGGTGAGGTTATTTATGAAAAATAAAAGTAGGCAGTTTTTAAAAAACAACTGGCCTTATATGTTAGCCAGTTTCTTCATTCCATTTTTAATTATGGCAATTATCTATTTGAGTATTGGGATTTATCCAGGAAGTAGTCGCAGTGTTTTAGCCAGCGATGCCTTTTCTCAATTTTCAAATTTTCACGCAAGCTTTAACAATGTTCTTCATGGAAAACAAAGTCTTTTCTATACGTGGAATGCTTCTTTGGGACTAAACTACTTGTCCTTAATTTCCTATTATCTTGGTGGCTTATTTACGCCGCTCGTCTTTTTCTTTAACAATCAAAACATGCCTGATGCGCTCTATTTCCTAACGTTGTTGAAAATTGGGAGTGCTGGCTTGAGTTTTTGGTTCTTGGCAAAACAAACCTTTAAGATTCCTAAATGGTCCCATGTGACTTTAAGTGTGTCTTATGCGCTAATGTCCTTCATTGTGGCCCATTCAGAATTAATTATGTGGCTGGATGCCTTTATTTATCTGCCACTCGTAATTTTAGGAATTCATCGTTTAATGGACCAACGAAAACCGACATTATTGTTTGTCAGTTATTTCTTGCTTTTCATTACAAATTATTATTTTGGCTTTATGATTGGGTTGTTTTCCTTCCTGTACTATTTTGCACGAACGTTTACAGACTGGCAACGATATAAATCTCGAATCGTTGCGTATTTTACTACTTCTCTTTTAGCTGGTGGAGCATCTATGATTATGGTCTTACCTGCTGTCTTAGATTTACGAACCAATGGTGAAACTCTTTCTGAAATTACAACCTTTAAAACAGAAGCGACTGCCTTTTTAGATATTATTATGAAAAATATGATTGGCGTTTACGATACAACCAAATATGGGTCCATTCCTTTTATTTACATTGGGTTGTTGCCTTTGATTTTTTGTCTCTTTTATTTCGTTACGAAAGAAGTTCCATTGAAAAACAAACTACTTTTTGGCAGTTTGTTTGTCCTATTGATTGCTAGCTTTTACATCACGCCCTTAAATTTATTCTGGCACGGTATGCATGCGCCGAACATGTTTCTTTTCCGCTATAGTTTCCTCTTTTCATTCCTAGTTATTTTGCTTGCTGGTTATGGTTGGGAAAAATTTGAAAAGGATGATCTCGGCGTCTTAAGCGGCTTGATTTTGATTCTTTTAGCAATTTTTGCTCTTGCAATGGGCACAAAAGGTGCTACTAGTTATACGTATGTGACTTTAACCTCTTTCGTATTAACGGCAACTTTTTTACTATTATACTTTTTCGGGATTGCTTTTTATCAATTGAAAAAAGCGCCTATGCAATACTTAGTGATTTTACTATTGCTGCTCGTTTCTGGTGAAGCAATCATTAATACACGGGCGATGGTCACTGGTATTTTAGATGATTGGAACTACGCATCACGCAGCTTGTATTCTGAACCTTATCCTGACTTAAAAAATCTAGTCGATCAAACAAAAAAAGAAAATGATACCTTTTACCGCTTGGAAAATTTAAATGGTGTTTCGGCCAATGACGGCATTAACTATGGCTACAGTGGCATTAGCATGTTTTCTTCCGTGCGGAACCGACATTCTTCAACATACCTAAACGCCTTAGGTTTCCGCTCGCGAGGCACGAATTTAAATATTCGTTACCAAAATAATACCTTGTTAATGGATGCTTTGATGGGCATTAAATACAATATTGCTGAAAACAATCCAATGAAATTCGGCTTTGAGCGACAAGCAGCTGCTGGTAAATATCAGCTTTATCGTAACGAAAATGCTTTGCCGTTAGGATTTTTAGCAGACAAAGAGATTTACAATGTCCGGCAACCTCTCAATGATAATTTAGGTAGTCAAACAAATTTACTAAATGCTTTAGCCAATACCAATGAACGGTATTTTACCTTTTATCAACCAACGATGACGCTTCAAAATAACGTGACAATTACGCAAAATACAGCTGGCGTAACTTTTACGGAGAAACAACATAACGTAGCCAAAGAGATTTCTTATACAGTCAATGTGCCCGCCAATACGCAAGCTTATTTGAGTTTATTCCCAACGGATTTTGCTCAATTGGAAAGTTCCACTGCGACGGTCACCGTGAACGGCTCAAGTCAGCAATCACAAATTGGCATTACTGGCCAATATTATAATTTAGGTTACTATCCCAAAGATACAACTGTTAACTTCAAAGTAAGTTTTTATGGAACCAAAGCAGTAAGTTTTGTTCAGCCGCAAGTGGTTGGCTTAAATACCAATGCATTTGAAAAAGCCATTTCCGCCGTACAAGAAAAAGGCGTTGATTTAACCACTGGCAAACGCTCTGCTTCAGGTACTTTTACCGCCGACAACGATCAAGTACTCGTCACTACAATTCCTTATGACAAAGGTTGGCGTGTCAAAATTGACGGCAAAAAAGTTACCCCAAAAGCCTTTAAAGATGCCTTTCTAAGCGTTCCTGTCAGCGCTGGAACCCATACTATTCAGTTCTCTTATTTACCAGAAGGATTGATTCCTGGCATCGTGTTATTCGTTCTATGTACTGGTGGTTTCGTTGCCTACGTAACCTTGATTCCTGCTAGACGAAACCGTAAAAAAGAAGACAAATAAAAAATCACGCGATGGCTAAGTCATCGCGTGATTTTTTTAAATTTCAGTCATTGCTTCTTCCACAAGCGAAACACTTTGATGTCTTCCTTTCGTAATCAACAAGGAAAGTTGCACAAAAGCAAAGAGTACACTGGTCCGCTTAGGATAAGCAAAATAACGTGGTTGCCAACTAGTGACATATTGTTCTTTGCGCTTGCGTGTATCTTGAAACGCATAAATTTGATAACTATACTTGTAAAAAATATTAACAAAGCGTTCTTTTAAGAAAGAGTACTTGCTCTCCCCTACGTTAGCCAACGGCGCCATCCCAATATCAATTAATTGATAGCCCTGCTGTTGATAGGTTTCAATAAAATGAGTGAACAAATATTCTCTAGTAAAAGCAGGTGCTTCTGAACGAATACGTAACAAATCATACGAAATACTTTTGCCTTTTTCCATTTCTTTTCCCGTAATAAAACCGATGACCGTTTGTTTCTGTCTCACCAAGCCCACGCTACTGCATTTCAAGTACTCAGGATCCAACCGTCCACCAATAAAGTAGCGCTCTTTTTGATTCCGTGACCAGTCCGCAGAAACTCGTTCTAACTCTTGATATAAGGCCTCACTAATCGTTTCGGGATAAAATTCAAACTGAAAATCCGCTGCTTCTGCTGCTATTTTTTCAGTCACTGTTTCCGTCCAGGCTGTTTGATTCACTGTTGACGGCTCATCAAATTGAATCAAGCCTTCTTCCCCAACTTTCATAAATTCAAAGCCGCAATCGTGAAGATTCATAACATATTCTTCCGAAATACGATAAAAAACTAATTGATAACCTAACAAATCAGCTTGATCCATAAACGCCAGTGTCGCCGCTGTCCATTTCTCTCGTTGCCCAATCGGATCCGCCAAGACAAAGCATTTATTAAACTTCATTTGAAACCCAAAAAGTACTTGATCTTCGCCTTCTTCTTGGTAGTAAAAATGACCATAATCCTTTAAATATAAAAATTGACTGCCTTCGTTGCCACCAAATTTTTCCAAAAAGCGTGTCAACCGCGCTTCCTCAAATCCCTCACCTAAAGTAACAGTTGTTTCGGCTAAATATTGATACAAAAAGAATAAACCAATCAAGGAAATACTTAATCCAATCAATCCGTTAAACCAAACATCATCTGACGGAAACAACAAAAAGTGATTGATAACTTGATTGCCACCAGCTGGTCGTGCGGCGTAATAGCCAGCAACCGCATAACCGATAAACAAGCAGCCAAACAAAATACTATCTACCGTTAAAGCGCCCCATGAATAAACAAACTTTTCACGATAAAATTCTTTACGAGCCAAAATAACCGCCAATAAAATAACAGCATAAACAGCAATCAACTGCCACGAAGTCGTTCGTGCCACCGTATTTACAATACAAAATCCTAGTAAAATAATTGTAGGCCAATAAGCTTTTTTCACTTTCATAGAAATGCCTCGAGCTAAACCTAATAACAAGAATCCTACAAATAAATTCAATGTTTGATCTAAAAAATTAAAAGAAAAGGGAAGTAACACTTGGAATAAACGACTGACATTCGACAAATTCGTCACAGTCGACAATAGAACCATCATAATTCCTGCAAAATATAACGCCGCCACCAAAATAAAATGCGCCACTTTTTGTGAAAATAACCGAGGTAAATTATCAAAAAATTGATTAACTTTCATGCCTGCTTGTTGCAAGAACAAAATAACTCCTGTCATAAAAGGCGTCACATAATAGAACAAACGATAATACAACAACCAGACGACCGCTTGTGATCGATCAATCCCTAATTGTGACAAGCCCAAAATCATTAAGACATCAAACGTTCCCATACCACCAGGAACCATGGTTAACATCCCGATTAACGTAGCGATAACAAACATTGGGTAAACAGAAACCATCGAAACTGGCACCTGCATCAAGCGACCTATCATCAAGAAAGCAAACATCCCACCTAGCCATTGACCTAATGAAGCGCCGAATAAAAGGAGCACCGCTTTTGGAAAAAATGTTTTAAACAATGTTCGCCGTTTTAAATACGTGAAAAACCAGAGCGCTGGCGCAATCAGGCTGCCCAGTAATAACCAAACCCAATATTCACGAAAAACATTTTGGGTTCGAATAAAAAATAAATCAACAAACGCCACAAAAGATAAAATAGATAACCCTGAAATCAAGAACAGAGCAACTTTTGAGACCGTTGCTACAACCTTGCCTCGTGGTACATCTTTTCCGTAAAAATTAATCCGTAGCGTTGCTCCAACCACGCCGCCAAAACCCGCTAAGTTATTAATGGTATTAGTGACCCAAGCCGAAGTTAACCAATCCATTCGTTTCATTGGTGGCTTACCTTCTTTTTCCAATAACTTAACGACTACATAGTCATAAAGGAGCATTGGAATAACCCCTAACAGTCCTGCCAAGACCATGCCAATTAAACGCCCCGTACTTTGTTGTTCCATCGTGGAAAAAATATCCGCCCAGGTCATGCCTTGAGCGATATGTGTCACTTGGTTAGCCACGAAAACTAATACAGAACCAAGAAAAATTAGTTTCAATAATAAACTGTGTTCTTTCAACCACTGCGTTAGTTGGCTAATATTTTTTTTCATCTTATAGCCTCTTTCATATCTCTTTTCTATTCATTTAACTTTCGTTTTATCGATTTTCTTCCATGGTAGCCTATTTGCTGAAAATTTTCCAGCACGGCTAGACATTTTGGCTGAATCGTATTGTTTTATTGAAAAAAAGAGTGAGAAAAAAATCTAAGACGATTTTTTCTCACTCTTTTAACTGTATTTTTACGCCACTACTTCTGCGATAATCTCAATCTCCACCAACACATCCATCGGTAATTTAGAGATTTCAATCGTTGTGCGTGCAGGATATTCCGCACTAAAATATTCAGCATAGACTTCATTGAATGCCGTGAAATCCGCCATATTTTGTAAATAGCATGTCGTTTTGACTACATGAGCAAAATCACTACCAGCTTCTGTTAAAATCCCTTGAATATTTTTCAGTACTTGATTGGTTTGTTCTTTAATCGTTGTCCCAACCACCTTGCCTGTTTCAGGATCCAGTGGAATCTGACCAGAAGTAATCAATAAACCATTCACAATTTTTGCTTGTGAATATGGCCCAATTGCTTGTGGTGCTTGCTTTGTTTTAATTGTTTTCATTTCTTTTCCCCCAGTAAATGACAAGTTGTTACTTTTTGTTATTTTATTTGTTTCTATTTTTCCATTGTACTGCAACCATTTTCGGAATGCTATCTTTTCTCAATTATTCCTAAGCGCTGATGCTGTGCCATCCTTTTGTAAAACAGCTTCAAAACCTTGACGCATCCGTTCAAGTCCCTCGTGTAGTTTTGCTTGCGAACAGCCAATATTTAACCGTAAAAATCGCTGTCCATTACCGCCATAAATCGAGCCGTCCATAATGGCGACTTTCCCCACAGAAACTAAAGCCTCTTGTAAGCGGGCCACATCTGGAACTGCCGCTGATACATCCAACCACATTAAGTAAGTTGCCTCCAGCTCCGTCACTTTAATTTTTGGCAAATATGTCTGTAAAAAATCTTTCACGTAACGTTGGTTCTCCGCTAAATAATCATTCAACTCGTCAACCCAAGTACCACATTTTTGATAGGCCGTCATGGTTGCTAGCATTCCCAAAATACTTGTTGATGATAGACCATCGGCGTTTTTTAATTTGAGCTGAAAAGCGTCACGTAATTCGTTATCTGGAATTAAGGCGTAAGCAAAAATCAGCCCTGGAAAATTAAAGGTTTTCGTGCCACTGGTAATAATGGCAGATTTTTTATAATCAAATTGCGTAATTGGTCGATGAACATGGCCTTTATTAACGATATCCATATGAATTTCATCAGAAAGTAAAAACACATCATACTGTTGGCACAATGAAACCATTCGCTCTAATTCCCATTGCTCCCAAACACGTCCTGTTGGATTATGCGGAGAACATAAAAGTAAACAGCGATTTTCTGGTTGCGCTAGTTTTTTTTCTAAATCAATAAAATCAATGCTGTAGCGCTTCTCTTGATAAAGCAATTCATTTGCCACTACTTGCCGCTTATTTTCCTGAATAACTTTAAAAAATGCATCATATGCAGGTGTTTGTAAAATAATGCCCTCCCCTTCGTTAGTCAATAATTGAATCAAAGCAGAAATACCATAGATAACGGTCGGAGTATACATAATCCAGTGTTCTTCAATCTTCGTCTGGAATCTTGTCTGGTACCACGTTTGAATTGCTTCTTTTAATTGCGGATGGTTCCACCTCGTATAGCCAAATACTGGATGTTTCAAACGCTCCTGTAATGTTGCCAGAACTGCCTCTGGCACAGCAAAATCCGTATCGGAAATAGTGAAGGGAAGCAAGTACGCTTCCCCAAATCGGTCTTCTACAAAATCCCACTGTGTACAATACGTTCCTCGTCGATCAATTGCTTTATCAAACGACACACTCTTCACCTTCTGTCTTTTTTCTAACCTAAAATCATCTCTAATTGATTACGGACCGTTGTCACTTTGGTTCCGATAATCACTTGCACATTCTGCGCATCTAAATGCACGACGCCTAAAGCCCCTAATTGCTTTAATTTGTCATCATCTACTTTATTAGCATCTGCTAACACTAAACGTAAACGCGTAATGCAATTATCAATAGCTTGAATATTCTCTTGCCCACCCAAAGCCGCTAAAATCCCAGGCGCATCATAGCCACCCGTTTTCTTATATTGAACTTCTTGATCGGTATATTCAGTCTCATCTAAGACCTTGTCTCGTCCAGGTGTTTTTAAATCAAAGGTTACAATGACTGTTTTAAAGACGAAATAATAAACAACAAACCAGATAGCGCCGACAATGAGAACCCACCACCATTTTGTATAAGTTCCTTGTAACAAGCCAAAAATAACAAAGTCCAGTAGCCCGCCATCAGTGTTCCCAATCACAACACCCAATAAAGCCATTACCATGAAACCTAGACCAGTCATAATGACATGAAACAGCCATAATAATGGACTAATAAATAAAAATAAAAATTCAATTGGTTCTGTAATGCCAGTGATAGCCGTTGCAATCACACCTGAAAGGAGTAAGCCTTTAATCTTATGTCGATTCGCCGGAGCTGCAGTATGATACATCGCAAGCGCCGCCGCTGGTAGGCCAAAAATAAAGGTCGGCATTTTCCCTTGTGACAAGAAAGCTGTTGCGCTTGGTGAAATCGGTAAATTATTTTGCAATTCTGCATAGAAAATATTTAACGCACCAAACACTTCTTTGCCAGCCACCACCGCTGAACCCCCTGCTTCAGTAAAACGAATCATGGAAACCAAAATATGATGCAACCCAAACGGTAACAGTAGACGTTCCCCTGAACCAAACAGAAAAGGCCCAAAAATACCAGAACGTTGGATAAGTTGGCCAATCGTCATAATCATTAGCGCGAAAAGTGGCCAAACTAACGGAATTACTAAGCCCACGAATGCCATCACTAATGAAGTAATAATTGGTACAAACCGTGCGCCAGAAAAGAAGGCAAAACTATCTGGTAGTTGCACCGTATAAAATCGATTATGCAACTTATATACAATAAGCCCAGCGATAATTCCACCAAGAACGCCCATTTCAATCGTTTGAATCCCAAAAACCATTCCTTGGCCGGCTTCCCGCAACTGTTCAGGATCCACGAGACGATTCGTCTGCACTAAATAGAAATTAATCGCTAAATTCATCACCGTATAGCCTACGAAACCTGAAAACGCAGCAATTCCTTTTTCTTTCCGAACTAACCCCAACGGAATGGCCATTGCAAACATGACAGGTAAATAGGCAAACGCAAAACCACCAATTGTCGACATAAATTGGAAAATAATTTTTACTGCGGGCTTTCCTAAAAACGGGATCGTTTCAATCATGGATTCACTGGAAAAAGAACTTCCTAATCCCAACAAAATCCCCATAAAAGCTAATAAAGCCACTGGCAACATAAACGTTTTACCTAATCCTTGGAAAAACTCCCAGAAAGTCGCTTTCTTTTTCTTTACTGCCATTTCTTAACTCCTCCATTCATTCTTTACAAAACTAAAAATGATTGCGTTTACATTCATTGCCCTCATTATAACTAGCCCAAAACAAAGAAAAAAGAGGCTACACTCTTTCTGTATCCCCTTACATCATTTAGTATGGTGTTGCATAAAATTACCGCGGCTGCTTTGCCTCTGCATACATTAATAAAACCGTATCGAACAAACAAATGACAGCAATTCTTGAACTTAAATCTACGCGCTGATGATAACGTGTCGTCCCTTTGGCAAATAACGTCGTCGTCGACAATTTTTCCAAGGTGCTTCCTTTAGTCGAAATCAAACTAATCATCGGCACTTGCTGTTCCTGCGCTACACGTGCATACGCTAAAATCCCCTTAGTTTCTCCTGTATAACTGACAAAAATGGCTAAATCCTGTCCATCCAGATTCTTAACTGCTACCGCTTGTTCATCCCAATCAGATCGTGCATAGGCTTTTTTTCCTAAAAATGTTAGCTTTCGTGCAAAATCAGTACAAATAGGAAAACTGCCACCAACACCGAACACTTCAATCGTATTCGCACGCTCAATCATTTTAAGCATTTCCGCGACTTTGGCTTCATCCATTTGTTGAAAACTGTCTTGCACATTGGCGATCAACTGTTGTGTAATGGCTTGAAAACTACGACTATCGCTTTCTGTGCTCTCGCTCTGCACCGATTGGACGATCGCGTATTTTAATTCTTGGAAGCCTCGATAACCTAAGTGTTTTGCTGTCCGAGAAATAGTGGCTGTTGAGACAAACAACGCCTGCGCCACCTCATAAATGGTTTGTGAACTAATTTCCGTCATATGCGTCAAAATATAATCCAGTACTTGATTTTCAATTTTACTTAAATGATTTCGTTTCTTTTCTAACAAAGCGATTAATCCCTCAGTCGACATCCAATCCCTCACTTTAAATCCTTTTTTATAATTATACACCAGAATATTCTGATTATTTCAATAAGAAAGTCCAAAATAACCAACAGCGGCTCCATCATTCGCCAGAGAAAAAAATCAGCCTTCCGATGGAGGTACTTGTTGCGTGTTCTTGCTATACTCTGTATATAGAAAACAGGAAAAATTTGGAGGTAGTACGTATGAATAATCAACGACCAATGTTTATAAATATTCTTTTAGTGGTCCTTTTATTTTTAGTTGTCGGTTCACTCTTTAGTGCCGTTGTCGGTATCGTGGGAAGCTTATTGTGGCTAGCAGTAAAAATTTTAGTTCCCGTAGCGATTATCGTGTGGCTTGTTCGAACAATTTCGGGAAATAATGGCAACTGCCGCCGTCGTTATTAAAAAAAAACAGGTTTTCCTTTTCGGAAAACCTGTTTTTTTTACTTCTTTTATCTAAAAGCATATACAATATTGCTAATACCAAACATCATAAAGTAGAAGCCAACTAAGAAGCTTAGAGTTAATGCTGAAGACAATGGATTAAATAATAACATTACACCTAAGATAATCCCTAAAACGTCAACAATTAATGTGAACCAGAAGTAACCTGTGCTTACTCGTTTAGCAAAATCTAAAGTAAATAAGCCGAAAATTGAGTCGAATAAAAACCAAATTGCAAAAACAAATGGTAACACAGCGACACCAATATTTAAGTTAAACAATAAGTAAACACCAATTAGGATATCAATAATCCCTAAGATGATTGGTGCATAAGCTTTGTAGCCTAGCAATTCTTTCATACGATTACGTACAAAAATTTCGAAAATCCCTTTAATAATAGCAAAAATCGCAAAAACCATCACAATGGCAATTAAATTACCGGCAGGATTTTGGAAAGAAATTAATGCAGTCAGAACAAATAGAATTCCTAATACTAATGAACCCCAGTCCATTCCATGATGTTGTCGTTGTTCCATGACACTCACTCCTCTATAAAATAATTTATTACACTTATTATGTTACTACTATTTTACAAGGTGTCAAATATTTTCATCGTGCTTTCTGAAAACCATTTCAATGATAACTCCATTAAAAACAACGTATCACTTGATTGTCTCTTTTTTGGTGCAAAATTGTGCCTTTTTTGTATAAATAAGTCCCTCGTTTTCCCACAAAAAAACCGCTACTTTTTCATCTAGTTTATAAAAAAGTAACAGTTATAAATTATTTTTTCTTTTTCCCAATCGAGAGAATCCCTCTTTTTATGACATCAAAGAAACTCAAAGATTGGACCATATGATCTGGGTCAACATATTCACGAATAGCTCGTAACACTCGCTTCGGCTCTTTTGAAGCAAACGTATACGTCCCATTTTTCTTGGTTTGAATCGCATAACGAGGAATCCATTTTCCTTTGAACATTACTGAAGCCAACACGTAATCGACTTCTTCCCACGGAATTTGGATAAACTTACGTGGATCTTTGGCATGGTAAAATTCAAACCCGCGGTCACCTATCATAATTTGTCCATAATCTGTTAATCCTGTAAATGCCGTCGCATCTATAACTAAATCAACTTTTGTGTTTAATGATTGTACCATGTTATCTGCTCCATTTCATTCGACTAATTCCTCTTTATTATACGTTTCTTTCCTGATCGAAACAAACAAAATTACATCTTTGTTTAAAAAAGCGGAAGAAAAGTTTCTCGACTTCTCTTCCGCTTTTTTTGATTAGAAGTAATAAACTTACCTCGTCATTCTTATAATAAGCCGATTAAGTGGCCGACTACGCCGACTACGAATAAACCAAGAATGATAACGATTGGGCTAACTTTTTTCTTCAATAACCACATACATAAGAATGTAAGTAGTAATGGTGCTAGACCTGGAATCAATTGATCTAAGTTATCTTGTAAAGTAGTAACTTTCGTTGGTGAAAGCGCCAAGCCTTGGTTCACTTGTTCAAAGGCTTTATGCATTCCTTCACCGCCAGCAGGAAGTTTATCCCACTCGATATAAGCACCTTTGTCTAACTTAACTTGTGAGACAATTGGTAAGAACTTAATCGATACCCAACGTTGAACCAATGCGGCCAGTACGAACATCCCTAAAATAGAAGCACCTTTTGTAATATCTTGTAGTAAACCACCTGAAAGGTCATCAGTAATTTTAGAACCTGCTTTGTAACCAAACTCTTGTGTATACCACATGAATGACCAACGAATTAAGTTCCAAGCAACGAAGAATAAGATTGGGCCTAAGATGTTACCACCCATTGCTAAGGAAGCACCTAAAGCGCCTAACATTGGACGAACAGTAAACCAGAAAACTGGGTCACCGACACCGGCTAAAGGACCCATCATCCCAACTTTAACCCCTTGAATCGCTACGTCATCAACTGGTGCGCCATTGGCACGTTCTTCTTCCAAAGCTAATGTTACACCAAGAATTGGTGAGGCAATGTATGGGTGTGTATTAAAGAATTCTAAGTGACGTTTTAACGCCGCTGAACGTTCTTCTTTCGTTTTATATAATTTTTTGATTGCTGGAATCATTGAGAATGCCCAGCCGCCGTTTTGCATACGTTCATAGTTCCAAGAACCTTGGATAAATGTTGAACGCCAAGCTACAGCTAAACGATCTTTTTTAGTTAATTGAATTTTTTCTGCCATTTTCTTTGCTCCTCCTTCAGAATTAGTAGTCGTTTAAAATATCGCCTAATGGGTCGCCAGAGTTGCCTCCGCCATTTGAGTTAGAAGAACCGCCCATTTTAGATAAGTTCAAGTAAATAAGAGCTAAAGCGACACCTAAAGCACCTAATGCGATTAATGTTAATTGAGAAATCGCTGCGACTACGAAACCGATAATGAAGAATGGCCATACTTCTTTTGTTGCCATCATGTTGATTACTAATGCATAACCTACGGCAACGACCATACCACCACCGATAGCCATACCATCAGTTAACCAAGCTGGCATTGATTCTAAGAAATTACGAACAGTGTCAGCAGGAATGAATAGTAACGCACCTGCTGGAATCGCAATACGAATACCTTGTAAACATACAGCGAAAATGTGTAACATTTCAACTTGTTTAATGTTGCCTTTTTCAGCAGCCGCGTCCATCATGTGAACGATTGGCACCGCAACTGTCCGAACGATCATTGTTAAGAACAAACCTGCAACCGCTAAAGGAACTGCGATAGCAATCGCTGAAGGAACACCTTTAACACCTTGGCCACCTAAAACTAAAATAATTGCTGAGGCAACAGATGCTAAAGCGGCATCTGGTGCAACGGCAGCCCCGATGTTCGCCCAACCTAACGCGATCATTTGTAAAGTACCACCTAAAACAATTCCGGCTTCTAAATTACCAGTAACTAATCCGATTAATGTACATGCTACTAACGGTTGGTGGAATTGGAACTCATCCAAAATCCCTTCCATACCAGCTAGAAAGGCAACGAGTAAAACTAAAATAATTGATATAACAGACATGATAAGCCTCCTATTTTGATTTGTATTTGGCGAGTTACGCGTTTGCTAACTCATTTTTTGCTTTTTTCAAAATTTCGTCCATATTCGCTTTTGAATCATTTGGCACTTTACGCACATCAAATTTGATGCCTTTGGCTTTTAATTCATCAAACGTATCAACGTCTTCTTGACCCATTGATAATACTTTGCTTACAACGACTTTTCCAACAGAGTGAGCCATTGAACCAACGTTTACTTCTGGGATTTCTACGCCGCCTTCAACCACTTTTAAGACGTCTTCAGGATTTTCAAATAATAATAATGCTTTTGTATTGCCAAAACGTGGATCTTTCGCTACTTCAATCATTTTACTGATTGGAATAACATTGGCTTTTACTCCTGGAGGAGCTGCTTGTTCGATTAATTTCTTACGTAAGTCATCTTTTGCAACGGCATCAGAAACAACAATAATTCTGTTTGGTTGTGTTGCTTTTGTCCAAGCTGTTGCTACTTGACCATGTAATAAACGTGAATCAATACGTGCTAGCACGAATTTAATTTTGCCATCGCCAACAACTGTACCTGGTGGTAACGAACCTTTTGGCTGTGCATCTTCTGTCGCAGCAGCTTTTGGTGCTTCTGCTGGTTGTAACTCTTCTGGTTTAACTTTGACACCATCTTTTGCTGTTTCAAGAATGTGTGTCGCAATTTCTTGTGCTGATTCCATAGAGAAACGAGAAGCATATGCTTCAATAACCATTGGTAAGTTCATACCTGCAACGATTGCCCATTTGTCTTTATGATCTTCTAACAATGAGTTCGCTTGGTTAAATGGTGTTCCCCCCCATAGGTCAACTAAAAATAGTACTTCGTCTTGATTGTCAAACGATGCAATGGCTTCTTGCATTTTTGCTTTTACATCATCGGGACCTTCGCTAGGCATTAACGTAACTGCTTTTACATTTTCTTGTTCGCCAAAGATCATTGCACCAGATTGCAAGATCCCTTCAGCAAATTCACCGTGACTTGCTAGGATAATTCCTACCATTTTTATACCTCCTGTATAATTGATGTTTTTTTTCATGGTTGTACTGCTAAACGCTTTCACTTTTTGAAAAAAATCAGATAAATCAGATTCTGACAAAAATAAATGAAAAAATTTCAATAGTTCTTGATTTTTTTCAACATCAGCACTTGCCTTTATCAATACAGTTCATGAAGCAATGATGTTGGTCCTAGGCCACCACATCCTTTCAATGTCTTTCGTCTGTAAAAATGAACGTCAGCTGGCGTTATTTTCTTTGCTACGCTCTTTTTTCAGTAAATCCATCAAATTCACTTGGCTGTCTGCTGCGACTTTTCGAATTTCCAATTCAATACCTTGTTCATTTAAAAACAGAAATGCTTTTAAATCGTTGGCATCCACTGCGACTGCATTCGTAATCATTCGCTTGCCTGTGCTGAAACTCATTCCGCCAATATTCACAGAAGTTAGTTGTACACCGCCTTCGACCACTCGTTTCACGTCCAAAGGATTAGTGAATAACAACATGGCTCGAAACGAATCAAAACGAGGATCAGGGTAAACATCAATCATTTTTTGAACAGTGATGACATTTACTTTGACACCAGGTGGAGCAGCTTGAACCAACAAGGCTTTTCTCAAATTGTCATGAGCAACGGAATCACTAACCACTAAAATGCGATTAATGTTCGTCAATTTTGCCCAAACAGTTGCTACTTGGCCATGAATTAATCGATCATCAATTCGAGCTAAACGAATATCCATTACCATCGGGAATGCTCCTTTAAATTCATTTTTAAAGGTTAGGACCTTTGTCTTTTTACTTAAAAATTTTAGGTAAAAAGGGACACCTTATTATAAGCAAGTTTCGTGCCAACTTTAGTGTATCGGTTTGAAACCTAGAAAATTATAGGTTTTTTTAAGAAAATTAAAAAATCGATACACTAATAAATAGTGTATCGATTTTTCTGTATTAATCTAGTGTATCAATTTCGGTGATTTTATCTTCGATACACTGGGCATTTTTGACTAACTGTGCGATAAAATAAACTTCTTCTGCTGGAATATCCATATTAAGAGCTTCTTCCATAGTCTCAATTGAGGCCACAATCACTGGATAAATTGGTTCTTGAACCAATCGACCAAGTTCCTTTTCTGAAACCGTCAGTGTATCATTCCGTAAAATACGCTCCAACATGCCCGATGTGTGCATAATCAAATTGATATAAAATGTGTACTCTTCTGGCATCGCTAATTGGGTTTGGATATTTTTAGCGAATGACCACAACAGATCAATGATTTTTTTTCCATTAATGAAAGTGAAACTTTGCTCCATATATTTTAGACAAATTTCTTTTGCTGCCGCTTCGTCCAACGGCTTATTCATTACTTCTTCTTTCCGCTCTGCTAGTAATTGCTGAATAATTTTTTCTGCTTCACCGGAAAAGAAATTTTCCATGGAAATATAAGGAACTCCAATTTTGGGATTGGTAATCCCAGTTGTCGCAATAATTTCATAGTCTTCTTGAATTTTAGGCAAGACTTCTTTCATATTTACAATGGACAAAGGAATCACTTCTAAATGCCAGTCTATTTGTGGCAAGACAGCTTCCTCAATAAGCTCTTTCATTCGGCGCGCAGTTCCTTCTCCAGAAGCGCAGATAGCAATAATTGCTCTTGTTTTCCAATTTTCAATGATTTGTTTCGTTTCACTTTGGCGAATATCGGCATAGCCATGAAAGTTTTTTAAAGACTCGTGAAGTGTTTCCAATTGCGTATCAATTAATGCGGTTTTGCGGGCCGCTTCAAGAACAATTGGCGTGGTCACCATGTCTACTGTCCGCACATCAATGCCTGTCTGGCGTACAATTTCTTCTGAAAACGTACTTAATGAACCCATGTCCACTAATAATAGTACGCCATTTTCTTCATTCACTTCACCAACTGCTTCAACGATTTTACGCAAAGCTTCTTTCGGTGGCATATCTAACGGCATATCCACAGCCTTCAAATTATCAACATTTAACAATTGAGAAACCACTTGTACCATACTGCTAGCGGTGCTATTTCCGTGCGCAGCCACGACAATGCCAATCCGGCCAGCCTCAGGATTTTCTCTTAAAGAAATGAGCAAAACAGCTAAATAGTAACTTTCAGATTCAGGAATCTCCATCTGATAACTACTTTCAATAATATTTTTAATTTCTTTTGCTGTTTCAAACTCTGTTGGATAATCTAAAACCATATTTCGAATACTTTCATTTAAAGGATGCTTAGGATCTTTGCCTAATTGGATGCGTTTCAAGAAAGAACTAATGTGTAAACTCATTGCATAAATAAAGTTGGGTTGAAACGAATACGATAACCGCTTCGCTGCAAAATTATAAATTTTCTTAGTGACATCAATAATTCGTTGGTCAACAATTTCAGCCAATTTATTTTCTGTATCAAAGGTGAATCCATAATCTTTGTAGAAAGATTTTAAATGAACATTGATATCCGTTGTAATAAAATTATTAATTAGTTCTTGGTCCAAGCCGTCTGCTTTTAAGAGAGCCGCTTTATCTCCAATAATCTCATATAGATTGTAAGGCAATTCATAGGCATCTGACTGAATAGCTACTAAAGATTCATTTGGTGATACCACTAATTGCGGTTCCAGATATTTCGATAACTCCGACAATACTTCTCGATTACTGGCAAGTTGCATAATGCCTTCTTTAATATTGTCCGTTAATTCGTCCATCGTAATCATTAATTCCTCTTGTTCCATCTGATTAAGGAACCCTCGCGCAGTCACAAGTTGCACATTCGATTTTAGCTGACCGACATTTCCATAAGAAACACTTCCAATTAACGCTTTGACCACATCTTCTGACAAAGAGATTCGCCGTTGAATCCGCGCTGCTTCCATTGAAACCATCACTTTTAGGAGGTCAATTTTTTCTTTCGCAGGACGGTCACTAAAGTTCGGTAATTGAATGATAATCGGAATGCGTCGCACAAAAGTATTCAATAAAGAAGAAGTAGGATTCTCCGTCGTAGCACAAATAATCCGAACATCCGCATGATGTGATTTCACTGTTTCACCTAAACGCGCGTACACGCCGTGATCCATAAAATAAAAAATCATTTCTTGTCCTTCGGGTGGTAACCGATGTACTTCATCTAAAAACAGAATGCTGCCATCTGCTTCATCAATAATCCCTTCTTTCGCTTTCGTAGCGCCTGTGAAGGCCCCTTCTACATACCCAAATAAATGCGACATCAAAAGTTCTGGATTATGCGCATAGTCTGCACAGTTAAATACCACAAACTCTTTTTCTTTGGCCACAATTTGGTTCAGCTTCGCAAATTGAAACATGGCATGAGCAAAATAAGTTTTCCCAGAACCTGTTGGTCCAGTAATTAAACAATTCAAGCCTTTTGGCGGATATAAAATCGCTGCTTTGGCTTGTTCCACCGGCGTTTTCATGCTTCCAGCTGAACCGATAATTTTTTTGAAAATATCTTCAACTTCTGGGGTTTTGCTGGTCGTGACTACTGGTTCAACCAATGGTTCGATAAAAGTTTTTGTGGAGTGATCCATTGATTTTTCCCGATAACTTTTAACTGGCTTGGTTAATGGTCGATGCTGAAACGCCACCTGCGCGACATATTTTACTGGTCGACCAGATAATTTTTTCAAGCGCCCTTCACGAACGAGTTGATTCAAATCTTTACTAGCATTGGTCCGCTGAATGTTTAAACGTTCTGAAATTTCTTGTGTCGTGACTCCCGCATCACTTGTTAAGGTCATTGGCGTTAAATTCTTCGTTTGCTCTTTAACATATTGATAGATTTTTTCAATCCGCTTCATTTTTGATGGCTCCTTTAATCGATACACTAATTAATTTACATGATACAGTGTATCATTAAAAAAATACACTAAAAACCCTTTCATGAAAAAAATTTCTGTTTCACATGAAACATTTTAAAAAAGCGCCTTTTTTCTATAAAAAACCCACCTTTTTATTCGTTTCTGTAAAAAGATTGAAACTCCTTGAAAAAAGGTTCTGTAGCCGATATAATGCAGAGAGGTTCAAGAATATATTAAAAGCGAGGAAAACAATTGATTACTGTTAATGATGTAAGTTTACAATTTCCAGATCGTAAACTTTTTGAAGAAGTGAATATTAAATTTACTCCTGGCAACTGTTACGGCTTAATCGGCGCAAACGGTGCAGGAAAATCAACGTTTCTTAAAATTTTATCAGGTGAGATTCAACCGACAACTGGCGTGGTTTCAATGGGTCCTAATGAGCGACTAGCGACGCTGAAACAAAATCACTTTGACTACGAAGACTACACTGTTTTAGAAACTGTAATTATGGGACATAAACGTCTTTACGAAGTAATGAAAGAAAAAGATGCTATCTATATGAAAGAAGATTTTTCAGATGAAGATGGGATTCGTGCCGCAGAACTAGAAGGCGAATTTGCTGAACTTGACGGTTGGGAAGCAGAACCTGAAGCAGCTGTTTTACTCCAAGGGCTAAACATTCCAGAAGAATTACATGATCAAAAAATGAGCGAATTAACAGCTGGTCAAAAAGTCAAAGTATTATTAGCTCAATCTCTTTTTGGTAAACCAGATGTCTTACTATTAGACGAGCCGACAAATGGTTTAGATACCCGCTCAATCAATTGGTTAGAAGAATTTTTAATCAACTTTGAAAATACCGTTATCGTGGTTTCCCATGACCGTCATTTCCTAAACAAAGTCTGCACTCACATGGCAGATTTAGACTTTAGTAAAATCAAACTTTACGTGGGTAACTATGATTTCTGGTTGGAATCAAGCCAACTAGCGACAAAATTGCAAGCACAATCTAATGCCAAAAAAGAAGAACAAATCAAAGAATTACAAGACTTTATCGCTCGTTTTAGCGCCAATGCCTCAAAATCAAAACAAGCAACGTCTCGTAAAAAAATGTTAGATAAAATTACCTTAGATGACATTCAACCTTCCTCTCGTCGTTATCCATTCGTTGGTTTTACACCAGAACGTGAAATCGGCAATGACTTATTACAAGTTGAAAATGTCTCTGTAACGATTGATGGCAAAAAAATCTTAGATAATATCTCGTTCAACTTAACAAAAGATGATAAAGTGGCATTCATCGCTGACTCAGATATTACAACGACTACGTTATTCAAAGTGATTATGGGCGAAATTACTCCCGATACAGGTTCTGTTCGTTGGGGCGTTACAACTAGCCAAGCTTATTTACCAAAAGACAACAGCAAAGACTTTGAAGAGCCATTAACCATTTTAGATTGGTTACGTCAATTTGCTGGTAAAGAAGAAGATGACAATACGTTCTTACGTAGTTTCTTAGGTCGGATGTTATTCTCTGGTGAAGAGGTACTAAAACCAGTCAATGTTCTTTCCGGAGGCGAAAAAGTGCGTGTCATGCTTTCAAAATTAATGCTTTCCAAAGCCAATGTCTTAGTTTTAGATGATCCAACGAACCACTTAGACTTAGAATCAATCACTGCATTAAATGATGGGTTGATGGCTTTCACTGGTTCAATTCTTTTTGCTTCACATGACCACCAATTTATCCAAACATTAGCGAACCGAATTATTGCTGTTTCTGATAAAGGGGTCATTGATCGAGCAGAAACAACCTATGATGAATTCTTGGAAAACCCAGAAATTCAAAAACAAATGGACGTTTTATTCAGTTCAGATTATTAAAAAAATAGAGAAGTCATTAAAAAATGACTTCTCTATTTTTTATTTTCTTTTTTCACCAAAAGAAAACACAGCAATACAACCTATTCCGGTATGACTAGTAATGGTGGGTCCTAGAGGATAAATCAGTATCTCATTAACTTCTATTTCTTTTTCAATTAATTCTTTGACTTTTTCCGCGTCATCTTTCGTTCCCGCATATGCAATCAATAGTGTTTGTTTCATTGGCTCTACAATGCCTTGAATCGTTTCTTGCGCAATCTTTTGCAAGGACTTGTTTCGTCCACGAGTTTTACCAACGGATGCTAGTTTGCCTGCCGCATCCACGCGAATAATTGGTTTAATGTTCATTAAGCCACCAAGTGCTGCCGCTGTTTTAGAAATCCGTCCGCCACGTTCTAAATGTTTTAAATCATCTACCGTTACCCACGAGTGAAGTTTCATTTTTTGCTCTTCAAGATAGGCAACAACTTCTCCTAATGAATGACCATCTGTTTGTAATCGAATGGCTTCTCGGACTAACATCCCTTGACCTAAGCTAGCTGCTTTTGTGTCAATAATATGAATTTCTACATTATCATACTCTTCTTTTAACATCTCTACTGATTGCAACGCACTTTGATAAGAGCCACTTAACCCAGATGAAAAAGCTAAATAAATCACCGGTAACCCTTGCTCCACAAAAGGACGGAAAAATTCATTGTAGCGTCCTACATTAACTTGAGAGGTAGTGGGCATACTTCCATTTTTAATAGCCGTTAAGAAGTTCTGATAATCAAACGTTTCACCTAAATCATCGCGATATTCTTTCCCGTCAATTTGAATATTCATGCTAATAAAAGGTACTTGGTTTTCTTTTAAGTATGTATACGGCAAGTCACAACAAGAATCTGTCACTAATTGATAATTCACGGACAATTGCCCCCTTCATGTTTTCTTTTATTTTACCATAGTTTTTCATTTTTATATAAAATTAAAAAAGAACGTAAAGGCTGAATTGGCATAAGCCATCCTTTACGTTCCCTTAAAAATCTGCTTAAATTTGTGCCCAAACGCTTTCTAAAACGTTCGTTTGGTTACGGTCTGGACCTACAGAGAATGTTGAAATGCGCACACCAACTAATTCTGAAATCCGATGCACATAGTTACGAGCATTAGCTGGTAAATCAGCTAAAGTTTTGCAACCAGTGATATCTTCAGACCAACCTGGTAATTCTTCATAAACTGGTTTACAGCGGCTTAATTCTTTCAAGCTTGCTGGATAATGATAAATTAATTCACCATCAAGTTCATAAGCTGTACAAATTTTCACCGTTTCTAAACCACTTAACACGTCAATCGAGTTTAATGACAAGTTTGTAATCCCTGATACACGTTTTGAATGACGCATAACTACTGAATCAAACCAACCGACACGACGCGGACGTCCTGTTGTTGTTCCGTATTCTTTACCGACACGACGAATGGTTTCTCCTGTTTCATCAAATAATTCTGTTGGGAATGGGCCGTCACCGACACGTGAAGTGTACGCTTTGCAGACACCAACCACTTTATTAATTTTTGATGGACCAACGCCACTACCGATAGTTACGCCACCAGCTACTGGATTAGAGGAAGTAACAAATGGATAGGTTCCTTGATCGATATCCAACATGACACCTTGTGCCCCTTCAAATAAAACCCGTTTCCCAGCATCTAATGCATCGTTTAAAATAACCGAAGTATCTGTAACATATTGTTTAATTTGTTGTCCGTATTCATAGTATTCTTCAAAAATATCATCAAATTCAATGGCTTCGCTATCAAACATTTTAACGAATTGACGATTTTTTTCTTCTAAGTTAATTTGCAAACGTTCCGCAAAAATTTCTTTATCCAATAAATCAGCGATACGGATTCCCACCCGTGCTGCTTTATCCATGTAGGCTGGGCCAATTCCTTTAATCGTTGTCCCAATCTTGTTTTCACCTTTCGCATCTTCTTGCAATTGATCCAATTTAATATGATACGGCAAGATGACATGGGCACGATCTGAAATACGTAAATTATCAGTGGCAACATTATTTTCTTTTAAATAAGCTAATTCTTTTACTAAAGATTTTGGATTCACAACTACGCCGTTACCAATTACACTAATTTTTTCTTTATAGAAAATCCCTGAAGGAATTAAATGTAATTTATACGTTACGCCGTCGAATTTAATGGTATGTCCGGCGTTATCTCCGCCTTGGTAACGAGCGATCACTTCTGCGTTTTCACTTAGAAAGTCTGTAATTTTTCCTTTACCTTCGTCGCCCCATTGCGTTCCAACAACTACTACTGATGACATTCGAACACCTCGTTCATAATTTTTTTGTCCTGAATCATTGTACCAGTAAAACCAGTCCCTTTCAAGGGTAAAAATCGAATATTCTTTCACAATCAAAAGCGTTTCTGTCAAAAATACGAACATTTTTAGTTATGTTTTTGTAAAATAATAAAATATACGAATATTGTTCGTGTTTTACTCTCTGATTTTAATCCCTTAATAAGCAAAAAAACGAACTCAAAAAATGAGTTCGTTTTTTTAAAATTCTGTCCTCGGCGAAAGCGAAGAAAATTTATTATATTCTTTAATGAAAAGTAATTCGACCGTTCCACGCGCACCACTACGGTTTTTCTCAATGATGACTTCTACAACATTGTCAACTTCTGGTGGCTCATGATCGCCGTCTTCTCCTTCACCACGATCATAGTAATCATCACGATAAAGAAAGGCAACGATATCGGCATCTTGCTCAATGGAACCTGACTCACGAATATCACTTAACACAGGACGTTTATCTTGACGTTGTTCCACGCCACGAGAAAGCTGTGACAAAGCGATAACTGGGACTTTTAACTCTTTCGCTAATTTTTTTAATTGACGTGAAATATCAGAAACCTCCTGTTGGCGGTTCTCTTTTCCAGTTCCTTCAATCAATTGTAGGTAGTCGATCAAAATTAGACCTAAGTTGCCTTTTTCTTGTGCTAATTTACGACATTTCGCACGAATTTCGGTAATTTTAATCCCTGGTGTGTCATCAATATAGATATTCGCACGGGACAAACTACCCATCGCAATAATTAAGTTTTGCCATTCTTCTTCAGATAATTGCCCTGTTCTTAAATGGCTGGCCTCAATGGATCCTTCTGCACAAAGCATCCGGTTCACTAATGATTCTGCCCCCATTTCTAAACTAAAAATAGCGACAGCTTTATCTGTTTTGGTGCCGACATTTTGGGCAATATTTAATGCAAAAGCGGTTTTCCCTACCGCTGGACGGGCCGCTAGAATGATTAGCTCTTCCGCTTGCAAGCCAGCAGTCATTTTATCCAATGCTTGATAGCCTGTAGGTAAACCAGTAATCTCTTCATCATTTTGGTATAATTGGTCAATATTCGCAATAGTTGTATTTAGAACATCTGAAATTGATAAAAAGCCACTACGATTCCGCTTTTCGGAGACTTCTAAAATGCTTCGTTCTGCATCATCCAAAATAGATTCAACATCTTCACCTTGCTCAAAGCCTTTAGTTACAATCTCTGTAGCGGTTTGGATTAAGTTGCGCAGCAACGATTTTTGTTCAACAATTTTTGCATAATAAATGACATTGGCAGCTGTCGGTACAGCTAAAGCTAAATCTGACAGATAACTTAGTCCGCCAACATCTTCTAACAAATTCTCTTGTTCTAGGCGATCTTTGATTGTTACCACATCAATCGCTTCATTTCGGTCGCTTAAGGTCATCATCGTTTGGAAAATCAACTGATGACTACGACGATAGAAATCTTTAGGTTCCACATATTCCATCGCTTCTATTAGCACATCTGCATCTAAGAAAATAGAACCTAAAACGGCTTGTTCCGCTTCAATATTTTGTGGCGGTACCCTATCTTGCAATAATTCATTCATTTTGTTCTCTCCCACGATGTCTTACTTTCTGGTTCATTTAGTCTATCCATTTTAACACAATTTCATTAAAAAAAGTACATTTTTTCTCTGCTGATTTCTCTATTTTTAGTTCACTTTCCAATTTTTAAAAATATATAATTAATAAAAATATAATATTTTTATTAATTTAAAATGTTGTGCATTTGATTTCCAAACGTCATAAAAATAATTACTGTAATTTATTTGATATAAAAAAGAAGCCGGAGAAATCGGCTTCTTTTTTATCGATTGTATTATTCCGCTACGACATGAACCTTAATTTTCGCTGTAACTTCATGATGTAGTTTGACTGGTACGTTAGTGTAACCTAGAGAACGAATTGGGTTGGCTAATTCGATTTTGCGTTTATCCAATTTTACATTGTATTGTTTATTTAAGGCTTCTGCAATTTGTTTTGAAGGAATTGAGCCAAATAAACGGCTATCTTCTCCAGCTTTTGCCTTGATCTCTACAACAGTCTTTTCATCTTCTAAAAAGGCTTGCATTTCTTTTGCTTGTGCTAAAACTTCTGCTTCATGTTTTTCTTGGGCTTTCTTTTGACCCGCTAATGCACTCATGCTCCCTTTATTGGCTTCTTTCGCATAACCATTTTTAATTAAAAAGTTTTGGGCGTAACCAGTTGGCACTTCTTTTACGTCCCCTTTTTTTCCTTTTCCTTTAACGTCTTGTAAAAAAATGACTTTCATTTCCTTCACTCCTGTTCATACATTTCATTAATATTTTGACGAATTACATCAAGTAGTTGCTCTTTTACTTCTGCTACTGTTACGTTTGATAATTGTACTGCCGCATTAGTAAAGTGACCGCCACCACCTAAATTTTCCATAATAATTTGGACATTAATTGAACCATTACTCCGAGCACTAATGCCAATCTGTTGATCCGTCCGCCTGGTAATGACAAATGCTGCATTAATCCCTGCCATAGAAAGTAATGTGTCCGCTGTTTTGGCAGCTGTGACACTATCATATTCTTTGTCTTCACTCCCTGCAACAACGACGGTATCTTTTGTGACATATTCGCTTTTAGAGATTAAATTGTTCATTTCCAGATAGCTTGTAAGATCAGAACTTAATAGATATTGTACTAAAGATGAGTCTGCTCCACAAGTTCGTAAATAACTAGCCACATCAAATGTTCGCGCCGTCGTTCGTGTATTGAAACTTTTCGTATCAACCACAATTCCCGCCAACATCATGGTTGCTTCAAAGGCCTGCAGTTTATTTGCGCTATTACTTTGGTATTCGATCAATTCTGTGACTAATTCTGAAGCAGAAGAGGCAGAAGATTCAATATAAGAAAGCAAGGGTTTTGCTGGAAATTCGTCTCCTCGTCGATGGTGATCAATGATTACTACTTTATCAAAACGCTCATAGAGCTCTTGTGAGATCGATAGAGACGGTTTATGGTAATCTACCATAACTAATAAGCTACTTTCTTTCTTGCGCTTCATGGCCTCTTTAGGACTAATAATACGCTCTTCTAATTCTGGGTACTCTTTAATCGCCTCTAACACTCTTTTGACATCGGGAATGATTTCATTTTCATCTAAAACAATCCACGCTTTTCGATTATTAAACGAGGCTAAACGAGCAACACCAAATGCTGAACCTAACGCATCCATATCTGGATAACGATGGCCCATAATATAGATGTCAGCAGATTCCGCAATAATTCCCTTAATTGCCATGCTCATTGCGCGAGAACGTACTTGGGAACGTTTCGTCGTTACTGCCGTTTTTCCACCAAAAAATAACGGCTTCGCTTCATCTTTGGCTTCTTTTACAACCACTTGATCACCACCACGAACTAAAGCTGTATCTAGGTTTGTTTGAGCCGTGGTCCCGGTTTGATCTAATGTTGGCCCCCCATAAGCAATCCCCATACTTAACGTAATGGCTACTTCATGGTTAGCTGATTCCTTACGGATCGTATCCAAAATAGAAAATTTTTCGTCCATCATTTTTTGAATATCTTCCCATTGGGCAATGAAAAAATAACGTTCTGCGTTGATTCGCTTATAAAAAACTTTGTATTGGTCCATCCAATCAGAAACCATCGTTGTAATGAAACTATTCAAATAAGAAATTTCTTTCTCATCCATTGTATCGGTGACATCATCATAATTATCGACAGACACAATGCCAATAGCCGTTTGCATTTCGACTTTTTCTTGATACAAATTACTTTCTTTAGTGATATCTTCAAAAGTAATTGTATGTTGTTCTTTATTGACGCTAAAGCGATAGGTATTTTCGTCAATCGTAAAAATATCTTGGTTTCGTTCTGCTAATTCTAAATAAGACGTAACTTGGCTAGCGGTTAACGTTAGCTGATTGTCTTTATTAAAAATAGAAGCAGCATAAGGATTAAGCCATTCTACCGCGCGTGTTTCCCCGTTATACGTAATAATCCCCACAGGTACTTCATTTACAACATAATCCAACGATTGTTCAGCAATGGAACTTGCTTCTTGAATCTTTTCTACGTTTGTAATTTCTACATCTCTAATCAACAGCCGAATAACCACTAAGAGAAAGATATCTAATGCGATAATTACCGCCAATAGCAGCCATTTATTTGTTAGTAAGAAATAGAGGAGAAATTCTACTAAGAGAAGACCCACAACAATTAAGAAACCGTTTTTTTGAATTCTCTTCTTTTGCATTTTTTTTGCCTCCAATCTTTCTGCAGACCTTTGAGGCGACTTGTTCCAACGAGCATATTGCTCTGGTGATTCACTAGTTATTTCATCCTTTATTTTATCACAAAACACTTCATTCTGCGAACCTTGTTATGTTTCACGTGAAACACTAGTCAAGATAAAAAAAGAACCAAAGAGCAAGCTCTTTGGTTCTGGAAATTGTCATAAAATTATTGTTCGTCACTAACGAATGGTAATAATCCCATGATACGTGCGCGTTTAATAGCAATCGTTAATTTACGTTGGTTTTTAGCGCCAGTACCTGTAACACGACGTGGTAAAATTTTGCCACGTTCTGAAATGAATCGTTTTAACAATTCAGTATCTTTATAGTCGATGTATTCGATGTGGTTTGCTGCGATATAGTCGACTTTCCGACGTTTACGTCCGCCTCTTCTTTGTTGTGCCATTCTTGTTCCCTCCTATCAAATTCGTTTAGAATGGTAAATCATCATCTGAAATGTCGATAGATGAACCTGAGCCACCAAATGGATCAGAATCTTTATCGAAATCAGGCATACCGTTATTGTTTTGCGACTGAGAAGATGATGGATTGAAACTATTGTTGTTGTTATTAAATCCAGAACCGGCATTGTTATTACCAAAGCTACGATTTTGTGATTGATAACCATTTTCGTTGTTATTAAAGCTACCGCCGCCAGTTCCTCTTTGTTCTGAAGCAGAACGAGATTCTAACAATTGGAAGTTTTCACAAACCACTTCAGTTACGTAGACACGTTGACCTTGTTGGTTCTCGTAGTTACGAGTTTGAATTCTTCCGACAACACCTAATAATGTACCTTTACGGGCATAATTAGCCATTGTTTCTGCGGGTTTACGCCAAATCACACAGTTGATAAAGTCTGCTTCACGGTCACCATTTTGATTCGTAAAGTTACGGTTTACAGCAAGTGTAAAGGTCGCAACAGCTGAACCACTAGCGGTGTAACGTAAGTCAGGATCTTTTGTCAATCTTCCGACTAATACAACGTTATTAATCATTCAAAACATCTCCTTTCGTCAATAAATGTTTCATGTGAAACAAATTATGCTTCTACCTTCACGATCATATGACGGATAATATCGTCATTGATTTTTGCTAAACGATCAAACTCGTTGATTGCGCCAGCTGTTGATGGAGAAGTAACATTAACGATATGATAGATGCCTTCACGGAATCCGTTCATTTCATATGCTAAGCGGCGTTTTTCCCAATCTTTAGATTCGATAACTTCTGCTCCGTTATCTTTTAAGATTGTGTCGAAACGTTCTACTAAAGCAGTTTTTGCTTCTTCATCAATGTTCGGACGAATAATGTACATGATTTCGTACTTCGTATCTTGACTCATTGATTTTCACCTCCCTATGGACTTCAAGGCTCTTAGTTGGCTAAGAGCAAGGAGAACATACCTAAAAAGGTAGTTCACAATCTCTAATTATATGCTAATTGATGGACAAAAGCAAGAAATAGTTTTGAAAAGCCCCAATAAAAAAGTTTCGCCAGTTGGCGAAACTTTTTTATGTTATTCTTCTGTTTCTGATGTTGTTTCGTTTTCTGTTGTTTCTACAACTTCAACGATTTCTTCTTCCACTTCTTCTGGTTCTACAACAGCCATTGTTACCACTTTGGCACCATCTTCCATTCTCATTAAACGAACCCCTAATGTTGCGCGTCCTGTTTGAGAAACAGAATCAACGTTAAAGCGGATAATGACGCCTTTGTTCGTAATCAATAAGATATCTTCATCCCCATTGACCGTGGTTAAACCAGCTAATGGACCATTTTTCTCAGTGATATTTGCTGTCTTAATCCCTTTACCGCCACGTCCTTTAACTGGATATTCAGAAGCTTTTGTACGCTTACCATAACCATTTTCAGTAATGACTAGGACTTCTTTATTTTCATCCAGAATCGCTGCGCCGACCACATAATCATTTTCGCGGAGACGGATTCCCCGAACGCCTGATGCTGTCCGGCCCATATCACGTACAGTATTTTCATCAAATGTGACAGAGTATCCTGCATGTGTTCCGATAATCATCTTCTGATTGCCATTAGTCGTTACTACGTTAACTAACTCATCATCTTCTTTTAAGCTAATGGCGATTAATCCATTACTACGGATATTAGAAAAGGCTGTTACGGCTGTCCGTTTGACGGTTCCTTTTAAGGTTGTGAAGAACAAGTATTTACCTGCTTCCGCTTTGCCCTCAACAGAAATAATCGCTTGAATTTTTTCTGCAGAATCAATTCCCAGTAAGTTAATCACTGGAATTCCTTTTGCTGTTCTACCGTATTCAGGGATTTCGTAACCTTTTGCTCGGTAAACTTTCCCAGTGTTCGTAAAGAATAATAACGTGTCGTGTGTTGAGCAAGAAACTAGGTTTTTCACGAAATCATCATCATGAACGCCCATGCCTTGGACACCACGTCCGCCGCGGCGTTGCGCCCGGAATTCGGAGTTTGCCATCCGCTTAATGTAGCCGTTATTGGTTAACGTAATCACGACTTCTTCTTCTTCGATTAAATCTTCATCTTCAAGACTTAAGACTTCACCTACTAATAATTCTGTGCGTCGTGCATCACCAAATTTTGTGCGAACGTCATTTAACTCTGTTTTAATGATTTCAATGACGCGTTCTGGGCGGGCTAAAATGTCCTCTAAGTCCGCAATGAATATCAATAGCTCTTGATATTCATTTTCAATTTTATCGCGTTCTAAGCCTGTTAAACGGCGTAAACGCATATCTAAAATCGCTTGCGCTTGACGATCTGAAAATTCAAAGCGTTCAATTAACGTTGCTTTTGCTTCGTCATCTGATTGTGACCCACGGATAATGGCAATGATTTCATCGATATGATCTAAGGCAATTCGTAGACCTTCTAAAATATGCGCCCGTGCTTCTGCTTTGTTTTTGTCAAAAATCGTCCGGCGAGTAATGACTTCTTTTTGATGCTCGACGTAGTTTTCTAAAATACGTTTCAAGCTTAAAATTTTCGGTACGCCTTTTTCAATGGCTAACATGTTAAAACCAAAAGATGTTTGTAAGGCAGTCATTTTGTACAAGTTGTTTAACACAACAGAGGCACTCACATCTCGACGAACATCGATGACAATCCGCATGCCTTCACGAGAAGATTCATCCCGCAAATCAGTAATTCCTTCAATTCGTTTATCTCTGTGTAATTCAGAAATTCGTTCGATTAATTTGGCTTTATTCACCATATAAGGCAATTCAGTTACTAAAATACGTTCTTTTCCATTCGGCATTTCAGTCAATTCAACTTTTGCACGAACTGTAATCGAACCTTTCCCCGTTTCATATGCTCGGCGAATCCCTGATTTCCCCATCACTAAACCGCCTGTTGGAAAATCTGGTCCAGGTAACACTTCCATCAATTCATTCGTCGTTACATCAGGATTGTCCATCAATAAACTTGTTGCATCAATCACTTCACTTAAATTGTGTGGTGGAATATTTGTTGCCATCCCCACCGCAATCCCCGTTGTTCCGTTAACTAGTAAGTTTGGAAAACGAGCAGGTAAAACTACTGGTTCTTGTTCTGAATCATCATAGTTTCCTTGGAAATCGACTGTATTTTTGTTAATATCTCGTAGCATTTCTAAAGCAATTTTACTCATACGTGCTTCGGTATAACGCATAGCGGCAGCGCCGTCACCATCGACAGAACCGAAGTTTCCGTGGCCGTCAACTAACATAGCCCGATAACTAAAAGGTTGTGCCATCCGCACCATTGATTCGTAAATCGCACTGTCCCCATGGGGGTGATATTTACCCATAACATCCCCAACAATCCGGGCTGATTTTTTGTGTGGTTTATCAGGGGTTACCCCTAATTCGTTCATTCCATATAAGATTCGGCGATGAACAGGTTTTAAACCGTCACGAACGTCAGGTAACGCGCGGGCTACGATAACACTCATTGCGTAGTCAATGAAAGATTCTTTCATTTCGCTGGTCAGATTGACGTCTTGAATGTTTTCTTTAATTTCTTCACTCATGAATTTTTTCCCCTCTAAATATATGTTCTAGCGTCTCTTACAACGTTGCGACACATTAAATATCCAAGTTTTTCACGTAATGGGCATTTTCTTCGATAAACGCACGACGTGGTTCCACACGATCGCCCATTAGCATTTCAAAAATTTGGTCAGCTTCAATGGCATCATCGACACTCACTCGCGCCATTAATCGTTTTTCTGGGTCCATTGTTGTTTCCCAAAGTTGGTGATCATCCATTTCACCCAACCCTTTGTAACGTTGAACACTTGGTTTTGGTGAAGCAGGTAATTCTTCTAACACTTTTGCTAGTTCCTCTTCAGCATGTTTGCCCGGTTGAACGTAGGTGATGTTTTTCCCTTGTTTCACACCATATAGTGGTGGTTGGGCAATATACACATAACCAGCTTCAACAATTGGCCGCATGAAGCGATAGAACAAGGTTAATAACAACGTTCGAATATGCGCACCATCGACATCGGCATCGGTCATAATCACTAGTTTGTGATAACGTGCTTTAGAAACATCGAAATCTTCGCCGAAGCCTGTTCCCATAGCTGTAAATAATGACCGAATTTCTTCATTGGCTAAAATTTTATCCATGCTGGCTTTCTCGACATTCAAGATTTTCCCACGAATTGGTAAAATGGCTTGGAATTCACGGCTGCGGCCTTGTTTTGCTGAACCGCCGGCCGAGTCTCCTTCGACGATAAATAATTCGCATTTTTCCGGATCTTTACTTGAGCAATCAGCCAGCTTCCCTGGCAAGTTGCTAATTTCTAACGCGCCTTTACGACGGGTGACTTCACGGGCTCTTTTAGCGGCTAAACGAGCTTTTGAGGCCAACATACCTTTTTCGACAATTTGTTTGCCGACTGTTGGATTTTCCATTAAGAATTTTGTAAAGTATTCTGAGAATAAACGATCCGTAACGGTCCGTACTTCTGAGTTCCCTAATTTCGTTTTGGTTTGTCCTTCAAATTGAGGATCTGGATGTTTGATGGAAACCACTGCGGTTAAACCTTCACGAACATCTTCCCCAGTTAATTTTTCATCGTTTTCTTTCATCAATTTTTGTTTACGTGCATAGTCATTAATCACACGTGTTAAAGAAGTTTTAAAACCAGATTCATGCGTTCCGCCTTCATAAGTATGAATATTGTTGGCAAAACTTAAAATATTTGAGTGGTAGCCATCTGTATACTGCATTGACACTTCCACTGTAATATCTTGTTGCTCTCCTTCAATGAAGATTGGCTCTGGGAAAATAACGTCTTTATTGGCATTTAAATGCTCAACATAACTCTTAATCCCGCCTTCATAGTGATACTCTTTTTTATCTTCTTGTCCTTCACGACGGTCTTCAATTGAAATGTGTAAGCCTCGATTTAAAAAGGCTAATTCACGAACCCGTGTTGCTAATTTATCAAAATCATAAACGGTTGTTTCTGTAAAAATTTCAGGATCTGGAATAAAGTGAACAGTAGTTCCGTGACGATCCGTTTCTTCGATAACTTTTAGGTCATCAACAACCGCACCACGACGATATTCTTGGTAATACACTTTGCCATCTTTATAAACACGAACATCTAAACTGGTCGATAAAGCATTAACAACAGAGGAACCAACACCGTGCAAGCCACCTGATACTTTATAGCCGCCACCGCCAAATTTCCCGCCGGCATGTAGCACTGTAAACACTGTTTCCACAGCTGGGCGACCTGTTTTGGCTTGAATCCCGACTGGAATTCCACGACCATCATCGATAACAGTAATACTATCGTCTGGTTCGATAATTACTTGAATTGATTTAGCAAATCCTGCTAAGGCTTCGTCGATAGAGTTGTCAACGATTTCCCATACTAAGTGGTGTAACCCTTCGCCACTAGTAGAACCTATGTACATACCAGGACGTTTCCGGACAGCTTCTAAGCCCTCCAAAACTTGAATCTGACTAGCGTCATATTCTTGCGCACGTTCTCTCATGTTTTTTTCTTCTTCTGTCATGTCGCTGAATTCCTTTCTATCTTGCCTTGTTGAACATAAAAAATATCTGGTTCAACTGTTAGCTTGTCTTTTATGTGATCTAAACTAGTTGTCGTTAAGAACGTTTGAACTTTGCCTTCAATCGTTTCTAACAAGTGAATTTGACGTTCATTATCTAATTCACTCATGACATCATCTAGTAATAACACAGGATATTCTCCTGTTTCTGAATGCATCAAATCAATCTCTGCCAATTTAATACTTAAAGCTGTCGTTCGCTGTTGGCCTTGTGAGCCATACGTTTGAACATTTTGACCATTGACAATAAACAGCAAATCGTCACGATGAGGGCCTAAAAAAGTATTCGCTTTAAACAATTCACGCTTACGATTGTTCATTAATTGTTGGAGCAATTGATTTTGAAGTGCTTCTAAGGAAAGATCCGTGTTGTCAATTGGGATGCTTGATGCGTAGTCAATGGTGAGCGTTTCGCGTCCATGACTAATTTTTTGATGGAGTAAGTTTGCCCAGTGTTCTAATTTTTTAAGAAAACCTAACCGAGCGTATAGAACTTTCCCGCCAAATTCAGCTAGCTGCTCTGTCAAAATATCCAGATAAACAGTATCTGTTTGTTTCTTTTCAGCTAGTTGTTTTAGGTATTGGTTCCGTTGCTTTAAAACAGACTGATATTGGACAAGATCATAAAGATAAATAGGACTCACTTGTCCGAGTTCCATGTCAATAAATTTCCGGCGGACTTGAGGTGAGCCTTTCACCAAAGATAAATCTTCTGGGGCAAATAAAATAACATTCAGTTGCCCAATGTACGCACTGAGCCTTTTTTGCTCAATGTGGTTAACCTTGGTTTTACGTCCTTTGTTGGAAATTAAAATTTCCAACGGTACGGTGCCTGTCTTTTTTTCAACCACGCCGCTAATTTTAGCTGCTGCTTGCTCCCAGCCAATTAATTCTTTTTCATTGCTGGTTCGATGACTTCGTGTCATTGCTAGAACATAAATGCTTTCTAACAAGTTGGTTTTTCCTTGGGCGTTTTCGCCTAAAAAAAGATTTAACGTTTTTGGAAAATCTAAGCTGACTGTTTCATAATTACGATAATGCTGAAGTGTCAGCTCATTCAGCCGCATCGTCGGACTCGTTTCCGTTTTTCACCATAAAAAAAGTACCTTCTTCAGGTATCTCAATCATCATGCCCGCATAAAGTTTCCGTCCGCGACGATTTTCCAACTCGCCATCAACAAACACGCTATTGTCTGCCAAATACCATTTGGCTTGGCCGCCACTACCAATGACGTTGATTTCTTTAAGAAACTGACCAAGCGTTATATACTCAGTTGCTAAAACAAACGTTTTTTTCAATGTGCATCCCTCTTTTTTCTAATACGTTCTCATATATATTATACCCTTTTTCATAAGAGAAAACAAATTTATCTGTCTAATTTTCATTCTAAGCAATTTTAATTCTAAATGACCGAAAATATTATTAGGATAAAAAAACTCTTAAAAAGCATTTTAAAACGGAAATTGATATTTTCTTGAGAAAAAAGGGGCCTGATTTGGCAGAAATGACGAGTAGCGTTTAACTAAAAAACAATTAGGGGTAACTCAAAGACAAACGAAGAGGGCGCGCAATGAAGAAAAGTAGCTTGTAGAGGTCTGAGCGTCGTTTTAAGCAACGTAAACTTCTTTCACTAGGAAATATTCATAAAAAAATGAACAGCCCTTAAACGAAAAATTAAAGGGCTTTTTTCTTTATCCACGAAAAAAAAGGCAGAATTTATTCGTCAAACGATAGTTCAAACATTCACAATTATATTAGCGTAAAAGCTATTCTAGTTATAAAAAGCTTATCTAGCAGCGTTTATCGGCTTTAAACAGACGACAAAAAAGAACCTTCGGCGATCATAGTGATTTTCCGAAGGTCTTTTTTAAACATGATTAATTTGTACGAACCGGTGTAATTAGTTGAATGAAATCTAGTTCTGTTTCGGTTGGCTCCAATGTAAACGGACGAATTGGAGAAAGGAATTTCACGGTAATATTCATATCGCCAAACGCTCGCAACGCATCTTTCATATAATCTGGGTTGAAAGAAATATCCAACGCTTCACCAGAAACATTTTCATAGTTTAAAGCTTCTTCGACTTTTCCAATTTCAGGTGAATTTCCATATAAAACAACAGAGTCTGGTGAAATTGAAAGGCGAACAATATTGTTACGTCCTTCATGAGAAAGTAAAGAGGCACGTTCGATTGCTGAAAGCAATTCTGGTACATAAAATTCAATTTGCGTGTTATGGCTAGTTGGAATTAAACGGTTGGTATCAGGATAATTTCCTTCTAACAAACGAGAATAGAAGTACATTGTTTCTGTTTTAAATAGCACTTGGTTTTCCATAATGCTGATTTCAACCATTTCTTCTTCATTGGTTAATGAACGAGAAAGTTCAGTTAAACTTTTTCCTGGAATTACAATGTTAAAGTCTTCTACTGCTTGTTCTGTCGGGATCACACGTTGACTTAAACGATGTGAATCTGTCGCAACGGCAAGTAATTTTTGATTTTCTAAAATAAAGTGAACCCCAGTTAAAATTGGACGACTTTCGTGCATCGAGACAGCAAAACCTGTTTCACTAATAATTTTTGTCAATAAATGAACAGGTAATTTCATTTGGTTTTGAGTATCAATTACTGGTAAGTGCGGATAATTGTCAGCATCTAATCCATTAACCGTAAAATCAGCTTTTCCTGAAGTAATTGCAACTTGATTGTTATCTAGAACTTCCATTGTGAACATATCTTCTGGTAATTTACGAATAATTTCGCCAAAGAAACGAGATTGTAAAACGATGCTACCTGTGCGTTCAATGGTCATTTGAGCTTTTTCATCGTCTTTACTTAAAAAACTTTCAATTGAAATATCCGCGTTACTCCCAGTAAGTGATAAGCCATCTTCTGATAACACAATTTTAACACCTGTTAAGATTGGAATCGTTGTTTTAGAAGAAATTGCTCGTTGAACAGTTTGTAATTCTTGTAAAAAGACACTTCGTTTGACCGTTAATTTCATAATGTAAACTCCTTTTTAAGTATTTTCAATACGTTCTAATTTTGTACGCCACTGTTTTGTATATTATATATAAATAAATAATAAAAGTAATAGGGCATGTTGATTCTGTGGAAAAGTCAAAAGAGCATTGATTTTACTAAGTTATCCACTTGTGCATAAGTTGTGGATAACTTTGTTCTTTTTTGTTTAGTTTTCCACATCCTAAGAGTTCAATAAATTTTTAATTTCACTGACTTCTTTTTGAATCGCTGGATCTTTTTCCAATAATTGCTGAATCTTTTCGTGCGCATGAATCACCGTTGTATGATCTTTGCCGCCAAATTCGGCACCAATTTTTGGCAAGGAATTGTCGGTCATTTCTCTAGCAAGATACATTGAGATTTGACGAGGAACCACAATTGTTTTCACCCGTTTTTTCCCTTTTAAATCTTTAAGAGGCACATGATAATATTTGGATACTTCTTCTTGAATTTGTAAGATGGACAATTGATTTTTACTACCAACTGATTTTAGAGATTTCAAGGCGTCCGCCGCTAAACTAGTGGTAATATCTTCTCCATTAATAGTTGCAAAGGCTTGAACACGGACCAAAGCACCCTCTAATTCACGGATGTTGGAATCAATTTGACCAGCGATATAACTTAGTGTATCATCCGGAATTTCTAAACGCTCGGCATCTGCTTTTTTGCGCAAAATTGCAATCCGTGTTTCTAAATCAGGCGGGGTGATATCGACAGACAAACCCCAAGCAAAGCGAGAAACTAATCGTTCAGGTAATTTTGGAATATCATTCGGCGGGCGATCACTTGTTAAAACAATTTGTTTATTTTCATTGTAAAGATCGTTGAAGGTATGGAAAAATTCTTCCAATGTTGCTTCTTTTTCCGCCAAAAATTGAATATCATCGACTAATAATAAGTCAACATTGCGATATTCTTTCCGAAATTGTTCGGATGTCTTTGTTTGAATTGAGTTGATAAATTCATTCGTAAACGTTTCGCTACTAACATATTTGACTTTGGCATCTGGTTGATTCACTAACATTTGATGACCAATAGCATGCATCAAATGGGTTTTCCCTAACCCTACACCACCATAGAAGAAAAGGGGATTGTAAATCGAACCAGGATCCTCGGCAACAACAAGCGCTGCAGCGTGCGCCATTTGGTTTCCTTTACCAATAACGAAGGTGTCGAAAGTGTACTTAGGATTAAGCATCGCTTTTTTACTTTGTTCACTAAAAACAACTTCTTCTTCGGCAGGTTCTTCGAGTTCTTGTGCCAGTGCTGCGTCTTTTTCATCGGCAACAACAAAATGGGGCATCACTTCTGCACCGGTCAATTTAAATCCAGTTTCGACAATTTTTGCCGAAAGATTTTTTTCCCAGTAATCACGATGAACTGCAGAAGGGACTTCTAGCCACAATTGATTGTTGTCTAATTTCAAAGGGCGTGTGGTTTTAATCCAAGCATCAAAACTTGGCGCCGACAAAATCGCTTGATAGGCTTCTTCAAGGCTATGCCAAAAACTTTCCACGTCGGGCAT